>CAYOEO010000042.1:0-1958 GCA_964403125.1 uncultured Pseudomonadales bacterium | reverse complement strand
CCGCGTCTGGCTCACGCACTTGCCCAGCCTCAAATGGCTCGATCATGCCGTGCTCTAACGCCATGCGCCGGATCCATTTATCTGCCTTGATTGCCATAGGAATCTGCCCTGTTCACTGATTGAAAGTTCGGCATTCTAGCAGACCGACTCGAAAAACCACGGTCAAACCGCTATAGTTTTGCCCCTTCCGCTTCTCTGCACTGGCCGGCTTATTCCATGACAGCACCACGCAAAATTCTTGTTACCAGCGCCCTGCCCTATGCCAACGGCTCACTGCACCTTGGGCATTTGCTGGAAACCATCCAAACCGACATCTGGGTGCGCTTCCAAAAAGCGCGCCAGCAACAGTGTATCTACGTTTGTGCAGATGACACGCACGGCACTGCCATTATGTTGAAAGCCGAGCAACTCGGCATTACATCGGAGCAACTGATAGCCGATGTGCGCCAAGAGCACGAACAAGATTTTGCAGGTTTTTTAATTGGTTTTGATCACTACCATTCCACGCACTCCGACGAAAATCGCCACTATAGCGAGCTGATTTATAACCGCGTGAATGATTTAGGATTGATAAAAACGCAATCCATCACACAAGCCTTTGACCCAGAAAAAAATCTTTTTTTAGCCGATCGCTATATCAAAGGCTCCTGCCCAAAATGCAAAGCCGAAGATCAGTATGGCGATAACTGCGAAGCCTGTGGCGCGACATACGCCCCCATGGATTTGCTCAACCCCGTATCGGTAATTTCTGGCGCCACACCAATTGCCAAAGCATCGGAACATTTCTTTTTTGATCTGCCTGCCTGCACGAATTTTCTCAAGCAGTGGACACGCGCCGGTCACTTACAAGAAGAAGTCGCCAACAAAATGGCAGAATGGCTGGATAGCGGTTTGCAGCCGTGGGATATTTCTCGCGATGCGCCCTATTTTGGTTTTGAAATTCCCAATGCGCCGGGCAAGTTTTTTTATGTGTGGTTGGATGCACCCGTGGGCTACATGGCGAGCTTTCAATATTTCTGCCAGCAGCACAATATTGATTTCAACGAATACTGGAACCAAGAATCCAAAGCCGAGCTGTACCACTTTATCGGCAAAGACATCATCAACTTTCATGCCCTGTTTTGGCCAGCGCTGCTGCACAACAGCGGTTTTCGCACCCCGACACAAATTTTTGCCCACGGCTTTTTGACAGTTGATGGCAAAAAAATGTCGAAATCGCGCGGCACGTTTATCCGTGCACAAAGTTATTTAAAACACCTTCAACCAGAATATTTGCGCTATTACTTTGCCGCCAAACTCAGTGACGGTGTGGATGATATTGATCTCAACCTCACTGATTTTGTACAGCGCGTGAACGCTGATTTGGTTGGCAAGCTAGTCAATATCGCCAGTCGCTGTGCCGGTTTCATTACCAAGGCTGGTGGCACATTATCTTCACATTTGGACGCACCTGAACTTTGGCAGCGAACTATTGCGCAAAGTGAAAATATTGCAGCCTTGTATGAAAAACGCCAGTTTGGTCATGCCATGCGCGAAATCATGGCGTTGGCCGATGAAGCCAATCAATACATCAACGACAAAGCGCCGTGGGCGCTTGCCAAAGAAGGCCATCAATTTGCAGCACTGGATGTCTGCACCATGGGCATTAATTTGTTTCGCGTATTGATGATCTATCTGCAACCCGTACTGCCCGCTACTGCACAAAAAGCCGCTGCCTTTCTCAATAGCGATCTGGCCTGGAAAGACAATATCCAACCTATACTGAATCACAGCATCCATCCATTTGAACCGATGATGCAGCGTGTAGACACCAAACAAGTAGACGCTATGTTGGCTGAAGAAAAACCGTCAGAAACGCCAGCCACCAAAAAATCTGAGAAAAAATCTGCGCCATCTTGCGATGACAGCATTGCACCGACGATTGAATTTGACGACTTCGCCAAAATTGATTTGCGTGT
>CAYOEO010000041.1:0-2517 GCA_964403125.1 uncultured Pseudomonadales bacterium | reverse complement strand
GTTCGCTGTCGCGTGTGGTGGGGTTGTTTTCACAGCGCGGCTACAATATTGAAACCTTGACGGTTGCCCCGACAGAAGATTCTACGCTGTCTCGCTTAACGTTGACGACCATTGGCGACGAGAACGTGATCGAGCAGATCACCAAACATCTCAATAAATTGGTGGATGTGGTGAAGCTGGTGGATCTCACCGAAGGCGCACATATCGAACGTGAAATTATGTTGATTAAAGTGCGTGCCAGCGGCGCGCAGCGCGCGGAAATAAAGCGCTGTGTCGATATTTTTCGCGGGCAAATCGTTGATGTCACCAGTGCCATTTACACCATCCAATTGGTAGGTTCTAGTTCTAAGTTGGATGCGTTTTTGGAAGCGGTTGGTGATGCAGCTATTTTAGAAGTGGTGCGCAGCGGTGTCTCCGGCATTGCGCGCGGTGAAAAAGTATTAGGGCTCTAATTTTTATTTAACTGGCACTAGCCAAAACTCACGAGGTAAACCATGCAAATCTATTACGACAAAGACGCTGATCTTTCTATCATTCGCGGTAAAAAAGTAGCGATTATCGGTTTCGGTTCTCAAGGTCACGCGCATGCGGGCAACTTGAAAGATTCTGGCGTGGATGTGGTAGTGGCATTGCGTCCGAATTCACCGACGGCGAAAAAAGCGGAAGCTTCTGGCTTGGCGGTTAAATCTGTGCCGGAAGCTGTGAAGTGGGCTGATTTGGTGATGGTGTTAACACCAGATGAGTTTCAATCGCAGTTGTACAAAAATGAAATTGAACCCAACTTGAAGCAGGGCGCTACTCTGGCCTTCGCTCACGGTTTTGCTATTCACTACAACCAAGTGGTGCCGCGTGCGGATCTGGATGTCATCATGATTGCGCCTAAGGCACCAGGTCACACGGTGCGCAATGAATTTGTCAAAGGCGGTGGTATTCCTGATTTGGTTGCGGTTTATCAAAATGCTTCTGGCAAAGCGAAAGAAGTCGCACTTTCTTATGCGTCAGCCATTGGTGGTGGTCGCACAGGTATTATCGAAACTACATTCAAAGATGAAACAGAAACTGATTTGTTTGGTGAACAGGCTGTTTTGTGTGGTGGCTGCGTTGAATTGGTCAAAATGGGCTTTGAAACTCTGACGGAAGCTGGCTACGCGCCTGAAATGGCTTACTTCGAATGTTTACACGAGCTGAAGCTGATTGTTGATTTGATGTATGAGGGCGGTATCGCCAACATGAACTACTCCATTTCTAACAACGCCGAGTACGGTGAATATGTGACGGGTCCTCGCGTAATCAATGAGGAGTCGCGCAAAGCTATGCGTCAAGCATTGAAAGATATTCAGAACGGCGAGTACGCCAAGAAGTTTATCTTGGAGGGTGCAACTAACTACTCTTCGATGACTGCATATCGCCGCAATAATGCCGCACATCCAATTGAGGTGGTGGGCGCTAAGCTGCGTTCAATGATGCCTTGGATCAAGAAGATTGTAGACAAGAGCAAAAATTGATCTAGAGTGTTAAGCAAAGCGCGGCTCAGGCCGCGTTTTGTTTTTGCAGTATGTTATTTCGAAAAAGGTGACGGTTATGTCCAATGATCAACAGCATTCGATGGATGGCGTAATGGAAGATAGTGGCGTGCTCCCTGTTGGAGAGCATGTTGAAGAAGTGGCAGGTGCTGATGGTAAAAAAGTTCGCCATCGTGGCATTTATCTGTTGCCAAATTTATTTACGACGATGGCGCTTTTTTGTGGTTACTACGCGGTTATCGCAGGTATGCAGCATCGTTTTGATAACGCAGCTATCGCTATTTTTGTAGCGATGATTTTTGATGGTTTGGATGGGCGCATCGCGCGTCTGACTAATACGCAAAGTGCATTTGGTGTTCAGTACGATAGTTTGTCCGACATGGTGTCATTTGGCGTTGCGCCGGGTTTGGTAATGTTCAACTGGGCTTTAGTGAATGTCGGAAAGTTTGGTTGGTCTGCTGCATTTTTGTATTGCGCATGCGCCGCGTTGCGTTTGGCACGCTTTAATACACAAGTAGAAACAGCAGATAAACGTTACTTCACCGGCTTGGCCAGTCCAGCGGCGGCGGCGGTTGTGGCTGGCACGGTGTGGCTGGGGAGCGGCACGCATATTGAGCCGGGGTTGGCGCCTGTGTTGTTAACGGTGTTGACGGCAGTCACGGGCTTGCTAATGGTGACCAACCTACGTTACTACAGCTTTAAGGGGATTGATTTCAAAGGGCGTGTTCCTTTGGTGTATTTATTGGCTGTGCCATTAATTATTACCGTGCTGGTTTGGCATACAGAATTGATGGTGCTGAGTTTGGCAGTGATTTATGCGCTGTCGGGTCCGGTGTTGCATTGGCGTACGCGCAGACAGGTCCCGGCGCACATAAATAGTACGATCGAAGAGAACCTGTAAATAACACGCAAAAATAGCAGCGGAGTGTTGCATCCATTTTTTAGTTGCCTATAATGCGCGTCCGCACTGAGCGAGCCTCAGGCGGGTTGGTTA
>CAYOEO010000040.1:0-3104 GCA_964403125.1 uncultured Pseudomonadales bacterium | reverse complement strand
ACTCCGGGCGAAATTGCGCCACCGCAACGATTGGTACAGACAGCAGCCTAACGCCTTAAACAGGGGTTGAGCCACAACGTGGCGAAATCCCGTTGCTTTTACTTGTTATAGCTTGGTGATTTATGGGCATGAAACAAACGTATAACTGCGATATTTGCAGAGAGCAAAAAATACCGAACGAGCTGATCGGGTTTAATTTTACTGGCATGAAGAAATTCAAACTTGACCATGCGCGATCAACTGACGGAGTGCATGCCTGCAAGGATTGTTTGCGGCAGATTAAAGAGCAGATTGGCGGCATAGAGCTATAACACCAGCTTAAGCGGCTAGTCCGCTTCAAGCGACAGTTATACGGCAATACTTGGAGAGAAGTGATGGATAGATCAGAAAGGCGGGTAGTGTGTGCTGCATTGCGGGCAGCAGATGGCGATGTACTGCTGGGCATTCGGCACTACAGTCCTGATATGCACAGACAGATTGACGCTCGACACGACGGCGCAAAGTTCAAACATTGCCGCGACGAAAATCAAGGTTTTGTGGACAAGATGGGCGTGTTTATGAGCCGTGAAGAAGCATACAAAGTTGCCGAAGCTGCCGGACAACTACGCTACCCCGAAGCGTGTGGAAAAGGCTTGAACGGCATGAAACTGTACAGCGAAGGCCTGTACTGATGTTGACGTACAACGCAGAGCTAACCGGCGCGAAGCGTCCAGTGAGGAATAAAATGACGAACGAGGTTGAGCGAGTTGTTATGCGCCAAACAACTACTGACGAAGGCAAGACGATGTGGTGGATTGATGCGCCTGATTTTTACTGCGATGTTGAGCAGGAGCCTTCTGGTAGTTTCTCTGTGTATTTTCGGCACAAGCAAAGCGACAGAGAGATTTTAATGACGCATAACGATGGAGCTGAGAGGCAACAAGCCGCGCAGCGGTGAAGTTGTCCAGCGCGTAGCGCGGCCTTGATGCGGTTGTTAGCAGTCATTTATATTCGGAGGATTTATGCAAGATGTGATCTTGGTAATTGTGTATTTTGTTGGGTTATTGTGTCTATGTGCACTTATTCGGTACAGAGATGAAGATGACGCGGCCTATTTTTTCGCATCAATATGGCCGCTGATGTTGATTTCCGTGCCGTTCTTTGTAGTTGGATGGATTGGCGTGAAAGTTGGTGGCGCTGTAAAACAGTGGCGACATGGCTGCTAACGTGGAGATAAGGGGAGAGCGAAATGAGTGAAACGAATGAAGCGAGTCCAGCCGGTGAAACCGGCGACCTTGAGCGACTTGTTAGGCGGCAGTGTATTTGCTGTGTTAACGGCAACGACCTGCCGGATGGTGAATGGTGCCGAGCGTGCAACAGAGGCAAAAGTGAGCCGGAAACTCCTGTGGCGCTGGATAATAGCCTGCTTGGTGCTGCTATTCGTGCGGCGCGTGGCGGCGATGCCCATGTTCCGAAGCGAGGCTTTGCATGACGCATAACGACATTGGACGCTGGTCGTTCGGCTGGCTGGCGTATGAATAACTATAATTAGACATTAGAAATGAAATCTAACACACAGGGGAAGGCAATGAAAACAAAAACGCAAAATGCTGCAATAATCGAGTACATGAAAAAACACAAAGGCATCACAACGCTACAAGCTGTAGATATTGGCGTGTTGTCTTTGTCCCGTAGGATTTGCGAATTGACAGAAAAGGGATACGTTATCAGCAAGACGTGGATAACGCTGAAAGATACTAGATGGGGTATGACAAAGATTATCAAATATCGACTTGTTAAATCATCTCAAGAGCGAGGGTGCAGGACGCGATAAGCGTGTTCGGAGCCGCCAGTCCCTACCGCTCAACTGGCACTTATTCGAGGTAGAAAATGCAAGAAATCGACATTGAAAAAACGCTAACATTCATACGCGACAATGCTAAGAAATACGCAGAGGCAAAAAGCGAGCGCGTATATTTTGAGCAATTTCGTAAGAGCAAGAAGGCGTTATTGATGATCGAGGCTGAAAAGAATGGAATCAAGACAGGTCAAGAACGCGAGAGCTACGCATACGCACACGATGACTATATCTCACTTCTTACAGCATTGCAGGTGGCGGTCGAGAAAGAAGAATACTTGAAGCTGATGATTGCTGGCTGCCATGCAAAAATAGAATTGTGGCGCACTGCACAGGCGAACATGCGTGCAGAGCGGCAGGCTTATGGTGCTTAATGATTTTTTTGGGGTAGAAAAATGACAGTAAAGAAAAGAAATGACAAAGAAAAAAACGGTTTTTATTGTGGCTCAATGTTTCACGAGCACAAAGTTTTTTCAATCGGAGGCATGCTAATCACGGCTCCTGCGGCGATTAAATACACTAGATTGAATCAAGTTCAAATGCGGTCTGAGCGCGATTTGCGACATGGTGAACAACTGTATGCACTGCCAGCTGGCGGGCGTATAACTGAGAGTGGTGTTGTCTTGTAGTGTATAACATAAAGCCAAAAAAATGTGCGGTGTGCAAGGAAGCATTCCAGCCTTTTCAGACATTGCAGAAAGTGTGCAGTGTTTCTTGTTCAGTTGATTTTGCAAATGGTAATCGAGAGAAAAAAGAACGTGCAATCACGAAAGAAAAAAATCGATTACTGAAAGAAACAGATAGGGCACATTGGATTAAGAAAGCGCAGATAGTTTTTAATGCGTGGATAAGAGAGCGCGACAAAGGCTTTCCGTGTATCAGTTGCGGTATTGCTGATGGCGTAGGAAAGCGGAATGCTGGGCACTATCGTCCTGCTGGATTGCATACAGCGTTACGATTTGAGCCGAAAAATTGCCACGGTCAATGCGAACGGTGTAATACAAGTTTGAGCGGTAATCTAATCGAATATCGAAAAGGATTGTTAAAAAAGATTGGTATTGATGAAGTTGAAAAACTAGAGACAAACTACGACAAAAAACGCTGGACAATTTTGGAGCTGAAAGAGATATGTCAGAAATACAAAAAACCCAAAGCATAAAAAGAATAGTGTTGGATATTATGGAAGCCGTTTGTCGAATCGAGGAAAGCGGAATTGATTGCGCTTTTGATGTCGAGTGGCTAGACGTTGACACAGCGAGAGTCACTG
>CAYOEO010000039.1:0-3632 GCA_964403125.1 uncultured Pseudomonadales bacterium | reverse complement strand
TCGTGATGATGGCGACGGTGGGCAATCGCAATGCTGTGATGGTGATGCTGGACTCAGACGGCAAGCTGTCGCCCGTGGGTGATGCCAATCGCTTGAAAGGCTGGATAGAGTCAGGACACGCGCCCACGCAACTGGCCACCCGTTGACGCAACACGCGCAGCCATCGGTACTGCTCGTCGGCTGTGGTGATATTGCGCAGCGTTTGGCGGTGCTACTGCGCGATGACTACCGCCTGACCGGTTTGCGCCGCTACCCCAATTCTCTACCCGATTTTATTGCGCCACTCGCGGCTGATGTCTGCGATGGTGTCGCCGTGCGCGCAGCACTACAGCACGCGGTGTTTGACTATGTGGTCATTACGCTGACCCCAGGGGAGCGCAGTGAGGCGCGCTACCGGCAGGTGTATGTGGACGGCACGCGCCATGTGCTGGCGGCCTTGCAGGGCAAGCCGCGCCTGCTGTTTGTGTCCAGCACCTCGGTCTACGCGCAAGACAGCGGCGAAGTGGTGAATGAGCAATCACCTGCACTGGGCAAAGGTTTCTCTGGGCGCTGCTTATTGGAGGCGGAACAGCAGGTAGCGGAGAGTCGCTTTGCAGCGACCGTGGTGCGCTTCTCTGGCATCTACGGCGCGGGGCGCAGCCGCTTGCTACGCCAAGTGCGCGAGGGGCGTGTGGATATTGCGCAAGCCACGCAGTGGACTAACCGCATCCACGCTGATGATGCAGCACGCGTACTAGAACATCTGATTCACCGCTGGCAGGCGGGTATTTCTCCCGCGCCTTGCTATATTGCCAGTGACACCTGTTCGGTGCAGGCCGGTGATGTGTGGTGCTGGCTGGCCGCCCAGCAGGGCGCGACCGATCCGTTAGTGGGGGTTGAGCAACAGGGGGGTGAGGTGACTGGCAAACAGTGCAGCAGTGCGCTGTTACAACAAACAGGCTTTCAATTTTTATACCCAGACTTTCGGGTGGGGTATTTGAAGGAATTGATGGACAGATAACGCCAGCTTTGGTGTGGTTGTTTTTGTACACAAAGCTGGGTAACTTCGCAGCAGTATTTACCTTTTGTAGCAGACAGTATGGCTCGCATTGCGCTTATCAAAATTTTTACGGGGTTAAACCTCGCGCCGGCACAATTATCCGGTGAGCTGCTGCGTGCAGGGCATGCATCGCGCATCATTTATTTTAAAGATCATCATATCGTTAATTACGAACACAAAGATGAGTATGAGGTGACGGATTACCCCGGTGTATTTATTGATGCCAACGCCACCAAGAAAGTGTGGAACTGCTATAAGCCGTTTAGTGAAAAAGAATACAAATTACTGGTTGAGGATTTGCAGGAATTTCAGCCAGATGCTATCGGTTTTAGTGTAATTTCAGGCACGATTCCTGCTGCGGCAACCGTGACAGCCAAGCTGAAAGAATATTTTGATGTGCCAATTATTTGGGGTGGGCCGGGGCCGACGTTAGAGCCTGAACGCTGCATTCAACTGACCGATTTGGTGTGTGTGAATGAAGGCGAAGAGGTCATCGTTGAGTTGGCCAATAAACTGGATGCAAAAGCAGATATTACGGATATTGCTGGCACGCTAGCGCGTAAACCTGATGGTAGTGTCGTCAAAAATGCCACGCGGCCATTATTGAAGTTGGATAATATCGCAATACCGGATTGGAACTTAGATCACTACGTTCATATCAATAACTTCAAAGGTAAAAGAACGCATATTTATCCCAATAATCTGGGGCAAGAGTATCCGATCATGACGCAGCGCGGCTGCCCATTTTCCTGCTCGTTCTGTATTGAATCGCGCTACCAAGATATGTTCGGCAAAAAAGACTCCCTGCGCCGTCGCGATGTTGACTTGGTATTAAAAGAATTGCATTGGGCGAAAGACAATCTCGATATCAAGTCGGTTTTGTTTTACGACGATGTGTTTACTGTAAATCCGCGTTGGTTAAAAAAATTTCTTCCGCGTTACAAAGCAGAGATCGGCTTGCCCTTCTGGTGTTACACCTATCCCACTACACACGACCCAGCGCTGCTACAACAGTTAAAAGACGCCGGTATGATTTCGATCACCATGGGCGTGCAATCGGGTAGCGCGAGAATTTTGAAAGAATATTTCAATCGTCCTACGGATACCGCGCGCGTATTGGAGGCCGCTCAGGAAATTGTTGATTTAGGGGCAGAGGTAAAAGGCTTTTTTGATTTAATCAGTAAAGTACCCTTTGAAACAGAAGATGATTTGCGCGCCACATTTAATTTTATGCTTGAATTGCCAAAGGAGTTCTGCACGGTAGGATTTGGGGAAATGACCAACTTTCCTACCTATGACTTTACGGAGCAAGTGGCACGCGAAGGAGAAATTGCTAGCAAATCGACGCCCTCAGAAGCGGATTACGATTACTACCATAAACTCTATTTATTGACGCGCAGCCCTATGCCAATGGATGACGTGCGCAAGGTGGGGGAAGATCCTAAATACCGTGCCAATCATCATCTGCTGGATGCATTGATTCGCAATGAAGATTGTTTGTCATTTACCGGTATTTCTTTCTAAAACCGTAAAGCTGTAAGGGTAGGCGTTTTTTTCACACGGCGCGTGCGATTCCCTAGCCGTTTCTTGCCAGTTACCTTCCAGTGTGGGAAAAAAAGCGTCGCCATCAATATCAGCATCAATCTCTGTGATGTAAGCGCGCTGTACGAGTGGTAGTGCAGCGCGATAAATTTGCGCGCCGCCGATCACCATAATTTCTTCGCAATTTTTTTCAGTTGCCAACTGTTTAGCACGCTGTATGGCTGTTGCTACACTGTCTACAACAAGAGCACCTGCGGCGTGATAGTTGGCATTGCGCGTGACAACAATGTTGTCACGCCCCGGCAGTGGTTTGCCGAGTGACTCCCAGGTGTTGCGCCCCATGATGACGGGCTTGCCCAGCGTAATGCGTTTGAAGTAGCGCAAATCTTCCGGCAAATGCCAAGGCATGCTGTTGTTGCGTCCGATCACGCCATTGCGTGTACGCGCCACGATCAACGCAACGGTTGCCATTACACAGCTACCGGTGCGGCGATGTGGGGCTGTGCGTGGTAATCCTGCAAAGTAAAATCTTCGAATTTGAAATCAAAAATATTTTTGATAGCGGGATTGATATGCATGTTCGGCAATTTTGTCGGTGTGCGTTGTAATTGCAGTTCAACTTGCTCAAGGTGGTTGCTGTACAAATGTGCATCGCCAAACGTGTGTACAAATTCACCAGGCTGAAGGTTGCAAACTTGTGCAATCATCATCGTCAACAGAGCGTAGGACGCAATATTGAAAGGCACGCCGAGAAAAATATCGGCGCTGCGTTGGTATAACTGACAAGACAATTTTCCATTGGCGACATAAAACTGAAACAGTGTGTGACAGGGCGGTAGCGCCATATTGTTGACTTCGGCCACGTTCCACGCGCTGACTAATAAACGACGCGAATCGGGTTTTTTTTGAATCATCTCGATCAGTTGTGTGACTTGGTCAATCGTGCCGCCCTTGCCATCGGGCCAAGAGCGCCACTGATGACCGTACACGGGGCCGAGATTGCCGTCTTTATCTGCCCATTCATCCCAGATTTTGACGCCGTTGTCATTGA
>CAYOEO010000038.1:0-3829 GCA_964403125.1 uncultured Pseudomonadales bacterium | reverse complement strand
TCGCGATTCGTGAAGGCGGTCGTACCGTAGGTGCGGGTGTTGTTGCAAAAATCATTGAGTAATTCGTAGTGTTTTTCGATGCAAAGTAGAGTGCTTAGCAGCACTCTGCTTTTTGTCGTTTAGGGTAGGTTTTAGGCCAGTAGTTCAATTGGTAGAGCACCGGTCTCCAAAACCGGGTGTTGGGGGTTCGAGTCCCTCCTGGCCTGCCAATGTTGGCGATTTGTTTGAGTAAAGCAAAGGCGTGAAATGAGTAGCAAGACAGAAGAGCGCGGCGCAAAAGGTCAAGCCAATCATCTCGACACAGTGAAGTGGTTGGCTGTCGGGTTAATTATCGTGGGCGGTATTTTTGGTTATTACCACTTTGCGGGCGATTATCCTGTTGTTTACCGCGCGCTGGCGTTGGTGCCTGTTGCGGCAATCGCTACTTACGTTGCGATTTTGACAGCGCAAGGCAAAGCGTTTTTTTCGCTGCTGCAAGAATCTGTTGTTGAAACGCGGCGTATCGTGTGGCCAACACGTCAAGAGGCGGTACAAACAACATTGGTGGTGATAGGTTTTGTTGTGTTGACGGCGCTGGTTCTTTGGGGATTGGATGCTGCATTTGCAAAACTTGTTTCGGCAGTCATTGGCTAAAAGAGGGAATGGATTATGACCAAGCGTTGGTACGTTGTTCATGCCTACTCAGGATTTGAAAAGAAAGTCGCTGCTTCTTTAAAAGAGCGTGTCGAGCGCGCGGGCATGCAAGAAATGTTTGGTGACATTCTTGTGCCTACAGAAGAAGTGGTTGAAATGCGTGCGGGTCAAAAGCGCAAAAGCGAGCGCAAGTTTTTTCCTGGCTATGTATTGGTGCACATGGAGTTGAATGATGACTCGTGGCATTTAGTCAAAGAAACGCCCAGAGTGATGGGTTTCATTGGAGGCAAAGCTGATAATCCGGCGCCAATTACTGATGCAGAAGCTGAATTGATTTTGCGCCGCGTTGAAGTGGGTAGTGAGAAGCCGCGTCCAAAAACTATTTTTGAGCCAGGTGAAATGGTTCGTGTGGTCGATGGGCCATTTAATGATTTCAACGGTGTTGTTGAAGAAGTGAATTACGATAAAAACCGCTTGCGTGTAGCTGTATTGATTTTTGGTCGCTCAACGCCAGTGGAATTGGATTTTAGTCAAGTCGAAAAAGCTTGATGTGCAGAATATGCGGGTAACACCGCATTAAGGTGCTGCTGCAAACTTGTGTTGTAGCGGCGGGGAGCCGGAGAAGGAATGTCAAGTTGTTGATGTTCTGGAGGCGCTAACACCCAATAGAGGGTTTAATCATGGCTAAGAAAGTACAGGCCTACATCAAACTGCAAGTTAAAGCAGGTCAGGCCAATCCAAGTCCACCAGTGGGTCCAGCATTGGGTCAGCATGGTGTCAACATCATGGAATTTTGTAAGGCGTTTAACGCGGCAACACAGGGTCTTGAGCCTGGGTTGCCAACGCCAGTAGTCATTACGGTTTACTCCGACCGTAGTTTCACATTTATCACTAAAACACCTCCAGCGTCTGTGTTGCTGATGAAAGCGGCGGGCATCAAAGGCGGCAGCGGCGTGCCCAACAAAAACAAAGTGGGCAAAGTAACGCGCGCACAAGTAGAAGAAATAGCTAAACAAAAAATGCCAGATTTGACGGCGGCCAATATGGACGCGGCGGTGCGCACCATTGCGGGCAGCGCGCGCAGTGCTGGTATTGAAGTGGAGGGTGTGTGAGATGGCTAAAGTAAGTAAGCGCGCCCAAGCAATTAGCGCCAAAGTTCAGCTTGGAAAACAATACGCAATCGCTGATGCGGTTGCGTTGTTGAAAGAAATTTCAACCGTGAAGTTTAGTGAGACTGTTGATGTGTCGGTTAATCTCGGCATTGATGCGCGCAAATCTGATCAATCGGTACGCGGTGCAACGACGTTGCCACACGGTTCAGGTAAATCGGTGCGAGTTGCAGTATTTACGCAAGGAGCAGCAGCGGAAGCTGCAAAATCTGCTGGTGCTGAGTTGGTCGGTATGGAAGATTTGGCCGAACAGATCAAAGGCGGTTTGATGGATTTTGATGTGGTCATCGCCTCGCCAGATGCCATGCGCGTTGTTGGTGCTTTAGGTCAAGTGCTCGGTCCTCGTGGTCTGATGCCAAATCCTAAAACTGGTACGGTAACGCCTGATGTTGTTACTGCGGTGAAAAATGCTAAAGCCGGTCAGGTGCGTTTCCGTGCCGACAAAAATGGCATCATCCATGGCGGTATTGGCAAAATCGGTTTTGATGTAACAGCGATCAAAGAAAATTTGGAAGCTGTGATCAGCGATTTGAAAAAAGCAAAACCCAGCACAGCGAAAGGTATTTATCTGAAAAAGATTACGCTTTCGACCACGATGGGGCCCGGTCTTGTCATCGATCAGACCTCTTTAAATATTTGAAGTTATTTTGGTTTGGGGTTCGGGCGCAGTGTTTATTGATACTGCGCCTGAATTGTCAAAAATCGCAGGTGTCGGTTGAAGTTTTCTTCGCTGACTTAAAAGCGCTAGCAGCATTTTGTTGTGATGCAAAGCCCGCGTAGACGGTTAGCCCAGTTCAGGTTTTTGCGCAAGCAGTCTGGATTCGAGCGCCGAAAGGTCCGTGTTTTATTTTGTCGTTAAAGCACGGTAAATAAATGATCAGTTTACTGATCCAGTCCAGGAGAAATGCTGTGGCATTAGCACTCGAAGACAAAAAAGCGATTGTCGCTGAAGTCCAGAATGCAGCTAAAAGCGCGCTGTCTGCAGTCGTTGCCGATTCTAGAGGTGTGACGGTAGATAAGATGGATGCGCTGCGTAAGCAGGCTCGTGAAAGTGGTGTGTGGTTGAGAGTGGTTCGTAACACTCTGGCCAAACGCGCTATTCAGGGCACTGACTATGAATGTTTGGCTGACAGTTTGGTAGGTCCAAGTATTATCGCGTTCTCAAACGAACATCCAGGTGCCGGTGCGCGCATTCTGCGAGAGTTCGCTAAAGACAACGATAAGTTTGAACTCAAAGCGGCGTGCTTTGAGGGGGCTTTGGTGGATATTGGTATGTTGGCGACTTTGCCAACTTACGACGAAGCGATTTCCAAGTTGATGAGCGTTCTAAAAGAAGCCTCGGCTGGCAAGTTGGTTCGCACAATAGCCGCTGTCCGCGATCAAAAAGAGCAACAAGCGGCGTAATTGTTACGCTGATTGTTCTGCAAATTTTATTGAAAAAAATTCAAAGTAAGAGAGGAAACGAAAATGGCACTGTCAAAAGAAGACATCATCAATGCAATTTCTGAAATGTCTGTAAAAGACGTTGTTGAATTGATTTCTGCAATGGAAGAAAAATTTGGCGTTACTGCTGCTGTTGCTGCTGTAGCTGTTGCTGCGGGTCCTGCTGCCGCTGCTGAAGAGCAAACAGAGTTCAATGTTATCTTGGCAAGCGCTGGTGAGAAGAAAGTTAACGTCATCAAAGTGGTGCGCGAATTGACTGGCTTGGGCTTGAAAGAAGCAAAAGACTTGGTTGACGGCGCGCCATCAACGGTGAAAGAAGGCGCTTCTAAAGCCGATGCAGATGATGCTAAGAAGAAGTTAGAGGAAGCTGGCGCTACTGTTGAACTCAAGTAATAACACGCTATTGGTGTTGTTCTTGCGTAACAAGATGCTATGCAGTCAGAGCAAGAGGCTGGCGGAGTATTTTCCGTCGGCCTTTTTGCGCTTCTGAAGTTTTTAAGCAGGGAATGTTCGCAGTGGATTCATTGAGTTACTGCGCTTGGTAAACATACGATCATATTGGGGAATACAAATGGCTTACTCAT
>CAYOEO010000037.1:2723-3944 GCA_964403125.1 uncultured Pseudomonadales bacterium | reverse complement strand
ATGGGCTGCAGGCGCATACGCTGTGTGCCCGAATGTGTTGCTGTTGCCTCCCGCGCAGTATGCGTTGATCGTTGCGAAGAAAGCAGGCACAGACGGCGCTGGCGGTTCAGTGTTGAACTTTTTGCAAAACAATTCGATCAGTCTGCAAGTAAATGGCGTTCCGCTGGATATTCGCCCCTGCAAACATTTGACAGGTGCAGGTGACAGCGGCAAAGATCGCATGGTTGCGTACAATGATTCTGAGTTGTATGTGCGCTATCCGCTTGCTCCGATTGTTCGCCAAACTCCTTACTATCAAGGCATCACTTTTGCTGCGCCTTATGTTGCAGCGTTGGGTGCGGTTGAGTTTGTTTATCCCGAAACTGCCATCTATCAGGACGGTCTGTGATGCAAGTTGTAGTGCGTCAGGCGGTTCTGCTTTTTGGCGAGCGTTACAGTGTTGGCTTGCGGGATATTCCCGCAGGTCATTGCTGTGGTGCTGATTGGGATTACGCGCTCAAGTGTGGTTATGTTGTACCGCAGGAGAGCGCGAAACCTGCTAAAAAAATTGAAACTGTTGTTGAAGAAAAACAAGAAAAGCCCGAAAAGAAAAGCAAAAAACTTGAGGGCTGACTGTGGACGTTGCAGAGTTCCGTGCCAATTTTCCAGAGTTTTCGGATGCTACAAAGTACCCGACAACTGAAATTGAATTTTGGGCGGACTCTGTGGCTGTGAACATTATTGATGCAAGCCGGTGGGGTAACTCTTACTCTGCCGGTTTGCAGTTAATTGTTGCACATTATTTGGTATTGCAATCGCTGGACAAAAAAGCCGCTGCAACTGGCGGTGTGACGACTGGCGGTGTTATTGCGAGTAAGGCAGTGGGTTCGGTAAATGTGTCTTACGATAACAGTGTGGGTGCTATTGATGGTGCTGGCGATTGGATGCGTACTAGCTACGGGCGCAGGTTCTACAATTTATCGCGGTTATTTGGCGCGGGTGCGGTGCAGCTATGAGCGTATCTGTTTTGGTCGATCACATAAAAGAATTGATGGCGACGCTAGAAAAGCTGGCGAGTCTAGGTGATATTTTTGTTGGTGTACCGGATGACAAAGCAGCGAGAAAAAGCGGCGAGATGAACAATGCTACGCTTGCTGCAATCCATGAGCTTGGCTCACCTGCCGCGAATATTCCTGCTCGCCCATTTCTCAAGATTGGCATTGCGAAAGTGCAGAAAGAATG
>CAYOEO010000037.1:0-2713 GCA_964403125.1 uncultured Pseudomonadales bacterium | reverse complement strand
TGCTGCTAAGGCACTTACCAATTTTGACGCTTGCGATTTGGTTAAAGCTCAGGACAAAGCAGGTTTAGTTGCGCAGAATAGTGTGCGCGGTGTATTTACCAGTGGAGAATTGAAGCCGCTTGCCGAGTCTACGTTAAAAAAGAAAGGTAAAAAAACCACGCCGCTGATTGATACCGGCAGCCTTCGCACTTCAATTAGTTATGTGGTGCGCTGATGGCTATTATTGATGTAACGGAATTGCTCGGTGATGCGGATTTTGTCGATTCGTTCTCGGTGATTCGCCGCGTCAATTCCGTGAATAATTATGGCGAGAATGTATTATCAGAATCAACAACTTCTGGTGTGGTTGGCAGCGTTCAGCCTGCCAGTCCTGACGACATGCAGAGGCTTCCTGACAGCGTTCGGCGTAGTGATGCAATAACTGTTTACAGTGTGACTCGCATTAGTCCTGACGCGTACCCCGATGTTGTTTCGTGGAATGGGAAAAAATATCAGGCACAAACTTCTGAGGACTTTGGTAATTACGGAGCGGGTTATACAAAAACAATCTGCACTTTAATTGAAGCTGGGAATGGTGGCGCTACGCCTCCTGTGCCTTAGGGTTGTGAGATATGGCTGACAGTTCTACAGGCGGTTATTTGCCACCAAACAATCTTCCGGGTGCAGATAAATTATTGCATAGAGTTTTGCATGATTATGTTGTTGGTGTGACTGGATTGATTGCTGGTAATGTTAGACCGCGATGGCAGAAAAACCCGCCAGAAATACCTGCAAGCAATGTTGATTGGTGCGCGTTTGGAATAACTGAAATTAGTGGCGGGCATCCGTATCAAGTTCAGGTTCAGGTTCAAGTGGGTGAGGATTTATTTGATACGAAAGCCAATCTAGTTCGTGATGAATTGTTGACATGCCAAGCAAGTTTTTACGGTGAGAATAGCTGTTTATATTCCGAGCGTTTGGTGTTAGGGTCTAGCATTGCACAGAATAGAGAGGCGTTATATTTGCAAGGTTTTTCTGTGATTTCTGCCACGACTATCTTGCGAAGCGCAGAGCTGGTGGATGATGTGTGGTTAGATCGTCAGGATATAGAAATAATTTTCGGGCGGCGCGTTGTTGTTGAATATAACGTGCTGCATTTTTTGGGTGCTGCTGGAACTTTGAAGACTGAGACAGTGGCGGAAAGCTGGAAAGTAGAGGGTTAAAAAAATGGCTACAGGGTTAAGTGTAAATCGTTTAATTCGCACAAGTGTAAATCTATCGCCGGTTGCTGCTGCGCGTCGTGGATTCGGTACGCTGCTGGTGTGTGGTGATAGTGATGTGATTGATGTTGTAGAGCGCATCCGTTCTTATACAACTTTGGAAACAGTTGCTACAGATTTCGGTACAAGTGCACCCGAATACAAAGCGGCTGTATTGTATTTCGCACAATCGCCACGCCCTACCACTTTGATGATTGGTCGATGGGCTCGTAATGCCACCCCTGCAATTTTGCGTGGTGGCGCGTTGAATTCTACTGAGCAAAACATCGCAACGTGGAACGCCATCACAAACGGCGGATTCAATATCACTATTGGCGGTGTGACGAAAAACGTAACCGCATTAGATTTTTCTGGCGCTGCAACTCTCACTGCTGTAGCTGCATTGATTGAAGCGGGCATATCCGGTTCGTCGGCTACAGTTGAGTGGAACGGTTCGCAGTTTGTTGTTGAGTCAACTGCAACTGGTGCGAGTGCAACAATCACTTATGCAACGGCTGGTAGTGGTACTGATATTTCTGCAACGCTAAAATTGACAAGCGGCACGGCTTCTACTGCGCCGATTGCAGGTTTGGACGCTGAGACGGCGTTGGAGTGCACCGCAGTAATGGCTGATAAGTCTGCAGTGTGGTATGGATTAACATTTGCCGCATCAACTCAACCCGACACACAGAGCCATTTGGATGTTGCTGCGTATATTGAAGGCGTTGATCTTGATCGCATGTACTTTGTCACCACTCAAGATGCTGGCGTGATGGATTCTGCTGATACATCTAACATTGCTGTCGATTTAGAGGCGCTCGCTTACAAGCGCACGTTCTTGCTGTATTCCGGCAGTAACGCTTATGCTGCTGTCAGTGCGTGTGCGCGTGAGTTCTCTGTAAATTTCAATGCGAATAGATCAACAATAACGCTGATGTACAAAACAATGCCTGGTGTTGTTGCAGAAGTGATTACAGAGTCACAGGCGCAGACGCTAAAGGCTCGCAAGTGTTCTGTGTTTGTTGAGTATGTGAACGATACTGCCATCATTCAGTACGCGGCGATGGCGAGCGGTCATTTCATTGATGAGATTCACGGCTTGGCTTGGCTGAAAGATGCTGTTCAAAACGCTGTTTATAATTTGCTGTACCAAAGCAAAACAAAAATCCCGCAAACTGACGCTGGGCAGAATCAGATTGTTGGTGTCATTTCCGGCGTTATGCGTGAGGCATTAAATAATGGCTTGATTGCAGAAGGTCAGTGGAACGCTGATGGTTTTGGTCAGTTGGAGCGCGGTCAAATGCTGAACAACGGGTTCTACATTTTCACTCAGCCGATGGCTTTACAAGATCAAAGCATTCGTGAGCAGCGTATTGCTCCACCGATTCAGATTGCGATTAAACTGGCTGGCGCAATTCAAGAATGCGACGTTATTATCGACGTAAATCGTTAAGAGTGAGGATTAAAAAATGAGC
>CAYOEO010000036.1:0-4951 GCA_964403125.1 uncultured Pseudomonadales bacterium | reverse complement strand
ATGTGTTTGCGCGCAGCTTCAACAAAGGCGACAAAATCAGCGGCAAAATCAAGTCAATTACTGATTTCGGTGTGTTCATTGGCTTGGATGGCAACATCGACGGCTTGATTCATTTGTCTGATATTTCTTGGAACGAAACTGGCGAAGAAGCCGTGCGTAACTTCAAGAAAGGCGACGAAGTGGATACCGTTATTTTAGCGATCGATCCAGAGCGTGAGCGTATCTCGCTGGGTATCAAGCAGCTGCAAAACGATCCGTTCTCTAACTTTGTTGCAGAGAATGACCGCGGTAGCATCGTGAAAGGCACTGTTATTTCTGTCGATGCAAAAGCTGCTGTTGTTAAATTGGCTGACGATGTAGAAGCTGTTTTGAAAGCGTCTGAAATTAGCCGCGATAAAGTAGAAGATGCTCGCAACGCTCTGAAAGAAGGCGACGAAGTTGAAGCCAAAATCATCAGCATCGATCGCAAGAGCCGCAGCATCAGCTTGTCTATCAAGTCGAAAGATGTTGAAGACGACAAAGACGCGTTGAGCAATCACAACAAGAAAGAAGCTGCTGATCAGCCTGTTGCCACAACAATTGGTGATTTGATCAAAGCGCAAATGCAAAACCAGTAAGCCTGTTCTTCCGGTAGGGAGCTAATGGTGGAGAGAAAGACAGTTACAAAATCAGAGTTGATTGAAGGCATTGCTGGGCATTACGAGATGTTGTCATCGCGTGATGTCGAGCTAGCCATCAAAACCATGATTGATGCTATGGCAGATGTTTTGTCCACAGGTGGCAGAATTGAAATTCGTGGCTTTGGTAGCTTCTCTCTGCACTATCGCGCTCCTCGCATTGGGCGCAATCCCAAAACAGGTGATACAGTAAAGTTAACCGGTAAATATGTCCCTCACTTCAAGCCTGGCAAAGAGTTGAGAGACAGAGTCAATGACAGTTTGCTCGGCGGTAATGAGAAGTTGTAGATTTGTCGCTGTGCGCGCTGTGATTATTGAACGGCATGAAGTTTGCACTTCATGCCGTTTCTTTTTATTAATGACTAATAGGAGGACACTATGACAAAGTGGATTTATAAAGCGTTGTCAGTTTGCGTGGTGGCAGCGGGTGCTTTTATTGGTGTGTGGTTTTACTTGGATAACATGGAAGCCGTAACCATTCATTGGTTTGGTCACGCGATTGACAATGTGCCTTTGGCGTTGTGGTTGCTGATTTTTTTTGCTGCTGGTGCGGTACTGGGGCTCAGCGTGAGTGCTTTCCAAGCCATGCGCCATCAAATGCACTTGAAGGTTTTGCGCAATCAAGTGAAAGCCGCCAAACAAAAAGTGGTCGCAAAAATCTAATCTGTTATACCGAGTTCCTGTATGCACAACATAAACACTCCCGTTATTGTCGCTCTAGATGTTGATTCAGAATATTCTGCTTTGAGTATTGCGGATCAATTAGATCCTGCGCAGTGCAAAGTGAAAGTCGGCAAGGAGTTGTTTACCGCGTGTGGTCCCAGCGTGATCAAACAATTGAAGCAGCGCCAGTTTGATATTTTTTTGGATTTAAAATTTCACGATATTCCCACCACCGTTGCGCATGCCGTGAAAGCGGCGCGCGACTTGGGTGTGTGGATGGTAAATGTGCATGCCAGCGGCGGCGTAAAAATGTTAGAAGCTGCACGCTCTGCCTTACAAGACAAAAGCGATCCGCTGCTGATTGCTGTCACCGTACTCACCAGTATGAGTCAGCAAGATTTAGTGCAAGCGGGTGTTGATCGTGCGTTAGAAGATCACATTGTTTACTTGGCGGACTTGGCTGCCAACGCAGAGCTTGATGGTGTGGTTTGTTCGGCGCGAGAGTCTTCGTTGCTGCGCGATCGCTTTGGCGAAAAGTTTTGTCAGGTGACGCCCGGTATTCGCCCAGCAGGCAGCGAAGCGAGCGATCAAACGCGAACCATGACACCGAAAGCTGCACTAGAAAATGGCAGTCATTATTTGGTGATTGGTCGTCCCATCACGCAGGCTGAGAATCCCGCTGAGGCTTTGCGAGCAATCAACGCATCACTAAAATAATGAGCGTTGTAAGAACACGCTTACAACATTGACGATATAGCTGACAGATTTTTCTAAGATTATTTTAGATAATAGTAGAGCAGGGATTGCTCAACTATTTATTACATGGAGTTTTATATGAAACTGATTAAGTCTCTTTTATTGTCTACTGCTATTGCTTCGACTGTTGTTGCGGGTAATGTTTTCGCTGAACAACAGAATCTCAATAAGCCCGTTGCTATCCAACAAAAGCCAGCAGCTACTGATACGGTCAACATCAACACAGCGGATGCTGCAACGATGGCAGATAAACTGAATGGCGTGGGTATGAAAAAAGCACAAGCTATTGTCAGTTATCGTGAACAAAACGGCGCTTTTAAAACGGTGGATGATCTAGTGAATGTGCCAGGTATTGGTCAGGCAACACTGGAGAAAAACAAAGCGCTGATCAGCATCTGATCACAGCCACTGTCAAAACCCTGCAAAGCCCAGTGATCTGGGCTTTTTTATGTCTGCGTATTTGATTGTAGCGCTTCAAGCAGTGCACGAATTTTTGTCAGTGATTCTTGGTATTCACTGAGGCATTCCGATTCAGCAACAATACCGCCGCCGCCCCAGCAAAATAGCTCTTTGTTTTGGATTAGTAGGGTGCGTATCAAGATGTTGCTATCCATTGCGCCGTGTGCGGAATACAGAACAATATTTCCGCAATAAATACTGCGGCTGTTAGGCTCAATTTCATCGATGATTTGCATGGCGCGCATTTTCGGCGCGCCAGTAATGGAGCCGCCAGGGAAGCAGGCGCGCATTAAATCAGCGCCATTCAAGCCTGCCTGTAGCTTGCCCTCAATAGTGCTAACCAAATGATGCACATTGGAAAAACTTTGTAATTCAAACAGTTTTTTTACCGAGACACTTCCTGTCTCGCAAACCTTGCCAAAATCATTGCGTAAAAGATCAACAATCATCAAGTTTTCAGCAAGATTTTTAGGGTCATTTTGCAAGACGGAGCCGATAGATTGATCGGTTTCTGCATCACTATGTCTTGCGGATGTGCCTTTGATCGGTTGTGTTGTGGCTATGCCATCGGCGGATAACTGTACAAAGCGTTCGGGTGAAAACGAAAGGATTGCACTATTTTCTTTGCCATAGATAGGAAGGTAAGCACAGAAGGGGGATGGCATAGCTGCGCGCAATTTCGTATAGATATCGAGTGCTGGCAGTGAAGTTTTTCCACTAAAGCGTTGTGCAAAATTGATTTGGTAACAGTCACCTGCATGAATATAGTGTTGAGTCTTTTCAAATTTCTCTTGGTATTGCTCAAAAGTTAAGTTGCTGGTGAGGATGGTTTCTTGTTGATCTGATTCTTTGTGTTGTGGTGTATAGCTAATGGGCGCGGCAAGCAATAAAGGCAGTTGTTGTGCGAGTGTGGCGTTGCAAGAAGGATGAATCACTAACCAGCTCTGTTTCTCTTGATGATCTTGTATACACGCCCAAGCATAAAATCCCCACTGCATATCAGGAACATCAATATCTTTAAGTTTGGTGAAGGAGAATGCAGTGTATTCGCGTGCTAAATCGTAACTACAGTACCCAATCAATCCGCCACAAAAAGGCAATCGCTTTTGAATTGCTGCGCTGTAATCAATTTCAGTTGCAAGCATTTCTGTCACTAAACTGTGCAGTGCAGTAAAGCTATCTGTGTGATCGAAGATTTTTATTGATGATTGCACTCCATGCCAAGTGACTATTTTGTTTTCGCTTTGTAGACAATACTCTGGGGCAGCAGAAATAATGTCGAACCGACCGTGTGGTTTGTGTGTGTTGTGACTGCGCTGCGCAGTGGTATCGCTTTGCAAAATCACCGGCATTGGCAGTTGCGCTGCAATGATGTGAAAATAGTGCAGGCTGTCAGCGCTGTAAGGTAGCGAAAGCAGTTGGAGCGATGGGCGCTGCAGAGTTGGTTTCATGATTGATAAATAGCGATCACAGGATTTTTATGCGATTTGTCGCGCTGGAAAAACTTCATCGTCTACACGAAGGTTACAAGCGAGCCATCGTCATCGACGGGCGCAATCTACTGCTTTTTCAGCACGATGACCAGATTCATATCGTCGATAATGTCTGTCCACATGCAGGCGCGGCTTTGGATCGCGGCAGTCTGCACGGTGGACAGCTCATTTGTCCGTGGCACGGCATCGCTTTTGATGTGAAAAGTGGGCAAGCCGCGACTTGTGGTCTGTGTCTAAAAAAATATCAGCCTGTTTTTGAACAGCAAAGTGTCGGCATTTTAATTGATTGAGGTAAACCATGAAGATTTCTACGCCTGATTTGTGTGACGCGAACGAGCAAGATGTCATAGTCCTTGAACCGCTGTTTGTTAGTTTTGGTGGTCGAGAGGCGTTTAGCGGACAAGTGGTCACAGCAAAATGCTTTGAAGACAACTCGGTAGTCAAAGCACAGTTGGCAACAGAGGGGCAGGGTAGAGTGCTAGTGGTCGATGGCGGCGGTTCTTTGCGTCGCGCACTGATGGGCGATTTGATCGCCGCCAGCGCAGTACAGAATGGCTGGAGCGGTGTGGTGATCTACGGTGCGATTCGCGATGTGGATGAAATCGCTGCCATGGATTTAGGTGTGCACGCCTTGGGCGCGATTCCCTTGAAAACAGAACGGCGCGGATTGGGTGATGTCGGTGTGACATTAAAAATTGCCGGAGCAGTAATACAAAACAGTGATTATCTTTACGCCGACAACAACGGCATTATCGTGTCATCAAAAGCGTTGTTTTAAGTATTTTTGGTTGACTATTAAGCGTCAGCCCATAGAATACGCGGCTCGCCTCGCAGCTTAAGGCGAATGTTTTTTGCGGAAATAGCTCAGTTGGTAGAGCACGACCTTGCCAAGGTCGGGGTCGG
>CAYOEO010000035.1:0-5599 GCA_964403125.1 uncultured Pseudomonadales bacterium | reverse complement strand
GGCGCGACGATCCTGCACATATCAAAGACGTGGCACTGGAATCTGCCATCACCACTATTCAAGACTGCGAAGATTCTGTTGCCGCTGTGGATGGCGAAGACAAAACGGAAATTTATCGCAACTGGCTCGGCTTGATGAAAGGCACGCTGGTCGATACTTTCATGAAAAACGGCAAAGAAGTCACGCGCACTCTAGCGCCCGATTTGCACGCACTAAACCCCAAAGGCGAACCGATTACGCTACATGGTCGCGCGCTGATGTTGGTGCGCAACGTCGGTCACTTGATGACCAACGAAGCGGTATTGCTCAAAGATGAAGAAGTACCCGAAGGTATTTTGGATGCCATGATTACCGTGGCGATTGCCATGCACGATTTGAAAGCTATCGGCACGCGCAAAAACTCGCGCACGAACTCTGTTTACATCGTTAAACCCAAAATGCACGGCCCAGAAGAAGTGGCGTTTGCCTGTGAAATTTTTGGCCGCGTGGAGCACGCGCTGGGTTTGGCGCGCAACACCGTAAAAATAGGCATCATGGATGAAGAGCGCCGTACCACGGTCAACTTAAAAGAGTGCATACGCGCTGCGAAAGAGCGCGTGATTTTTATCAATACCGGATTTTTGGATCGCACGGGTGATGAAATTCACACCTCGATGGAAGCCGGCGTGATGGTGCGCAAAAATGAAATGAAACAAAAACCGTGGATCAGCGCCTACGAAAACTGGAACGTCGATATTGGATTGGCTTGCGGTTTGTCAGGCAAAGCGCAAATTGGCAAGGGCATGTGGGCAATGCCAGATTTAATGAAAGACATGGTCGCCACTAAAATTATGCACCCGATGGCAGGTGCAAACACCGCATGGGTTCCCTCGCCCACGGCCGCCACTCTGCACGCCATGCACTATCACAAAGTGAATGTGTTTGAGCGCCAGAAAGAATTGCAAAATCGCACGCGCGCCAGCTTGGATGACATTCTCACCCTGCCCTTATTGGGCGACACCAAACTCAGTGACGAAGAAATTCAGCAAGAGTTGAACAACAACTGCCAAAGCATTCTCGGCTATGTGGTGCGCTGGATAGATCAAGGTGTGGGCTGCTCAAAAGTGCCAGACATCAATGACATCGGTTTGATGGAAGATCGCGCCACGCTGCGCATTTCCAGCCAACACATCGCCAACTGGTTGCGTCACGATTTTTGTAAACGCGTGCAAGTGTTGGAAACTTTCAAACGCATGGCCGTGGTGGTTGACCGACAAAATGCAGGCGACCCCAACTATCGCAATATGTCACCCAACTTTGATGAATCTGTGGCGTTTCAAGCAGCCTGCGAATTGGTGTTTGGTGGTGTGCATCAACCCAATGGCTACACCGAGCCAGTTTTGCATCGCCGCCGCCGCGAGCTGAAAGCCTCTGCTGGGCAATAACGCCCAGCACTTCTTTACTTCGCTGACGATTGCGCTTAATTCACATCCAGTGACAGCGCAGTAGTCAGCGAGGATTTTTCAGGATCCGTATTCACATCCAGCACAAACACCCGCTCCGGTGCCACGCCATTCTGCTCAACCAACGCCGATTTAATTTGTGTCGCCCGCTCCAAAGCCAACTGGCGCAACTCATCATCTTTTACTTCGATTTTGTCACGCGCGGTTTTCCACGCCTGTTCATAAGCTGCACGCTTTAATGCATCACTATCTGGGTTTTCACCTTTGGCTTTGAGCTGTACGGCTATTTTGTCGCGAAGATCACCCAAATCTTCTTTATTTTGTTTTTTGTAATAGCGATTCAGAGCGCGGTACGCGCCGCCATCATCCACTGCCGCAGTAGATGACAAATAAACATCCAGTGGCGCGTCGCTATCTTGCTGCAAAATATTGGCGAGCTTTCTATCCTGCAAAGCGGCACGGTCTTCTACTGGCAAGCTATTGCCCTGCACGGTAATACGCAAGTTGCTGCGTTTATTGAGCAAGCCAGCCGCTGTTTTCAATTTGGCGAGAGAAGCCGCATCCAACTGCGACTGCCCTGCCGCAAAATCAATTTTATCGACACCCTCTGCATCACTGCCGCCAGCCAGCGATGCAATGGCTTTGAACGGTGAGGTCACCACTTTCATCACCATATTGCTCAACACTTTCCACAAAATACCGCCGACAGAAAATTTTGGGTCGTTGAGATCGCCGCCGACATCAAAACCCAAATCAATCACACCGTTTTCATCGCGCAACAATGCGATAGCCAAGCGCAAGGGCAAATCCACCGCTTTTTGGCTTTCCACCGATTCACCCAATTGCAATTGATTCATGACAATTTTGTTTTTGCCTTGAATCTTGTTATCGACCAATTGGTAGTTAATATCCAGCGACAACTGCCCTTGTTTAATTTTGAAGCCGGCATAAGTGCCGGAATACGGCGTGAAGGTGGTCAGCTCTAAATTATTAAACGCCAAATGCGTATCTAAACTGGGCTTTGTCGCCAAAGGATTTATTTTTCCGCTGATAACCACTGGCGCATAGCGATCCACTTTGCCCTTCAAATCAATGCGCGCTTGCGTTTTAGGGTCTGACGACAAACCTTTGATAGAGCCGGATAACTGACTCATCGCCACTTTGAAATTGGGCTTCATGGTTAAATCGGCAAAACCTAAATTGGCATTGCGAATATCCACAGTGCCAATCGCCAATTTCATCGGCGCAGCAGACTTTTCAGTTTTGGCAGCAACTTTTGGTGTTGTGGTTTTTTGTGCTGCAGACTTACTGGTTGATGTTGAAGGCTTAGCAGCAACCAGCATTTTTTCAATATTGGTCGAGCCATCTGCATTGATGACAAAACCTGTTTCTGGCTTATCTATCGCAATCTTCTCAATTTTTAACTCATTAGCAGGCAACTGAAATGAAATATCTGCAACGTCCAGTGCATCCCATTTCAGCAAGTTTTTATCGCCACCCTGCTCTTTAACTAACAGCTTTTTAACGCTGGCAGCTCCTTTGATACCAACCACAGGTTTTTCTGCCGCTTCAAAATGCACATCCAATGCTGCATTCAGCGCACCATTTTTGATTTGCGCGCGCACAGCATCTTGCACATAGGGTTGAATAGCCGCTAATTGAAATTGCTGCAAATCCACCTTGGTATCTGCCACCAAGGGCGTCAACTGCAACTGCGTATTGACCTGCAACTGCCCCACAGGTGCTTTGCTGTCATTGACCAAACCACTTTGAATCTGCACGGCAAAACGATCTGGCAGCAGTGGTTTGAACTCATCCATGCTAATGGATAGCGGCGTTAAACTCAGCGCAAATGCTTGCGCCGGTTTTTCATCACGCACATTGATGGTGTAGTTATTGAAGCGAATTTGGTGAATCAACACATCCCAAGGTTTTGCAGGCGGCACAGCACTTGTAGGTGCTGGTGGCGTTGCCGCTGAAGTTGATGGTGCTGCGTTGTTAGCGGGTGCTGGCGCAAACAGCGTTTGCAAATTGGCAAGACCCTGTTTATCTAAAACCAGATTCACCACGCCGTCATTGGCTTGAAAACTTCCAACCGCCACCGACTGCTGCAAGAGATTTACATTGACATCATTGACACTGAGTAGAGGCAACTGAATCACTGGCGTTTCGGCATTGTCTTTGCTGTAAAGACTTAAATCTTTTAGCTCCAGCGACGTTTTCATGGCCTGCAAATCAAGCGCGCTATCCATTTGCACAGAAAACTGAGTTTTGAATGCCAGATGCGGCGCTTTCAGATTGAAATTGACCGGCAACATCAACCACTGCCACGCAGGAGCCAAATCAAAATTATTGATTGCAAGATTGCCGTTGATATGCAGCGGCTTTAGATTTTCCAGCACAGCACCGAGCGTCACCGTACCACCGCGTTCATCCCCTATTTCCAACTCAAAGCTGTTCGCATGTTCACGTTTTTTGGTATAAAAATCTGTAACTGCTACCGTTGGTAAATCAATGCGCTGTTTGAAGCCACCGGCTCTTGCTGCATCGCGGTAATCAATCAAGCCGCCACTGATTTTAAGATCCCCCAACCACAACGCTGGCACTACTGCCGCATCATTTTTCTCCTCACCAGCTTTTTCTGGCGCTGGAGAAGACAAGTTAGCAAATGCATCCAGCAGGGTAAAACCACCTTTGCCATTGGCATCTAATTTTATATATGGCTTTTCTAGAGCAATTTCTTCGATGCCGTAGCGCAAACGAAACAGGGACAGCACGTTGTAGTTAAAGCGAAATACATCAAAAGATAACAGCGGTGTATTGTCTGTATCGGCAATACTGAAGCCTTCTATCTGCAATTTCACCGCATAGGGATTAAAGCGCACCTTGTTTACTGTGACGCTGCGTTGCAAATCATGTGCGAAGGTATGTGTCAAATATCGCTGTATAGACCACGGCAGGATAAAAAAACCCAGCAGGGTATACAGGAAAAAAAATGTTGCGAGTGAGATCAGCGTGCGGCGATATTTCCCTGCTAGCTGACGAACTTTTTTTGCCCAATCCTGACTCTTCATCGCCGCTGCTCCTTGTATATTAATTACTCGTGATGATGTCCACCTTCACCATGCGCATGACCGTGAGCTATTTCCTCCTCGGTTGCAGCTCTCACACTAACCACTTCAATATCAAATGTCAGCGTCTTGCCCGCTAATGGGTGGTTGGTATCCACCTCAGCCATAAACTTACCCGGCTTGATTACCGTCACTTGGCGCGGCCCTTCTTGCGTTTCCACCCACGCAATATCGCCAGCTTTCAATTTATTGCCGTTGAACTTCAGGTGCTTGATGGAAATACGCTGTTGCAACTCTGGATTGATAACACCGTAGGCACGCTCCGGTGACAGGGTGACGCTGACTGTCTCCCCCGCTGCTTTGCCCACCAGCACTTCTTCCAGCCCCGACAGAATATTGTCATGCCCGTGCAGATACGCAACCGGCTCTTCAGCGCGAGAATCTTCGGAAAAACTGCCGCCCATTTCCGTCAAGCGGTAGTGAAAAACAGCAACGGTATCTTTGTTAATTTGCATCAATCTCATCCTCAACAAACTGCTAAAATATGCGTCCAGTATATGCGTTTTATTCCATCCAATTTACTTACAGGAGCAAGCAAACATGTTGAAAGTTAACGAATACTTTGACGGCAAAGTAAAATCTATCGCATTCCAAGGTGAACAATTACCGGCAACTGTCGGCGTGATGGCACCTGGCGATTACGAATTTGGCACCAGCCAAAATGAAGTAATGACCGTTGTCAGCGGCAAGCTGACAGTAAAGTTGCCCGGCAATGACACTTGGCAAACATTTGTCTCAGGCGAATCTTTTGCCGTGGCAGCCAACAGCAAGTTTCAATTAAAAGTTGCTGTGGACACCGCCTATCTCTGCACCTACGAATAACTAATAAACGAACAACGCTTTCGCGTTAGCTCATGTACATCCCGCCGTTGACATGGATAGTCTCGCCGGTGATGTAACCCGCAGGCTCCGATGCAAGAAACGCAACCACAGCGGCAATTTCTTCCGGCTTACCCAAACGCGCTAAAGGGATTTGTCCCAACAGCATTTGCTTTTGCTCTTCGGGCAATACATGCGTCATATCCG
>CAYOEO010000034.1:0-5997 GCA_964403125.1 uncultured Pseudomonadales bacterium | reverse complement strand
TTGCGCGCAGCCCGATCAGTCATAACGACTTTGCTGGTTGACACAATCGCAATACCCAAATTATTTGCAACCGTTGGCAATTCATCTTTGCCGCGATAGTTACGCAGACCTGGGCGACTGATGCGCTTAATGCCATCAATTACTGCTTTGCCTTGGTAGTATTTCAAATCTACAGTCAGCTCAGGTTTACTGCCGGCGCTTACTGAAAAGTTTTCGATATAACCTTCAGCCTTCAATACTTCAGCAACAGCTACCTTAATTTTGGACGAAGGCATAGATGTCTTGGCAAGTTGCGCCAACTGAGCGTTGCGAATTCTCGCAATCATATCTGCCAAGGGATCTTGCATACTCATACTAATAACTCCAGAAACTTACCAGCTAGCCTTAACCAAACCAGGAACGTCGCCTTTCATTGCGTGCTCTCTGAGTTTGATACGAGAAAGGCCAAACTTGCGATAAACCGCGTGTGGACGACCAGTCAACCTGCAGCGCGTCTGCATACGCACAGGGTTTGCATTGCGAGGCAACTTTTGCAGTTGAACTTGGGCATTCCAGCGATCTTCGTCAGATGCTTTTGGATCTGCAATTACCGCCTTAAGACGCGCGCGCTTTTCTGCATATTTAGCGACTGTTTTTGCGCGCTTTTTCTCACGCTCAACCATTGAAAGTTTTGCCATTTTAGAGCCGTCCTCGTAATTTCAATCAGGCTTTGAAAGGAAAATTGAAGGCTTTCAATAAAGCTCTACCTTCTTCATCTGTTTTTGCAGTGGTCGTGATAGCAATATCCAAACCGCGCAACGCATCAATTTTATCGTAGTCAATCTCTGGGAAAATAATTTGCTCAGAGACACCCATAGAGAAATTTCCGCGGCCGTCAAATTGCTTAGGGCTGATACCACGAAAGTCACGAATACGGGGAATGGCTACGGTAATCAAGCGATCCAAAAATTCGTACATGCGATCATTGCGCAACGTAACTTTACAACCAATAGGCCAACCCTCACGCACTTTAAATGCAGCAATGGATTTTCTTGCCTTAGTCACAACTGCTTTTTGACCTGTGATCTGCTCAAGGTCGCGTACAGCATTTTCAAGAATTTTCTTATCAGCTAAAGCTTCACCAACGCCCATGTTGACCGTGATCTTGGTGATTTTAGGCACCTCCATCACGCTTTTCACACCCAATTCTGATTTCAACTTGGGCACGATTTCGCTTTTGTAAACTTGCTGCAGTCTGGCCATTACCATTTCACCTTTCGCTTAAGCGCCAATCACTTCGCCACTGGATTTGTAGATTCGCACTTTTTTTCCGTCAACATCTTTAAAACCAACGCGGTCTTTTTTGTTGGTCTTTGGGTTATAGATTGCGACATTTGATACATCAATTGATGCTTCTTTCTCAACGATACCACCCTGAACACCAAGCTGAGGATTTGCCTTGGTATGTTTTTTCATTACATTGACGCCCGCAATGACTACGCGACCGTTATCCAGTACGCGCTGCACAGAGCCGCGCTTACCTTTGTCTTTGCCTGTAGTAACTACTACCTGATCGTCTTTTTTAATCTTACTCATACCGAAACCTCGCTCCAGCCTAGCTCAAAGCACTTCTGGCGCCAGAGAAATTATTTTCATGAATTTTTCGCCGCGCAGTTCGCGCGTTACAGGTCCAAAAATACGCGTGCCGATTGGCGCCTGCTGGTTGTTTAACAATACCGCAGCATTGTCATCAAACTTAATCAAAGAGCCATCTGCGCGACGCACACCCTTCTTGGTGCGTACAACAACCGCTGTCATGACTTGACCCTTTTTAACTTTGCCACGAGGAATAGCATCTTTAACGCTAACCTTAATGATATCGCCTACCCCAGCATAGCGACGATGCGAGCCGCCCAATACTTTGATACACATAACTCGACGGGCGCCGCTGTTGTCTGCCACATCTAAAAATGTTTGAGTCTGTATCATTCACTACACTCCGAAAACGAATACCACTAAAGCCCGCAATTAAATAACTGCCGCTTTTTCCTCAACCTTAACCAATGCCCAAGTTTTAAACTTGGAAAGTGGACGAACTTCTTTCACTGTTACGATGTCGCCGATTGCGCACTCATTATTCTCGTCATGCGCCTTTAGTTTTGACGACTTAACCAAATATTTACCATAAAGCTCATGCTTAACACGACGCTCGATCAATACAGTGATCGTTTTGTCCATTTTATTGCTAACAACTCGACCAGTCTTGGTGCGAGCAATCTGCTCATTATTTGTCATGTTATTTACCAGCCTTTTCATTCAACAGCGTCTTGATTTGCGCAATACGGCGTCTTGACACCTTGAGCAAATGCGTTTGTGACAACTGTCCAGTATTCAACTGCATTTTTTGCTTAAACTGATCTTTAAGTTGCTTATCCAACTCAACTTGCAATTCAGCAACTGTTTTATTGCGAAGTTCTGCCGCTTTCATTACATGATCTGCCGTTTAACAAATGTGGTTGTCAGAGGAAGTTTTGCAGCAGCCAGCGTCAACGCTTCACGCGCCAACTCTTCTGAAACACCTTCCACTTCGTACAAAACTCTACCGGGCTGAATCTGAGCCACCCAGTACTCAACACTACCTTTACCTTTACCTTGACGCACTTCAAGAGGCTTTTGTGTAATTGGTTTATCAGGAAAAATCCGGATAAATACACGACCGCCACGCTTCAAGCGGCGCGTTAATGCTCGTCTTGCCGCTTCAATCTGACGCGCGGTAATACGACCGCGCATTGTAGCCTTAAGACCAAACTCGCCGAAGCTAACTTTGCTTCCACGCTGGGCAAGGCCCCTGTTTCGCCCTTTAAACTGCTTGCGAAATTTTGTGCGCTTAGGTTGTAACATGGCGCGTCTTACCCCTGATTAGATGACTTCTTTCTGCCGGTTACTGCTTCAGCTTGTTCCGCAGCATCGAGAATCTCGCCTTTGAAAATCCAAACTTTTACACCAATGATGCCATAGGTGGTCAAAGCTTCTGCCGTTGCGTAATCGATATCTGCACGCAAGGTATGCAATGGCACACGGCCTTCGCGATACCACTCTGTGCGCGCGATATCGGTACCACCTAAACGACCAGACACCATAATCTTGATACCCAATGCGCCTTGACGCATTGCGTTTTGTACGGCTCGTTTCATCGCGCGGCGAAACATAACGCGACGCTCTAACTGTTGCGCAACACCTTGCGCAACCAATACAGCATCAATATCTGGCTTACGAATTTCTTCGATGTTGATGTGAACAGGCACACCCAAAATCTGCGCAACTTCGCCACGCAATTTCTCAACATCTTCACCTTTTTTACCAATAACGATACCAGGACGCGCAGAGTGAATCGTGACACGCGCGGATTGCGAAGGACGCTCAATATCAACACGGCTTACTGACGCACTCGCCAATTTCTTTTGGATAAAAGTACGCGCTTTGATATCCGCCAGCAATTTATCGGCGTAAGTAGCACTGTTCGCATACCAAACAGAAGTATGCTTTTTGATGATACCCAGACGAATGCCGGTTGGATGTACTTTTTGACCCATTGCGGTCTCCTAATCTCTCGCCTTATTTGGCGGCAACTTTTACAGTAATGTGACAAGTGCGTTTTAGAATTCTGTCTGCACGACCTTTGGCGCGAGGCTTGATGCGCTTCATCGCCATACCCTCGTCAACAAACACCGTAGAAACATGCAATTCATCAACATCAAGCCCTTGATTGTGTTCAGCGTTTGCAATCGCCGACTCAAGCACTTTTTTAACCAATACAGCAGCTTTTTTGTTGCTGAATGACAAAATATCTAACGCTTTTTCAACATGCTGACCTCTGATTTGGTCAACCACTAAGCGCACCTTTTGCGCCGAGCTACGAGCGCCGCGCAATGTTGCTGAAATCTCTTCCATTGCCATTACCTCTTACCAGGCTTAGCTTTTTTATCTGCCGCATGCCCTTTATAAGTGCGCGTAACAGAAAACTCGCCGAGTTTATGACCTACCATTTCTTCCGTCACATAGACAGGAACATGTGCACGACCGTTGTGTACTGCGATAGTCAAACCCACCATTTCAGGCATGATCATCGAACGACGCGACCATGTTTTGATTGGGCGTTTGTCATTTTTTTCTAGCGCCGTCTCCACCTTCTTTACAAGATGCAGATCGATGAACGGGCCTTTTTTCAATGAACGCGGCACAAATCTATCCTCTCAATTCTTACTTCTTGTTGCGATGACGAACAATAAGATCATTCGTACGCTTGTTCTTACGAGTTTTGTAGCCTTTGGTTGGCGTGCCCCATGGAGAAACCGGATGGCGGCCACCTGAAGTTCTACCTTCACCACCACCGTGCGGGTGATCAACTGGGTTCATTACCACGCCGCGAACAGTTGGGCGGATGCCGCGCCAGCGGCTCGCACCCGCTTTACCCAATGAACGCAGATTGTGTTCACTGTTAGAAACTTCACCTAAAGTGGCTTTGCAATCGGCAAGAATTTTCCGCATTTCGCCGCTGCGTAAACGCAGAGTGGCATAAGCACCTTCACGAGCAACCAACTGCGCAGAAGCACCAGCTGAACGCGCAACTTGCGCACCCTTGCCTGGCTTCATTTCAATGCAATGCACATTGGAACCAATGGGGATATTGCGCAGAGGCAATGTGTTACCCACAGAGATAGGCGATGCTGAACCCGACTGAACTTTATCACCCACGCTCAAACCTTTAGGCGCGATGATGTAGCGTCTTTCACCATCGGCGTAACAAACCAATGCGATATTGGCGCTTCTGTTTGGATCGTATTCCAAACGCTCAACCGTACCAATAATTCCATCCTTGTTACGCTTAAAATCAACAATACGATAATGTTGTTTATGACCACCACCTTGATGGCGAACAGTAATACGACCGTTATTATTGCGGCCGCCATTTTTACTTTTCTTTTCTACCAAAGCTGCGTGTGGCGCACCTTTGTGCAGATCCGGATTAACAACGCTAACTACAAAGCGGCGTCCAGGCGAGGTAGGTTTTCTTTTTACTATTGCCATAAAAGTTTACTCCCCACCCTTACATGCTAGCAAAGTCAATATCATGGCCTTGCTCAAGGCGGATATAGGCTTTTTTCCAATCACTACGACGCACATCACCAAAACGATTGCGCTTCACTTTGCCTTTCATGCGCAACACACGCACGGCAGCTACTTTCACATTGAATAATTTTTCAATGGCGCGTTTGATTTCCAATTTATTTGCATCCAAAGCCACCTTGAAGACGACTTGATTACTGTCACCGGAAACCATGGTTGATTTTTCAGAAACTTGCGGCCCAACAAGAACCTTGTAAACGCGCTCTTGATTCATGCCAACACCTCGTCAAACTTTTTAACGGCCGGAACAGTAATCAATACCTTGTCAAACCGCACCAAGCTAACCGGATCCGCCGCACTGACATCACGCACATCAACATTAGGCAAATTGCGCGCTGACAGATAAAGATTCTCGCTGACCTCATCAGAAACAATCAGCACATTATCCAATTTCAATGCGCTTAGTTTTTGTTGCAGCAACTTAGTTTTAGGCTGTTCGATGTCAATTTTTTCCACCACAACCAAGCGATCTTGACGCGCCAACTCAGACAAAATACTCTGCAAAGCCGCACGATACATTTTGCGATTTAATTTCTGACTGTGATCCTGCGGACGCGCAGCAAAAGTCACGCCACCGGTACGCCAAATCGGGCTGCGAGTACTACCAGCACGCGCGCGACCAGAGCCTTTTTGTTTCCAAGGCTTTTTACCGCCGCCGCTCACTTCTGAACGATTTTTCTGCGCGCGAGAACCCTGACGACCACCAGACAAATACGCAGTAACCGCCTGATGAATAAGATCTTCGTTGTATGCACGTCCGAAGGCAGTTTCAGACACCTGAACCTTGCCAGCACTACCACCTTCGAGTGTTGCTATATTTAATTCCACAAC
>CAYOEO010000033.1:0-6227 GCA_964403125.1 uncultured Pseudomonadales bacterium | reverse complement strand
AACTATGCCACGCGTAAAACGCGGTGTTACCGCACATGCTCGTCACAAGAAAACCATCAAACTCGCTAAAGGTTATAGCGGTGCTCGTTCACGCGTTTATCGCGTTGCCAAGCAAGCTGTTACTAAAGCGGGCCAATATGCATTCCGCGACCGTCGCGTTAAAAAGCGTGATTTTCGCTCGCTGTGGATCGTGCGTATTAATGCGCAAGCTCGTGCAGAAGGCATTAGCTATAGCCAATTTATTGCTGGCTTGAAAAAAGCAGGCATCGAATTGGATCGCCGCGTCATGGCGGACATCGCTGTGCACGACAAACCAGCTTTTGCTGCATTAGTTGAGAAGGCCAAAGCTGCACTGGCTGCTTAATTTTTATTTTGCCAGTCAGTTTGAAACGGCCCGCTTTTGCGGGTCGTTTTGTATTCAAATCTTGTTTTTTGAAAAGTGAATCGCATGGATCATTTGCAAACACTGTCCGAAGAAGCACAACAAGCGATTGCTGCTGCTGACAGCGAACGTGCGCTCGACGAAGTGCGCGTCAATTACTTGGGTAAAAAAGGCGCGTTGACAGCGCTGCTAAAAAACTTGGGGCAGTTGTCGGCAGAAGAGCGTCCAGCGGCTGGCGCAAAAATCAATGTCGTCAAAGAAGCGATTCAAACGCAAATTGATGCCAAGCAAAGTGTCTTGGCTTCCGCTGCGATTTCCGCACAGCTAGCGCGCGAAACCATTGATGTCACGCTGGATGGTCGCAGTGAAACGGTTGGTTCTTTGCATCCCGTAACACGCACCATTGTGCGCATTCGCGATATTTTTGCCCGCGTGGGATTTGAGTTGATCGAAGGGCCGGAAATCGAAGATGACTTCCACAACTTCGGTGCGCTGAATATCCCTGATCATCATCCTGCGCGAGCCATGCACGACACTTTTTATGTCGGTGACAACACAGTGCTGCGCACACACACCTCTCCGGTACAGATTCGTGTGATGGAGCGTTTTATCGCGGAGAAGCAGTCGCTGCCTATTCGGGTAATTTGCCCTGGGCGTGTCTACCGCTGCGACTCCGATTTGACGCATACGCCGATGTTCCACCAAGTAGAAGGCTTGTTGGTAGATAAAGGCGTGAGCTTCGCTGACTTAAAAGGCATGATCGACCAATTTTTGAAAGCCTTTTTTGAGACCGATTTAGCGGTACGCTTTCGTCCATCCTACTTCCCGTTTACCGAGCCATCCGCCGAAGTGGATATGCAGTGCACGCATTGCCGTGGCAAAGGCTGTCGTATCTGCAAGCAAACAGGATGGCTAGAGGTTATGGGTTGTGGCATGGTGCATCCAGCCGTTTTTGCGCAAGTGGGTATGGATGACCAGCAGTACACAGGGCTGGCGTTTGGCATGGGCGTGGAGCGTTTGGCAATGCTTCGCTATGGTGTCAATGACTTACGCATGTTTTTTGAGAATGATTCTAGGTTTTTGAATCAATTCCAGTAATAAAAGTAAAGTTAGTGAATAATCAGTATAAGTTGCCTGATAATAGTGATGTAACTCTATGAAATTTAATAAAAAATGGCTTGAAGATCGTGTTGCGTGTGAGGGGTTGAGTGCCCAGCAACTGGCGGACACGATCACGATGGCAGGTTTGGAAGTCGACGCAGTGGCACCTGTCGCGCCACCGTTTTCAGGTGTGGTGGTAGGGAAGATTGTTGGCATTGAACAGCATCCCGATGCCGATAAGTTGCGCGTCTGCCAAGTAGCGGGTCATCCTGATGGCGAAGCAAAGCAGGTGGTTTGCGGTGCCGCCAATGCGCGCTTGGGCTTAAAGATTCCATTTGCCACACTGGGCGCTGAACTTCCGAGCATCAAAATCAAGCAAGCCAAGCTGCGCGGCGTAGAGTCTTTCGGGATGTTGTGTGCCGAGCAGGAGCTCGGTTTGGCGGCTGATGCGAGTGAAGGTTTGTGGGAGCTGCCTGCGGATGCGCCAGTGGGCACCTGCATTCGAGACTATCTCCAGTTGGATGACAGTGTGATTGAGATGGATTTGACGCCCAATCGCGGTGATTGCTTGGGCATGGTTGGCTTGGCGCGCGAAGTGGCTGCGTTGACTGTATCAAACGAAAAAACAATTAAAATCAATGAAATAGAAGCAAAAACTGATGCTAGATGTAGCGTGAGCTTGTTGGCTCCTGAGCATTGCGCGCGCTATGTCGGCAGGGTGATTCGCAACATCAATACAGGCTGTGCCGTGCCGCTGTGGATGGCTGAGCGTCTGCGTCGCGCTGGTGTGCGTTCGATTGACCCTGTGGTCGATGTCACCAACTATGTCTTGCTCGAGCTTGGGCAGCCGATGCACGCCTTCGATCTCGATCGTTTGGAAGGTGATGTCGCTGTGCGTTTGGCGAAGGCGGGCGAAACGTTGGTGCTGCTCAATGGGCAGAGTGTTGAGCTCAAGCCGGATACCTTAGTCGTTGCTGACGCACGTAAGCCTTTGGCGATGGCGGGCATTATGGGTGGCGCAGAAAGCGCGGTTTCAGCGGTAACGCGCCATGTCTGGCTGGAAAGTGCTTGGTTTAATCCGGTGTCAATGGCGGGAAAAGCGCGTAATTACGCCTTACATACGGATGCATCCCACCGCTTTGAGCGTGGAGTTGACTTTAATATTCAGTTGCAAGCTATTGAATTGGCAACAAAATTTCTGTTAGAGATTGTGGGTGGCGAGGCAGGGCCAGTCGTTCAAGTAATTTCTGAAGAACATTTGCCCAAGCGCAACCCTGTTAGGCTCACACGCAATCTGTTAGCGCAGTATTTGGGGATAAGCTTGGCTGAAAATGAAGTGACAGCCATTCTCATGCGTTTAGGTTTTTCTCCAGTAGTAGATGCCGATGGTTGGGTTATTCAGCCGCCGAGCTGGCGTTATGACATCGCCATCGAGCAAGATTTGATTGAAGAAGTGGCGCGCGTGTACGGCTACAACCGCCTGCCATCGCGTTCTGTTCGTGCCGATATGGATTTGGTGGGTGTGTCAGAGACACAGCTTGCGGCTAGTTTGCCTGCTTCCGTTTTAGTGGCGCGCGGTTATCAAGAAATCATCAGCTATTCGTTTATCTCACCGGAGTTGCACAGCCTGTTTGCGCCGCAACAGGCGGGTGTGAATTTGCAAAATCCGATTTCGGCGGAGTTGTCGGTGATGCGCGCCAGCTTGATTCCGAGCTTGGTGAGTACGCTGCAATACAATTTGAACAGGCAGCAGAATCGCGCAAGATTCTTTGAGACTGGGCTACGTTTTCGTTTCGAGGACAGTGCTATTCAGCAGCAACCGATGATGGCGGGATTGTTGTATGGCAATCGCGTGCCTGAGTCTTGGGAGAGCGGGCAAGCAACTGCCAAGGTGGACTTCTACGATCTCAAAGGCGATTTAGAAGCGTTGTTGGCACGCACGGGACGAGCGAGCGATTTCAGCTTTGAACGCGGTGAACATCCGGCGCTGCATCCAGGGCAAACAGCTACTGTGCTTGATCGCGGTGTGCAGGTCGGCATCATCGGTGCACTGCATCCTGAGCTGCAACGCCAGTTGGATATCCCTAGCAGCGTGTTTGTGTTTGAAATTGAGCGCGAGGCGTTGTTGTCAGCTCGTACACCTGCGTTTTCGCCCGTGTCTCGTTTTCCTGCGGTGCGTCGCGATTTGGCGCTGGTTGTTGATCGTGAATTACCGGTCGCTGGCCTCTGCGTGTCAGTGCGACAGGCGGCAGGTGAGTGGTTGACCAACCTCAAGGTGTTTGATGTATATGTGGGCGAACATATTGAATCTAATAGAAAAAGCGTCGCTTTGGGCTTGACCTTTCAGTTAGCTTCGCGCACCCTTAACGAGAACGAAATTGTTGAACGCGTGGATGTTGTTTTGGCTGCTTTGAGCCAGCAATACGGAGCCACACTCAGGAATTAACAATGCCCGAAGCACTGACCAAAGCTGACCTTGCTGAAAAGCTGTTTGAGGAACTCGGACTCAATAAGCGTGAAGCAAAAGAAATTGTTGAAGTGTTTTTTGAAGAGATTCGCTCTTCATTAGCGCAGAACAAAAATGTAAAATTGTCTGGCTTCGGAAATTTTGATTTGCGCGATAAAAGTCAGCGCCCCGGTCGCAATCCAAAAACCGGAGAAGAAATACCCATTACAGCGCGTCGTGTTGTCACATTTCGGCCAGGGCAGAAATTGAAAGCACGCGTGGAAGCATTTGAAGGCGAAGCTGACCAAGCTGATTGAAGCGGGTCGGTTGAAACAGTTAGCACAGGACACAAATTTTCATGATGCTGGAACCTGGCAATAACGATGAGTTACCACCTATCCCCGGAAAGCGTTACTTTACGATCGGAGAAGTGAGTGAACTCTGTGATGTGAAACCGCATGTGCTGCGCTACTGGGAGCAGGAGTTCCCGCAGCTAAAGCCGGTGAAGCGCCGTGGCAATCGCCGCTATTACCAGCGCCAAGAAGTGATGACCATTCGCCAAATCCGTTCATTGCTTTATGAGCACGGCTTTACCATTGGCGGCGCGCGTCAGCGTTTGACCGATGAAGGCACAGTTGTCGATGAAAGTGCCGAGCGTTTCCGCACTTTAGTGCGCGAAATGATTACTGAGTTGGAAGATTTGCTCGCCGTACTCGCTCCGCAGGCGCAAGCGCAGAAATAGCGCGAAAGAATTTCGGGGCGTAGCGCAGCTTGGTAGCGCACTTGACTGGGGGTCAAGTGGTCGGAGGTTCAAATCCTCTCGTCCCGACCAATTGAAAAAAGCCGCTAGGGAAACCAGCGGCTTTTTTGTTTTACCCAACAACAAATTAGCAGGAATTGTTATGCCTAATACATGGACTACAGACATCATTGTTATTTGCGCCGTGCTCACTGTAATGGGTGGCGCGATTGGATTTTTTATTGCCACGCTGCGCAGTGAGAAGCGAGCAAAAATAGAAAGTGCTGATCTCCAACGAAGAATTGAACAGGCGCATCAGCAATGTACGGAAGCTGAATTGCGTTATGAAAAGCTAAAAGCGCAGCAAGAGGAGCGCGCAGCGAGTCATGCGCGTGAACTAGCAAATTTTGAGCAGCAAAAAACCAGCTTGGCTGAACATTTCAAAGTGTTGTCGAATGAAATTTTGGAAGCAAAATCAAAATCATTACAAGACAGTAGCAAGCTGACCCTGAATGCAGTGTTGTCGCCTTTTCAGCAGTCGATAGATAATTTCAAGAAGGAAGTTCAAGAAATTCACCATCGAGAAACCACGCAGCAGGGTGAATTAAAAAAAGAATTAGAGCATCTCAAAGAATTGAATCAAAAAATTACATTGGAAGCACACGAGCTGTCGACTGCATTGCGCGGCCAAAAGAAGCTGCAAGGAAACTGGGGTGAGTTGGTGCTGGAAAATGTGTTGGATCGTTCAGGGTTACAACTGGGTAAAGATTATCAACGCGAAGTGAGTATTACGGGTGAAGAGGGGAGAAAGCGCCCTGATGCTGTTGTGTATTTACCACAAGATAAACACCTCATTATTGATTCAAAAGTCTCGTTGAACTCTTACGTGCGTTTCGTGAATGCAGAAGATGAAGTGGAAAGAGCGGCTGCTTTGAAAGAACATGTGCAAGCAGTGAGAGACCGTATTAAGGAATTATCGGATAAAGAGTATTACAAATTGAACGGTCTTAATTCGCCGGATATGGTGTTTATGTTTGTGCCTATAGAATCGGCTTTTGTTGAAGCGTTGAAAGCGGATGAGCAGCTTTTTCAAACGGCGATAGAAAATAATGTGTTGGTTGCCACGCCAACCACGCTGTTGACTAGCCTCAATATCGTGCGTCAGTTGTGGCGTTTTGAAGATCAAAACAAGCACACGGTAGCATTGGCCAACAAAGCGGATGCCGTGTTTAAGAAATTGAATAATTTTTTGAGTAGCTTCGGGAAGGTTAAAAGCGGGTTGGATGCAGCGACCGAAGCCTATAACACCGCCGAGGGGCAGTTGGTCAGCGGTAAAGGAAGTTTGGTGAAACAAGTGAATGACTTCAAAGAGTTGGCACCTGCCATTAAAGCTGAGTTGCCGAGCTATTTTGTGGAGAAAGCTGAGTTGGAGATCGATTTGCTATCTTCTACAGAACTAACAGATACAAAATAAAAAATGCTAAGAAGTGTTTTGAGGTAATTATGTGTAGTAGCTCAGACTTAATCTGACAGTTACCCGTTTATCAGACGGTGGCTGT
>CAYOEO010000032.1:0-6246 GCA_964403125.1 uncultured Pseudomonadales bacterium | reverse complement strand
CAGTTCCGTGGCGTGAAAACCGTGCAAATCGCCAACGATGGCTTTGCCGCGCGCGATAGGCGTGCGCACCGCTTCAACAATGACTGCTTCTCTCATGGTCATGCAATGGTTCCTCAGGTTAGGTAAGTGATAAAAAGTGTTGGCTATACAGAACAGGAGGCGCTGGCTAACATAGCGCCCGCTTTGCCTACTGCCCACAAAAAACAGGCGCATATTGTAGGCGTTGACCCTTCCCCCTTCCAGCTCAGGAGAATACTTATGCAGCAATTCAAATTTGACGATATCGACGGCTTGCAGAGCCTTGTATCCAGCGAATTCGGCACGTGGTCCAATGAAGTGGAAGTAACGCAAGATATGATCAATCAATTCGCCGCCCTCACTGGCGACGACTACTGGCTACACACCGACCCAGAACGCTGCAAAAAAGAAAGCCCGTTCGGCACCACCATCGTGCACGGCTTTTTGACGCTGGTGCTGCTGCCCAAAATGCAGACACCGCCCAACTGGGAAGTGACCGGCTTCAACCACATGATGAACTACGGCTCCAACAAACTGCGCTTCACCGGCGCGGTGCCAGTCCGCAGCAAAATTCACACCCGCTCGCGTGTAGCCTCGGTAGAAAAAACACCGAAAGGACAAACCTGCGTGACGATGGAAAACCACATCCATGTCGTCGGCCAAGAGCGCCCTGCTGTCATTTATGAATTGATGTTCATGTACATGTAAGCAGCACTGCCAATCTGCGCTGTGAGTCGTCATACTGTGACCACTTTCAGCGCGGATTTTTTCTTCGATGAACTACTTACTTCCCCTCTCTATCATTGCCGTTGGCGCGATGCTGCTGCTCGGCAATCTTGGCATCCTGTCTATTCGCGACATCTGGCACTTTTTGATGACTTGGTGGCCCGCACTGATTATTTTGTGGGGTTTGCAACTGCTGGTCAGCGGCTTAGATAAGCAGCGCGCCTCTAAAAACAAAACGCAATCCACTGAAAATTAACTTTCACACATGGATGTTCGCCGTTATTTCAACACACCATTATTTTGGTGGATGCTGATTGCAATTCCCATATTTCTTCACATTTTTTTTCTCTGGCGATACTCCATCAATGCACCGCGTTTAGATGATTTTTCTGATGGCTTTGGCTTCCTAACACATTTTTACTCTGCTGAAACATGGCGAGAAAAATTGGATTGGTTTTTTTCACGCTACCAAAACCATCGCTGGGGATTTTTACATGCAACTTATGCATCCTATCAAACCATAGATTTCCGTACGGCAAATTTTTTATCGATGCCGTGGTTGTTGTTACTTCTAGGACTATGGCATTGCCGCACACGCAACACACCGTACCACCTACCACTGCTCGCCGCCGCTAGCTTTCTTATTTTTAATTTACACAGTTGGATGGGGATGTTTTGGATTACTGCATCACTAGCGGCATTTCCCAGTATTCCACTGGCATTACTCACTTTTATTTTTATTGCGAACAATAAGCCACTCTCGACAGTGTTCGCTATTAGCACCGCAATGCTGGCGACTTTTACCAATGGCAATGGTGTATTCATTTGGCTATTAGCAATTGGTTATCTCTGTGCTTTACAGGTGCGATCACCACAAAAATCACGAGCTTTCTCTATTGCAATCTGGATAGTTGTTGCATTACCTGTGCTATACATATTTTTCTCGGATACTGTGTTTCACCCCGTCAACACACAAGAAGATCGCGTTGCAGGCTTCTTGCAAAAATTCCTTGCCGACCCCTTGTTATTTTTTGAAGGTAGCTTTGCTGCAATCGGCAGCAATTTAATCTACTACCCAGGTAGCGACTCCGATTGGCGCACAATCACAGCCATCTTCTTCGGCGCGACAGAATCCTTGGCCATGTTGTATTTATTATTACGCTGCGCATTCAGAAACAACTCACCACTGCTGTTATTAACGCTGTATATAGGCGCAACGATGGCCGCCATTGCCGCATCGCGCGTGTTATTTATCGGACTACACCAAGCCTTTCAAGGACACTACAAACTCTACAACAGCATTTTTTTATTATTACTGTTTGCCGCCTGGTTGGATGTGCGTGCGCAGAAAAATAAAGAAACGCTATCACTGAGTCGATGGCTTGCTGGCATCAGCGGCACAGCATATCTCGCATCATGCATTTTATTTTTGCCAACGATAGACGCATATCATCAAGCACTGGTAACCGATACAAAAAACTGGCTTTACACCAATAAACTCATGCGCGGTGAAAGTCAGCTGTATGTTAAACAACCCAACTTAAAACTAGCCACTGCGGTGAAAGAGGGCTTTTACAATCCGTGGACGCTGCTGTCTGCGCAAGAAATTCCCACCGACATTATTTACAGCACCGCCTGCCCGCAGCCCGCAGCAGCTTTGACCGCAAAATTGCAAAGCCAAGCGCGCGCGCTAGCAGTGCATATTGATGTAGCACCATCAGCAACGATGACAAAAATGTGTTTGCAGGGCGCGCAACAGGCAATCTTTTTTACTATGCCGAAACAAGAAAAAATATCTGGCACTGAGGCGAACGTTTCACTCTGGGTGCCGCGCAACCCAGAAGTCGAAGAAGACGCAGGGCCTTGGATGCTATACGCGCTGCCGTAGAAGATTATCGCCCATTAAGTTTGATCAGGCGGCAGGTGTACACGCATTCCTTCCATTTCATAAGTCACAATCACTTGGCAACCTAAACGGCTATTGGCTTGATAGTACTGCGACGCTTCTACTAATTTTTTCTCACCATCTGAAATAGGATTCACTTTCGCTTCCCACTCCGGCTCGATATAGACATGGCAAGTGCAGCACGAACAAATCCCGCCACACATACCTTCAATTCCTGGCAATAAATTAATGGTAGATCCTTCCATCAAGCTCATATTTTCTTCGACATCGACTGTGTGTTCTTTGCCGCTAAACTCGACATAAGTAATATTGGGCATGATGCGACCTCTTAAAAATTTAAAAAATAATTAACAACAATAGAAATTAAAACAAGGGTTTTTCAGAAACTTTATAGGGTTTCACTTCCATAAACTCCACCGCCACACCTTTGGGATAGGCAAAGCAAGAGGCAATCGCACTGCCGATAGTTTCGGATTTCATATAACCATCAAAGTTTTTACCTTTTTTCTGCCAATCATGCAGCGCTGCCGATAATTTTTGTTGATCCCAACCTAAACCAAACTCTGTGAATACCGCACCTGGGCTAAACACCGTGACGCCGATGCGATCTTCTTTCGCTTCATCGCGCAGTTCTTTGGAAAAACGATCCACCGCCGCTTTAGTGGCCGCATAAACAGAGAGGTGTGAAATTTCGTTATCGTGTCGCACAGTGGCCGAGGACAAATTCACGATCAAACCACCGCCATTGGCGCGCAGCAGTGGAATAGCGGCTTGGGAACAAAAAATGGTGCCTAGCACATTGGTATTGATTTGCGCGACGATATCCACCTCTTCCATTTTTTCTATCGGGTCAGGCCGCGCAATCCCCGCATTATTGACGATACCATCCAGCTTGCCGAAGTGTGTATGCAAAGCAGCAAAAGCACTCACCACTTCAGATTTTTTGGCGACATCGCAGACAAAACCCGCTGCGCAATCAGCGCCTAACTCCGCAACGGCTTTGTCTAATATTTCGTGACGACGACCGAGCAACGCAACTTTTGCGCCCCATTTCACCAGAGATTGCGCGGTCGCCAAACCAAGGCCTGCACCACCACCGGTGATGGCAATAACTTTATCTTTGATTAACTCAGGATTCATCCAGGGATCGCCACTGTTTTTGTTTGCAAATATTCTTCAAAGCCTTCTTTGCCCATTTCGCGACCGACACCACTTTGCTTGTAGCCGCCAAACGGCGCATCCGCCGCAAAAAAAGCCGCGCCGTTGATATTCATCGTGCCGGTGCGAATTTGTCGCGCCACACGCAAGGCGCGCTCTTGGTCTTTAGAAAAAATGGCACCGGATAAACCATAAATCGAATCGTTGGCGATACGAATAGCGTCTTCTTCAGTGTCATAGGGAATGATGCACAACACAGGGCCAAAAATTTCTTCTTGCGCGATCGTCATATCATTGCGCACATCCGCAAAAATCGTCGGAGCGACATAACAACCGTTTTCCAAACCTGCTGGCACAACACCGCCACATACCAAACGCGCACCTTCTGCTTTGCCTTTTTCAATGTATTGCAAAACGCGCTGCTGCTGGCGTTTGTTCACCAGCGGCCCCATGAATTGCTCACGCGAAAGCGGATCTCCCAACTTCACACTATCAAAAGTATTTTTGGCGACTTCGATAATTTTTTCGTAATGCGAACGCGGCGCGAGCAAACGCGTGGCTAAAGCACAACCCTGCCCTGCATTAAAACAAACGCTGATGCACATGAATGCGGCAAAATTGATATCAGCGTCATCCAAAATAATGTGCGCCGATTTTCCGCCCAATTCCAAGAAAACTTTTTTCACGGTATCAGCACCGCGCTTCATAATGTGCTTGCCGATACCAGTAGAACCGGTAAATGACACCACATCCACGCGCGGATCACCGGTCAACATATCACCCAACACCGCCGGATCTTCTGATGTAATGACATTAAAAACACCTGCCGGAATATCAGTGTGTTCCGCTACCATTTTGCCGATAAATGTCGCCGTCCACGGCGTATCGGGCGCAGGTTTTAAAATAACCGTGCAGCCCGCCGCCAGTGCGGGAATAACTTTTGCCAAATTAATTTGCAACGGAAAATTCCACGGCGTAATCGCAGCGACCACACCGGCTGCTTCTTTCCACACCAAACGTTTACTCGGCACGCCGACAACATTCACCGTCGGCAGCTCGCGCTCCCACTCGTACTGCTCCATAAAATCGATCGTCCAATCGATAAAACTGATCGGCAAATCGGTTTGCGGACCATAGGTTAAACCCAGCGGGCAGCCAATTTCCGCCACCATCTGGTAACGCAATGCATCCGCGTGCGCTTTCATCGCGTCACGCAATTGCTTTAAACATTTTGCGCGGAATGCGTGGTTGGTCGGCCAATCTGTTTCATCAAACGCGCGCCGTGCGGCGGCAATTGCGCGCTCCATATCCTCGGCACCAGCATCCGCACACACACCCGCCACGCTGTTATCAGCAGGGTTGATGTTGTTATAGACCTTGCCAGACGCGGCCGGCACGAGCTGCCCATCGATCAGAAGCCGTGTTTCAGGGTGAATATCAGGAAAGACTGGCGTGCCCACAGGAAACTCCTGTAATCATTGGAGAATTGGCAAAGATACTAGCGAGGCGCGCCCAAGATAGTCAAGCACGCTTTACTTTTTTTCGGTATCCACCAAGAATAGGCGCATTCAACCGTCCACCGAGGATCCGCCCATGAGCAATCCAGATAAGCGCGCCAAAGGCGTCAAAGCATTCAACAGCGTCTACGGCGGCATGATGACCGCACCGGAAGAGCCGACTGGCGACGAATTCTTTGAAATCATGATGGAAGATTTGTTCGGCAGCATTTGGTCGCGTGAAGGCTTATCGCTACGCGATCGCCGCTTGTTCACCATGGGCGCAATTGCCGCACTGGGTGAAGCTGATGTTTTTGGCATTCAAGTCGAAACCGGTTTAGCTTCCGGCCATCTCACGGAAGAACAAGTCAACGAATTGATTTTGCACATGGTGCAGTATGTCGGCTACCCGCGCACCACCGGCATGCGTGGCGCGGCGGGTAAAGCCATACACAATTGGAAGAAAAAACAAAATGAAACGACAAAATAGTTTTTGATTTTTTCGTTTCTATCGCGCAATAAAAAAGCCACCCGAAGGTGGCTTTCTATTTCTAAAAAACGATCAAACAAATTGTTCGTTTTTCTTGGCTTTGTCTTTGAGCAACTTCGGCGGCTCGAAACGCTTGCCGTATTTCTTGGCCAGCTCGCTCGCACGCTTAGTGAACTCTTTCACTCCCCAATGGTTGATGCACTGATACACACCACCCACATGCGGCGGAAAGCCGATGCCCATGATGGAACCGATATTGCCGTCCGCCACCGATTCAATCACACCTTCTTCCATGGCGCGCACGGCTTCAATCACTTGTGAAAAAATCAAACGATCTTTGATGTCTTCATAAGGAATCTCTGTCCAACCTTTTTTGGCGTACAGCTCTTTCAAGCCAGGCCAGATGTGTTTTTTGCCGCCTTCTGGATACTCGTAAAAACCGCCGCCGTAGA
>CAYOEO010000031.1:0-7043 GCA_964403125.1 uncultured Pseudomonadales bacterium | reverse complement strand
TACCGCACGAGCACGATCTTCTTCCACATTACCCAAAGGACGCAGTGCAAACTTTGCCACCAACACATTCAACAAATTTGGCGTGAGATAGTGTGGCAGCGTGGGACCGAGATGAATATTTTGTACGCCCAATGACAATAAAGTGAGCAAGGCAGCAACGGCTTTTTGTTCAAACCACGACACCACCAATGTCAGCGGCAAATCATTCACACCGCAATCAAAGGCTTTGGATAAAGCCAATGCAATTTGAATTGCGGAATAGCTGTCATTGCACTGCCCCACATCCAACAAACGCGGAATACCGCCGATGTCACCAAAATCGTGACGATTAAAACGGTATTTGCCGCAACCGATGGTCATCACTACGCTGCGATCCGATGCGCCTGTTGCAAAATCCGTGTAGTAGTTGCGTCCTGGCGCTGCGCCATCGCAACCGCCAATTAAAAAGAAATGTTCGATGGCACCACTTTTTACTGCATCAACAACTTTATCCGCGACACCTAACACCGCTTCTCGACCAAATCCCACGGTAATACATTGCTCAATGTGTTCTTCGGTAAAACCCGATTGTTGCAACGCACAATCAATCACAGCGGCGTAATCTTTTTTTCCGTCATTGCCAATCTCAATGTGCGACACACCACTCCAACCCACAGGACCCGTAGTAAAAATACGGTCGCCGTAGCCATTCATATTGGGATCAATTAAACAGTTGGATGTCATCAACACCGCACCAGGAAATGCGGCAAATTCGGTTTGCTGATTTTGCCAAGCGGTACCGTAGTTACCCACTAAATGTTTGAAAGGTTTTAGTTTGGGATAGCTATGCGCAGGCAACATTTCACCGTGCGTATAGATATTGATACCTTTACCTTCGGTTTGCTGTAACAAATTGTACAAATCAATGATGTCATGCCCGCTCACTAGTATTGCTTTACCTTTGACCGGCGTAACACGCACGGAGGTCGGCTCTGGAATGCCAAAATTATCGCGATGCCCTGCATCCAACAACTCCATAATTTTAAGATTCATTGCGCCAATTTTTAAGCAGGTATCCAGCATCACATTGATGTCTTCTGGTCTGCTCGCCAGAAAATCTAAGTACTGATGAAACAAACCAAACACTTCTTCGCTTTCACGATTGAGCATCATCGCGTGTTCGCAGTAAGCAGCACAGCCTTTCAAGCCGTACAACATCAAGCAATTTAATCCCTGCACATCTGGATCATCACGACGAATACTCGCGACTTCTGCTTGCTCAAGCAAACCGTCCAATGTTTTTGCCGGTTGAAATATGGCTGGACCTGTTAATGACTCAGGCTGTATGCCTTTTTTCTCGCATGAAGAGAGATACATCGCTTTCGCCCAGTCGCGCACTTTTTCAGCATCCGCAATCATTTTGACAAAGCGTTTATTGTCAAAATTGACATTGGTCAACGTTGAAAATAATGCAGGAGGTATAAAGCGGTCTACCGCAGGATCAATAGCACCCAACTGGCGCGCGCGGTGCGCGTACTGAGCAATACCTTGCAGTAAGTAAATCAGAATATCTTGCAGATCCGCCGTTTCCGCCTCCTTGCCGCACTTCCCTTTTTTGAACTGACAGCCGGTAACTTTTTCATTGACGAGGGTTTGTTCACATTGGATGCAAAACATACAGCAATTCTCCGAAGGTAATGTGCGATAACGCAGGAGAAAATGTATAGGGAAAGTATGTTTAAAAAATTGATCTGGATTAGGTTTTACACACAAGCAATAATTTTTTCTTGTTGCTTACGCTGTGTAACTTTCTCCACCACCTGCGAGAATTTTTCCGGCTGAATGATATCGATCAAGGTGTGGCGCTCTAATTCACGGTAGAAGGACGTTTGCGCGCGCCGCAACACGCGCGGCAAGCCACAAGCCGTCAACGCCACGCAGTGCAAACCTTTGCAATCCACCATAGGCTCCCTGCCTTCAAACTCGGCGACAACTGTGCCGATATTGATTTCCTCGGCTGCACGCTGCAGGCGCAATCCGCCACCTTTACCGCGCGCGGTTTTGAGATAGCCCAGCTTGCCTAATTTGTGCACGACCTTGCGCAAATGCGCGAGTGAAATTCCGTAAAAATCAGACATTTCCTGCAAAGTAACCAAGCGCGTCGGATGCATGGCTGAGTAAATCAACACACGCACGGCATAATCAGTAAATCGGCTCAATCGCATCAACACGCACTCAAACAAATGTCGCAGTTTTCATGCTGACTCCCGGAGGCTTGCCGCGTATAGTTTCAGTTCACACAACAAAAAATAATCGAACTGCAACGGAGGTCTGCCGTGAGCAACACCATTCCCACTGCCAAAGGGCTGCCCTTGATCGGCTCGCTGCTACAACTGGCGCGCAACCCTCTGACAGCTCTCATGGTAATGACGCAAGAAAACGGCTCCATGTTCTTTATCAAGATTTTGCATAAAAAATTGCTGGTGATGGGCGGTGTGGATGTGAACCGCTTCCTCAGCGAGGAGGGCAAGGACTGCATCATCTCCGAGGAACAGTGGAAAGACCTGCGCGCCTACTGGCAATGCCCGCACATGCTGATTGCGATGGACGGCCAGCCGCATATTGATGAACGCCGCCAGTGGAAACGCTACATTTCCCGCGAAGTGGCGCACGGCGAGCAAGACAAATTGTTTGATGTGATTCGTCAATTTATGGATGAACACAGCCAAGAAGACTCTGTTTCCGTCAACCCCTTTTGTCGCTCGCTGATTACACGCGAACTGTCTTATTTATTCACGGGAGAGATTTTTCAACTGCCGCCCGATTTAGCAGACTCCATCGGTGAATACTTGAAAATGTTGCTCGTGGTGAAGCTCAACAAAAGCCTGCCACCTTTTGTTTTGCGTTTGCCGTTTTTTCGCCGTCACGAAAAACGCGTGCAAGCCTTCGGCGCCGAATTATTGCGCCGCGCACGCACCAAGTTGGATGAAGACAGTCTGTTTTCCATGGCGATTAAACGCGTAGATGCCGACCCGTCACTCAGCGAAGCTGAGTTGTTACCGATTCTGCTCACGCCATTTATTGCCGGCCTCGACACTCTCGCCAGCTCGCTCACTTTTTTATTGCAAGAATTGCTCAACAACCCTGCATTGCTCACACGAGTGCGCGATGAAATCGACGCCGCCTGCGCTGCCAATAACGGGCAATTGCCGCTGCCCGAAAATATGCGCGCTATTCCCGCGCTGTTTGGTCTGTGCCAAGAAGTGCTGCGCTACTACCCCGTGGCATTTGCCACACTGCGTCACGCCGCTTGCGATTTTTCCTATCAAGGAAAGCAGGTACAAAAAGGCCAGCAGATTATGTTTTTTACCGGCGCGCCGCATTTTGACGAGCGTTATTTTCGCGGTGCCGATCAATTCGACATTGACCGTTTTCTTGAGCCGCGCATGGAGCAGCGCGCCCGCTACGCGTTTTCACCCTACGGTCGCGGCCCGCATATTTGTTTGGGCGCTGCACTGGCAGAAAGTATTTTCCTCTCCACCACCGCGTGCTTGCTGCGCCATTACGAGTTCAGCGCTCTGGAACCCAACAAACGCTACCCAATGATTTTTAACCCAGGGCCCAGCTTATCCAAGCGGTTTCGGATGCAGATTCGCAGGCGGGTTTTACCTTCTGTAGGCGTGCTGGCAGACAAACATCAGCAGAACACGACCAGTTGCGCCCAGCTCTGAAAGACAGCAAAATGATTTACACATAAATCATTTTATAGTTAAAAGAACTATTTATGGATCAAAAGCAGCAGTCATCCAAGCGCAGCACACGAGCGCGTTCTCGTTATACGCTGGAAGCCCTCGGCTTGCTAGGCAAGCGGATTCGTCTGGCACGCATCGAAAGGCAGATGACAGTGAAGGACGTGGCAGACCGTGCGGGGATTTCCCGTGGCCTGCTGCAACGCATTGAAAAAGGCGACCCCAGATGTGAAATAGGCGCCACCTTTGAGGCGGCAGCCATTGTGGGCGTCACACTGTTCGAGGACGACATTATCAACCTAGCAGTACACAGTAAGCGCACCAACGACATGTTGGCACTACTGCCTAAAACCGTACATGCTGGAGCAGCAATCGCCCATGATGACTTCTAGCCCTGCCAACGAAGCATTTGTTTGGATATGGCTGCCGGGTGAAACCGCGCCAGTAGTCGCCGGTCGGCTGAGTAACCAGAACGGCTCCCTGCTATTCAATTACGGCAAGAGCTATTTGGAACGCAGTAATGCCATCGCCATTTATGACAAAGAGCTGCCATTGCAGACAGGCGTACTGCCGCTGCTGAATGGGCTGACCATGCCGAACTGCTTACGCGATGCCTCGCCGGATGCTTGGGGCAGGCGCGTGATTATTAACCGCACGCTCGGCGTTAAAGGCACTGGGGCGAACAGCGTTGATTTGGATGAACTGACATATTTGCTGGAGTCTGGCTCGGATCGCATTGGTGCTTTGGATTTTCAGCGTTCACCAACAGACTATGTGCCACGCCTAGCAACCCAATTAAATTCTGCGGGAATTACATTGGAAGAATTGCAGGCTTCCGCAGAAAAAGTGGAAAAAGGTCTCCCGTTGTCGCCAGAACTGGATCAGGCATTGAACCATGGCAGCTCCATTGGCGGCGCTCGCCCCAAAGCATTGATTGAAGCGCACGATAAAAAATATATCGCCAAATTTTCCAGCAGTTCAGATTTATACAGCGTGGTGAAGGCAGAGTTTCTGGCGATGCGCCTAGCGGCACTAGCTGGTTTGCACGTTGCCCCCGTGCGCTTGGAACGCGCCGCCAATAAAGATGTGCTGCTGATAGAGCGTTTTGATCGCGTGAAAACTGCACCCGGCTGGCAGCGCAAAGCGATGGTGTCGGCACTGACTTTATTGGGTTTGGATGAAATGATGGCGCGTTACGCCAGCTATGAAGATTTAGCTGAAATCATTCGTCATCGTTTTACTGAACCCACTGCCACACTGGAAGAATTATTTTCACGACTGACGTTTAATATTTTATGCGGCAACAACGATGATCACGCACGCAACCACGCCGCCTTTTGGGATGGGAAGCATCTGTCGCTGACACCCGCCTACGATATTTGTCCACAAAACAGAACGGGCAACGAAACCTCACAAGCCATGTTGATCAAAGGCAGTAACCGCATGAGCCGTTTGGCCGTCTGCGTGGATGCAGCAGCGCAGTTTTTATTGTCGCCCCATGCCGCGCAAACCATTATCGACCAGCAAATCCAGAGCATCAAAGACAATTGGAAAACTGTTTGCGAAGAAGCCAGTCTCAGCACAGTAGACAGCGAACTTTTATGGGAGCGGCAGTTTCTAAATCCGTATGTGTTTTTTTAGCAGATTGTAAATCCGCTTCATACTATTGACCCATCAAGAATCATCTACGGCATTCTGACATTTTTTGTTTTGTATTGAGAGCTTAATACAGAAATAGTATCGCCACTTGCAAAAGCCCACCCTTCAAAATGACCAAGCTCCTTAGTTTCCCAAGGGGCCAAATCCAGCCTGTAACTTTTATCGTAGTCTATAGAAGTATTGTGGAGCGCAACTACCACAGATAAGTGTTTACCTGATGTGTTGGTAAATTGCGCCACAAGCCCATCACCCATATATGCCTCCCGATAAGTAACATCAATCGGCATTTCTGGAAGCCTGACAATTTTTTCAACCTCTATACGAAAGCGTTCCTGAATATCAGCGCGCTCAACCAATAGATAGCCAATTATTGCAATAATCGCTGCGCAAATGATGAGAATTATGTAGCCAATAAGGTTTTCTTCACGCATTGCATGAACAAGCTTCTCATTCTTTTTAATTGATACTGAGCATGATACCCACGGCGACTTAAAAACAACCTCAAATATTACGGGAGCTCCATCCTCATTTACGGTAAAAATATGTGTGGCACCCGTCATGGAAAACTTACTGGAAACTTCTACACCATCATAGCGAACTACTTCCTTACCCATTTCGCTGCGATAGATACCGATATTGTGCTCGTCAATTTTAATTACTTTTTCCATGACTTATTATTTTATCCACTTGTGATATTACTTTCACTACTGGCAGACAGATAAGCTGCTTGCCACTACATGCCCCCAAAGCACTCTATATTTTTTATATCTTCCTCACTTTGGACAATAGATATTGTGCTAGAGCAATTAGAAGCACCGCATGTCCATCCATCAATTAGCCATGCGGGAGACTTTCCTGGCGCATTGATTTGATAAACAACATTACCATCTGTAGGTGGCTCGTTGGGGCATTTTATCAAAGTGTATTTAATGTCTGACTTTTCAAGAACACCCCGCGCAAAATTAATAGCTTCTTCTCCTAACGACCCGTCATTTGATATTGAAACATTAAAGACGCCAGCATGTGGACCACTCATCGTTACCTGCCAACGACCATAACGTACATTTTTCTCTAAAATTTTATGTGTAACTTTTCCATCTACAGTCACCACGACACTCCCGGTTCTGCACATGGGATACCCTTCTCCGCACATACCACCAGAAGCAACACTGTTTGTCTGCCAAGTTATTGGCGATCCAGGCTCCGCACCCGTATCCCATCCCAATGCGTAGTTTGAGTTTGCAGGACGTAAAAAAGTCTTGATTAGCTTTGACATTTCCATGCTATCGGCAGCAAAAACTTGCGTGCTCGCAAACCAATATGCAACCAGCATTAAACTCATTGTTCTTTTCATATCCAGCACTCCTGTTAGCGAATGGAACCCAATCTAGTCAAGTCACTTGAATCTAAAACATATAATAAAGAGAGTCGCTTTTTGGCAGAGTGCAGCCCTGCTCTTTTCCCTCGACCTAGCATACGCGCATATGTAACACCAACATAAGCGAGCCACAACGCCACATAATATTACCCCAGTCACTCCAACTTGGAAAAAATGATACCCTGCTCCCTGCGCTCTATTCACCCCATCACAAGGAACACGTCGCGTGAACAAATGGCAAATCACTTTACTGGTCTTACTACTGCTGGGCGGTTTGG
>CAYOEO010000030.1:0-7236 GCA_964403125.1 uncultured Pseudomonadales bacterium | reverse complement strand
GATTCTGCTGATTCTGCTGATTCTGCTGATTCTGCTGATTCTGCTGATTCTGCTGTTTTTGCTGTTTTTGTTTGTCTAACAATTTCTGAACGAGATCGCGGTTAAAAGTAGCATCATCAAATTTAGGTTTTTGTTTTAATGCTTCATCGTAGCTCGTGATTGCACCTTGCAAATCATTGGATTTTGCCTGTGCGTTGCCTTTGTTATACAGCGCATTGGCATCGTGACCGCTGGAAAAATGCTCGGCAGCTTCTTTGTGCTTACCGCTTTGGTATTCAGCATAGGCTTTCCATTGAGTGTTTTGAAATTTTTCTGCGGCTGTTTTTGTGTCGCCTTTTTGTAACGCTTGTGCCGCTTGCTGATCGGGTGTTTGCCACCAATCTTGCCATGTTTGCGGTAGCGCAGCGTGAGAGTTTTCTGTATGCAAGAAAAAAGCGAGTGGCAGCAGGCAGAGCAATACGCCGCGCCTAAAAAATAATAGCGTTAAGAAAATGCAGGGCAGTACCAGCCAATAGCCGCTGTCCAGCCAACTTTCAATATTGCGTTTGGTATTGCGAATTTCATCGTTTGCATTGAGCCAGAGAGGTGGTTTGGTCAGTGGTGCAATATCACTGTCGTTAGTTTGCAAATCGCTGTAGTAGCCACTGTTATCGGCTGCTAATTTTTGCAGTGTGGTTTTATTCAGTGGATTCATCAGAATTTTGCCGTGACTGTCTTTGACAAAGCCGCTGCTGGGCAGTGCAATTGGCGCGCCTTCTGCTGTGCCTATGCCAATAACATTGAGTTCAATGGAGCTACCTTGTAATTGTTTTTCAATATTTTTTACGGCATCTGGCACTACGCCATCCGTCACTAACAATAATCGTCCGCGATTAAATTTTGCGTTGTGCAGCAGTTGAATGGCTAACGCAACTGCATCTTCCGTGCGGCTGCCAAGTTTAGGCATGATGTAAGGATCTAGCGTATTCACTAAAGCGGCGATTGTGTTGGTGTCATCAGACAGCGGTGTAACCACATGTGCGCTGCCAGAATAAGCAATCAGTGCTGTGTAACCTTCTTTGCGCTCACGTAACAAATCAAGAATTTTGAAATGTGCTGCCTGAATGCGGCTCGGTTTTACATCCGTTGCCAACATGGATGGTGATAAATCCAGCATGATTACCAAAGCATCAGCACTTTTAAGAATGGGCTGTTCTGTTTTGGAAAAGCAGGGACCAGCGAGTGCCAGCGCAGCAAATAGCCACACAGCAAAAAGCGTGTAAAGTGGCCATTGATATTTTTGAGCTTGTGTTTTTTCAAGCAGTGCATCTAACAATTCATTGTCGATTACACTCAACCAGTGATTATCTTGTGTTTGCTTGCGAAGCAGAAAAATGAAAAAGAAAGCGGCAGGAATAATGGCAAAGAGCCACTGCGGGCGTAGCCAATGAAAGGGAATGGATTGCAGAAGCTCATGCAGCATGACGACCTCCCATCCATCTCAATAACTGTTGCAGCAGCGCACTAAACGCCACCAAAAAACTCAGCAGCAAAGCGATGGCTAATGGGTAGTAGAACCACTCTGTTACGGGGCGCAATACTTCCTGTTTTCCTTCAATGGGTTCTAGCTTGTCTATCTGCTGATAGATTTTTTCTAGCTGTTCTGTATTGCGCGCACGGAAGTAACTACCGCCGGTGTCGTCTGCAATTTTTGTCAGTGTTTTTTCATCCAAATCACTGGATGGATTGACTGTTTGCACACCAAAAAAAGTTCTGCGCGTCATTTCATCCGCGCCGATACCGATGGTGTAGATTTTTATGCCCATGGCTTTTGCAATTTCCGCGCCTTGCAGAGGTGAGAGTGCGCCAGTGGTGTTGGCACCATCCGTTAATAAAATCATCACGCGATTTTTTTGGTCGTTGCCTTCTAAGCGTTTGGCAGATAAAGCCAGCCCATCGCCGATGGCGGTTTGCTCCCCAGCAAAGCCGAGTTGTGCTTCTTGTAACTGCTGAATGAGCGTAGCGTGATCAAACGTGAGCGGTGTTTGCAAATAGGCTTTGGTGCCAAACAATACCAAGCCGATGCGATCGCCTTCGCGTTTTTGTACAAAATCCCCCACCACTTTTTTTATCGCGTCGATACGTTGTGCAGGTTCGCCATTGAGTTCCATATCCTCCGTTTGCATGCTGCCGGAAATATCGACGACTAATAAAAGATCGCGACCTGAGGTGGGCATGCTGATGGGTTCGCTGTACCACTGAGGTCGTGTAGCAGCACAAACCAAACACAGCCAAATAAGCCACAACCACCACGGCGCACTTTCTGTTTTTTTGATGCGATGTGTTTGCTCATCTTGTGCGGCGATTAGCGTGTCCAACGAAGGAAAATACAGCGCGGCTTGCTGACGTTGGCGTGCTTTGGTTAATCCGCGCACGAAAAAAGGCAGAGGTAGTAGACACAACAACCACGGCCAGTGCAGCACGAAACTGCTATCACTGTGCTGCAAAAAACTTAACCACGTTGGCATCAAATTATCGCTCCACAGGTGGCAAGGCTTTGAGCCACGCTTTGGCTTGCTCAATCAGTTTATTCATAGCGGCTGTATCCGGCGCTGTGCCGCTATATAAGTGGCGATTTAGCAGCTCGCAGGATTGTTCATCCAATAAAGGTTGCCATTTTTTTTTCGGATAGCGGTATTGATATGCTGTTTGCGTTTGCTGCATCACCTCCATCCAATTGATTGATCCCGCAGTATTGCGACCCCAAACACAAATTGCCGCACGGCGCAGCGTTTCTGCTAACAAAGGTAATTGCTGCAGTGTGGGCATGCCGTGTAGCAACTCAATCAGTTGCATAGCCTCGCGTTGATAAGCGGTGTTGCGATGGTGGCGCCAACGCCGCCAGCAAAAAATTAAAAAAATAACGAGTAACAGTAGTAAAACTGCACCCAGTATCCACCAGCCTAGTGCAGGTGGCCACCAAGGAATAGGCGGCGGTGCAATCAGCGGTTTGAGATTAGCGAGCGCATCATTGTTCATGGTGTTCTCTCGCTACTTGCTGTGAGAAAAATTGGCGCAGGTGAGAAAAAATAGCTGCGTCAGTTTGCAAAGCGAGCAAAGGAATTTTTAAGGCGCGCATTGCTTCTTTGATGGTTTGATTTTGCTGTTGCGTGGTTTGTTGATAGCGAGCAAGTAATTTTTCGTTAAAGGTATCGATGGTTGTTTTTTTGAGTCCTGCACGTAGGCTGACTAAGCCAATGATGGGTAGTTTTTTCTCAAGCAGATCTTGGATTTGAATGGAAAAACATTGGCTGTGGCGCACAACAGGATGCAGTGCTTGTTGGCATTCTTTATTCCAGTCGTGAAAATCACTGAGCATGATGATGCAGGAGCCTGGGCGCGTCATTGTGCGCAGTTGATGCATCGCGTGCTGCCACAGTGTTGTTGATTCTGTTGGATTTGTATTGTTCGCTTGCTGCTCGTCTAGCGTCATTATTTGGCGAAAAATCTGCAATAGTGTGTGACGATTGCGACGCGGTTTGATATCGATGATGCCGCTATCCGTAATGAGCAGTGCGCCGATACGGTCGCCTGCGGCGAGCGCAGTCCAAGCGAGCAGTGCAGTGGCATTAGCGGCAACCACAGATTTGAAGCAGCGGCGTGAGCCAAAAAACATCGTGCTGCGTAAATCAATCACCAAAATAACGGGTCTTTCTTTTTCTTCGTGAAAAATTTTGGTATGCATTTTTCCTGTGCGAGCAGTGACGCGCCAATCAATCGTGCGTACATCGTCACCAGGTTGATAGATGCGCACTTCATCGAAATCAATGCCGCGCCCACGCAATGTCGAACGGCGATTGCCGGTGAGCTGTGAGCTGTTGTTGCGGTTCTCCAGCGGAATCAATGGTGCGACCAACCGCCAGCGCAATAAATCGTGCAGTTGAATGTGCGCACCGCGAGGCTCCAAAACGCGGAGTGCTGTGCTGCTATGCGTGTTTTGAATGTGCGCTGTGTTTTCTGCTTTCATGGTGCGTACTCAGCAGAGTGGTTTTATTACACGGCAGGAACCAATGCCAGCAAGCGTTGAATCAAACTTTCAACGCTGTAGCCTTCTGCCTCCGCTTCAAAACTAGGAATGATGCGATGACGCAAAATATCAGGTGCTAAAGTTTTGACATCTTCTGGCGTAACAAAATCTCGACCGGCTAACCAGGCGCGCGCGCGTGCACAGCGGTCGAGCGCAATCGTTGCGCGCGGGCTAGCACCGTATTCAATCAATCGTGCCAGTGCAGCATCGTATTTTTCTGGTTGTCGCGTGGCGAGAATAATTTGTACTAAATATTCTTCAACGCTGTCTGCCATGTGGATATTGAGTGCCGCTTTGCGTGCAATCAATAAATCTGTTTCGAGTAGTGGCGTGGGAGCTGTTGTCGTTGCATCCGTTTTTGCTTCGTTACGCGCTAATTGCAAAATGGATTTTTCCGTACTGGCGTTGGGATAATCCACCGGCACATGCATCAAAAAACGATCCAACTGTGCTTCCGGCAGCGGGTAAGTGCCTTCGTGTTCGATAGGATTTTGTGTCGCCATTACTAAAAAAACTTTTGGCAAAGTGTAAGTTTGATTGCCAACACTCACTTGCCGTTCTGCCATGGCTTCCAACAACGCTGCCTGTACTTTGGCGGGTGCGCGGTTGATTTCATCCGCTAACACTAGATTGTGAAAAATAGGGCCGTTGCGAAATTCAAAACGCGCTTCTTCGGGGCGATAAATATCGCTGCCGGTGATGTCAGAAGGTAAAAGATCGGGTGTGAATTGAATGCGCTGAAAACTACCCGACAACACATTTGCCAGCTCGCGGATGGCTTTGGTTTTTGCTAAGCCAGGCGCGCCTTCAACGAGCAAGTGGCCGTCAGCGAGCAGAGCGATCATCAAGCGTTCAATGAGGGCAGATTGACCGAGGATACGCGTCTCCAACCATAGTCTGCGCTCAATGAATTGTTGTTGCAGGGTGGAAGTAGTGGCGGAATCAGACATGACGACCTCACAACGGTGTCTGGCAAACGATGCGAAAAAGACCGAGCGGATAGAAACAAGTTCCCACAGCGGGCTACGTCAGCAGGTAGGTTAATGGCGTGAATGGTCAAATTTGGCGGATAAATGGTGTGGAGTGCGTCATGGTAATTGTGAGACCATCGTCACAATATCCGTTCGTTTCACAAGATTTTGAGTATTCAGACCTTAGGAAGCATGTTTTATGCACAGCCCACTTATCCGTTTTATTCAGCACCTCTTACCCATAGCCCTGTTATCAGTGGCATCGAATTGGGTGTTGGCAGAAGGTGATACGCAGCTTGGTACTAACGCTGGCTATCAAATATCGACGGTGCTCTATGTGGATATCGTGGACGACAGTGTTGAACGCATTAAGTGGAGTACTAACGCAGGCGGTACGCGCAGATTAAGAATTTATAACCCTAGTGGTACACAAATTTATACAGGGTTAGCGAATGGCTCCACAACAGGTTCTTTAAGTGGTAATGGCAATGGTAAATATCGCATTGTTTTTAGAGATGCTGCGCCTGGCACAAGTAAGTGGGATATTTCTGTTGTTGATAGTGGTGGAACGGTGCAGCCCGGTGGACGCCTCAACTCTCAACAGTGGAATTTCAATACGGGATCTAACTACTCAGCTACCGCACTAACAGGCTCGTTTTACACACTCGTTCCAACGAGTGCTACAACGAATGCAACCGTTGAGTTAAAAGTCGATGGTTTCCAAGGATATGTGTATTCCATCTACGCCAATAAAACGGGTGTTGATGGCGCTAATGCGGGTAAAAGTGTGCCTACAGCGGGTAACACAGTGACACCGCAGTACTACATTTACTTGACCGTACCGCGGCTATCTACATTCAGTTCGCTGACTCCCACTATTTCAACGCCCACATTTACACCAACAACAACGGCGTGTGACGGCTCATCGGCTTCCGTGGGTGGTGGTAATGCAGGCGATTTCACTTTTACTTCGGATATGGATGGAACCTACGGTCTGATTTGTGATTTAAACAAAGATGGCGTTTTTGATGAAAACAGCAGTGGAGATCTTTTTTTAACCGGTAACACGACAACTGGAAGCAACACCATCACTTGGGATGGCAAAGATAAAAGCGGCACAGTTGTGCCTACAGGCAACTATCAGTGCAAAGTGCGGGTAACGCCAGGTGAATCGCATTATCCATTTAAGGATGTAGAAACGATTTATAAGGGGTTGCGTTTATTCCAAGTGAATAGCGACCTCAGCCGTACTCCTCTGAATATGTTTTGGGATGACAGCCTTGTGCAGGCTAATGAAACCAGCATGCCTGCGGGTGAGCCGGGAAGCGGCGTAGGTACTATGCCGAATGGCTTAACCTCCTTGGTAACGGCTGGGGCGGGTGGCATGAATGCTGGCGCATACGCTGATCCTTTTGTTGCCAATACCAATGCGCGTGCTTGGGGTAACTTTAATGACGATGCAGGCGATGGCACCGGCGATGGTTTCAGTAAAGGCAACGATGCCTACATGGATACCTATGTCTACACCAATTCCACGGCAAGTAGCCCAATTACGCTTTCCGTTATCAACTCATCGGCGGATGCAGATGGTGATGGGTTAAGTGATTCATCTGAGATCTGTACCTACGGCACGAACCCTAATGTGTCGGATACGGACGGTGACGGTTTAACTGATGGCTATGAAGTGAATACATCAAATACGGATCCCAATAAATGGGATACCGATGGCGATGGTTTGAGCGATGGCTATGAAGTTAATACTTACGGCACAGATCCAACGAAATGGGATACCGATGGCGACGGCAAAAGTGATGGCACTTTAAACGGCAGTGGCGGTTCGGTAACGGCAGATAACTGTCCACTGACTTCTAATGTGGCACAAACGGATACGGATGGGGATGGTATTGGTGATGCATGTGATTCTGATATAGATAACGATGGCATACCGAATAATGCGCCGGATAACTGCCCATATGTAGCAAATCCTTCTCAAACAGATACAGATGGCGATGGCATTGGCGATGCCTGCGATACCAGTCCGCAGACGATTACCATCACCACGCCAGCACCTGGAACAGCGCCCTATAACGGTACTTTCCCCGTAGCGGCAACTGCGTCTTCGAGTCTGCCGGTGGTAATTACCTCCAGCGGTAGTTGCTCAGGTTCAGGTTCAGGCAACGCAACCATTACGATGACGAG
>CAYOEO010000029.1:0-8857 GCA_964403125.1 uncultured Pseudomonadales bacterium | reverse complement strand
ACCTTGCTAAAAGTGGATCAGACAAACAGGAAGGGTTGTCTGTCCAGGGCTAGAAGATAATTAGGCTTTTGCAGCAGCTTTAGCGGGTGCTTTAGGCTTGCTGACGGATAGGCTGTCCAACAATGCATCCAGTTTGTCTGACAATGCGTCAACTTTTGCATTCACTTCGTCGATTTTCGCATTGTCTGCGCCGCCAAAGTTCAATGCGCCCATATTGTTGACGCTGTTGCGTACTTTGCTGATACGATCTTCAATCGTTGCAGTTGTTTTGTTTTTTGCGTTAGAGAGTTTAGCTTGGCTCTCACTATCCAATTTCTTGCCCAGCTCTACCAAGTCATCAAATACTTTGCTGGTTTCTTTGCTTACTTTGCCGTATTGATTTACAGCTTCGTCAAATGCTTTACCATACGCGCCCAAGCCAGCTAGCCAAATGCTTTTAGCGACTTCGCTCGCTTTATCAGCGATATTGGCTTCTTTGATGTCTTTCGCTTTCTTTGACATAAAACTCTCCGTTTAATAAATGGGTTACTGGTTTGATTGGATGTAGTGCTTTGTGACAGTTTTGCCGTCTGGCCAGAACCATCCTTTGAATCAGGTCTTCATACTATGGCTAAAAAATAGAATAAACATACTAAATTCAATTTTTTTACTCTTTTTTTATCATGCACGAAAAATAGTGCTTTCGAGTATACTGAAAGCGTGCTAAAGAGTGACTGTCTATGCCAAAGAATCGATCAGCTAATAAATCTCATCTGCCTACGAACTCACCTGTAGTGAAGCGATTGCTGTCTGCTTCAGAGGTCATGCGGCACCTACACGAGGAGCACAAATATATTTCTCGTCTCCTGAAAGTGTTGCGAGAGCAAATGAATTTTATGGATGCCGGTGAAAAGCCTGACTTGGCTGTGATGTTTGATGCCGCCAGTTATATGCGAGATCATTTTGATCACGCGCACCATGCTAAAGAGGACATTATTTACCGCAAGTTGGCAGAGCATGGTGAAACACAAAAAACAGAAGTGCTTTCATTACTGTTAGACCACGAAGCCATCAGCAAAAAATCGGAAGCTCTCGTTCTTTGTATCTCAGAATTGCAGCAAGAATACACGCAAGAGCGACAGCAAACACTACGCTTGCGCTGCGAAGATTATGTCACCAGCATGAAGCAGCATATGGATTACGAGGAGAGCCAAGTCTTTCCTTTGGTGTTAGCTTCGCTGAGTGAGGAAGATTGGTCCGACATCATTCACGACATTCAGCCCGATGCTGACCCACTGTTCGGCGGCACCATTGAACAGCGCTATGCCAATTTGCTCAGCGCAATTTCCCTCGGTGTAGAGCGTGCAGCGGAAGATGCTGTTGCAGCAGAGTGGATTGGGCTTGGCGCAACTATGGAAAACGTGGGTGTTATTTCGCAATGCGGCAACGCCATTGCTAAAACTATCTCCCATCACGTTAAACAGGCTTATAAAAGTAATAAGGTCGCCTGTCGCAAGCTCTGGCAGTCGCGCTCTAAAAGTCCGACTGACTACTTGAGCGTGTCAACGGACTGCCTACTCAATAACTATGACGCTTGTGTGGATACTCTGCAGGATATTGGCAAAATTCTAAGAAACGCGCGCGCGCAGATTGCCGAGCCCTACACATCGCGTCTGCGGATTTACCATAACACCACCCACGCACCGGAATAGCGCAACAAACACTATATGTAGTATGCTTAAACAGATAAGAGTGGCATCTTTTGTGTAAACGAATGAAATGCCTATAAAAATTAAACCTGACCATTACCCATCAAGATACAGAAACATGGCCGAATCACTACGAAAAGCAAACCTCGCCAGCACATTGATGGAACTCAGAGCGCCAGTTGAGGCACTCTCTCTCCTCCCCGCCCTACCTTTATTGCGTCGCTTGGCTCCTCGCGGTGAAGGGCAGCCCGTGCTGATACTGCCTGGATTTCTTGCCACGGATAACAGCACCTATGTGATGCGCCGCTACCTAAAGCGCCAAGGCTACAACGCGTACGGTTGGGATTTGGGGCGTAACTCCGGTTTGCGCAATAGCACCTATTTGAAGCTTGAGCAGCGCGTTATCGAAATGTACGGGCAGCATCAAGAAAAAATTAGTTTGATTGGCTGGAGCTTGGGCGGGCTGTACGCACGCATTCTTGCTCACCGCCTGCCAGATTATGTTCGTCAAGTCATCACACTCGGCTCGCCTTTTAATTTGGCACAGCCTAAGGCGACGAGTGATGTGGGCGAAGTTTCTAGCCCTATTTTGAAAATCTACGAGCGCTTAAATCCAGGCGCCAGTGAAGATGTTTTATTGCAAGGCACACCCATTTGGGAAACGCCGCCCCCTGTGCCATCGACATCCATTTACAGTGAAAGTGATGGCATTGCCGCTTGGCATAGCTGCATCGATCAGATCAATGAATCTACAGAAAACTTGCGTATCAGTGGCAGCCATATCGGTATGACACACAATCCTATGATTTATTACGCAGTCTCGAATCGTTTATCGCAAACAGAAGAGCAATGGAAACCTTTTGATACACATTGGGTGCATCGTTATTTGTTTTTACGTGCAGCCAGCGGTAAAAAAGAATCACCCTCTACAGAAGAAAGCACTGAGATTTCTAACTGAGCCCAGATACTTATGAGCAGCTATCAAGCCAGTGCATTTAAGTTGGTATTGCGCGTACTTAAGAAACGTATGTTCACGAATACCGATCATGTAGCGCTGCGCCGTATGGTCAACAACTCATCACGCCGCATGCCAAAGCCACCGGCTGATATTGATTTTCGCTCAGAAAGAATTGAAGGCATTCCCTGTTTGTGGGTGAAGGCCATGGGTGCTGAGCCGGAAAAACTCATTTTATATTTACATGGCGGCGGCTATATTTTTTGTTCAGCTCACACCACGCACAAAGATATTTTGTGGCGACTTTCAGTTGCATCCAAGTGCCGTGTCATTGCGCCCGATTATCGGCTCGCACCAGAACATCCCTACCCTGCCGCACTAGAAGATTCCATTAAGGTATACCGTTGGTTATTAGATCAAGGTTACAAGCCAGAAAACATCGTCATCGCCGGTGATTCAGCAGGCGGTGGTTTGACTTATGGCACAGTACTCAAAATTCGTGATTTGGGTTTGCCACTACCTGCCGCAACTGTAGGTATGTCACCGTGGACTGATTTAGCCGTAACAGGCGAATCCGTTGTCACCAATCTCAAACGCGATGCATTAATCCCTGGCGATGGCTTGCCTGAAGGTGCTGAGTACTACTTGGCTGGCGCTTCACCGCGCGACCCATACGCATCACCTCTTTATGGCGATCCAACAGGCTTGCCTCCCACACTCATTCAAGTCAGTAAAGATGAAGTGCTGCTGGATGATTCAAGGCGGCTGGCGGCAAAATATCGCGCAGCGGGCGTACCTTGCGAATTAGAACTGTGGGATGGCATGCCGCACGTGTGGCAAACGCTAGCGATGTTTATTCCAGAAGGAAAAACTGCCATCAATCGCATCGGTAGTTTTATTTCTAAGCATTTGCATCAAAAAGAAGATTAGATCTTACTCCGATCTAATTCACACATTTTTATTGTTTTTTCTTATTGCGCTTTTTCTCAATAACGGCCTCTTGTACTTCTTGCATCACTGATGCTTTAGGAAAAATTTTCGCACACAAATCGTCAAAAGATTCTTGCAAACACTGCGCATAAAAAGCGGGATCTTCCATTTTTTGACGATCAGCGGTAAATGCAATCGTCAGCGATTCCCAAGTACTCGACAACGTGTGAAAAAGTCCCGTATTAGGAATTAATGGCGCCATAGCAAAGGCATCTACCATTTTTGCGCCGCAAAAATACAGCGGCTCGGTTGAGCCAGCTAAATTAGCAACGACCGTGTTATTGGCTGGTGGGAATTTATCCAGCACACCTGATTCAACAGCAGTTTTTACACCCCACGCGACAAGTCCTGTGTACATGCAATTCATGGCATCTGCCACCAAATTATTACCCAATACTTTTGCGTAGGCCTTTCCTGCCTGCGATTCTTTATGAACTTTATTGAGTCGATCCAAAGAATCTTTTATATCAGTGCGTAAAGCTACATTAGATAGACTAATCTTTTCATTGCCAACAATCGTCGATTCCTCTTCCTCACTTTTTCTAGTACTACGAGGAACTGCTGCAACCAAGGAGTCCTCAGGCATTTCATCTTTTGCCATTAAATAGCGCCGCAAACCGCCACCGATAACAGTCAATGCAATATCCGTTACTGTGACATCACCTAGTTTGTTTTTAATGTCACGAATAGTTTTAAAAGGAATATTGACACGATCCACTACGCGTCTTGGCGAAACAGGTCCGTTAAATCGCGTTTTATTTTTATGCAGTTGTTTTAATTCGCGCGATTCAATTCCGCGCATCACCGCGTTGTAAAGACCAAAAATGCGTCCTGCCATACGAATAATATTGCCTGACTTATACACATTATTTAGTGCGGCATTGGCAAGAATTTTAGGAAAGCGCACATCCGATTCGTAGGCAACAAAATGCGCAAAATCCACATCCACTGCATGCAAGCGATTGGATTCATCATCCAAAACATGGTGAAGACTGTTAAAGACTTCCATCGCTGTTTTGCCATCCATTAACGCGTGATGCACTTTAAATAAAACAGCAAAACAACCATTGGGCATGCCGTCAATGCAATCTACGCCATCAATCACATGCACCTCCCACAAGGGGCGGTTTCTATTCAACGGTTGAGCATGCAAATTGGCGACCAGCGAGCACAGTTTTTGCCAATTACAGGGTTTGGGCAAGGCGATATGGCGGATGTGGTAAATAAGCTCAAAATAAGGATCTTCCACCCAATAGGGTTGATCAATATTGAACAGCACTTCCATCAACTTGCAACGCAACAACGCAAGATCACCATTAATTCTTGACTCAAACAAGTCAACAATTTTTTTAAACTCTACTCCTGATTTTGCTGAAGATGGATCATAAATAGCAAGCATGGACATATGCATGGGCATACCATGCATTTCAGCGTGTAAGAATAAGGAATCCAGCCCACTCAGTTGTTTCATAAAAACCGCCGTACCAATAAATTACTGAAGAAAAATCTTAAGATTTTTCATTCGTGAAAGCGAACGATACAAAATGCGTTCTAACGAAGCTTCCGCAGCAAAACCGAACCGCTCTGCAATACTGTGCTTTTCTATCCAGCCGATATGGTAAATCTCGGCATCTGGGTAGCGTGAAAAAAGGTATTCCTCGCTAGTCATAATCTGATCGACAAGTTTCAGTTCGGCAGCTTTTTTACCAAACCACGTTTCACCTGTGGCAACGACATTCATGTCAAGATAAGGTCTCGCTGCCAACACAAAATCCTTGAACAAATCATGCGTTTCTTGGATTTCTTCTTGAAATTTCTGTCGACTTTTTTCGGTATTCTCACCCAGCATGGTCAGTGTGCGTTTGTACTCTCCTGCGGTGAGCACTTCGTAATCCACATCATGCTTTTTCAATAAGCGATTGAAATTGGGAATCTGCGCCACAACGCCGATAGAGCCCAGAATAGAAAAAGGAGCAGCAAGAATTTTGCTGCCTATGCACGCCATCATATACCCACCGCTGGCGGCTACCTTATCGACACAAACAGTTAGAGAGATGCCTTTATCGCGAATGCGCTGCAACTGCGATGCAGCAAAGCCGTAGCTGTGAACCATGCCGCCTGCGCTTTCTAGCCGCAAGACCACTTCATCTTCCAACTTAGCCTGAGTGAGAACCGCCGTAATTTTTTCAGATAGCATTTCAGCATCAGAAGCTTTTATATCGCCATCAAAATCAATAACAAATAAGCGTGACTTTTTATCAGACGCAGAATCTCCTTTGTTTCTGCGGGCTTTTTCTTCCTTAGCTTTGGCTTTGTCTGCTTTCTTTTCAGATTTCACTGCTGCTTCAAAATCATCGTCAGATAAAATTGCCGCTTGCATGGTCTGTGAAATTTCATGGTACTTGTCATTGAGGCTTTTTACCTCAATGTAGCCCTGCTTCTCCAATTTTTTTAAGCGTTGAGTTGCTGAGGTTAGCGAAATTAATAAGAAACCAACAGCAGCAACTATCGTGATAGTTTTTGCCAGAAAAATACCGTACTCAAAAAGAAATTCCATAAAAACCCAAGATTAACTACCAATTTTTCATGGCATCTTTTGCTGCGCCATTGACCGCATTGACTGTCAAGTTTTGGCCTGTCGAAACCACTTCATAAATCGCACCGTCAGCCATGGGAACATACCCTGTTGTTGCCATGTGCGCAGACACCAAAGGCATGGCTGCTGGATGTGCATTCAGAAATTGCCATGTATCAAAAAAGCCTGCCGTGTTTAACGAGTCCGGCTGTTTGCGCTCAACCAATTGATCCAACTGCAATTCAATAAAGCGACCAGAGATACTGTCCAATTTGTAGCCCGTTCTAAGCCCGACGTACGCAATCAGCGGCGGCCAAGCAAACAATCTAGCAGACAACTGCCACTGCTGTCCTTGAACTTCTCGACTACTAAACCCGCCTGAAGTGTCTTGCATCTCGGCAATATAATCATTGGCATCTTTTTTACGAAAACTGACAGTAACGACAAGATTATTATCGCTACTGGCAGACTTATAGCTATAAAGATCTTTACCCGTAAAAGCCGCAATAGCGACAACCAGTAATACCAAAATACCAGCGCTGCCACGCAAGAAACCTGCAATCCATTTTTTATTGCTTAATAACTTGAAGGCAATAGCCAAAGCGATCACTGCCAATATAAAAAATAGAACTGCAATTATTTGATAAACCATTTAAAAGCTCCTTAATCCGTTATTCTCAACGAGCAGGAAAACCCAAAGCATTAACGCTTTCTTCCGCAATTTCCAGAATAGAATTATCTTGTTTGTGTACAGCAATATAGGCCTCAAGAAAGTACTCGACACTCATCACCGCATCAGCAAACGTTTCCATCAACTGCTGAATCGCCCCACTGGCATCTGCGCGAATCAGTTTAGTTTCTACAAATTGCATACAAGACTCTGTCACTTTTGCAGCGCGCGACATGTTGAGCAAAATCATAGCGCCGCGCACACTGTTAAGACTTTTCCCTAAGTTGGCGATATGAATAGGGTCATAACCTGATTCCGCATACGATGCCATTGCGCGTTTAATGAGCGCCAAACCCGACTGCGCTTCATCCAACACGACTTTTTCTGCTTCTGCCAACTGACTTTGCGCAATGATGGTATCTTTGCTCAGCGCATTGGTTTCAGCCAATTTGGCTTGCGACAAATTGATATTTTGCAGTGCCGATACGGTACTTTCTATGTAAAGCAATGTGTCGGCTACTTCAATCAATTGTGAATTATCTGCAGCGTGTTGTTGCTGATTCCATTCATTAATTTTTGTGATTTGCTCTCGAAGCACTTGGCTAGGAGACACCAAGCCGACAACAGCCAACGTCTCTGCAACACGTGTCAACGATGCAATCATATCGGGATAGGTAGTAACAATATCACCACCGCCTTGAGCAGCCATTTCTAAAGCGTTTTTACTGGAGCGCAATTCCTCACGGATAACTTCTGCAACCGATTGCACCGTTGATAACCCAGGTCCACGCAAATTGTTCAATTCTTCTTCCACTTCGGCTTCGTTGTAGCCCAATGGATTCACGGCAAAAGCAGAACGTACGGCTTTTGCTGATGCAGATTCCGATGCGGAAGTGGCAATGATATAAACAAAACCGCGCAGCATTTCCTTATCAAAGCCCTCATCAAAAAATGATTCGCCTTGTTGCACGAGTTTCTTTAATTGACGATCCAATGCGGATAACAACATTTTGCGCGAGTTTGGCAATAGCATGTGCTTCTCACGCATCACAGATAAGGCAACAGCCGCAGCCCACAAAACTTTACTTAATGGCTTGCCATTGCTGATCGCGTCCGTTCTTTCCAATGCTCGCTGCATCAGCCCCAAGGAATAATCCGCATTTTGTCCTTGCAAAACACCGAGCAAACCAACTTGATACATATGTCTGAAACGGCGCGCAGCGTCTTGTGTGTAAGCAGCGGGCGAAGTAACAGCATGCTCTCCACCCTGCGTATTCATTAATAAAAATTGACTATCCGGCAGTGGCGGTAATTTTTTGGCGGCGCGAATGTCATTAATAAAAGGCAATAACAGCACCGGCATTGAGCGTTCAAATTGCTGCACGTATTCAAAGTAGCGCGTAGCAACAAATGCGGCCGTACTCACCGCAGCGAGTGCATTGTCATAAGACGCATCGGCATTCACCGGCAGCGTTTGCAATACATCAATAATTTCTGCCGTCAATAAATCGGCACCTTGCAACTGCACAATGCGAAAAACGCCATCAATCTGTTGAAAACTTTCCAAAGCAGCCGCAACGAGATCTTGCCGCTCTCTCGCTGAAATAAATTGCTCTAATTGATTGGTAGCCAGTTGAATTGTTGCTAAAAACTCAGCTTTGACTATGTTCAGGGAAGTGAGATTGACCGTACGTTGATCCGACACGCTGGCATCCTGATAGCTAGTTATTGGCAGATGCCGATACGCCTACGTACCCTGCACCATTTTCTTTTTGCAATCCGAAGATTAGAGCGATTATCTAGGTGGGGTATCAGGATTTCAAGCACCTACGTCACAATCCTCAAGATGAATCTTGCAAAGAAATTATTGACAGTGGTGCTTTGTGTAAAAAATGGTGCCCGAGGCCGGACTTGAACCGGCACAGGGTTGCCCCCGAGGGATTTTAAGTCCCTTGTGTCTACCGATTTCACCACTCGGG
>CAYOEO010000028.1:0-10939 GCA_964403125.1 uncultured Pseudomonadales bacterium | reverse complement strand
CTGCACATGGGGCATGTGCGCAATTACACCATCGGCGATGTCATCAGCCGCTTTCAACGCATGCAAGGCAAAAATGTTTTACAGCCGATGGGCTGGGATGCTTTTGGTTTGCCGGCAGAAAATGCCGCCATCAAAAACAACACCGCACCGGCGAAATGGACTTACGAAAATATCGAATACATGAAAGGCCAATTGCAATCGCTGGGTTTTGGCTATGACTGGTCGCGCGAGATTGCCACTTGCCGCCCCGATTACTACAAATGGGAGCAATGGTTTTTTACGCGTTTATACGAAAAAGGCCTCGTCTACAAAAAAATGGCAACGGTGAATTGGGATCCGGTTGATCAAACTGTGCTCGCCAACGAACAAGTGATTGACGGTCGCGGCTGGCGCTCTGGTGCTTTAGTCGAACGCAAAGAAATTCCGCAGTGGTTTATTAAAATTACCGCTTACGCAGAACAATTGCTCGCCGATTTAGAAAAATTGCCGCACTGGCCTGAACAAGTCAAAACTATGCAACGCAATTGGATAGGAAAATCGCGCGGCATCACCATGCGTTTTGATTTATCTGACGAAATAGCGGGATATGATTCTTTTGAAATTTACACCACACGCCCCGACACTTTGATGGGCGTGACGTATGTCAGCCTCGCTGCCGAACACCCCATCGCGCAAGCTGCCGCAGAAAAGCTTTTTAATGAAAACAAATCCGCGCTGAAACAATTTCTCGCTGAATGCAAAGTGCAATCCGTCGCTGAAGCTGACATGGCAACGATGGAGAAAAAAGGTTTCGATACCGGCCTGAAAGCCCTGCATCCGATCAGCGGGCGCGAAGTGCCGGTGTGGGTCGCCAATTATGTGTTGATGGATTACGGCTCTGGTGCCGTGATGGCGGTTCCTGCACACGATCAACGCGATTACGAATTTGCAAAAAAATATTCGCTTGCTATCGAGCAAGTGATTACCGCCTCTGATGATTCGGCTTGCGATATTTCCACTGCCGCATTCACAGACAAAGGCACGCTAATCAATTCCGATGAATTTGACGGTTTGGATTTCGATGCGGCGTTTGATGCCATCGCGACAAAATTAGAAAACTTGGGCAAAGGTCGCATCACGCTGAATTATCGTTTGCGCGATTGGGGCGTTTCGCGCCAACGCTACTGGGGCGCACCAATTCCGTTTTTCAATTTACCAGAAGGCGGCGAAATTCCTGTGCCGCTGAATCGCTTGCCGGTGTTGCTGCCGGAAGATGTGGTGATGGATGGCGTGAACTCGCCGATCAAATCCAATCCTGAATGGCGTAAAACTTCGCTCGATGAAAAAGCTGTCGAACACGAAACGGATACTTTTGATACTTTCATGGAATCGTCGTGGTACTACGCGCGTTACACCTGCCCGAATTTTCAAGACGGCATGCTGGATCCTAACGCCGCCAATTACTGGTTGCCGGTAGATCAATACATCGGCGGTATCGAACACGCGATTTTGCATTTGCTGTACGCGCGTTTCTTTCACAAATTGATGCGCGATGAAGGTTTAGTGCAATGCGACGAGCCGTTTCAACGCCTGCTCTGCCAAGGCATGGTGTTGAAAGACGGCAGCAAGATGTCGAAATCCAAAGGCAACACGGTTGATCCGCAAGCCTTGATTGAACAGTACGGTGCAGACACGGTGCGCCTGTTCATCATGTTCGCTGCGCCGCCAGAGCAATCATTGGAATGGAGCGATGCTGGTGTAGAAGGCGCGTACCGTTTCTTGAAGCGTTTGTGGCGCGCGGTGTATACGCACACACAAGCAAGCAGCACAACTATCTCAATAGACACCAATGCCTTAGATGAGCAACAAAAAGCGTTGCGCCGCAAAACGCATGAAACTATCGCCAAAGTGAGCAGTGATTACGCCGAGCGCCTCACCTTCAACACAGCGATTGCGGCGGTGATGGAATTACTGAACGACATCTACAGAATCACTGATCGCAATACACAAACGCTTGCAGCGGAACGAGAAGCTTTAGAAACAGCGGTATTACTGCTGTCGCCAGTGGCACCGCACATCGCGCACCGTTTATGGCAAGCACTCGGCCATACCCACGCTGTAATCGACACACCTTGGCCAGTCGTTGATACTACCGCCCTGACCAAAACCAGCATTGAACTGGCGGTGCAAGTAAATGGCAAATTACGCGGCACGATCACTGTTGCACCCAATACAACACAAGCAGACGCTGAAACCGCTGCACGCAACAATGACAATGTCAAAAAATTTATTGACAACAAAGAAATCCGCAAAGTGATCTTTGTTCCGGGAAAACTGCTCAACATCGTGGTGGGATAACACATGAAAATTCGCAATCTAATCGTTACTTTTTTCTGCGCACTAACTATTGCCGGTTGTGGTTGGCATATGCGCGGCAGCGAAAATTCTGAGACAAAAATTCAATCGTTGAATATTGTTTCTGGACAAGCCTACGGAAAATTAGAACGCTCACTGCGTAAAGAAATGCAAAGACAACATATTGAAGAAGGCGGCACAGAAGGCTGGACGATTCAGATTCTCGATCAAAAACTGCGCCAAAACCTGTTGTCTTACAGCGACAGCATCAATGCTGCCATGTTCGAGATTGAACTCACCGTGCAATTTACGGTGACCAACGCCAAGGGCGAAACCATTATCGCGCCGAATACCGAGCGCGTCGTGCGCCCTTATGAACCCAGCAACAACCGCGCGCTGGCTACAGATCGTGAAGCAGCTTTAATGAAAAATGAAGCCTATGACGAGATGGCAGTTAATTTACTGCGCCGCATTAACTTCATCGCCGGTAAACAAAAGTAATCGCATTGACCACTGTTTGTGCGCATTTATCCTGAAAAACTGACGCAACATTTAGAAAAATCACCGGCAGCACTGTATTGGATTGCTGGTGATGAACCGCTGCTCACACAAGAAGCCTGTGACGCAGTGCGAGCAGTTGCACTGAAACAAGGCTTTACTGAGCGCAAAGTTTTTTATCCAGAAAAAAAAGAGCAATGGAAGGAAGTCATCGCGGAAGCTAATGCACTTTCACTGTTTGCTGATCGCTGTTTGATTGATATTCGCACTTCGGTGAGTAAATTAGATCACGCCTTGTTGTTGGATTATTTGGAACGACCCAGCAGTGACAGTCTGTTGTTGATTTGCACTGACAAAGTCGAGAGTGCCAGCCAAAAAACACAGTGGTTCAAAGCCATAGAACAGGTCTGCGCCTTTGTGCCAATTATGCCGCTCGATCAATCGCGCTTTCCGCAATGGCTCACTGATCGCGCGCGCAAAAAATCACTCGCTTTATCCAGTGAGGCTCTCAAATTGCTCGTTGAGCGCACCGAAGGTAATATGCTGGCAGCCGTGCAAGAAATTGAAAAATTAGCACTGCAATTTGGCTCTGCAACAATTAACGCAGAACAAGTGGCAGAGAGTGCAGGCAATAGTGCACATTACGATGTTTTTACGCTCAATGATGCGCTGCTAAATGGCGACACAGCGCATGCACTTAAAATTTTGCACACACTCAAACAAGAAGGCAGTAATGTCTTGGCTGTACTCGGCGCATTAACGCGTGAGCTACGCCAATTGGCGACAGCGAGTGAAATGATTGCCAGTGGCGCATCTGCCAATACTGCCATGCGGCAATTAGGCGTATGGGAAAAGCGTCAGCCTGTGTTTAACCGCGCGCTGCAACGCTTAAAAATTGCACACACGCGCCAAATCGTTCAACAGATGGCGACGGTAGACCAAGCCGTAAAAGGCATGGACAACCGCGACCCGTGGGATGTGATGGAATCTTTGTGCCTGCTCGTCAGCGGAACGAGAACAATGCCGCTATAACGCGGCACCGGAAATCACTTGCACAGCACCCGTATCTTTTACTGGCTTGGCGGGCAGCACGGCTGGGGTATCTGCACCTACAACACCAACAATGACATCCGCATTGGAATCACCATCCACTTTTCCAGCAGCAAGTGCTGTTCCAAAACCATCTTTTGTAGTGTTGCCGTATAGCGTAGTAATTAATCCCAAATCTTCGCCACTCCACACCGACACACTGCCCGCCCCTTTGATCGGTTTTTTCGCCGGTTTGTTGGCTTTGGGCGCGCCGGCGATGATGTCTTTGGTGTTATCACCGTTGACATCGCCAAACGCCACACTGCTACCTAAAGCCGCTTTCGCTGCTCTGCCGTAGTAAAGCACTCCGTAGTTAGGGAACAGGCTAATGCTGCCTGCGTCTTTGCGTATGGCTTTGCCCGAACCATCAAGCAAATCATCGCCTGGCGCACCGGCGAGCACTTCGGCGTAGCCGTCACCATTCATATCAGCACAAGCAACTGACTTGCCCAAGTAGGCCTTAGGTACAGCACCATACGCGTACATTAAGTTAGTGCCATCAATGGCGTACACCAACACACTGCCGGCATCGCGCAAAATGGCACTGGGGTCGCCATCATCGTCATCGTTTGGCGCGCCAATCACGACATCGTCGCCATCAGCATTATCAAAATTACACACCGCAACACTCGTGCCTGCGTGCGCATTCGGTGTCAAACCGTAGAACGTGTTGAGCACGGTATTGCCGGGCGCGCCAGAAAATACCACGACCGATCCTGTGCCTTTCATCGGTGTTGTCGGATTTGTCACCAAATCATTGTCTTTCGGTGCACCTGCTGCGATGTCTGCATACGCATCACCATCAATCTTACCCATCGCAACAGAAGAACCGAGCAAGGCTTTGGGGCGTGTGCCAGATAACACCGTTCTTGGCTTCACGTCATTTGGCCCGTACAACACAGTGACTGTGCCCGCATCCACCAAGCCATTTGGATCAGCCTTCGGTGCACCGACAACCACATCGAGCTTGCCGTCGTTATCGACATCAGCATTGCCTGCTACGGCATAGCCCATGTTTTCATTGGCAGTTGTGCCTTCAATGTGCATCAGCACCTGCCCTGTTTTGCCGGAAATCACTTGCGCACGCCCCGCGTTCGGCAAACCGGGCAAGTCGTAGCCTGGGGATCCGACCACGTAATCACCTACACCATCACCATTAACATCACCGGCATAGGCGACAGCCGTACCTACGCCATCTTTGGCTTTGATGCCGCGGGTGATATCCAAAGCAGGCGCATCGGCGGCGCAGGCATCGCCGTAGCCATCACCATTCGCATCTTCTTGCCCTGCGTTCACCACCAGCGGACAGTTGTCTGTGGCATTGGGAACTCCATCGCCGTCGTTGTCATCGTCCAAGGTAAGACCGTTACAAGTCGGCATCCCCACCGTGCAACCTAAGGTGTTAAAGGGCATCCATGCGTCAGGTTTGCCATCGCTATCGGTATCTACAGCAGCGGCAGGGTTAGTGGGGAAAGCATCGGCTGAATCAGGCACACCATCACCATCTGTATCCAAAGTGCCGTTATAGCGTGCGAGCAGCATGTAATTGACCTTGCCGCTATTGCCCGTACCTGCAGTCACCAGCTTGCCATCAGCCTGCTCAACCAGTGCGACTGCCTCGTCAGAAACTGAAGTCAACCCCGAAATACCTTCAACAGAACCGTTAGAGCCGAAACCTGTATCGAGAGAGCCATCGGTATTGATGCGCACGATAGCTGTGCGCTTGTTCGCGCCAACGAAACTGTACCCTGCCGCAACCAATTTGCCATCTGCCTGCTGAATCACTTTGGCAAAGCCCTCGTTCCCTGTACCTAGCGAGAGCACCATCTTGCCCGTGGTGTTAAAGGATGTATCGAAGCTGCCATCCGTATTGATCCGCACAATTGCCATATCGCTCTTGTTGCCATTGGTCGTGGTATAGCCAGCCAGCACCAATTTGCCGTCCGTCTGCTGGATAGCAGAAAGTGCGAAATCAGGATCGGTTGTCGCCTGTACAAACAACTGACCTCCGCTACCAAAGCTCGAATCCAAAGTGCCATCAGTGTTGTATTGCGCGAGCGCGAATGCGTAATCGCTATAGCCCACCAATAGCAGCTTCCCACTGCTCAACTGGAGAACCACGCGCCCGTTATTGGTGTTGCTGCCAAAATCCGTAGTGACTTTACCAGTGGTACCGAAACTGGTGTCCAGCGTGCCATCCACATTCAAACGCGCTATAGCAAAATCGGCTTTGTCATTGCCGTTTGCCATGGCCGCTTCACCCGCTATGACTAATTTGTCATCTGCCTGTTGGATGACGGAAAAGCACGAATCAGTTTTTGTGCCGAATGCGACTTTGGTAATACCACCAGAGCCGAAGGTTTCATCCAAAGAACCATCCTTGTTGTAGCGCACCACAGCGCAATCGGTATTGCCGACACTGGTGGTTGTGCCCACCACCACCAAACGACCGTTGCGCTGCTGAATGACGGCTTTGGCTTCATCCACAGGAAAAGCGGGGTATCCGATCGTAGTGAGCACCATACCCGTGCCGTTAAAACTGGAGTCCAATGAGCCGTCGAGGTTATAACGCAGTACAGCAAAATGTTTCAGCCCTTTGCTGTTGTAGTCATTCCCCACGGCTACTAATTTGCCATCTGCCTGTTGAATCAGATCGTTGCCGTTATAGCCTGTCTTTGCTTTGAGAGGCACGGTAGCGACATATCCCAAGTGATTGAAGCTCGTATCCAAATCACCAGGTACAGCGGCCAGCGATAAGGTGGGCATCGCAAGTCCACAAAATAAAATCGACAATAATGGCTTGTTCATGGCAAAAACCTCGCTGATGTTATTGTCTTTAGATAAGGTATTTCTCCGACCATAGCACCCAAACTCTGGACTGCCAAGCTTTTACTCATTCCTACTGGCTAGAAAACACATCATGTCGATACGACAAGCTCTCATTCCCGCTCAGCTGCACTGGCAAAACGACACACCGGAAGCTGTTGATTTTGGTGATATTTATTTTTCGCGCAATAACGGTTTGCATGAATCGCGCCATGTTTTTTTAACTGGCAATCGTCTGCGTGAACGCTGGCAACAACTGCCAGAAAAATCCACTTTTGTGATCGGAGAAACCGGCTTTGGCACCGGCTTAAATTTTTTACTCGTGTGGCAGCTGTGGTTAGAAGTAGCGCCAATGGATGCGCAGCTTTTTTTTATCTCTACCGAATTGCATCCACTGACACAGCAAGATTTATCGCACGCGCTTTCGCATTGGCAAGAACTTAAATCTTTGTCGGATGAATTGCTGCTGAACTACCCCGTGCTGACACCTGGCTTTCACACGCTAAAACTCGCCGACGGTCGCATCACGCTTTTATTGTTGTTTGGCGATGCCAACAAAACACTGCTACAACTGTCTGATACACAAAACACTGCGATTAAAAACAATCCATGGTCAGTTGATGCGTGGTTTTTGGATGGTTTTGCACCCGCTAAAAATCCACAACTCTGGCAAAACAGCCTACTCACGCAAATTGCTTTCTTATCCAAAGTAGGCACGACGCTTGCTACTTTTACAGCGGTAGGACAAGTGCGGCGCGAACTGTCTGCTTTAGGATTTTCTGTTGCCAAAGTGGCAGGTTACGGTCGAAAACGTGAAATGCTCACTGCGACAATGACCGAAAAAAACCCAACACCATTTTCGCAACTAGAAAACCCGTGGCTCACACACAGCGCGCCACAAAAAAAACCTGAACGCGTGATTGTGATTGGTGCAGGCTTGGCAGGCTGTCATATCGCACGCGCTTTAGCTGCACGCCATATTCGCGTCACAGTGATTGATCGACACGCAATGCCTGCACAAGAGGCCTCAGGCAATCCTCAAGGCGCGCTGTACACCAAGCTCTCTGCCAATCACGCCGCATTAACGCAATTTGGCATGAGCAGCTTGCAGTATGCGCTGCGACACTATCGACACACCTCGCTGCACGAAGTGTTTTCTGCTTGCGGCTTGCTGCAACTCACCGAAAAAACCGATCAACATCTCGTCGTTTTTTTATCGAACAATCCTGAGTTTGTGCATTGGGTTGATAAACAAGAAGCGTCCGATCTCAGCGGCATTGCACTCACGCGCGGCGGCTGGTGGCTGCCGCAATCTGGCTGGATTGATCCACAACGGTTATGCAAAAAATTACTCGACCATCCACTGATCGAAACGCGTTTTGATTGTGCGATCAGCCAGTTACAACGCGAACACAATGCTTGGCAGTTGTATGACGACAAGCAACAACGCATTGATTGCAGTGAACACCTAGTCATCGCTTGCGCACAGGCATCCACGCACTTTTCACAAACACAATGGCTACCGTTGCGCGCGGTGCGCGGGCAAATCACCACGCTGCCGGCATCAGAAAAAAGCCACGCCTTGCGCTGTGTCATTTGTGACGAAGGCTATCTCACACCCGCGCATCAACAGCAGCACTGCCTCGGCGCGAGTTTTCTGCCTGACGATATCGACACCGATTTGCGACTCAACGAACAGCAGCACAATCTCAATTTATTGCGCGAGATTGCTCCCGCATTGCACGAGCATTGGGGCAACATTGCTTTGCAAGGTCGCGCCGCACTGCGCTGCACTACACCCGATCACTTGCCGATGGTCGGCGCATTGCCCGATCGAGAGATTTTTTTGCAGCACTACGCAAAACTGCGTCACAACGCCAAAGCGACGATCAATCAGACAGGCAGTTATGTCGAGGGTTTGTGGATGTTGACAGGATTCGGCGGGCGCGGACTTTGCTACATCCCGCTTGCTGCGGAGTTATTAGCAGCACAAATGCTGCACGAACCACGCCCTCTGCCGCGCGAGATTCAGCAAGCATTAGCACCAGCGCGGTTTGTGCTTCGCGAGTTAGTGCAGACGCACGCGGGGCGGTAAACCGTCTACACAAGCTGCCCATGTATAATTGCCAGCCGTTTTTTTGCTTTGTTTACCGCCATCGCCATGGATAAAACCTACCAACCGCAAGCCCTTGAAACCCGCTGGTACAACGAGTGGGAGGCACAAGGTTATTTCCAACCATCTGGCGTGGGCTCGCCCTACACCATCATGATTCCGCCGCCGAATGTCACGGGCAGCTTGCACATGGGGCACGGCTTCAACAACGCGGTCATGGACACGCTGATTCGCTACCACCGCATGTTGGGCAATAACACGCTGTGGCAGCCGGGCACAGATCACGCCGGCATTGCGACGCAGATGGTGGTGGAGCGCCAGCTCGCCGCACAAAACATCACCCGCCACGATCTCGGTCGCGACAAGTTTTTAGAAAAAGTGTGGGAGTGGAAAGCGGAAAGTGGTGGCACGATCACGCAACAAATTCGTCGCTTGGGTTCATCGGTGGATTGGTCGCGCGAACGCTTCACCATGGACGAAGGTTTGTCGGAAGCAGTGAAAGAAGCGTTTGTGCGTTTGCATGAAGACGGTTTGATTTATCGCGGCAAACGCCTCGTGAATTGGGATCCAAAATTACACACCGCGATTTCTGATTTGGAAGTCATCAGCGAAGAAGAAAAAGGTTCGCTGTGGCATTTGCGCTACCCCGTGGATGGCTCAAACGAAGTATTGGTTGTCGCCACCACGCGCCCAGAAACTATGTTGGGTGATTCCGCCGTCGCGGTACATCCAGAAGACGAACGCTATCAACATTTAATCGGCAAACAAATCAAACTACCGATCACGGGGCGCTTAGTACCAATCATTGCCGACGATTATGTCGATAAAGAATTTGGCACTGGCGTCGTCAAAATTACGCCGGCGCATGATTTTAATGATTACGAAGTGGGCAAACGCCACAACTTACCGCTGTTCAATATTTTTGATCGCGATGCTGCGGTTAGTGCCAGCGATCTCGGCATCCCAGACGACTATCAAAAACTGGATCGTTTTGCCGCGCGCAAAAAGATTGTCGCACAAGCCGAAGTCGAAGGCTGGTTGGAAAAAATTGAGCCGCACACTTTGAAAGTGCCACGCGGTGATCGCTCTGGTGTCGTCATTGAACCTTGGCTCACTGACCAATGGTATGTCTCCACACAACCCTTAGCAAAAGAAGCAATTGCCGCCGTCGAAGACGGGCGTATTCAATTTGTGCCGAAGCAATATGAAAACATGTATTTCTCTTGGATGCGCGACATTCAAGATTGGTGTATTTCGCGCCAGCTGTGGTGGGGACATCGCATCCCTGCGTGGTATGACGACAACGGCAATGTGTATGTTGGCCGTAACGAACAAGAAGTGCGCAGCAAACACGCACTTGGCAACGACATTGCACTGCGCCAAGACGACGATGTGCTCGACACTTGGTTTTCCTCCGCACTGTGGACTTTTTCCACATTGGGCTGGCCAGAAAACACGCCTGAATTAAAAACTTTTCACCCAACCGATGTCTTGGTGACAGGTTTTGACATTATTTTCTTCTGGGTTGCCAGAATGATCATGATGACTACGCACTTCATGAAAAATAAAGATGGCTCGCCGCAAGTGCCATTCAAAACGGTGTATGTGCACGGTTTAGTGCGCGATGCACAAGGACAGAAAATGTCCAAATCCAAAGGCAATGTTCTCGATCCTATCGACTTGATCGACGGCATTGATTTGGAAACTCTGGTTGCCAAACGCACGACTGGCATGATGCAGCCGCAACTGGCAGAAAAAATTGAAAAAGCCACGCGCAAAGAATTTCCAGACGGCCTCAACGCCTACGGCACCGACGCGCTGCGCTTTACTTTTTTATCGCTCGCTTCCACTGGGCGCGATATTAAATTTGATGTTGGACGCATCGAAGGCTTCCGCAATTTCTGTAACAAAATCTGGAATGCATCGCGCTATGTGTTGATGAACTGCGAAGAACAGGATTGCGCGCAAAATAGCTCTGCTGATTATGCGCTGTCACTGGCAGACCGCTGGATTGTCTCTCGCCTACAGCAAGCAGAAAAATCCGTAGCAGAAGCCATTGCACAATTTCGCTTCGATCTC
>CAYOEO010000027.1:0-11708 GCA_964403125.1 uncultured Pseudomonadales bacterium | reverse complement strand
TGAGTATGGTTTGGTGTGCAATCCATTCTTGCCACGCTTGTTTGGAGACGGAATCAAATAACGCCAAGCCTTTAGGACCAGGGAAAGGAGGCTTATCCAAGCCTTCCATGTCTTTTTGATATTTGCAGCAAAAAACAGTTCGAGACACAGGAAAAATCCTCGTTAATTTCAGCGCAATTTTAACACGCCGCCAGTTGTGCGAGCAGCCGTGCGGTGGGTGCAGGCACACCCACATTGGTGATTTGATTAGGGTGTAGCCATTGCAAATTGGCTTCTGCAATCGCGCAGTAGTTTGTATCTACGCGCAGTAAGACTGGCGTAATTTCGAGATGGAAATGGCTAAAACTATGTCGCCACCCCGACCAAATTTCTGTTGCACTCGGTTGTTGTCCGCACAGTGCTTTGCAAATTTGATCTGCGTTTTTGAGTGATGTGTTTTCCGGTAGGCACCACAAGCCCCCCCATAAACCGGATGGTGTGCGTTGCTGTAACAAAACTTCACCATCGGTGTTGTAAATCATCAGCATATTGACGGATTTCACTGGCAGCGTTTTGCTGGTTTTTTTTGCCGGATAAAGTGCAATGGAATCTTCTCGATAAGCAGCACAGTGTTTTTGCAGTGGACATTGCGTACAGCGCGGCTTGGTGCGCGTACAAACCGTTGCGCCTAAATCCATCATCGCCTGTGTGTAATCGCCGCAGCGATTTTTTGGCGTGTGTTCTTCGGCGTGCTGCCATAATTTTTTTGTGACAGCGTTGTCACTCGGCCAGCCTGCAACAGTGTGAAATCTTGCCAATACGCGTTTGACATTGCCATCCAAAATAGCTGCGCGTTTTTGGTAAGCAATAGAAATAATGGCAGCAGCCGTTGAACGACCAATGCCCGGTAACGCGCTTAGCGATTCAATATCATTGGGGAAAATACCGTGATAGTCGGTGCTGAGTATTTGTGCAGTGCGATGTAAGTTGCGTGCGCGAGAGTAGTAGCCTAAACCTGTCCACAGAGCTAAAACATCGCCCTGCTTCGCGTCGGCTAATGCATGAATATCAGGAAATTGTGCGGCAAATTTTTCAAAATAGGGAATAACAGTGTTGACTTGCGTCTGCTGCAACATGATTTCAGACAGCCACACACGATAAGGCGTGATGTCATGTTGCCAAGGAAGATGTTTCCTACCGGATTTATCAAACCAAGCGAGTACAGCTTTCGAAAATTGAAAGGTACTCGCCATGATTAGATTTTAGTAATTGCGAAGAACTTTTTACTTTGCAGCGTTGGGTGTGACACCTAAAGTTGCAGCCAGTTCTTCCGCAGGCATGTAACCTGGAAGCAACTCACCGTTAGGCGTAAACAATGCAGGCGTACCGCTGATGCCCAATTCATTACCCAATTTGTATTCCGCTTCAACAGGATTGTTGGCACAAGTTTGCAGTGGTAGCGATGCGCCGTTTTTCATTTGCGTTAGTGTTTCTTGACGATTTTTAGAGCACCAAACGGTAATCATTTTGTCGGCTGAAGGTGAAGGAACGCCAGCGCGAGGATAAGCGAGGTAGCGGACTTCAATGCCCATAGCGTTCAGTTTAGGTACTTCTTTGTGCAGTTTTCTACAGAAGCCGCAATCGACATCGGTAAAAACAGTAATGTAGGATTTTGGTTTGCCTTGCGGAGAGAAAATAACCATGTCTTCGCGTTTAACGGCGGCTAATTTTTGTACGCGCATCGGCTGCATGCGCTCGTCAGCAATGTTAACGAATTTTTTATTTTCCACGCGATACATCGTGCCGGTAATCAAATATTTGCCATCAGCCGACATATACACTGTGTCTTTGCCGCCTAAATCCACTTCAAATAATCCAGGCACTGTGGAGCTGCGTATTTCTCCGATGGATAAACCCGGGCGTGCTTTTTGTACGGCAGCTCTCAAGATATTGGCTTGCTCAGCAGACACGGGTGTGCTGGCGTGTGCGAGTGAAATTAGAGCCGTAGAAGTGATGAGAGAGAGCAAAAATTTTTTCATGTTTCACCTAAAAAGTGTTGGTGCTGATATCGGTTAGGGCAAATTGCCGTGCAGATAGTTCCATCTGCACTTTAACCGCGAGGGTGGTGTTTGGCGTGCAATTCCTGCATGCGAGCCCTTGCGATGTGAGTATAGATTTGTGTGGTGGACAAGTCACTGTGTCCGAGCAGGAGTTGCACCACGCGCAGATCGGCGCCGTGATTCAGTAGATGCGTGGCAAATGCGTGACGCAGTGTGTGGGGCGACAGCGCTGTGCGAATATCAGCGGCTTTTGCATAGTGTTTGATGCGATGCCAAAACGTTTGCCGTGTCATCATTTGCGCACGATTGCTGGGAAAAAGTACCTCGGACGGCTGGTTGTCGAGCAGCACAGGTCTTGCCTCGCGCATATAACGCTCCAGCCAATGCGTCGCTTCTTCGCCTATCGGGATTAAACGCTCTTTGTTGCCTTTGCCGGTGACGCGCACCACACCTTGACGCAAGTTGAATGAGCCGACGGTTAACCCTGTCAATTCTGAGATGCGCAGCCCGCAGGCGTACAGCACTTCCAACATCGCTTTGTCGCGCAGCCCAATGGCATCGCTGAGATCTGGCGCATTGAGCAGGGCATCCACTTCACTTTCAGTGATGAATTTCGGCAGCGGGCGACCGAGCTTGGGGCTTTGAATGTCCAGTGTTGGGTCTTTGCCGATCAATTTTTCACGCAGTAAAAAACGATAAAAACCGCGCACGCAAGAGAGAAAACGCGCGACAGAACGCGCTGCTGTACCCGTCGCCAATAAATGAGCAAGATAGGACTGTAAATCTACCGTTGATACGGCAGTGAGTGCGGTGTTTTTTGATTGCAGCCAAGTGGCAAACAGTGCGAGATCGCTGTGATAGGCCGCCAGCGTATGCTTGCTCAAACCTTTTTCCAGCCAAACGCTATCCAGATAGGTTTGGATAATTGGTGATGGTGGGAGTGATGAATTCATTGTCAGCAGAAAATAAAAAGGCGACTGAAGCCGCCTTTTATCATCATTCCAAAAAAACTAAAACTCAGTTCAGTCTTTCTTTGATACGCGCCGCTTTACCGCTCAGTTCGCGCAGATAGTACAGTTTAGCTTGACGCACTGCACCGCGGCGTTTCAGTTCTACGCTGGCGATCAGTGGGCTGTGTGATTGGAAAGTTCTCTCTACACCCACGCCGTGTGAAATTTTGCGCACAGTGAAGGCAGAGTGCAGACCGCGATTGCGTTTTGCAATCACAACGCCTTCAAAGGCCTGCAAGCGCTCACGGTTGCCTTCTTTTACTTTCACATTGACGACAACGGTATCGCCTTGTGAGAAAGCAGTCAGTTCGCGCGTGGTTTGTTCCGCTTCGATTTGTGCAATGAGTGTGCTGTTGCTCATGTGTGTTCTCCAGTAAAACCGTCAATCAATTTTGGGTAAGGGTGTAGCAAGTAACTCAATTTCTTCTTTGCTCAGTGTTCTGTTTTGTAACAATTCTGGTCTTCTTTCTCGCGTGCGATGCAATGCTTGTTGCAAACGCCAGCGGCGAATTTTTTCGTGATGCCCGCTCAATAAAATACTGGGTACGGACACGCCTTCAAAAACTTCAGGACGAGCATATTGTGGAAAATCTAACAAACCCGAACTGAAAGAATCCTGCTTTGCCGATTCGGCATGCCCTAAAGCATTGGGCAGCATTCTAGTTATTGCGTCGATGAGCACCATTGCTGGCAACTCACCGCCGGATAAAACATAGTCGCCTATCGACCATTCTTCATCCACTTCCAACGCTAACAATCTTTCGTCAACGCCTTCGTATCGCCCACAGAGCAGAATCAGTTCTGGTTGCGCTGCAAATACTTCAACAGCGCTCTGATCCAATTTTTTGCCCTGCGGTGACAGGTAAACCGCTTTTGCTTGAGGCAGTGCAGCACGCGCAGTTCGCAATGCAGCACACAATGGCTCAAGCATCATCACCATGCCGGGGCCGCCGCCGTAAGGCCTGCTATCCACCGTTTGGTGTACATCTTGTGTAAAGCTGCGCGGGTTCCAACATTGCAGTGACAGTAGCTGTTGTTCAAAAGCTCTGCCGCTGATGCCGTACTCAGTAATCGCGGTGAACATGTCTGGAAACAGCGTCACCACACCCAGCTTCACGGGTAAAACCTCACTCTAAAAATCCGGATCCCAATCTACCAGCATCTGCTTGTTATCGAGATCGACTTGCAATACACACACTTTATTCACATAGGGTAGCAAGCGCTCTCGCTGATCTATGCTGCCGGCGCAAGGCGATACAACGATCACATCATTCGCACCAGTTTCCATCAAATCGGAAATTTCTCCGAGCAAGATGGATTTTTTTTCGTCAGCAGCGTTGCAAATAACGCGTAAACCGATCAACTGCTGCCAGTAGTATTCGCCTTCGGGTAGCGCAGGTAATTCACCTTGTTCTACCGCAATCGCTCGTTGGCAAATTAATTCTGCCGCTGTGCGATCGTTAATACCTTTCAGTCGAGCAACAAACCCTTTGCCGTGCTGTTTGTATTCTTCAACAGTGACGAGGCGTGAATTGGTTGCTGCATCATGTTCCAGTGACCATTGATCAAACTGGAAAATGTTTTCGGCGGGATCCGTAAAAGAGTGAATCTTGACCCAACCTTTCACACCGTAGGGTGATGTCACTTTCCCTACGATGGTTTTATTCTTTGCTGTCAATTTCTGAAAAATTAAGCAGCTTTTTCTTTCAACAAAGTGGCTACGCGCTCAGACAATTGCGCGCCTTTGCTCACCCAAAAAGCAACGCGTTCGCGATCAACGCGCACACGCTCTTCTTGACCTCTGGCAACAGGGTTAAAGAAACCCACGTGCTCGATAAAGCTGCCGTCACGCGCGTTGCGTGAGTCGGTTACTGTCAGATGATAAAAGGGGCGTTTTTTGGCGCCGCCGCGTGACAGACGAATCGTTACCATGTTGCTTGTTCCTGCTCTACATTGACTGTGGCTTTGAGTGATTGGCAGATACGCCAGCCGCCCAAGGATGCCAAGGGGCGGGCATTGTATGTTAGATGGCTGCGCTATGGAATACCTTGGTGAGGTCTTCTGTCGGTCAATCACCGATAGAAAGTGGTAGTATCCCGTTCCACTAAAACAAGGAGAAATTTATGTCTGCTGCCCAACTGGTGCCGTGGCTGCTCGGCGGTTTTGCTTTGTATCTGGTCAAGCAGGGTGTGCGCTTTGTGCCGCAGGGCTTTGAGTGGACGGTGGAGCGTTTTGGACGTTATACGCAAACACTCAGCCCAGGGCTCAACTTCATCATTCCTTTTATGGACAGAATTGGGCAGCAAGTCAGCGTGATGGAGCAGGTACTGGACATTCCACCGCAGGAAGTCATCAGTGCGGATAACGCTATGGTGCGTATTGATGCTATCTGCTTTTATCAAGTCATTAATGCTGCGCAGGCCTCCTATGAGGTGGCAGATTTGCAGAATGCTGTCCGTAATCTCACGATGACCAATATCCGCACGGTGTTGGGTGCGTTGGAGTTGGATGAGATGCTGTCTAAGCGTGATGAGATTAATGAGCGCTTACTGCGCATCGTGGATCAAGCAACCCATCCTTGGGGGCTCAAGGTAACGCGCATCGAAATTAAAGACATTACACCACCACGCGACTTGATCGATGCCATGGCGAATCAGATGAAAGCCGAACGTGAAAAGAGAGCTGCGATTTTGGAAGCGGAAGGACGCAAACAGGCGGAAATCCTAGAAGCGGATGGTTTAAAGCAAGCGCAAATTTTGAAAGCAGAAGGTGAGCGACAGTCGGCATTCCTGCAAGCGGAGGCGCGTGAGCGCGAAGCCGAGGCTGAAGCCAAAGCGACGCACATGGTGTCGCAGGCTATCGCGAAAGGCGATATTCAAGCCGTCAACTACTTCGTGGCGCAAAAATATATTGAAGCGCTAGGGAAAATGGCTTCGGCCGGAAATAGCAAAGTGATATTGATGCCACTAGAGGCATCGCAGGTCATCGGGGCAGTTGGCGGTATTGGCGAACTAGTTAAAGTCGCTAGCGAGCAGCAGTCAGTGGCAAAGGCAAAGGTCGTGGCTGAGTCGCCCACGAGGCTTGGTTGAACGTGCTGAGTAGTGTTTTAGATTACTGGCTCTGGTTTGCACTGGCGTTGGTGTTATTGATAGTCGAAATGGCAGGTGCTGGTGGTTATCTGTTATGGGTAGGCATGGCTGCCGGCGTGACGGGCGGCGTTGTTTTTTTTCTGCCAGATTTGGCGTGGAAGGCCCAGTTTTTAATTTTTTCTACTGCGAGCGTGTTGTGTGCGGTTGGTTGGTGGCAGTATCAGTTGCACCATCCCAAAAGCAACGCTGAACTTTTGTTGAATAAACGTGCAGCACAATATGTGGGGCGCGTGTTGGTGTTGGTTGAGGCAGTTGAAAATGGTCGCGGTCGCGCCAAAGTCGATGATGGCGTGTGGAGCGTGGCTGCTGCCGAAGATATGCCAGCAGGTACGCGTGTCAAAGTACTGTTGCTGCAAGCGGACCAATTGTTATTTGTTGAAAAGTTGTCTTAATCTTAAGTTGTAAATTTTCCGTATGCTGCCTGTTTTTTTTGCGAGATGCCTTGCGTTTTTACCCGCTCGTGTGCTGTATTTTTTTGCAGATATTTTGGTTTTTGTTTTAGAACGAATCGTTCGCTATCGGTATAAAACCGTTGCTAAAAACTTAGCAAGAGCTTTTCCGGAAAAAAGCACAACAGAAAGAGCGCAGCTTGCACATGGTTTTTATAAACATTTGGCAGATGTCGTTGTTGAAGTGATTCTGTTGACTCGAATGCAGCCTGAAGATTTGTTACGGCGATTTGAAATGGTAGGTCTAGATGAAGTGAAAGCCATCATGGATCAAAAACAATCGGTAATTTTATTGTCAGCGCATCAGGGTAATTGGGAGTGGATGTTGGCGGCAGTGGCGGCTGCATCACCTTATGCTTTAGATGCGGTTTATCGCCCACTGCATAATCCATCTGCGGAAGAGTTTTTTATGAAGATGCGCACAAAGTTTCATGCGCGCATGGTGCCGGCAGATAAAGCGGCGAAAAATATTTTGAAATTGCGCAAAGAAACGCGCGCTTTCGGTGTGATTGGTGATCAAAACCCACGCCGCCGTGACAGTAAATACTGGGCAACTTTCATGGGTGTCGATACGCCGGTTGCAATTGGTCCTGAGCGTATTGCTAAGATGACAAGCTATCCGTTGTTTTATGTGGCGACAGAAAAATTGGCACGCGGAAAATACCGCTGCCATATCAAGCCGTTGGCGCAGCCGCCTTATGATGGCGAGGGGAAAATCTCTCAGTTGTATATGAGTGCTGTGGAGGCGCAAATACGGCAGCAGCCGGAGTGTTGGATGTGGTCGCATCACCGCTGGCGTTATGAAAAAAAAGATTGCCCAGAATCCGTTGCTGCGCAATAAATTGTTGAACTTGATTTTTTTACACGAGAGTTTTTATGTTTGAAAATTTAACTGACCGTTTGTCCGGCACGCTGCGCAATATCAGCGGCAAATCACGCTTAACTGATGACAATATTCAAGACGCGCTGCGTGAAGTGCGTAAGGCGTTGTTGGAAGCCGATGTTGCTTTGGCGGTTACTAAAGATTTTGTTGAAGCGGTAAGAAAGCGTGCAATTGGGCAGGAAGTTAGCCGTAGCCTTAGCCCTGGGCAACAGTTCGTCAAAATTGTGCAAGATGAATTGACTGCGGTGATGGGTTCCGCTAACGAAGAACTCAATCTTGCTGTAAAACCGCCCGCTATTATTTTGATGGCGGGTTTGCAAGGTGCTGGTAAAACCACCAGCGTTGCCAAGTTGGCGAAGCACTTAAAAAGTCGTCAGAAAAAAAATGTCATGGTGGTCAGTGTCGACGTATATCGACCTGCGGCAATCAAACAATTGGAAACCTTAGCCAGCGAAGTGGGTGTGCGCTTCTTTGAAGGCGAATCGCAAAAACCGTTAGAGATTGCACGGGCAGCAGTCGAGGCGGCAAAACGACAATTAGCCGATGTGTTGATTGTTGATACGGCTGGGCGTTTGCATGTCGATGACGCTTTGATGGATGAAATCAAAGTACTACACGCCGCGCTGAATCCGGTTGAAACGCTGTTTGTTATCGACGCGATGATTGGTCAAGACGCTGTAAATACAGCAAGTGCATTTAATGCTGCGCTGCCACTGACCGGTGTTGTTTTGACCAAAATGGATGGCGATGCACGCGGTGGTGCTGCGCTTTCTGTGCGGCAAGTGACAGGTAAGCCAGTGAAGTTTATCGGTGTGGGTGAAAAGACGGATGCGCTGGAGCCTTTTTATCCTGACCGTATCGCCTCACGCATACTCGGCATGGGTGATGTGCTCTCTTTGATTGAAGAAGCGCAGCAAAAAATTGATCACAAAAAAGCAGAAAAACTTGCGCTCAAGGTACAGAAAGGTCAGCGATTTGATTTAGAAGACCTGCGCGATCAGTTGCAACAGATGCAAAACATGGGCGGCATGGCGGGGCTGCTGGATAAGCTGCCAGGCATGGGACAGATGGCGCAAATTGCGCAGCAGGATGAAACCACCAAGCAGTTCAAGCGTATGGAGGCGGTTATCAATTCAATGACACCAGCGGAACGCCGCAATCCCGATATGCTGAATGGTTCGCGTAAGCGACGTATCACCCAAGGGTCGGGAACAGAATTGCAGGATTTGAACCGTTTGCTCAAGCAGCACAAGCAGATGGCAAAGATGATGAAGAAGCTGAAAGGCGGCAAAGGCTTGGCTAACATGATGCGCGGTATGTCGGGTCAGTTGCCTGCTGGGCTGGGCGGCGGCGCAGGTGGTCCATTGGGTGGTGGTTTGAAGCTGCCGGGTGGGTTCCGTTAACAGCAAAAGGATTGTTGACGCTGTTGGGGGGCTTCTATATCATGCCGCCTCTTTTTAGCCTTCACCGGCTGGGTGTCGTTGCCCCATACGGTTTAGGTATTGTTAGTTTTTTTAGATCGCATCGCGGAGTACTTTTTCGATGGCAACAATCAATCAGTTGGTGCGCCAGCCCAGACAGCGTAAAGCTGCTAAGAGTGACGTTCCAGCTTTACAGCAATGCCCACAGCGTCGCGGTGTCTGCACGCGCGTTTACACCACTACGCCGAAAAAGCCTAACTCGGCTCTGCGTAAAGTGTGCCGTGTCAGATTGACCAACGGCTACGAAGTGTCTTCTTACATCGGTGGTGAAGGCCACAACTTGCAAGAGCACAGCGTAGTGCTGATCCGTGGCGGTCGTGTAAAAGACTTGCCAGGTGTGCGTTACCACACTGTTCGCGGTAGCTTGGATACTTCGGGTGTTAAAGACCGTAAGCAGCGTCGTTCGAAGTACGGTGCAAAGCGTCCTAAGTAATACGCTGCGCACAGTATTGTTACAACAGTAAGGCTGGGCGCGATTGATCGTCCCAGATACCCTGAAACCAGAGGAATAAGACCATGCCAAGAAGAAGAGTGGCGGCCAAGCGTGAAGTGCTGCCAGATCCAAAGTTCGGAAATATCCTGCTCGCTAAATTTGTAAACCACGTCATGGAAAGCGGCAAAAAATCTGTCGCTGAAAGAATTGTCTATGGCGCATTGGATATTGTCAAAGAAAAACTCGGCAAAGAGCCGATTGAAATTTTTGAGCTGGCCATGGAGAACATTGCTCCTATGGTTGAAGTAAAAGCGCGCCGTGTCGGTGGTGCTACTTATCAAGTGCCTGTTGAAGTTCGCCCCTCTCGTCGCAATGCCTTGGCGATGCGTTGGATGGTGGAGTACTCACGCAAGCGCGGTGAAAAATCCATGCGTCAGCGTTTGGCTGGTGAAATGATGGATGCTTCTCAAGGCAAAGGAGCAGCGGTGAAAAAGCGTGAAGATGTTCACCGTATGGCTGAAGCTAACAAAGCTTTCTCGCACTATCGCTTTTAATTGCACGAGAGGTTGCCGCGGCAACCTCTTCTCTATTTCGAGGATTTGCTCGTGGCACGTACCACTCCTATCAATCTTTATCGCAACATCGGTATTTGCGCGCACGTCGACGCGGGCAAAACCACAACCACTGAACGTGTTCTGTTTTACACCGGTTTGTCACACAAAATTGGTGAAGTGCATGACGGCGCCGCAACTACTGACTGGATGGTGCAGGAGCAGGAGCGCGGTATCACGATCACTTCTGCTGCGGTAACGGCGTTTTGGTCTGGCACCCAAAAACAATATCCAAGCCACCGCGTCAATGTTATTGACACTCCGGGGCACGTTGACTTCACGATCGAAGTTGAGCGTTCGCTGCGTGTACTCGACGGCGCTGTCGTTGTGTTCTGCGGCACTTCCGGTGTTGAGCCGCAGTCTGAAACGGTTTGGCGTCAAGCGAACAAATACGGCGTTCCGCGTATTGTTTATGTCAACAAAATGGATCGTCAAGGCGCAAACTTTTTGCGCGTAGTTGAGCAAATTAAAAAGCGTCTCGGTCACACGCCTGTGCCTTTGCAATTGCCCATCGGTGCGGAAGAAAATTTCCAAGGTCAAATTGATTTGATGTCAATGCAGGCTGTTTTTTGGAATGATGAAGATAAAGGTACTGCGCCGCGCATAGAAGAAATTCCTGCCGATTTGCGCGCGCAAGCGGAAGAATATCGCAACTTTATGGTGGAAGCTGCGGCAGAAGCCAACGAAGAGTTGATGAATAAATATCTCGAAGAAGGCGACTTGAGCGTTGAAGACATCAAGTTGGGTCTGCGTCTGCGCACAATCGCTTGCGAAATCGTGCCTGCTGTGTGCGGTTCTTCATTCAAGAATAAAGGCGTGCCTTTGGTTTTAGATGCGGTGATTGATTATTTGCCAGCACCGACAGATATTCCTGCTATCAAAGGTTCGCATCCTGATAATGAAGAGCAAATGGATGAGCGTCCCGCTTCGGATGATGCGCCATTCGCTGCACTGGCATTCAAAATTGCGACGGATCCATTTGTGGGTACGCTAACTTTTGCGCGCGTTTACTCTGGTGTGTTGTCATCCGGCGACAGCGTCATCAATTCAGTGAAGGGTAAAAAAGAACGCGTTGGCCGTATGGTACAAATGCATGCCAACCAGCGTGAAGAAATTAAAGAAGTGCGCGCTGGTGATATTGCAGCCTTGATTGGCATGAAAGATGTCACAACGGGCGATACGCTGTGCAACGAAGAGAAGCCTATTATTCTTGAGCGCATGGAATTTCCTGAGCCGGTTATTTCTGTTGCAGTGGAGCCAAAATCAAAACCTGATCAAGAAAAAATGGGTATGGCTCTGTCTAAATTGGCGCAAGAAGATCCTTCTTTCCGCGTGCGTACTGACGAAGAAACAGGTCAGACCATCATCTCTGGTATGGGTGAATTGCACCTCGATATCATCGTCGACCGTATGCGTCGTGAGTTCAAAGTTGAGTGTAATGTTGGTAAGCCGCAGGTTGCTTATCGCGAGCGCATCAGCAAGAAAGTTGAGATTGAAGGCAAGTTCGTGCGTCAGTCCGGTGGTCGCGGTCAGTACGGTCATTGCTGGATTCGCTTCGAGCCAGCCGAAGATCAAAACGCCGAACAGTTAGAATTTGTCAACGAAGTTGTGGGTGGTGTGGTTCCGAAGGAATACATCCCTGCGATTCAAAAA
>CAYOEO010000026.1:0-17607 GCA_964403125.1 uncultured Pseudomonadales bacterium | reverse complement strand
GGCAGGCGCACACTCTGCTACAGCATGGGCAACTGCTGAACTACAACGGCGAGCGCCTCGAACAAAGCTCCAGCTTACTGCTCGTGCTACTGACGGCTAGCTTGGCATGGATTACACCGCTATCCATTGTCACGGTCGGTTACTTACTCGGTTTGTGCGGAGCGCTCACCACACTGCTCCTCGTCTGGAAAAGCGCAAAAACTGTCAACTCTACGCAAGCATGGCTATCGACACTACTCACTGTATTCACGCCCTACTTTGCTTACTGGGCGTGGTCGGGCATGGAAGCTACGCTCGCCGCCGCAGCCAGCTTATTTTTTATCTACTCAACCTATCGCTGGTCACAAGCTCCCAGCATTCAACACGCAGTTATTGCATGGGGTGCAGCTCTAGCGCTGGCAGCCTCGCGTCCAGAAATGGCAATCGCCGGTACGTTTTTTTTATTGTGCGCAGCGATATTGATGCGGCAAGTAAAAATATTATTTTTGCTCACCGCTTTAGCAGCTTTACAGTTGTGGCGACACAGTTATTTTGGCTTGTGGTTTCCCAATCCCGTTTATGCCAAAAGTGGCGGAATGGATATTGCACAAATACAGCGCGGCATAGATTACGCACTGCGTTTGTTTCGCCATCCTTTATCTGCCATCGGCGTTACGCTCACTGTGCTTTTATTTTGCTTTAGCGTGTGGAAACTCATTCAACAAAAATCACAAAAAACTTTTCCGCTGCTCTGTGCATTGTGGGTTTTGATTTATGCAGGATTTGTAATCACTAGCGGCGGCGACTGGATGAAAGAAGGTCGTTTTTGGGTGCCGTTAATCGCGCCACTGTGGCTCACAATTTGCCTGACTGACTTCAAGCAAAAACATATCATTTTTTTGCGTTATGGATTGCTTGCTTTACTGATTGCCTACACCCCAATTTTTATTCAGCAATTCAACATGGGTACAGCACTCTGGCAGCATCCAGCGCAACGCAACATCACGGGCGCTGGTGCTTCATTTTTTGAGATGGCCAACCGTGAGCATTTGCGCGAATGGCTAGCACTGCAAACACTACAAAATCAATTGCGGGCGATGTCTTTATCAGACAAGCAACCGCTCACCCTGATGAGCAAACAAATGGGCATGATGAACTTCCATCTGTTCAGCAAATTTGGCAGCAAACTGCGCGTTTGGGATATGGCAGGATTGGTGGATAACACGCTGCGCAACTGCACAGTGATGGCGCAAGACGGCTTTGACAAACAAGGTCTGCGCATCAACTACCGCAAGTTTTTTGAACGTTTACCACAAGCAGAACATGAATGCGGGCTGCGCGCGCCCGATATTATTTATGACATTTACGGCTGGGGCGAAACCACACCGCTGCCTGATTTTCTGCGTACGCAAGGCTATACCATCGTGTTTAATCAAACAGGGCGCGTTGATATGAAGCCAGGCATCAATATCACCGCACAAGAAATGGTCGCTATAAAAAATTCATTACTCACGGATAAAAATACGCCAACGCTTACTGTCAATTTCAATCAAGTGCTGGCGCAAGGTGTTACAGCTCGCCCCTAGCTTTCATTACCAAACGCACCAACTGTGCGAGTGAGCGCGCTTTCATCTTATCCATCACATTGGCGCGATGAATTTCTACTGTGCGCTGCGAGACATTGAGATCAATCGCTACCACTTTATTGGCTTTGCCATCAACCACTTGCTCCATCACCTCGCGTTCGCGTTCGGTGAGTGTGCCGATACGACGCAAAATCTCTGCCTTCTGAAGTTTATCCACGCGCGCTTCAGCGTCGTCTTGCAACACTTCACGAATTCTGTCGAGTAAATCTTGATCACGGAATGGCTTCTGCACAAAATCTGCTGCACCGGCTTTAATGGCTTTCACTGCCATCGGCACATCACCGTGCCCCGTAATAAAAATAATCGGCAGGATACAATCCATTTGCGACAACTTTTCTTGCAGCTCCAAACCGCTCATGCCTGGCATACGAATATCCAGCACTAAACAGCCAGACCGCGCAGCATTGTAATGATGGAGAAAATCTTGCGCGGAAGAAAAACTTTCTGCTTTCAAACCGACAGACTTCATCAAAAAAACCAATGACTCGCGCACGGCATCGTCATCATCTACCACAAACACTGTCGCTTCTGGTGATACTGCTGTCGTCATAATGCTCTCCTTGATCATTGATAAAACTCTAACTCTGCGCTGTTAACAATACCGTAAATGTCGCGCCAGCGCGCCCTGTGTTATTGGTTGCCGACAAATGCCCACCATGCGCCACAACAATAGACTGGCTGATGGAAAGCCCCATTCCCATGCCGGCAGCCTTGGTGGAAAAGAAAGGATCAAACACGTGCAACAAGGCTTCTTCACTTAAACCGGAGCCAGCATCCACAACAGCAATGCTCACTTGACCGCTGGTTTCACGACGCGTGGACACATCCACTCTCGCTTGTGCGCGCGGCGTGTTTTCCATTGCTTCTAAAGCATTACGAATTAAATTCAAAATCACTTGTTGGATTTGTACAGCATCCACTCGCACATCCGGCATGGGGTTAGCCAAATGCAAATAAATCGGAACGCTGTGCTTTCTTGCATCCACCTCAGCCAATTGCACGGCTTCCGACACCAAATTATTCACATTAATTGACTCTAATTCCGATGCGCTTTTTTTAATAAAACTGCGTAACCGACGAATCACTTCTCCAGCGCGCACAGCTTGTGTGGCAATTTTTTCTAGCGGCTCTTTTAAATCACTAACACTCGCCACACCGTTCTCAATCATACGTGATGAACCTTGCGCGTAAGCCGAAATAGCTGTTAAAGGCTGATTGATTTCATGCGCAATGCCCGCTGCCATCTCACCCATTGTTGAAAGCCTTGCCATATGCGCCAAATGCTCACGCGCATCTGCCACTTCTTTTTCTTTTAGGTGTAATTCAATTTCTGCGCGGCGGCGATCCGTAATATCCAGCAGCGTTGCTAAAATAACGTCACGATTACCCATACGCACTGCTTTTAGCATGATATCCAAATCAATTTCTGCGCCATCTTTTCTACAGCTACGCCAGACAAAATACTGCGGCTTACCTTGCTTAGCCAAACTAAAACGATTGGTCGTTGCACTGATAGAGTCTTCATCAAACGGCTGTCTTTCTGGCGAAAAGTCAGCAATTCGCTTACCGATAATTTCTTCTTTGTCATATCCAAGCAAACGCACAACCTGATCGTTGCACTCCTCAATCTGATCGCTAATCACCATTACGCCTTCATTAGCATTATCAAATAGCGTGCGGTACTTCGATTCATTTTCTTCCAAGGTGTCAATCAGCGGTTTGGTAATTTTTTGCACCAACAGAATACCAATGACAATAATAAAAAATGTGCCTAACGTGGCGTACAGTGCGATGTAAATAAATGGTCTCCGCACCTCGGCCGCATCAATTTTTACCACAACGCCCAAATTCATATTTTCCACAGGAACAAAAGCGGCCAAGACATAAATACCCCGATAGTCTTTGACGTACATCACGCCAGAATGACCATCCAATGCCAAGCGCATCGCTTGCGCACGCGCATCATCATCATGCATAACTAACGGCGCATCGCTCGCAAAACGAAACGGTGAAACAAAATGAATATCATCACCCTCTCGATAGGCAAATAACATTTCACCACTATCGGTAATCACCGGATTGCGCGCCAGCGTCTGGCGAATATGGTCTAACACCAGCGTAGGCGGCTCTGCATGAATACGTGTTTTTTCCGGCACCAATTCCATCACTGATTGCAGCATGCTGGCCTGATGTTCTGCATAACTCATCATAATGCGCTTGTTTTGTTCATTGACCGACATAAACAAAACAAACACCGTGACACCTAACACCATCACCGCTACGCTGGACATTACCAGCGTGAGTAACAGTATTCTGTTTCGGTTGCGAGCGCGCATATCAGTAGCTTCTTATTTTCACTTTAATGAATGGATTGATTGCTTTTCTCGATTTTCTTTCCCCAAGTGCCCACTACTGCAACAAAAAACACGGGTACAAAAAATATCACTAAAAATGTTGATGCTAATAAACCGCCGGAAACACCAATGCCAATAGCATTACGGCTAGCTGCGCCTGCACCACTCGACAAAGCCAGTGGCAGCACACCAAATAAAAATGCCATAGATGTCATGATGATAGGACGCAAACGCAAATGCGCCGCTGCTAACACTGAATCAATTAACGAGCTACCGCGCGCATATTGTTCACGCGCAAATTCCACAATAAGAATAGCATTTTTGGATGCTAAACCCACGGTTGTCAGCAAGCCTACTTGGAAATACACGTCATTTGACAATCCAAAAAATTTTGCTGCAATTAATGCACCCAACACGCCGAGCGGTACAACTAAAATTACTGAAAAAGGAATCAACCAACTTTCATATAACGCCGCCAAACATAAAAAGACAACCAAAATGGAAACGGCATACAACAATGGCGCTTGCTTACCTGCTTGTTTTTCTTCACGCGACATACCTGTCCATTCAAAGCCAAATCCACCCGGCAACTGCGCCACTAAATTTTCCATCGTGCGCATAGCATCGCCTGAGCTTTTGCCTAATGCGGCTGTGCCTTGTATCTGCACTGATGGCACGCCATTGTGACGCTCTAACTTTGGCGAACCGTAAGCCCAATGACCACTGGCAAAAGCAGAAAACGGCACCATCTCTCCTGCACGATTGCGCACATACCATTTTTTCAAATCATCCGGCTGCATACGTGATGCGGCATCACCCATTACATAAACACGTTTTACACGTCCGCGATCAATAAAATCATTGACATAAGAAGAACCAAACGCCGCTGTCATCGTGCTGTAAACGTCAGTCAAATCGAGCCCTAGTACACTGGCGCGCTCTTGGTTGATGTCTAACTGATACACCGGCGTATCATCCAAACCGTTTGCACGAACACGCATTACGTCTTCTGGTTTTTTCGCTGCCATCGCTAACAATTGGTTGCGTGCATCCATTAACGCTAAATGCCCTAACCCACCACGATCTTGCAACTGCATATCAAAACCCGTGGAGTTGCCCAACTCCTGTACAGGTGCGGGATTAATTGCAATGACATTCGCTTCTTTGATACTGGAAAAATATTGTGTGGCTCGACGAATCACTGCTTGTGCAGACTGATCTTTTCCTTTTCTTTCACTCCAAGGCTTTAATTGCGTAAACATCTGTCCCATATTTTGACCAGAACCGGCCCAACTGTATCCCGCCACATAGAACATGGCTTGCACGGTGTCTTTTTCGTGCTCCATGTAATAATCACGCACTTTGTTTAAAACTGCCATTGTCTGACTCCGCGAAGAACCAACGGGCAGCGTGACAACATTCGCAAAAAAACCTTGATCTTCATCAGGTAAAAAAGAAGTTGGCAAACTGACAAATAAATAAGCAACGATAGCGATAATGACCGCGTAGGCTAAAAAAACTAAGCGCACGTGGCGCACTAATTTGGCAACAATACTGTGATACGTTTCTGAAGCGCGCTGAAAGTTACGATTGAACCACCCATAAAAACCGCGAGAATTTTCTTGTTCGTGTGGAATTGGTTTCAATAAGGTAGCGCAGAGAGCAGGCGTAAGAATTAAAGCCGTCAAAACAGAAAGCACCATGGCAGCTACCATCGTCAAAGTGAACTGACGATAAATTGCACCGCTAGAACCACTTAAAAAGGCCATCGGAATAAACACCGCCACCAACACCAAGCCTATCCCAACCAATGCGCTTGAAATTTGCGACATCGCTTTATAGGTAGCTGCTTTTGGTGACAACTTTTCTTCACTCATGATGCGCTCAACACTTTCTACCACCACGATGGCATCATCTACCAACAACCCCATCGCCAATACCAAACCAAACATCGTCAGCAAATTAATGGAAAATCCCGCAGCATCCATCACAGCAAAAGTTCCCAACACCACGACAGGGATAGCAATTGTCGGCACCAACGTCGCGCGCCAATTTTGTAAAAAAACAAAAATTACTAAAAATACCAGCACAATGGCCTCAAAGAGTGTTTTGACAACTTCTTTGATAGAAATTTTGACAAAGGGAATCATGTCATAGGGATAATTCACCTCGATACCTTTCGGAAAATAAGGCGACAACTCGGCAATTTTTTTTCTGATACTCTCCGCAGTTTCCAACGCATTAGCACCAGGCGCAGCCGTAATCGCCAAAGCCGATGCTGGTGAACGATTATAGGCTCCTATGACGTTATAGCTATCTGCACCGCGCTCTACACGCGCCACATCCTTCAAACGCACTTGCGAGCCATCGGTATTTACGCGCAACAAAATATCGCCAAATTGCTCAATCGTTTGTAAGCGACTTTGCGCCATGATGGTAACGTTGAGTCGCTGACCTTCTACCGTTGGCGAGCCACCCAACTGTCCCGCAGCAACCTGTACGTTTTGTGCTTTAATCGCTTGAATCAAATCAACGGGCGTGAGATTAAACGCGTGCAGTTTTTCTGGCTGCATCCAAATACGCATGGCGTACTGCGTGCCCAATAACTGCACCATCCCCACGCCGTTTACACGCGAAATAGGATCCTGCAAATTGGATGCAATAAAGTCACCCAAATCAATGCTCTGCATACTGCCATCAGCAGAAGACACCGTCATCACCATCAAAAAACTTTTCCCTGCTTTTGCAACTTGCAAGCCCTGCTGTTGCACTTCGGGTGGCAACATGCGCATCGCTAACTGCAATTTATTTTGCACTTGCACCTGCGCTACGTCAGGATCCGTGCCTTGTGAAAAAGTAAGTGTGATACTCGCTCGACCTGAATCGCTGCTGTTAGAAGAAATATATTCAAGATGATCAATCCCATTCATCTGCTGTTCAATGACTTGTGTCACCGTATCTTCCAGTGTTTTTGCGGAAGCACCAGGATAATTTGCAGAAATTGAAACGGAAGGTGGCGCAAGACGTGGATACACCGCAATCGGTAATTGCGTTAATGCCAGCACACCTGTCAACATCACAACAATAGCCAACACCCATGCAAAAACCGGTCTACCAATAAAAAAATGACTCATGCAATACTCTCCTTATCGAAAATATTGCTATTAATGTTTAACAACAGTTACTGATGCGGCGGTGTCTTGTACAACTTTTACCACAACACCCGGTTTGACTTTTTGTAAACCTTCCACAATGACGCGATCACCTGCTTGAATACCATGAGTGATCAACCATTGATTTCCAATCACGCGATTGGTTTGCAGTACACGCAACTCAACTTTGTCTTGCGCATCGACAATTAAAGCTGTGGCTTGACCCGCCGTATTAAACGTTACTGCTTGCTGAGGAACCAACAAACCTTGCTGATCGACACCGACTTCCAACAAGGCATGCACAAACATACCTGGCAACAACAAATATTGTGGGTTATTAAACAAAGCACGCAATGTTACGGATCCTGTGCTTTCGTCCACACTAATATCAGAAAACTGCAATTTTCCCGCTTCAGAATAAACAGATCCATCCTCCAACTTCAAAGAAACAGAAGCACTATTGGTGTCTACTTTTTGCAATAAGCCTTTTTCTAAATCTTTGCGTAAACTCAACAACTCACTGCTAGATTGCGTCACATCCACATAAACAGAATCTAGTTGTTGAACGGTTGCGAGCAGCGTTGCATCACTTTGTCGCACATACGCGCCCTCAGTCACTTGCGATTTTCCAATACGACCATCAATAGGCGAACGCACTTCGGTATACCCCAAACGAATACGCGCTGCATCCAACGAGGCTTCTGCGGCTTTCACATCAGCCTGCGCTTGTTTGTAGGATGCGTTAATGTCATCGAAATCTTGCTGACTGATAACGTGTTTTTTTATCAATGCACTAGAGCGCGAAGCTTGCAGTGAACGCGTTGCTAAATTGGCTTTTACACGCGCCAAAGCGGCGTTCGCATTATTTACATCTGCTTGATAAGGCGCCGGATCAATGACGTACAACAACTGTCCTGCTTTTACATCGCTGCCTTCAACAAAATCGCGTTTCAGTACCACACCGTCAACACGTGCGCGTACTTGCGCGATACGAAAAGCCGAAACACGCCCAGGCAAGTCATTAATAATTTGCACAGATTGTGGCTGGATCACAGCAACCGCCACTTCTGGCACTGTTTGCTGTGGTGCCGCAGATTGCTTATTGCAGCCCGCCAAGCTTGTGATTAAAAAAAGGCTTCCTGCCAGTTTTATAGACCAATCTGTCATGGAATAACCCCTTCATTTTTTGTTACAAAAACGTCAATCGACACCATTGCTGATCAGCACGCGCAAAAACAGCTTGCGATTTTTGCTTGGGCATTTGTTTTGCAAAACCTGCGTATTCAGAAAACCCTCCAAAAGACTGTTGTAGGCGCTGCCACCAAGTGTCGGCGGCGGCGGGAATCAATAGCCCAAAAGAAGATGCGTCATTGTTATACCAAACAATCAGCGTGTAACTCACGGCTTCCCGAAAGCGCAGCAATAATCGCGCATAACGCTCGTCGCTGCCATGAACGTCACTCTCAATCACAGAAGTTTGGCAGAGTGGAGACCCATCTAGTTTCGCCAATGACGGAATATCACTCCAACTAGGATCCGCATAAGGACCGGCATGCCAGTTGCGTAAAGCAGCCGCCTCATGTTGCAGCGTGTACTGCGAATCTTTCCCCAAATGCGAACGAGAAACTGTCGATTGAATCGCAGATAATTGATTCTCCAAGCCGACTACCAAAGCCAAATGTGCATCGCGTGTGCGATTACCTGTTTTTAGCATCAGATCGTGATACCAACCAATTTGTGGCACGAAAATCAATAGGAGAAGCAACGCTCCCGTAGCTAAACCAGTATTGCGCCAGCGCACACTAGAAGACAGCCATAACACTACGCCTATCCAAAACAGCAGCACGATATTTTGATAGCGCAGCGCGTAAACATTATCCCAAAAGAACGTGCGTCCAATTGCCGTGGCAACGCCAACGCCATAAGCAAACAGCATCAAAGATAAGCCCAACCAAGCAACAGCAGATCGCTTAATACCGCGCAGCAAGCTGCAATACCAAGATTTTGCAGCCGCTATTACCAATATTAAAACCAAGCTCGGCGCAATCCATGAAACCCATGCAGGCGTATGCAAAGGACCTTCGACCGACAACTGAAACGACAGCGGATTAGACAAATACCACAAAGGAAACTTTATCAGCGTCAACCATAGAAACGGCGCCCACTGCGCCCCTGACATCTGAGAAAGAATGCTGTGTGAATCGCTACCTCCTTCTCCCGTTAACTGATAAAAATACAGCGGCAGATAAATGACAAACGCCAGAAAAAATATCAAAACTCTGCGCCAAGACATACGCAAACCCATTATGAGCAACGTCACTACTGGCCACATAATCAAGCCTGAGAAATTATTCAAACTCGCAAAAAAAATCAAAAGCCACGCAGCAATCAATGAAGTATTACTTACCTGCTGGTGTCGCAATACAAACCCTAATGCCAGCGTGACAAACCCCGTCACCAAAAACCACTGTACATCAAATGTATGTAAAAAATTAAATACTTGCGTGATGTTCAATAAACAAAAAAACACGCCAACCAAAACAACTTTTCTCTGTTGCGACGAATACGAAGCATCTCCTCGTAACACCCAACGCACATTACAAAAAATCAACAATTGCATGAACAGCGAAACCGTCAACAGTAAGTGATTACTGCCAGAAAACCATCGCAGATCGGCAGCCCACAGCCAGCGCGAAATCATCGGACGATGAGAAAATCCATACTGTTCCCAATAATCAGACCAACTCGCCGTTCCTTGCACAGCTTTCTCAAGAAAAGGCATGACTTCCCACATATCACGCCACGGTCCCCGCCACTGGCTTACAGTCAAGGTGTACACAGTAGCCGCACAAAATCCTGCAACTAGGAGTGCATAGATAAGCCACCAACACCTAACAACAGAGTTCCAACGCATATAGCGCAAGCCCCAATGCATTCCATTCACTCCAGGTAACAGGAAGAAACAATCACAGGCATTGTATGCAAAAAACTGTGCTAATCTCGTGCAGACATTTCGCACAACCTTCAGCAGCATCAAGGACAGTGGACTCGCATGAAAGCCATCCCTATCGCTAACTATCCACAAGATATGGCTAATGCCTTTATCAATGGCATTGCCTTCGTTAATGAAGTGCGCACTGTGGATAAAAATCAGCTCGACGTGCTGATGAAAAATGCCTGCTTTATGGAGTTTGATAGCGGTGAAATTTTGCTGACCGCAGGCAAAGCAGGACGTCGCTATTCCTTCCTCTTGAAAGGGCAGCTATCGGTCTACCCTGATGATGACACCGACGCACAAGCCATCAACCAGCTTACGCCAGGACAAAACTTCGGCGGTCTATCTATCATTTGCAAAACGCGTCGCACAGCCACGATTGCGGTAAGCCCTGACTGCAAAACAGCACTGATTTTATCGCTGGATTTAGCAGGATTAGGTGGGCTACATGATTTTAGTGTGTACACACTGCAAACCAAATTGGCGCTGTATCGCGCTATCGTCAACAACACGCGCTGGCAGCTAGAACTGTACAAAATGGATTACCCAGCCCACCCTTTAACACTGCGTGGCAAAACCATTGAGGTGTATATCGGGCAGCGCAATACCGTACAAGAACTTGATAGCCTTGACCATCAAGCACATCAATTGGTTGAAATGATTGTGGAGTGGAACCAAGCATTATTAGCACAAGAAACTATTAACGAAGCCGGCGGCACTTGGCTTTAATTTTTCTCAATTTACGCGCATAAAAAAACCCGATCGAGTCGGGCTTTTTTATTTCAGCACTAAAAAATTACAGCACTTTTTCTAACTCAGGCAATGCGACAAATAAATCTGCCACTAAGCCGTAATCGGCTACTTGGAAAATAGGCGCTTCTTCATCTTTGTTGATCGCAACGATCACTTTAGAATCTTTCATGCCCGCCAAGTGTTGAATCGCGCCAGAAATACCGACAGCAATATACAAATCTGGCGCAACGATTTTGCCCGTTTGACCCACTTGCATATCGTTAGGTACAAAACCTGCGTCAACTGCAGCGCGCGATGCGCCAACTGCCGCGCTCAATTTGTCTGCGATACCATCCAGCAAATGGAAGTTTTCGCCAGAACCCATGCCACGACCGCCAGAAATAACAATTTTCGCAGCCGTCAATTCAGGGCGATCGCTCTTCGCAATTTCTTCACCGACAAATGCAGAAATACCTGCGTCTTTCGCTACAGCAACGGCTTCAATCGCAGCAGAACCGCCAGTAGCAGCCACAGCATCAAAGCCCGTAGTACGCACAGTCAGTACTTTGATGGCATCAGAAGATTGCACCGTTGCAATCACGTTACCCGCATAAATTGGGCGCTGGAAAGTGTCTGCACTGATCACCGCAGTAATTTCAGAAATTTGCGCAACATCCAACAGCGCAGCAACGCGCGGCAGAATATTTTTACCGCTAGAGGTCGCTGGTGCCAAAATATGGCTGTAGGCTTTGCCAAGTTCTGCAACCAACAAGCTGACATTTTCTGCCAACTGATGCGCATAAACTGCGTTGTCTGCTACCAAAACTTTAGCAACACCATCAACTTTTGCAGCGGCTTCTGCAGCGGCAGCGCACTGGCTGCCAGCAACCAATACATGAATATCTCCGCCGATTGCTTTGGCAGCAGCAACGGTGTTCAGTGTTGCGCCTTTTAAGCTGGCGTTGTCGTGTTCAGCAATAACAAGCGTTGTCATAATCAGATCACCTTCGCTTCGTTTTTCAATTTATCAACCAGCGTTGCAACATCTGGCACTTTGATACCGGCTTTACGATCAGCAGGTGGCTCAACTTTGATGACTTTGAAACGCGGTGCAACATCAACACCCAAGGATTCTGGCGTTACGGTATCCAAAGGTTTCTTCTTCGCTTTCATGATGTTAGGCAGCGAAGCGTAACGCGGCTCATTCAAACGCAAATCGGTGGTGACAACTGCAGGCAAGTTCAAGCTCACGGTTTGCAAACCGCCATCGATTTCACGCGTGACCGCAGCCTTTCCGCCTTCCACTTTCAATACCGAAGCGAAAGTACCTTGCGCCATACCAGCCAATGCCGCCAACATTTGGCCGACTTGGTTGTTATCGCCGTCGATAGATTGTTTGCCGAGAATCACCAAATCAGGCTTCTCTTGATCAACAACCGCTTTCAAAGCTTTTGCTACACCCAATGGCTGCACTTCGGCTTCTGTTTTGACCAAAATAGCGCGATCCGCACCGAGAGCCAGCGCAGTGCGCAAGTGTTCTTCTTTATCACCGATAGAAACCGCAACGATTTCTGTCGCCAAGCCAGCGTCTTTCATGCGCACAGCTTCTTCTACGGCAATTTCACAGAAAGGGTTAACGGCCATCTTGACATTGGTCAGATCGACACCGGTACCGTCCGCCTTAGGGCGAACCTTCACATTTGCGTCAGCGACGCGTTTGACTGCAACCAGAATCTTCATGGATTCTCCGTTCGTGTAGGAGTGGACAAAAAAGAAGGAATGCGGCGAATATCGCCTGTTTTTACCGTTTTTAAGGCGCGCGTATGTTGCCCGCTGGCACCTGCAAAATCAATACCCAAGGCATCCCCAACGACATAAGACGAGGCAATAAGATGGTCATGACTTGACTCACCGCAGCTTTATGGGTAAAAAAGTGGCTCGGCTATCTCCCATTGGCAGGGAGAGTCGCATAATAATTACAACAGCATCCACTGCCAAACCGAATTGCAGTGGTGCATGGAAGATAGATTGATGAGGGCTGTATCATGGCAACAGGCACAGTGAAGTGGTTCAATAACGCCAAAGGCTACGGTTTTATTTTGCCCGACGGCGGCGGCGAAGACCTTTTTGCACACTTCTCCACCATCACGATGGATGGCTATAAAACACTCAAAGCCGGTCAGCCGGTCAGCTATGAAATCACACAGGGGCCGAAAGGACTGCACGCGACTAATATCGCTGCCACCTCACTGCGCTCGATGGAAGCCAGCTAAGTTTGTTTAGATGATGCACCAATAAAAAAGCCCGCTTTTTGCGAGCTTTTTCGTAGACTCAAACACTTGTTACATGTGTTTGATCATTTCCTCGCCAAACTGAGAGCAAGAAACTAACTTCGCGCTGTCCATCAGACGCTCAAAATCGTAAGTCACGGTTTTGGCTTGAATTGCGCCATCCATACCCTTAATTACCAAGTCCGCTGCTTCTGGCCAGCCGAGGTGGCGCAGCATCATTTCCGCAGAAAGAATTAGTGAACCTGGGTTTACTTTATCTTGACCGGCATATTTCGGCGCAGTGCCATGTGTCGCTTCAAACATAGCGATGGTGTCAGACAGGTTGGCACCCGGTGCAATACCAATACCACCTACTTGCGCAGCCAAAGCATCAGAGATGTAGTCACCGTTCAAATTCAGCGTGGCAATCACGCTGTACTCTTCAGGGCGCAACAAAATTTGCTGCAAGAAAGCATCAGCGATCGCGTCTTTCACCACGATTTTTTTGCCAGTTTTTGGATTAGCAAATTCACACCAAGGACCTTCACCAATTAGCGTTGCGCCAAATTCTTTTTGTGCCAATGCATAACCCCAATCGCGGAAACCACCTTCGGTGAATTTCATGATGTTGCCTTTGTGCACCAACGTGACTGAAGGCTTGTCGTTGTCGATGGCGTACTGAATCGCTTTGCGCACTAAGCGTTCAGTTCCTTCTTTGGAAACAGGTTTTACACCGATACCGCAATCTTGCGGGAAGCGAATTTTTTTCACGCCCATTTCATTTTGCAAGAAGGTGATGACTTTATTCGCTTCATCGGAACCTGCTTTCCACTCGATGCCCGCATAAATGTCTTCCGCATTTTCGCGGAAAATCACCATGTCTGTTTTGTGCGGTTCTTTCACGGGGCTAGGTACGCCTTGAAACCAGCGTACAGGGCGCAAGCACACATACAAATCCAATTCCTGACGCAATGCGACATTCAAAGAACGAAAACCGCCGCCGACTGGTGTAGTCAATGGGCCTTTGATAGAAACCACAAATTCTTTAATCGCGCGCAATGTTTCTTCAGGAAACCAATTGCCTTCGTACAATTCAGCCGATTTTTCGCCGCAATAAATTTCCATCCAGGCAATCGCTTTTTCACCGCCGTAAGCTTTGCTCACCGCTGCATCAATGACTTTGCGCATAACAGGTGTGATGTCCACACCCGTGCCATCGCCTTCAATAAAAGGAATAATGGGATTATTGGGAACATTGAGAGAAAAATCGGCATTGGTGGTAATTTTGCTACCGTTGGTAGGCACTTGGACTTTCTGATAGGTCATGGGTTGCTCCAATGAAATACACCTAAAGAAGTAACGCCCTCGTGAGGCGATAACTGTAAGCGATTATATACGAGCCCCCTCTCATCTTGTAGATTTGCTACAAAACCTACGAGCAAAATCATCTCTTTTTTATTCGAACACTTTATGAGCCGATTAGTACTGTTCAACAAACCCTATGGTGTGCTATCGCAGTTCACGGACGAGCAAGGGCGCATGACGCTCAAACATTTTTTTACGGAGGACAGAATCTACCCTGCTGGACGTTTGGATTTTGACTCCGAAGGCCTGCTGCTACTGACGGATGACGGTAAGCTGCAACAACGCATTAGCGACCCGCGCTTTAAACTGCCAAAAACTTATTGGGTGCAAGTGGATGGCAACATCACAGAAACTGCCATCCAGCAACTATCCCAAGGTGTGCAACTGAAAGACGGTATGACGCGACCGGCAACCGCAAAACGCATGGCTGCGCCAGGCAACTTATGGCCGAGAAATCCGCCCATTCGCTATCGTGCAGCCATCCCTACGAGCTGGTTGTCATTGACGATACACGAAGGGCGCAATCGGCAAGTGCGTAGAATGACAGCGGCCGTTGGCTTTCCCACACTGCGTTTAATTCGCTATCAAATTGGCGATTGGTCGCTGGGCGATATGCAACCCGGTGAACACATTGAAGTGACGGCAAAACTAACTATTCGCCAATAAAAAAGGGCATCTTGCGATGCCCTTTTCCTCAATTCCCTGTCGCAATTTTTCCAGATATTCCTTCAACAAACCCTACATCACGAATAATTTTTCTCTTCGGTGGTTTGCTTGGATTTTTAGCAGGCACCCATACCTCACGATCCGCATTAGGCGCTGAAGTGACGATATCACTAAAACCATCCAAATCGATGTCGCCAATGCCAATCACACACATACCGCGATTATCTTTTTGGCGAATACCCAAAAGCGGGCTATGGATAGAGCTACCGTCTGCGCCGCTGATCATGTAAACGCCGCCTACATCTGGCAGTCGTTTCATCACAGTCTGTCCTTTTTTGTTGACCACAACGGCACCTAACTTATTAAGTTTAGGCACGTAGTTATCTCGCCCTGGCGCGCCTGCAAGTACATCGTTTTGACCATCTTTGTTCAGGTCGCCAGCACCAGACACACTCCAGCCCAAACGGTCGCCCGCAGCCTCACCATATTTTGCTGGGAACACAGGTGTACAAGTTCCTGTTACGCATGAGTACGCGTACACGGCACCCGCTTGTTTCAACTTTTTGGTTTTTCCATTTACTGTGGCGATTGCAGTATGACGATAAGCGCCGATAACTACATCGGCTTTACCGTCATGATCCAAATCGCCTGCACTGGCTACGCTGTAACCGAACCAATCGCCTTTGGCCTCCCCTTCCATTCGCGCCCACGGCATACCGGTAGCGCCAGAGTAAATCACGGCTGCGCCAGCATCTTTTTGGGTTGAAGAAGGATCATCTTTCGGCAAACCAATAATGACATCATCGCGACCATCACCATTCACATCGCCTGCACTCGCCACTGACAGACCCAATCGATCACCAGCTTTGTCGCCTTCTACCTTGAAGAGGTTGGTCGAGGTATCGCACACCGAACCAGCCGCTAGGCTTGCACCTGAGCACACCAAAGCGCGACCTGCATCTCGCAGCAATTTACCGTCCGTTGACACCACATCAGCGCGCGGCACACCGATCACGACATCAGCATTGGTATCCGCATCCACCAGACCAGCTCTTGCTACAGAGAAGCCTAAGTTGTCACCCGCTGCTGTACCTACAACGCTGGCAATTAGCACACCTGTTTTACCCGAGTATACATACACCTTGCCAGCATCTTTTAACGCTTTTTGCGTGCCAGATTTTGGAACATCCCAGCGTGGCGCACCAACAATAATGTCAGAGAATCCATCACCGTCTATGTCTGCGCCAGCTACGCTGTAACCGAACCAATCACCTTTGTTTTGTCCTGTAATTTGCAGGGCATACAACTCACTCGCATCTCTGCCTGAGTAAACGTAAACACGACCTGTCGATTTCAGTTTTTTCGTTAAGGTAACACCTTTTTTGTTAACAATAGGGTTGCCATGCTTATCGAGTTTAGGAACAACTTTATCCCAGAGATAAGCACCAACAACTACATCGTTAATGCCATCACCATTCACGTCCCCAGCATTGGCAATTGAGATACCAAAACGGTCTTTTGCCACTTCTCCGCCCCATTTACGGAACAGCACACCTGGATCTGGATCGAAAGCATCTGGATCGCAGACATCCCCCATTCCATCGCCATCCGTATCTGCTTGGTCAGGATTCGCATTCACTGGACAGTTATCGGCTGAATTGTCGATACCATCACCGTCAATGTCTGTATCACAGGCATCACCAATGCCATCACTATCAGTGTCTTTTTGATCAGCATTACTGGTTAAAGGGCAATTGTCGGTCGTGTTATCAATGCCATCGCCATCAATATCCGTGTCACACGCATCGCCTATGCTGTCGCCATCCGTATCTTTCTGATCGGCATTAGCCACCGCAGGGCAGTTATCTGTGGCATCTGGAATACCGTCGAGGTCGCCATCTGGAATGATCGATGCCACCTCGTTGACTTGTGGTGCTGCGTCATAATTACTGTCGCCTGATTGGTCATAGTGGACTGTGCAATTACTTGTGCCGCCAGTAATGGTGATTGTTGCATTGCCAACACCTGAACCAGAGCAGTTTCCACTCACTGAAATTGCCACAGATAAACCAGATGAAGCCGTGGCAGCAATAGAAAAACTGCTGTTATATGCAGCACTTGCCGGTGCGGCGGTGGTCACGGTAATCGTTTGCGAGGCTTTGCCTGCGGTCGTGGACGAGGTGATTTCAGGGGCCGCGTCGTAGTTGCTGTTACCGGCTTGGTTGTAATGCACCACGCACGCCACCGTGCTGCTGGTCATCGTCACGCTGTTGCCACTGTTGGTACAGCCGCCGGTTGTGGTCACCACAACCGGATCGCCGGAGCTGGAGGTCGCACCCACGGTGAAGATATCGCCGTACGCCGCGCTCGCTGGCGCCGGTGTGCCCACCGTGATCGTTTGCGAGGCTTTGCCTGCGGTCGTGGACGAGGTGATTTCAGGGGCCGCGT
>CAYOEO010000025.1:0-18114 GCA_964403125.1 uncultured Pseudomonadales bacterium | reverse complement strand
GCTTGCCCCACCTGACGGCGCAGGCGTTTTTGCAACTTGTTAAATTCGACGCGATTGGCGCGTGGGTCGGCTGACATGGCTACCTCCACAGGGGCGGTCATTTTACGGGCTGGCTGGCGCATTTCCATTACAATTCACGCACGCTTTCTGTTACTTCTGCTTCGTATGACGAATATTTCCCTTGTTTTGGCTCAAATCAATCCTGTGGTCGGCGATATCCATGGCAATACGCGCTTGGTGTTGGCGCGTATCGCTGAAGCGCAGGTTGCGGGTGCGCGCGTCATCATTTTTCCTGAGCTGGTACTGACGGGCTATCCGCCAGAGGATTTGTTACTGCGTCCTAGTTTGCAGCCGCGTATCGAAAAAGCACTGGTGGAAGTCGCGCAAGCGGCAAGTGATATCTATGTGATCGTCGGTTATCCCATCGCCATTGATGGTCAACTTTTTAATGCGGCGGGTGTGTTTTTTGCGGGTAAAAAAATTGCTGAATATTGCAAGCAGTGTTTACCAAACTACCGCGTATTTGATGAAAAACGCTATTTCGTTGCTGGTGATAAAACTTGCGTCTTTGATTTGGATGGTGTGCCGACCGCGCTGCTAATTTGTGAAGATATTTGGCAAGAAAAACCAGCGCAACAAGCCAAGCAATCTGGCGCAGAATTGTTATTGGTTTTGAATGCCTCGCCGTTTCATATCGATAAACAAGACGAGCGCGAAGCGATGTTGGCGGATCGTGCACGCGCTGTCGCGCTGCCATTGTTGTATTGCAATGCCGTGGGCGGGCAAGATGAGTTGGTGTTCGATGGTGGCTCTTGTGCGTTTTCTGCGGCAGGGAAAATTCTTGCGCGCGCCGCTTTATTTTCTGAAGCCATGTTGTCGGTTGTGTTAGAAAAAAATAACAGTGCGCCTCGATTATCTACATCGATTCCATTAGCAGAAATTCCCGCCTCTGATGCGGCTGTTTACAGCGCCTTGGTGTGTGGTGTGCGCGACTATGTCAATAAAAATGGCTTTCGCTCTGTGCTGCTGGGTTTGTCGGGCGGCATTGATTCTGCTTTGGTATTGGCTATCGCAGTGGACGCACTCGGTGCGGAGCGCGTGGAAGCGGTGATGATGCCTTATCACTACACGGCATCCATCAGTGTGGAGGATGCCGAAGCGGAAGCGCGCACACTGGGTGTGAATTATTCTGTGATTTCGATTGAAAAAGCCGTGAGTGCTTTTGCCGATATGTTGTCGCCTAGTTTTTCCAATCTGCCCGCGATTGCGCACGATACAACTGAACAAAATTTGCAGGCGCGCTGTCGCGGCGTGACGCTGATGGCGCTGTCGAATCGCAAAGGCAGTTTGGTGTTAACCACCGGCAATAAAAGCGAGGTGGCTGTGGGTTACTGCACACTGTACGGCGATATGGCGGGCGGTTTTGATGTGCTGAAAGATGTGCTGAAAACTCGCGTCTATGCACTGTGTCGCTATCGCAACGGTATCGCGCCAGTGATTCCGCAGCGCGTGATTGATCGTCCACCTTCAGCAGAATTAGCGCCCGATCAAACCGATCAGGACAATTTACCTGCTTACGATGTGTTGGATGCAATTTTGCGACGCTATGTTGAGCAGGATGAAAGCGCGGAAAAAATTATTGCGGCAGGATTTTCAGAACACGATGTGCAGCGCGTGATTCGCTTGGTGGATCTCAACGAATACAAACGCAGGCAGGCGGCAATAGGGCCGCGCATCACGGAGCGCGGTTTTGGTCGTGATCGGCGCTACCCGATCACGAATGGGTGGAAGCCAACAGCTTGATCAATGGGGTTGATCAATCGCCGCGATAACTGAGTGTTTCTTTGCCGTAAAACTTGCGCGTATCAAAACCGATAGGCGCTTGGCTGCCCAATAGACCGGCAGTGGCTTTGTTCAACCATGAACGGCGTTCGTTTTCCATATTGGTTTGGTATTGGAACGAGCCGTCTTTGTTGAGGGACGGATAGTCGGGGTAGTTGGCTTTCAATACGGTTAATGCCTTGTCAGACAGGTCATCCAATTCCATTAAATAATAAGCCTGTACCATTACAGCGAGCGCGTCAGGCATTGCCGGTGCACCTTGGAAATTTTCTACCACATAACGACCGCGATTTGCCGCCGCCAACCATGCGCCGCGTTTGAACAAATAATTGGCGACATGAATTTCATAACGCGCTAACAAATTGCGCAAAAACACCATGCGTTTGCGTGCATCTGGTGCGTATTGGCTGTTAGGAAAGCGCGTGAGTAATTCAGAAAATTCAGAAAATGATTTGCGTGCTGCGCCTGGGTCGCGTTGTGTCATGTCGGTCGGCATAAAACGCTCAAGCACGCCTTGGTTTTCAACAAACGACGACAAACCGCGCATGTAGTAGGCGTAATCCACTTTGGGGTGTTGTGGATGTAAACGAATAAAACGATCAGCGGAAGCTCCGGCTGCTTCGTGTTCGCCGCTTTCATACTGTGCATAAATAATATTTAGCTGCGCCTGATCGGAATAAGAACCGAAGGGATAGCGTGCTTCGAGTGCTTGGTAATACTCGACCGATTTGTCGTAACGACCATCGTCCGCATTGCTGGTGGCTTTTTGGTACAGCTCGGCTTCCGTTAGGTTGGGATCGATTTCCTTGTCATTGCCAGAGCAGGCAGCGAGCAACAGGGCGAGCAATAGGGTGGTGGCGATCTTATACATAGGGTCGTCAGGGCTGGTTTTTCAGGAAGCGGCTATTTAACCACACCGATGCTATTGGAGAGTACGGTTCTCGCGCGCAGCTTGCAGGTGAGCGAGGTAGGCGTGCATCCAGTGGTCATAAAAACCGAGGTGAAAAGCGACGATGGCGCGCAAACGCTCTGGTGCTAACAGCGGTTCAGATGCGGTTATCAGCTTGAGTTTGTCGTAGTAGCGCGCTAAGTCGGGGTCGACAATTTTATTTTCGCCGCTGCGCACGGATTCGATATAGCCGGCTGGGATAACACGGTTCACGCCGCCCGACGACCAAATGCCACTGAGATTTTTGGGCATGCGCGCCAAGAGCGGATCGGTGAGCGCTTTGCTGTCGATGGCAATTTTGTCGATGCCCATGCAGTAACCAATGATGCCGTCTAACGCGATGATGGCTATCGGCGGCTGCGCTGCGCCTTCATAGCACCAAGGGTGGTCGGGAAATAATTTTTGCGGGTCGCGATGCAGCCATGCATACAGCGAGGTCCAGTGGTAAATGAAATAGCGCTCGCGCGACACATTGTTCAAATTCCACCACATATCAAAATCGCTATTTTTGCCCCAGTTTTTGTAGCTGGTTTGCCACGGGCTATCAAACTGTTGGCTTGATAGCAGTAGCGCACTGAGTAAAAGTATGCGGCTAATTTTTTGTATGAAAACATGCGGCATCATACCGAGCAAGAAAAATAAAAAACCTAGTACGGCAATAAAAATATAAAACGCTTTGGGGGATGGTGTTCCCCACTGCCATGTTTTGAAAAGGTCGCCAATATTTTGCAAATTAAGTAGTAGCAAGTAATACACGAAATACGCGAGACACAGACCGATAGCAATACGCACCATGAGCGGTAATTTTTCCTCGCGCCATGATTGCTGCACAAACAGCAACGCTGCCACTAAATACAGCGGCGCGTAAAACCTTCCGAGCATGTAATCGCCACCAACCCAGAAGATATAAGCCATCGCTGTGCATAAACTGAGGCTGACTATGCGCTGTAGCGCGTTATTGGAGCAAAAACCGCGAACAGCCACCAAAAAAATCAACATTGGCGTAATGGGGTCTAACTGCAAACTTTTGGAGAGATAAATCCAGCCGCGTTGAATGCGGTCAAGATACGTTACGCCGTCAATATTGAGCTTGCCGTAGGCGGTGTTGGGCAGTGGCATGCCGTAATACAGCAGTGAAAATAGTGTCCACAGCAGCAGTGGTGCAGTTAATAAAAAAAGCGTGGTGATTTTTTGTCGCCAAAGGAGTTGCCGATGCCATTGCCAAGCTGTGTGCAGCAACATTGGCGCAATCAGTAGTAGTGTATCGTGGCGTGTGATGAGTAAAAGCCCTGCGCTCAAAGCGAGTGCGTATTTGTCTTGTGTATGCTGGTTGCGTAAATACAGCAGCACAAAAACAGCGAGTAAAAAATAAATCAGCGGATATTCCAGACCCGAAGCCGTGAAATCAAAAAACGCTTGAGAGAACGACAGCAGAAAAATACACACCAACCACTGCTGCATATTGCGCAGCAGCTTTGCTGTCGCCGCTAACAACAGCACATGCAGAGCGATTGAAAGACCGATCAAATTGAGATACAGGGTTTTGCAAAAAGCGGTGCTGGCGATGATTAGCAAATACCACAGTGGGCTGGTGAAAACTTGCACGCGCTCGTGTGGATTCCAGCGAAAACCGTGACCGGCAAGAAATTGATCGACGCTACGCAGGATGATGAAAGAATCTTCTGCTAGCCAAGCGTTTTTTAAGAATAAAAATACGGAGCAAGTGCCAACCAGTACATACAGCACTTGTTGCAGGCGTTTGTCTTGTAAAGAAAGAGGAATCATTAAAAACCAGAGCTTGGTAGACTAGGCGCGTAAACGCTGCATTTAATCACCGACACCCCAATATCGCCAAACATGAGTGAACGCATCCAACGAACAGAAACAGTCGCTAGCGCGCATTCGGGCTTGCGTGTGGATCAGGTGGCGGCGGAATTGTTTGCCGAATTTTCGCGCGCGCGTTTGCAGGCGTGGATTAAATCGGGTGAATTGTTGGTGGATGGCGCGAGTGTGCGCGCCAAAGACAAAGTGCAATACGGCAGCGTGATGGCGTTAGATGCTGCCGTGCCGCTGAGTGAGAACTGGTCCGCGCAGGCGATTGCGCTGGATATTGTCTATGAGGATGACGCACTGCTGGTCATCAATAAACCTGCGGGTTTGGTGGTGCATCCGGGGGCGGGCTCGCCCGATGGCACGATGCTGAACGCGCTGTTGTTTCACGATTCTGAGCTGGCAGCGGTGCCGCGCGCGGGCATTGTGCATCGGCTGGATAAAGACACCACGGGCTTGCTAGTAGTGGCGCGCACGCTGCAAGCGCACACGGACTTGGTGCGTCAGTTGCAGGCGCGCACCATGAAGCGCGAGTACGAAGCAGTGGTGTGCGGCGTGCTGACCGCTGGCGGTAAGGTGGATGCGTCAATTGGCAGGCATCCGCGCGATCGCATCAAAATGGCCGTGGTAGCGCAGGGTAAACCGGCAGTGACGCACTACCGCGTGTTGCAACGCTTTGAAACGCTGACCCATGTGCGCTGCCAGTTGGAAACAGGGCGCACGCATCAAATTCGTGTCCATATGGCGCATATCGGTCATCCTTTGTTGGGTGACACACAGTACGGCGCACGTTTGCGATTGCCGAAGCAAGCCGACGAGGCAACGCGCACAACATTGCAACAATTTCCTCGCCAAGCTCTGCACGCCGCGCAATTGGGCTTGGTGCATCCAGAAACAGGCAAAGACATACAGTGGCAATGCCCTTTGCCGGAAGATATGCAGTATTTGTTAGATGTGTTGCGTGCAGAGGTGCATGAATGACGCTGAACATCATCACACCTGATTGGCCTGCGCCGGACAACATCCGCGCGGCAGTGACCACGCGCAGTGGTGGCGTGTCTCAAGCACCTTATGACAGCTTTAATTTGGCAGCGCATGTGAATGATGATCCTGCTGCTGTGGCAGCCAATCGTGCGTTATTGGCACAGCATTTATCCCTGCCAGAGCAGCCCGTGTGGTTGACGCAAGTACACGGCGTGGATGTATTGCGGCGCACGGGTGAATCTGTCGATATTTCAAAGTCTTATGACGCGTGCTACAGCAATCAAGCCAACACGGTTTGCGCAGTGCTGACTGCCGATTGCCTGCCGGTTTTGTTTTGCAGTCGCGATGGTCAAGAAATTGCAGCGGCGCACGCGGGTTGGCGCGGTTTGGCTGCTGGCGTGTTAGCGGCAACCGTGAACCAATTTGCCTGCTTGCCGTCAGATGTTTATGCATGGTTGGGATCGGCCATCGGTTCACAAAGTTTTGAAGTGGGCGATGAGGTGCGACAAACTTTTTTATCAAATTGGCAGTATTGCGATAAAACATTGATACAAAATTGCTTCACAGTTCACAGAAATACACGTTGGTTGTGTGATATTTATGCACTCGCACGCATTCAATTGCGGTCATTGGGTGTTGAAGCAATCTACGGTGGCGGTGAAGATACACACAGTGATAGCGATCGATTCTTCTCGTATCGCCGCAATCCCATCACTGGGCGCATGGCATCGTTAATCTGGCGAACATAGTGTTGTTTGCAGCGTTATTGGTGCTGTGTATATGAAATGACTAGGTAGGGATACCATGAAGAAGATAATGTGTTTGTTGGTCTGTTTTTTATCGCTTTCTCTCTCTGCTGCAACACAAGCATCGAATGTTAAAACGGTTGTTGTCGGTGAGGAGGATCATTTTCAGCAATTGTCACTGCGACCTTACATCCTGCACTATGTGGGTTCTGCGTCAATTTCTGATGCGAGTCAGGCATCAGAAATTTCAAGTAATGCATATAGCACGCTGACATCAGCATCGCCTTTGCTGCCCATGAGCGTGCAATGGTTTCGATTCTCGATTCACAACGACTCAAATATCAAGCGCGCATTTGTTTTTAATCTCGATCAGTCGTTGTTCAGCAAAATAAATTTTCAAACAACTATGGATGGCGTTGCTGTTAAAACTGTACTGACGGGTCAAGACTACCCATACACGAGCCGAGATCTTAAATACGATTTTTATGCGTTTCAGTTGGAGGTGCCTGCGGGCAAGACACTGCAAGTTGATTTTTCGCTTGCCACCCGATTTTCAGCGTTGTTTATTCCGGTATTGGTTGATGCAGATCTCTTTCCTCAGCAAGCGGCAATGACGGGGCGATTTACCGGCACGATTACAGGAATAATTTATTCGGTTGTTTTGTTTCTACTGATTTATATGTTGCGCACTCACAGAATGGGGCTTGAATTTCAGATGTGGGCGTTTGCAGTGATGAACTTTATGTCAGTGTTATACATTGCCGGCGTTATCCAGCGTGTTATTCCTGATGCGTATTTAGCTTGGCGCAACATTTCTTTTCTGTTTATACATGGTCTGCAGGGGTTCTTTTTTACTCAAGTATTGAGAGGCTATTGCCACACAAGAATCAAGTTTCCTGTTTTGGATAAATCGTTGTGGGTAGTCGGTATACTGCTCTTGGCTTGCGTGTTGTTATCACTGTTGAAGCCAGATGCCTATTTATATATGGCACTGATGAGTTTGAACTCTGTGGCCTTAGTGGTTGCTGTTGTTTTGGCGCTGCTGACTTTGTATTTTTCTTGGGCGGAATATTGGTTATTCAGTATCGGGCTTTTGTTGTTTGTTGGATTGATGTTTTCCTCCTCATTACCCGCATTTACTCTGCTGCCTAATTCGCAGTTAGCGCATCACGGATATGAGGTCGGGTTGACACTGCAAGTCACTTTCCTTTTTATTATTATCGCGTCGAGAATTTTTACAGAAGAAAAAGCGAAGCTCGCTGTGCAAGAGCAAATGGTAAAAGTCAATGCAGAAATGGAGGCGCACAGTGAGTTTGTTGATCGTGTGACGCATGACATCAAATCGCCATTGTCCGCTGTGGTGGGGGCAGTACAGTTGATGCGGGAGCCTGTCGCGTCCAGCAAGCATGAGAGCTATTTGGATGTGATACAGCACTCCAGCAGCATAGTTATTGGTATTGTCGATAGTATTTTGAGTTACTCCAGAATGAAGTCGGGTCACATGACTCTGCAAATTCAATCAGTCAGCATTCGTTCTTTTTTAACTGAAATAGAAAATGCACTGCGGATTGCGCATCGACAGAAGAACTTAGACTTTTTTGTGATGGTTGCGGACGATGTTTCTCCGCAAGTGATGGGTGATACAGGGCGTTTATATCAGTTGCTCAATAATTTACTCACCAATGCTTTTAAGTTTACTGATCATGGCTCGGTCAGTTTGGAAGTGAATGTTGTGAAAAAAGAGCTGCACCATGTTGTGTTGCGTTTTGTCGTGCGCGACACTGGCATAGGTATCTCGCCCGAGTATTTGGAAAAGATATTTGAGCCCTATGCGCGAGATGAAAGTTATACGGGTTATCGTCCGGGGTTCGGTTTGGGCTTGCCGATTTGTAAACAAATCGTTGAATTTATGCAAGGAACCATTGAGGTCTCCAGTCGGTTGGGGGTGGGCAGTTGTTTTACGGTGACGCTTCCCTTTGATTTGCCTTGAGTGGGTACAGGGCGTATGGCCTCATTGATTTGGCAAATACCTACCTAGGTAGGTAGTATTCTGTCGGTCGTGTGATCGGTGTGGGTCGGAGCAGGAGAGAGACTGGAAATGACAGGAGTCCGAGGAACATTACAAAAAAGCGTTTTGTGTTGGTTGCTGGCAGCAGCACTCCTCTGTTTTTTTTCTGAAATTGCTCTTGCGCAAGCACCTGCTGTAGAGTCAGCTGTTGTGGATAGCCATACGGGTGTTGCAGAGCGGTTATCTCTTATTCCTTTTACTAGCAGGTTCACGGGCTCTACAGAGCCTACCGATATTGCACATGCAGCACAGTTGCCCAATTCTGATTTCACACCTTTAAAACGTGGCACGCCTTATTTGGCTGCGAAGAAACAATGGTTTCGCTTTTCAATCCGCAACAGTTCGCATGAAGATCGCTCCTTTGTATTCAACTTAGATCAGTCGATGTTGAATGAGGTGGCGCTGATTGCCAGCATCAATGGCACAGTCGTAAAAAAAGTGTTGACAGGGCAGACCTATCCTTATGCCAGTCGCGATATCGACTTCGATTATTTTGCTTTTCGCTTGGATGTGCCAGCGGGCAAAACCATGGTGGTGAATTTGTCTATTGCCACGCCTTTTGCTGCGTTATTTATTCCCTCGCTGACCAGTGTCGATCAGTTCGCCAAGCAGGTAACTTTTGACGGCCGATTTACTGGTGCCGTGATGGGCATGTTGTACGCGATGGAGTTCTTCCTGCTGATTTATATTTTTTATATACGCAGGATAGGCGTAGAGTTTTTTATGTGGCTATTTGCTGCTATGAGCATGCTGTCTGCAATGGATATGGCGGGCATTATTCAGCGTTATATTCCTGATGCGCACGGCGCGTGGCGCGATACGGTATTTATCTTGATACATGCCACACAGGGTTTAGCATTTTCTCTGTTAATTTGCGGCTATTACCATGCGCAAAAAAAATACCCCAAAATGTTTCGCACCTGTATTTTCTTTGGTCTGATTAATGTTTTCTGTATGGTTGCAACGCCTTTTGTATCGATCAACTTTCTCGCGCAGTTGTTGTTGACCTCCAATACCTCTTTGATGGTTTTTTGTGTCGGCTTTGCCGTTTGGGTGTTGATTGCCAGAAGGCAGGAAAAAAAGCTATTCAGTGTAGGGCTGATTTCTTTTGTGCTGCTGTCCATGATGTCCACGCTGGCAGTATTGGGCGTTCCCATGCCGCACGTGTTAGGGCGCTACAGCTATGAATTGGGGCTGTCGTTGGAAGTCACCTTCTTGGTGATTGCGGTAATTATGTACATTGTAGAGTTTGAGCGAGAGCGCGCTGTTTCCATGACGCAAATGTTGAAACTCAATGCCGAAATGGAAGCGCGCAGCGAGTTTGTTGATCGTGTAACGCATGACATTAAGTCGCCACTGTCGGCTGTGGTAGGTGCAGTGCAGTTAATGCGTGAGCCTATTGCACCAGCCAAGCAAGAAAGTTATTTGAATGTGATTCAACATTCCTGCAATTCAGTTATTGAAATTGTCGATAGTATTCTCAGCTATTCTCGCATGAAGTCAGGTCATATGGTTTTGCAAATGCAGCCAGTGAGTATTCGCTCTTTGGTGTCTGAAATCGAAAATGCTTTGCGCATTACGCATCGCCAGAGAGGTTTGGATTTTTATGTCACGGTGGCGGGTGATGTGTCGCCACAGGTCATAGCTGATAAAAGTCGTTTATATCAACTATTAAATAATTTGCTGACCAATGCGTTTAAGTTTACGGATAAAGGTCGCGTGAGTTTGGATATTAGTGTTGCCAGTAAAGAACCGCACTGTGCGACGCTGCGCTTTATGGTGCGCGATACGGGCATCGGTATTTCGCCAGAGTTTTTGGTGAAGATTTTTGAGCCCTACGCACGCGAAGAAAGCCATGCGGGCTATCGCCCTGGCTTTGGTTTGGGTCTACCCATTTGCAAACAAATCATTGAGTTGATGCACGGCACAATCGAAGTGAGCAGTCAGTTAGGTGAAGGCAGTTGCTTCACAGTCATTATTCCTTTCGATTTGCCGCGCATTAAACCTGTGACTTGATTGTGGCTGGCTTGAACTGCTCACACGCATCCCCATCATGTGTTCATTGATAAAACTCTTTTGAGGTTGATCGCATGAGAATTGATAAATTAACCAGCCAACTGCAAAACGCCTTGTCGGATGCGCAATCTCTCGCCGTGGGGCGGGATCACACCCAAATAAGTCCGCTACATTTGCTGCAAGCACTGTTGGATCAACAGGGTGGCAGTGTGGCGCCGCTGTTGCGCAAAGCGCGCTTTGATCTCGCAGGTTTGCGTCGCGCAGTGGATGAAGAGTTGCAAAAACAAGCGACCGTGAGCAATCCAACGGGCGATGTGGCGATGTCGCAGGAATTGGTGAAGCTGCTTAACTTGGCGGATAAATACGCACAGCAGCAGGGCGACCAATACATCGCCAGCGAAGCGGTGTTGTTGGCGGCTGCGCAAGACGGCGGCGCGCTGGCTGCGCTGCTGAAAAAGTTTGGTCAAGTGGTGCAGTTGCAGCAGGCAGTGGCGGAGTTGCGCGCAGGGCAATCGGTGGATGATCCGAATGCGGAAAGCGCGCGCCAAGCACTCGACAAATACACCATCGACATGACCGAGCGCGCCGAGAGCGGCAAGCTTGATCCGGTGATTGGGCGCGACGATGAAATTCGCCGCACCATTCAAGTGTTGCAGCGCCGCACCAAAAATAACCCTGTGTTAATTGGCGAGCCTGGCGTGGGTAAAACCGCTATCGTCGAAGGTTTGGCACAGCGCATCGTGAACGGTGAAGTGCCGGAGGGATTAAACAATAAACGCCTGCTGTCGCTGGATTTAGGTGCGCTTCTTGCTGGAGCCAAATTTCGCGGTGATTTTGAAGAGCGATTGAAAGCCGTTTTGAATGAGTTGGCGAAACAAGAAGGCAATGTCATTTTATTCATTGATGAATTGCACACCATGGTGGGCGCAGGCAAAGCCGAAGGTGCGATGGATGCAGGTAATATGTTGAAGCCGGCGCTGGCGCGTGGTGAACTGCATTGCGTGGGCGCCACCACGTTGGATGAATATCGGCAATTTATTGAAAAAGATGCAGCCTTGGAGCGGCGTTTTCAAAAAGTGTTGGTCGATCAGCCATCCGAAGAGGACACCATCGCTATTTTGCGCGGCTTGAAAGAGCGCTACGAAGTGCATCACGGCGTGGATATTACCGACAGCGCCATCATTGCTGCGGCAAAGTTATCGCAACGTTATATCACCGATCGCCAACTGCCTGACAAAGCGATTGATTTGATTGATGAAGCGGCATCGCGCATCCGCATGGAAATTGATTCTAAGCCAGAGGAGATGGATAAGCTGGAGCGGCGTTTGATCCAGCTAAAAATTCAGCGCGAAGCGGTGAAAAAAGACGACGATGACTCAGCGAAAAAATCGTTAGAAATCCTCAACGAACAAATTACCAAGGTGGAAAAAGAGTTCGCGGATTTAGAAGAAATTTGGAAGGCGGAAAAAGCCTCGCTGATGGGTTCGCAACAAATCAAAGCGGATTTAGAAAAAGCGCGCATTGATATGGATGCCGCACGCCGTGCCGGTGATCTTACGCGTATGTCGGAATTGCAATACGGCGTGATTCCTGCGTTGGAAAAACAACTTGCGTCAGCCGATCAAACACAGCCAATGGAGACTCAGTTGTTGCGCAATCGCGTAACCGATGAAGAAATCGCAGAAGTGGTTTCCAAGTGGACGGGTATTCCTGTTTCCAAAATGTTGGAAGGCGAGCGCGAAAAATTATTGCGTATGGAAGATGCGCTGCATCAGCGTGTGGTTGGGCAGAAAGAAGCTGTGGTAGCGGTATCAAACGCGGTGCGCCGTGCGCGTGCGGGATTGTCGGATCCCAATCGCCCCAACGGTTCGTTTTTGTTTTTGGGGCCAACGGGTGTTGGCAAAACAGAATTGTGTAAAGCCTTGGCGATGTTTTTGTTCGACACAGAAGACGCGATGGTGCGGCTCGATATGTCCGAGTTCATGGAAAAACATTCCGTCGCGCGTTTAATCGGCGCGCCCCCTGGTTATGTTGGTCACGAAGACGGCGGTTATTTGACGGAAGCTGTGCGGCGCAAACCGTATTCCGTTTTATTGTTGGACGAAGTGGAAAAAGCGCATCCCGATGTGTTCAATATTTTGCTGCAGGTGTTGGATGACGGGCGTTTGACCGATAGTCAAGGTCGCACGGTGGATTTTCGCAATACCGTGGTGGTAATGACATCGAATTTGGGTTCAGACCGCATACAAGATTTAGCATATGACCGTTCGTTTGATTCTGTGAGTTTTGACGGTTTGGAATTGCAAGACGATTCCACACGCAACGAAAATCGCTACGAAGCAATGAAAGCAGCGGTGATGGAAGTGGTGGGTAATCACTTTCGCCCCGAATTCATCAACCGTATTGATGAAGTGGTGGTGTTTCATCCGCTGGGCAAAGAACAGATTCGCAACATTGCCGATATTCAATTGGCGTTGCTGCGCAAACGCTTGCGTGAGCGCGAAATGGTAATCACATTCAGCGATGCCGTGATGAATGAATTGGTAGAGGTGGGTTTTGATCCTGTGTACGGCGCGCGTCCTCTGAAACGCGCTATTCAGCAGTTGATTGAAAATCCGCTGGCGAACGAAATTCTTGCAGGACATTTTGCAGCAGGCGACACGATTGCAACCGATTTGTCAGCAGAGGGGCGCGCTATCTTTGCCAAAGGTGTTGCTGCGGGCAATGGCACGCGCGTATGATGCCCGCTCGAACACGGTGTGAATGAAATGAACTCATTTATGTTGATCAAGTCAGTCTCGGTGCGACTGTGGCATAGCCCACTGTCGCGGCTTCTCGTGTCTGACTGATGCATGCATTGGTTTGATCACCTGCAAAAGCCGCTTTGAGCGGCTTTTTTGTTTTTTGACTCCCTGAAAAACAAGGTCGCTGATTTTGAAAAGTGCAGCGTTTTTTTAGGAGTTTTCTCATGGCAATACGCAACATTATTCAGCGGCAACGCGCAAACTTTCAAAAAGAATCTGGCTTGTGGTTAGTCGGAGTGGCTGCACTGTTGTTTGCCTGCAAAGGCGTTGTCATCAAAATGCTGTACGCCAAGGGCGCAACGGTGGCGGATGTCATGGTGCTGCGTATGTTGTTTTCTCTGCCCATTTTTGCCAGCGTTGCTGCTATTCGTTTGCGCAGTGAATACAAAGTATTGACGGGGAAATCGTTGTTGATAGCCGCTGTTATCGGCGTGCTTGGTTATTACGTAGCGAGCTATTTGGACTTGCTCGGCTTGCAAACGGTGAGTGCGGGTTTGGAGCGTATCATCCTGTATACCTATCCTGTTTTTGTTTTGTTGTTGTCGGCGTTATTGGCGAAACGAAAAATTTCTTGGGCTATAGGCGCTTGTGTTGCTATTATTTATCTCGGCTTGCTGCTGGTTTTTTATGCGGATATTCGTATGCAGCCCAGTGTTTCGTTGGTTGAAACTGGCAAAGGTGCGTTATTTATTTTGTTGAGTGCGGTTGCGTTTTCGCTGTATATGATCGGCAGTGATTATTGTATGCGGATATTTTCCAGCGCGCTGTTTACGGCGATTGCAATGATGGCGGCGAGCGTGATGATTCTATTGCACTATGTTGTTGTACACACTTCATTGCGCGATTTGTTTTATTTGCCGTTGGCCGTGTATATCGGTGCGGCGGTAGTGGCTATTTTCTTCACGGTTTTACCTTCTTTTATGATGTCGGCGGGCGTGAAGCAAATTGGTCCCGATAAAGCAGGCGCGATAGGCATGATTGGTCCTGTCGCCACTATCTTGATTGCTGGCATGTTGTTGGGTGAATCCATCAGTGTGTTACAAATGTTGGGCTTGGCGGTGGTGATGATTGGCGTGCGGCGCCTGCATCGCAGTTGATCTGTGGCAAAATGCGGCTGCTCTCTTTTGTCGTTTATCCCACTGAAATGAAGTGATGATCATGTCTACCGTTTACGATGTCCAACAATTTGCGCAGTGCGCAGAAGCTATCGCTGTCGCCAGCCGTGTGATTTATCAGCGCGGCTGGTCACCCGCGACATCCAGCAATTATTCCGTGCGTTTAGATACGAACAGTTGCGCTGTCACCGTGTCTGGAAAACACAAAGGTGAGTTGACCGCTGACGATGTGATGGTGGTGGATATGGATGGTTGCCCTTTGGTAGATAAAAAACCTTCTGCTGAAACGCTGTTGCACACGCAGTTGTATCAACGTGATGCTGATATTGGTGCTGTGTTGCACACGCATTCTGTCAATGCAACGGTGCTGACGATGGAGCAGCCCAGCGTTGATACTTTGGTGTTGCGCGGCTACGAATTATTAAAAGCCTTTGAAAATGTGAAAACACATAGCACGGAATTGCATATTCCCGTGTTTGAAAATACACAGGATATGGTGGAGTTGTCGCGTCGTGTCGAAAAACGTATGCAACGCGATGGCACGGGCGTTGCATACTTGATTCGTGGTCACGGTCTTTACACGTGGGCAGAAAATTTAACAGCGTGTATGCGTCATCTGGAGGCGCTGGAGTTTTTACTGGATTGCGAATGGAAGCGCTATCAGGCGCGCGCGCGATAGGTGTAGTGATGAGTGAATTGATTATTTATAGCGAAACAGGGGAAAAAAAATCGCAAACGTGCGATCCTGCAGTGATGGCGGAAACATTGCATGCAGTAGGCATTCGTTTCGAACAGTGGCAGCCTAGTGAGCCAGTAAAAGCAGGTGATAGCCAAGAAGCCATTTTGCAGGCCTACCAAAAAGATGTCGCCAATATTGTCACTGAGTGCGGCTTTGTAACAGTTGATGTCATCAGTATCGACAGTAGTAATCCAAATAAGCAAGCACTGCGCGAAAAGTTTTTGAGTGAACACATTCATACAGAAGACGAAGTGCGTTTTTTTGTTGATGGCTGTGGGATTTTTTATTTGCATATCGGCGATAAGGTGTACAGCGTACTGTGTGAGAAAGGTGATTTTCTCAGCGTGCCAGCCAATACAAAACATTGGTTTGATTTGGGTGCAGAGCCTGAACTGGCGGCAATTCGTTTTTTTAATAATGTGGATGGCTGGGTCGCACATTACAGCGGTGATGAAATCGCCAAAAAATTTCCCAAGTTGGATGATTGATACATGACTGCTGTAAAGGCTATTTTGACGGATATTGAAGGTACAACTAGCTCCATCAGTTTTGTGCGCGATGTGCTGTTTCCGTATGCCGCACAACATTTGCCGATGTTTGTGCGAGCCAATGCACAAGATTCTGTTGTGCTCGAACAGATGCGCGCAGTGGCGCAAGAAGTTGGCACTGCAGAAACGGATTACGAAGCCATTATTGTCGCGTTGCTGCAATGGATTGCGGAAGATCGCAAAGCGACACCGCTCAAAACGTTGCAAGGTATGTTGTGGGAGCATGGCTATAAAAATGGCGATTACAGTGCGCATGTCTATGAAGATGCGTTCAAGCAGTTGCGCGCTTGGCATGCAGTAGGTATGCCACTGTATGTGTATTCCAGCGGCTCTATTCAGGCGCAGAAATTATTTTTTGGCTACAGCGAATTTGGCGATTTGACACCACTGTTCAAGGATTATTTTGATACCACCAGCGGCGCCAAACAGGAACAGATTTCTTATCAATGCATTGCTCAAGCGATTGGTCTGCCGCCGGAAAATATTTTGTTTCTCTCCGATATTGCGGCGGAGTTGGATGCTGCTAAAGCAGCGGGTATGCAAACTTGTTGGCTGGTGCGTCCGCAAGATAACTCAGCAGATGCCGCTGCTATTCGTACAGCGGTGCATCCAGTTGCGTGTGATTTTTCTGAGATAGTTTTCAATCAATAATGTATTTATGGCTGCGGATTGCGCAGCCGTTTAATAACCGACTCAGGCAACACAATCAAAGGGCAACTGCTTTGATTGCTAGAGGCTTGTGCGGTGTGGTCTAGCAAACGTTGCCGTACATCGGTAAGTTCTTTGTCGAATCCACCTGTATTGATACGCCAAATTGCGAGCAAACGCGCTGCGCTAAAGAGTGGTTCGCTTTGCGTAATTAAGCGTATCGTATCGTAGTAGTGCGCAATCACTGGGTCGGTAATGCGGTTATCGTGGTGTAACACGCTATCGCAGTATCCATCGGGCATCAAACGCAAAAAATGTCCTGCGCGCCAATTTTTTTGCGAAGGGTTGCGCGGCATGCGTGCGAGTAATGGATCGGTAATGCCGAGCAAATCAATGATAGTTTTGTCTGTCCCTAAGCAGTAGCCGTGCATACCGACGGTATGTGTGGCGGCGACTGGAATATTTTGCTGGCGCTGTGCAATACCGTCTTGGCACCAACCAAAATCTAAAATGGGATCTTCCATGTTGTGGATAACACGGTGCTGCCAGTAGCGTGTAAAGCGCGTGAACCAAAAAAAGAAATAGCGTTCTTGCGTGATACCGTCAGCACTGTCGCCCATGCGAAACGGTTCTGCGCCCCAATAAAAAGGCGTGGCGATGGGTGGTGTCTGAAGAAAAAAGCTGATGCCGGTAATTGCAAAAAATGCAACAGTAAAAATACGCAAGCCAACTTTATTAGAAGGATTTTTTTGTAAGATGTTTTGTAGCGTACACAGTAACGTAATTGTGCAGAGTAGGTAATCCCAGCCAAAAAAACGGCCACGCATAAAGTCGCCGCCTATCCACACGACATAGGTCAAATGCAGCAGTACGCCTGTGGTGATCAAACGCAAGCGCGTATCGCGATTAAAAATACCCCCCACTATTCCGGTAAGTAAAACAGCAATGCTGATGAAATCGCGCAAAATAGAAGTGGAAAAATAAGTGATACCGCGTTGTAGTAATAATCCACGCGGCATAATATCGCCTAGCTTAGCGTAAGCAGTATTGGGAAAAGGAAAACCGTAGTAGATCAACGCAAACAGCGTCCACGCGGTTAAAGGCAGCAGTGCGGCTAGCAACAGAGATTTACTGCCTGTGCGGTGTTGCCAAATGCAATGTGCAAGCAGTGGCAGCACAAACAGCAGTGCATCATGTCGTGTAATCAACAGTAAACCAATCGCAATACCGATGTAGAGCGCGCGTTTTTCTTGTGTCAGCGTTTCATCCAAATAAAAACGCACAATAAAAGTGAGTAGGCAGTAGACAAGAGGATTTTCTAAACCGGATGTTGTGAAATCAAAATAAGCCTGCGACCAAACCAGCATGACGACGGCGAGCAGCCAAAGTCGAATGTCCGCCAAAATCTTGCGTAAATGAAGTAGCAATAAAATATTGCACGTTGCGCTGAGAATAATGCTGTTGAGATAGTGGTTGCGATGTAGCCAGCCCATACCGGCGAGTAACCAATACCACAGTGGGCAGGTGAATACTTGTGCGCGCTCAAAGGGGTTCCAGCGTGGACCGTGACCGCTGAGTAATTGGTCGAGGCTGCGAAACACAATATAGGCATCATCACTTACCCACGCATTCTTCAAAAAGACGAATCCGTAAAGTGCAAGCCCAACTATGAAAAGAAAGCGCGATGATCGCAAAAAAAGCACAGAATTTTTCCTTGACCCGTGTGGGGCAGCTTTATAACATACGCGACCTCGCAAGAGACCGTTCCGGCTTAGCTCAGCGGTAGAGCAGTTGACTGTTAATCAATTGGTCGGTGGTTCGATCC
>CAYOEO010000024.1:0-19419 GCA_964403125.1 uncultured Pseudomonadales bacterium | reverse complement strand
GTTTGCTTCTAATGCAGAACCTGCGTTGAAGCCAAACCAGCCGAACCATAGTAGCGAAGCACCGATCATGGTCATGGTCAAGCTGTGTGGATACATGGCTTCTTTACCAAAGCCGCGGCGCTTGCCAACGAAGTAGGCACCAACCAAACCAGCGATTGCCGCGTTGATGTGTACAACTGTGCCACCTGCGAAATCCAGCGCGTCTTTTTGGAACATGAAGCCGGCTTTAGCGGTTGCAGCGGCAGCGGCGGTCGCGTTGGTGTAGCCGTTCGGGCCATCCCAATACCAAACGATGTGCGCAATCGGCAAGTAAGCAAAAGTGAACCAGATGATGCTAAACAACAGCACTGCTGAAAATTTTACGCGTTCTGCAAATGAACCGATGATCAAGCAGCAAGTGATGGCAGCAAACGCGCCTTGGAACGCCACGTAAATAAATTCGTGGATAAAGGTGGCTTTATTCCAAGTGGCGGCCAGCGAATCGGCGGTGACGCCGTGCAGCATGATTTTTGAGAAAGAACCGACAAAAGCGTTGCCTTCAGTGAACGCCAAGCTGTAGCCGTAAACCACCCACAGCACGGTGATCATCGAAAAAATGGTGAACACTTGCATCAAAACAGACAGCATATTTTTCTTGCGCACCAAACCGCCATAAAACAGTGCAAGACCTGGCAGTGACATCAAAATAACGAAAGCAGATGACATCATCAAAAATGCGTCATCGCCTTTGTTTGCTGCTGGTGCGACAGTATCCGCCCACGCAGGCAGTGCCAGCGTGCTGCCGACAATTCCTAAAGTTATCAGTAATTTTTTCACGGTGAATCTCCGAAATAAAAATAATGTGGGATAGGCGTTAAACAGCAGCGTTGCCGGTTTCACCGGTACGGATGCGAATGACTTGCTCCAGTGCAGTGACAAAAATTTTGCCGTCGCCGATTTTGCCGGTGTTTGCTGCTTTGGAAACGGCTTCAATGACCGCATCAACTTGCTCATCGGCAACAGCAATTTCTAGCTTCACTTTAGGCAAAAAATCCACCACATATTCCGCGCCGCGATATAGTTCGGTGTGACCTTTTTGTCGTCCAAAGCCTTTGACTTCACTCACGGTAACGCCTTGCACGCCGATGTCTGACAGTGACTCGCGCACATCATCGAGCTTGAACGGTTTAATAATGGCTGTGACTAATTTCATCGCATCGCTCCTTTTATTTGAAGGTTTTAACAGCAGACAACACGAATGCGCCGCCGCAGTAGTTGTCACCACCAGCAAAGATTTTGCAGTTGTCATCTTCGATGTTGGTATCGGTGTAAGCCAAACCAACATTCACGCCGTAAAACTCTTTGGTCACGCCGATGTTGTAGTAGGAATATTTGGAATCGGTACCGCCAACCCAGCCGGAATCTTTGAAGTCATAGGTGCCGATGGTGGCAGTCAATGACAGATCCAATGGCAGTGTGCGTGAGTAGCTGCCGTAGTAATGGATGGCACTGTCGGTGTGAACGATAGGTGTGTCGTGAGAGTAATCCGTGCCCACTGCAAACGTACCAATATCACCGGCGTTGTAGCTCACTTGTGCGTGTGTTTCGCCAAAGTTCAACGCGCTGGCGTTGTCATACATATATTTAGTGAATTTGAAATCAAACGCGAAATCACCTGCAGTAAAGCCGTAGCCTGCGTACAAATCCTGTTCGGTGTGTGCTTTAGGCGCCAGTTTGAAATCGACATTGGATAACCAGGTGCCAGCATAGAAGCCAGAGGAATGCGTGATATCCACGCCGCCTTGCACGGCCACGCCGTTGCGCGTTTGGCTGACGCCGCGCCACATATAGTTGCTGACAAGGCCGACGTTGGCACTGGCATCAAAACCAGCACCCAAATCCAAAGACATGGCTTGTGAGCCTGCCAGCATCAGCGTACTAGCGGCGGCGATTTTGACTGCATTGCGAATCTTCATAAAACACACTCCAAGGAAAGGGTTGAGAACGGTGCTTGTTCGCTGATTCCTTAATCAATAAGTGTGCCAACCAGAGTTTTTCTTTTGTAAACAATAAGTTGGCGTTACTGATGGGTGTGGATATGAAAAAAATGTGAAATGCCTTGCACTCTTGTGCGCCACAACTGTGCGCGAGTGCCTCGTAATGAAGCGCGGTGGTGAGCCGATGTGTTTTGTTTGCTCTCCCTGCACCTTTATAGTGAGCGCCCTGCACAGAAAGACAGCGAGGCTTTGACCGTGGCTATCAATATCCCTGCGGATTTATTGAACAAATTGGCAACGCAACTGAATGAGCAGTTGTCAGGCGGTGTGCTGCCTCCGGCTGAAGAAATGGAAAAGATTTTGCGCGCTTTGTTGCAGTCCGCAGTCTCGCGTTTGGATTTGGTCAATCGCAGTGAGTTTGATGCGCAGTGCAAAGTGCTGGCGCGTACACGTGAACGTTTGGAACAAGCAGAGCAGCACCTAGCAGCATTGCAGGCGAGTAAAACTTAATGCGCGTGCATGTATTACAGCATGTTGCTAACGAAGGTTTAGGCAGTATTGCCGCGTGGCTGACAGAGCGCGATGCGCAAATCAGTTTCACGCATTGGTATAAAGAAAATACATTGCCTTCTGTTGATGAATTGGATTTGGTGATTGCGCTCGGTGGGCCAATGAGCGTCAACGACGAGGCGACACTGTCATGGCTAGTGCAAGAAAAACAGTTTTTGCGTGAAGTGATGCAACAAGGCATTGCTGTGTTGGGAATTTGTCTCGGCGCACAGTTGATTGCTAATGCCTTGGGTTCGCGAGTTTATCCCAATCACGAAAAAGAAATTGGTTGGTTTCCTGTGATGCGTATAGCAGCAGGCAAACAAAATTTTCAGTTTCCTGATTCTGTGATGGTTTTTCACTGGCACGGTGAAACTTTTGATTTACCTGTGAATGCGGTGCATATCGCACGTAGCACTGCCTGCGAACACCAAGCTTTTCAAATTGGAAAAAATATTATCGGTCTCCAATTTCATTTGGAAACTAACGCAGAAAGTGCGCAAGCCTTTATTGATGCAGATAACACAGAGTTGCCAGAAAAACGCGAGCTAGTGAAAGGTAAACCGTATATTCAAACAGCGGAAGAAATGCTAACAGCAGAACCGGCGCGTTATGCAAGCATCAATGCTTTGATGGAGGATGTGCTGAATTATTTGATGCAGCCGTAAAATATTTTTTGGACAAAACGCGCGCCATTAAGGACAATGGCGCACAGGACGCACTACTCACATCACCAAGGAAGGAGATTAGCGATGTCACTCGCTGTTGTTTATTCGCGCGCCCAAATGGGCATACACGCACCTTTAGTTACCGTTGAAACGCATTTGTCGAATGGTATGCCGCAATTATCTATTGTCGGTTTGCCAGAAGCTGCGGTGAAAGAAAGCAAAGATCGCGTGCGCAGTGCATTGCTCAATGCCGGTTTTGATTTTCCCCCGAAGCGCATCACCATCAATCTCGCGCCTGCGGATTTACCGAAAGAAGGCGGTCGTTATGATTTGGCGATTGCGCTCGGTATTCTCGCGGCTTCTGGGCAAGTGCCGGCAGAAGCTTTAGAAAAGTTGGAGTGCATCGGTGAGCTGGCATTATCGGGTGAATTGCGTGGCGTGAGTGGAGCATTGACTGCAGCGATGGCCTGCGCAAAAGACAATCGCGCCTTGTTATTGCCGCAAGCTAATAGTGAAGAAGCAGCGCAATACATGGGTTGTAATGTTCATGCAGCAAAACATTTGTTAGATGTTTGTGCGCATTTGCACGAACAAGAAAAATTGCCGCTGTTATCGCGACAAAATAAAAAACAAAAAGTAAAAGAATCGCAATGGGATTTAGCCGATGTGCGCGGGCAGTTGGCAGCCAAACGCGCTTTAGAAGTGGCAGCGGCTGGCGGGCATAATTTACTTTTTTGTGGTCCGCCTGGCACAGGAAAAACCATGTTGGCGCAACGCCTGCCGAGTTTGTTGCCCCCTTTGCGCGATGAAGAAATGTTAGAAATTGCCGCTGTATATTCAGTGGCGGGGCGCGGGCAAGCAGTGATTTGTGAACGACCGTTTAGACAACCGCACCATACGGCATCTGCAGTGGCACTCGTTGGCGGTGGCAGTCAGCCCCGCCCTGGTGAAATTTCTTTAGCACATAACGGCGTTTTATTTTTGGATGAGTTGCCAGAGTTTTCGCGCTCGGTATTGGAAGTGTTGCGTGAGCCACTTGAGTACGGCGAAATTTTAATTGCGCGCGCCAACGCACAAGTGCAATTTCCTGCGCGCTTTCAGTTAGTGGCAGCGATGAATCCCTGCCCCTGTGGACACGCAGGCGACACGCGCACTGCGTGCCGCTGCAAGCCGGAGCAAATTCGTCGTTATCGCGATCGTTTATCGGGACCGTTGCTAGATCGCATTGATATGCATGTCACCGTACCGGCGTTGCCACAAGGTGAAGTGATGGCTCCAGCTACAAGCGACACATCACAACAAGTGCGAGAGCGCGTGTGTGCAGCGCGTGAGCGGCAGTTGTTGCGTGCAGGCAAAAGCAATTCCGCACTCGGTACGCGAGAAATTGAACAGCATTGCGCTTTGGATACCGAGCAGCGCGATCTGATGGCGCGTGCGATGGAAAAACTGGGGCTTTCTGCACGCGCTTACCACCGTGTATTGAAAGTGGCGCGCACCATTGCGGATTTGGCGAGCAGCGAACACATCACTGCCGTGCATTTGCGTGAGGCACTGAGTTATCGCAATTTGGATCGCGGTGTATAGATGGATTCACTTGTTCAGCGTGAGCGGCTCTGGCATAGTGAATTAACAAAATAAAATTCAAAAGCCGCTAGAAAATCATGGTTATCACTTCCGATGCCGCATCTGCATCGTTGTTTCAGGCAACGATGCCCGCTGAAGATCCTCTGCTACACGCAGCAACAGCAAAGCCACTGAAAGTTTTGTTGCTAAAACCCTATCAACCGGTAGTCGCTGCCATTCAATCGCCACCTTTGGGTTTGCTTTATCTGCTGTCATCCATGCGTCAACGATTGGGTGCTGCCATCGATGTCCAATTGATTGATATGAAAGTAGCGGCGATGTCCGCAGAAGATTTGTTGCCCACTTTGCACAGTTTTCAGCCGGATGTGATTGGCTTTTCTGCACTCAATTTTGAAGCACAGGCCAGTTATCAAGTAGCGCGCTTGGCAAAAAAAATCAATCCTGCGGTTATCACTGTGATGGGTGGGCCGTTCGCGCTCAATAACTCGAAAGTGGTACTGGAAGAGCCTTCCATGGATTGGGTGTTTGAAGGGCCTGCGGATCGCACTTTTCCTGAAGTGTTGTATCGCGTTATTACTCATCAAGCGTTAAGTGATGATATCCCTGGTTTTGCTCGGCGCTTACCTGATGGTGTGTTGCAGCTCAGCAAGAAGCAGGATTTCATTACAGATTTAGATGCGCTGCCCATGCCCGCTTGGGATGTGGTGGATTTTGAACTGTATGCTGGCAAGCCCAATCACGCCGCCAATTTGAAAGGTAAACGCTACGCGCCATTATTTACTTCGCGCGGCTGTCCGTATTTGTGCAATTACTGCCATGATATTTTTAGCAAAAAATTTGTCTATCACAGTGTAGAGCGCGTTATTGCCGACATTGAACACTTGTATACACAATACGGCGTCGATGAATTTCATATCGAAGACGATATTTTTAATTTGCACAAACCGCGTGTGCGCCAGTTGATGCAAGAAGTGCAACGGCGTTGGCCGGGGAAAATGAAGTTTGCATTTCCCAATGGTTTGCGCGCGGATATTCTGGATAAAGAAACTATCGACGCTATGTGCGATGGTGGCACTTATGCCGTTTGTATTGCGATTGAAACGGTTACCCCGCGTTTGCAAGAATTGATTGAAAAACATTTGGATATTGAAAAATCGAAGCGCGCTTTAGAGCTGTTTAATGCGCGAGGCATACAGGTTACTTGCTTCTTTATGCTGGGCTTTCCCACAGAAACGGCGCAAGAGTTGGAGGCGACCATCAATTTTGCGCTGACTACACCGATGACGCTGGCCTACTTTTTTACCGTGATTCCACAGCCCAATACACCACTGTTCGATTTGGCACTCAAAGCTAACGAAACTATCACGCTGGATGCCGCAAAAGTGGACAGCGGCAGTTACCGCGATTACACCTCATGGTACGAACGCGTTTACGGTTACCCCTTGGGTAAGGCGATTCGCCGCGCTAATGTGCGGTTTTATTTCACGCCTTACCGTGTTGTGCAGGCCTTACGGCATTGGAACCTGCGCTCGCTATGGGTCACTTTTCGCGTCTTCTTGCAGGTGGTGTTTAACCGCAGTGCCGTGTCGCAACCTGCGCCGCCGACCGAGGGCTAAGTGGCGCTTTCCGCTACAATGCCAAGCCTATTTCCCTTGGTGAGTCCGGCTTTATGGATATCCAGCAGTACATGAACAATGTGGGTCAACGGGCGCGCGCAGCGGCTCGGCACATTGCGCGTGCATCGACACAAGAAAAAAATGCTGCTTTGTTGGCGATTGCTGCATCGCTGCAGGCGAATCGTGAACAGATTTTGCAGGCGAATGCGGATGATGTAGCGGCAGGTCGTGCAAACGGTTTGGATGCAGCGTTGTTAGATCGCTTAAGCATCAGCGAAAAAACTTTTGCCAGCATGATTGAAGGCTTGCAGCAAGTGGCTGCGTTGCCTGATCTTATCGGCACGATTAGTGATATGCGCTATCTCCCTTCTGGTATTCAAGTCGGAAAAATGCGCGCGCCTTTGGGTGTGGTGGGCATCATTTATGAGTCGCGTCCCAATGTCACGGTGGAAGCGGCGAGCTTGTGTTTGAAAAGCGGCAACGCCTGTATTTTGCGTGGCGGCTCGGAAGCGATACGCGCCAATCGTGCAATTGCCTTGTGCGTGCGCGAAGGTTTGCAGCGCGCGGGTTTGCCTGAAGATGTGGTGCAAGTGATCGACACCACGGATCGCGCTGCGGTGGGTTTGTTGGTGGCAATGCCAGAGTTCGTCGATGTCATTATTCCGCGCGGCGGCAAAGGTTTGATTGAGCGCGTATCGGCAGAAGCGCGTGTGCCTGTCATCAAACATCTCGACGGCATTTGTCATGTGTATGTCGATGAAGAAGCGGATTTGCAAAAAGCTTCTGACATTGCTTTCAATGCAAAATGTCATCGCTATGGCGTGTGCAATGCGATGGAAACTTTATTGGTGCATGAAAAAATCGCAGCCACCTTTTTGCCTGCGGTGAAAAGACGCTACGACGAAAAACAAGTGGAGCTGCGCGGCTGTGAAAAAACGCACGGTATTTTGTCTGGCATTCATGCGGCAACGGCGGAAGATTGGACTACCGAATATTTGGCACCGATTTTGGCGATCAAAATTGTCGCAAATCTTGATGAAGCCATGACGCATATCAATGACTTCGGCTCGCATCACACCGACAGTATCATCACGGAAAATTACAGCAAGGCGCGCCGCTTCCTCAACGAAGTGGATTCCAGCAGCGTGATGGTGAATGCCTCGACGCGTTTTGCCGATGGTTTTGAATACGGCTTGGGCGCAGAAATCGGTATTTCGACCGATAAGTTTCACGCGCGCGGCCCTGTCGGTTTGGAAGGGCTGACATCACAGAAATATGTCGTATTGGGCGACGGTCATATACGGCAGTAAGGTAGGCATCGTTATCGTTCACTAGCACGGTCAATCAGGAGAGCAACAATGAACATTAAAAGTTTGGGATACATGGGTTTTGGCGCACCCGATCCATCGCAGTGGATGAAGTACGGCACAGAAATTATTGGTGCGATGCCAGCCCGCGCGCTGCCAGGGGAATCGTTTGGTGTTCCGATGGATCCCACTTCTGGCCCTGCTAGCAAAGGTTCAGGTGTAGGCCCTGATGGCTCGGTATATTTAAAATTGGATCACCGCCAATGGCGCATCGCGGTGCATCCGCATCAAACCAATGCAGGTATTTTGTATATCGGTTTGGAAGTGGCGAGCCAAAAAGATTTGGAAGCGGTGGTTGTTAAATTGCAAGCAGAAGGCATCGAAGCGCGCATGGGTACAGCAGAAGAGGCGCGCGCGCGTTCTGTTTCAGGTATCGCGCACAGTAAAGATCCGGCGGGCAACGCCATCGAATTTTTCTGGGGTGCGGTGGAAGATTTCAAATTCGTTTCACCACAAGGCATGCAATTCAAAACCGGTCAGTTGGGTTTGGGTCACATGAATTTGTTTGTGTCGGATTTGCAAGCTTCGATTGATTTTTACTCACGCGTGTTGGAATTCCGTATGAGTGACTACATCGAATTTGGCCCTGAAATGTCAGCCAACTTTTTCTACTGCAATCCGCGTCACCATACCATCGGTTTGACGCGCGTTGGTCCTATCAATGGTCTGCACCATTTGATGTTGGAGTGCGAAACCATTGACGATGTATTGAAGTGTTACGATCGTGTGAATGACGCTGGCATTCGTGTGACTTCAACGCTCGGTCGCCACACCAACGACAATATGTTGTCGTTCTACATGAGCAGCCCATTTGGTTTTGAAATTGAAATCGGTTGGGATGGTTTGTGTGTCGGTGAAGATTGGTTGCCGCGCCAGTTCTGTGAAGGCGATTTCTGGGGGCATCGCGGTTTGGATCCAGAAACTATTACGCAGTCCGCTGAGCAGATCAAACAGAAATAAATAATTTGCACGGTAAATGTAGAAACAAAAACGGAGCGTCACAGATCCGTTTTTTATTGGATCAGCGAACGAAAATCGTCGATCAACCAATCGGGATTCGCAGCGCTCACCGAACCGCCGTGGTTGTAGCCGTAAGAAACACACAGCACTTGCATCCCCGCATTTCTCGCGCTTTTTACATCGGTTTCTGAATCGCCCACCATCAGTGTGCGTTCGATAGGTGTGTGCAGTTTTTCACAGCAATGCAGTAGGGCGATAGGATCGGGTTTGCGTTGTGGAAAAGTATCGCCACCGATCACGATAGCAAAATATTTTTTCATATCGAGATGATCTAACAGGGCGTTGGCGAGATGCGCTGGCTTGTTAGTCACGCAAGCCATTTTTTTGTTCTGAGCTTGGCAGTGTGCGAGAAATTCTCTCACGCCATCAAAGACGCGTGTTTCCGGCCCGTTGTGCTTCGCGTACTGCATCAGAAATTCATCGTGTACAGCGTGCAGTAAATCCGCGTTGCTGCTTTGTGCGGCAAACAACACAGCGCGTTCGATCAATTTGCGCGAGCCGTTGCCCACCCAACTGCGCACGCGCTCTACGCCCGCTGTTGGCCAGCCGCGCGCTTGCAGAGTTTCATCGGCGGCGGCGGCGATATCGGGTGCGCTATCGACCAGCGTGCCGTCGAGATCGAACAGCAGTAAATCAAATTCCGATAAATCGAAAGCATTTCCCGTCATGACTCAATCGTCATTCGCAGCATGAATGCAGCAGTTTTTGTATTTTTGGCCGCTGCCGCAAAAACAGGGATCGTTGCGCCCAATTTTCGGTTGTTCTCGGCGATACGGTTCTTGCGGCTCTGCATTGAGCATGTCTGATAACAGACATCCGCATTCGGCATAATTCATCATGATCCACGGCAGTTGTTCGGCAATTTCTGCCATGGATGCCATGAATACTTCGGCAGACTCTTCTGCGTCTTCCAGCGCAGCAGGAATGTCGGCATACAAGGCGGCGATGCCGAGTGTACTGTCCACTTCTTCTACGATGTCGAACATGCCGTCTTCGGTTTTGACGGGTTCTGTCTCCGCCAATAATTCATTCCACACTTCTTCTTGCCAGTAGTGCGCTTTCAATAAACCGCTACACCATGCGGTGAGTGGCCAGCGTTGATCTTCTTCCTCGTGCCAGCGGTAATCGCTGTCGGACAATTCCGATTCGTCGTTTTCGATGCGCTCGTATTGCTCGTTGAGCAAATCAATGAACAGCGCAGAAATGCTGTCTTCTTCGTCATCATTGTTGTAATTAGCGTCGTCGCCTTCAAAAATATACGGCAGCCAATCGTCTGCCTCGATATCGGCAGGTGCGCTGGCAATGCCCCACAAAAAACCGCGCACTTCGGGCAGCGTCATGGTGTCGGCAGGGCGCGTGGGTGCGTCGAGAAATTCAGTCAGTTTTTTAATTTGTGCTGCGGTTAAATAAGCCATAAAAAATCCAAAAAGAAAAAATTAAATCAAACTCGCCCAGAGATCGTATTCGTCAGCTTCTTCAATGCGAACGCGAACAATCTCACCCGGTTTTAAGTGCGTGGCATCGTTGATGTAAACCGCGCCGTCAATTTCTGGTGCATCCGCTTTACTTCTACCGATAGCACCGTCTTCATCGACTTCATCAATCAACACATCCATTTCTTTGCCAATTTTTTGCTGCATTTTGGCGGCAGAAATGCGCTGCGCAGTTGCCATGAATCGCTCCCAGCGCTCTTGTTTAATATCGTCAGGAACCTGATCGGGCAGCGCGTTGGCCGCTGCGCCTTCCACGGGTGAATATTGAAAGCAGCCCACGCGATCCAACTGCGCTTCTTCCAACCAATCGAGCAGCATTTGGAAATCCGCTTCGGTTTCGCCAGGGAAGCCGACAATAAAAGTGGAACGCAATGTGATGTCAGGGCAAATACTGCGCCACTGTTTGATGCGCGCTAAAGTTTTTTCACCGTGTGCGGGGCGCTTCATTGCTTTCAACACCGCAGGCGATGCGTGCTGAAAAGGAATATCGAGCTAGGGCAGAATTTTTCCTGCTGCCATCAGCGGAATTACATCATCCACATGCGGATACGGATACACATAATGCAGCCGCGCCCACACACCGAGCGAACCGAGTGCTTCGCACAATTCCAGCATGCGCGTTTTAATTGGCTGCCCTTGCCAAAACCCTGTACGGTATTTCACATCCACGCCGTAGGCAGAGGTGTCTTGCGAAATCACCAGCAATTCTTTCACGCCGGCTTGCACGAGACGTTCGGCTTCGTCCATGACCTCGCCAATCGGGCGGCTGACCAAATCGCCGCGCATGGAAGGGATGATGCAAAACGCACAGCGATGATTGCAGCCTTCCGAAATTTTTAAGTAAGCGTAGTGGCGCGGTGTGAGTTTGATGCCCTGTGGCGGCACCAAATCAATATGCGGGTTGTGTTGCTGTTGCGGCGGAACATATTGATGTACTGCGGCCATCACCGGCTCGTATTGCGCCGCGCCGGAAATCGACAAAATGTTGGGATGCGCCTGCTTGATACGCTCGGCATCCGCGCCGTTGCCCATGCAGCCAGTGACGATTACTTTGCCGTTCTCCGCCATCGCTTCGCCAATCGCATCAAGCGATTCCTGCTTTGCGCTGTCGATAAAACCGCAAGTGTTCACCACCACCACATCTGCGCCTTCGTAGGTTGGCACGATGTCGTAGCCTTCGAGTTTCAGTTGCGTGAGGATGCGTTCGGAATCGACGAGGGCTTTGGGGCAGCCGAGGCTGATGAATCCTACTTTGCCAGACGGCAGATTAGACATAGCGCGGTGATCTATAGGAAAAATACTGCGCGAATTATAGCCGCTTGCGAAATATCAAACCGCTAGCAGGTAAAACGGTGTTTCATTCCGCTTTGGTAGTGCTGTTGCGATTCAATTTTGCGGTTGATAGCCAATAAACAAAATAAGGAGTTCAAACATCACTTATTTCGTGGCTTGCTCACTGCCTGCCTCCTCCTCACCAGCACCGCCCTTTGGGCTGCGGATGAGGATGGTGATAGCGTGCCAGATGTGGCACCTACCGTCACTCAAATTCGTACAGGCTGGTATCACACCTGTTCGGCAAAGCCGTGGCGCGGGCGCGGATGTAAACAATGACGGCGTGAACGATGTATTGGCCGACGTACCTGGGTTGGATAACCCCATAGCGAAGCTGAAAGATGTCGGCGGTTTTGTCGTGCTGTACGGTAGCAACAGTCATGATTATTACCGTGGTGACGACACCTTAGGCGCAGAACCCAAATCCGGTTTTGGTTCGACGGTGGCGTTGGCCGACATCAACAACAATGGCTTTGCCGACATGATTATCGGCGCGCCCAAAGCTGCCAATCCTAATGTGCTTCCCCCAGCAAAACCTCTCAAACAAGCGGGTAGTGTGAGTGTTTGGGCAGGTGCAGCTACCGAGCCATTCGTACAAATTGGCAGTACGCACTACGGCGTAGAAAAAGGTGATTTGTTTGGTACAACCATCACCGCTGGCGATACCAACCGCGATGGCAAAGCGGATGTCTTAATCGGCATTCCAAACCAAGATGTCTCCGTGAATATTGACGGCAAAGATAAGCTGCAAAAAGATGCTGGCGGTGTGCAATTACTGAACGCCACTTCCTTGTAATTACAACGCTGTGCAAACCAAAGCTGCTCCCTCACCGAAGCGGCTTTTTTGTTGTGAGAGTATTGAGCGGAGCGGGGTTGTGAAAGCTAGCCATCTGCCAACAGGCACTCATAAGGAATTTGCAGGCCTTGATGTAGGCGTTTAATCATTGCTAGGCTCAGTGGGCGTTTGTGATTCAGGATTTCAGACACTCGCCCACGAGAGCCAATAAAAGGCTCAAGGTCTTTGTTGGTCAGTCCCTGCTGCTCCATGCGAAATTTGATCGCCTCTACAGGGTCGGACGCAGGCACTGGGAAGTGCTTTGCTTCGTAATGTTCGATAAGAACGGCAAGAATTTCTAATTCATCGGCGGCTTTTGTCCCTGGAGCTGCGCCCCAGATCTGTTGTAGGCGCTGGAATGCTTGCTGAAGGTCGGCATCATTGTGAATCGGTTGCATATTCATCAGACAGTCTCCGCGTCGATATTGTCATAGGCTTGATGCGAGCCAATAAATTTAATCCAGAGTAGTTGTCGGCTGTAATCAATAGCAGCGACTAGCCGATATTTGTTGCCTCCGATATTGAAGACTGCACGACCTTGTTTGAGGATGCTGGCGGTGCGTATGTCTTGCTTCAATGCAGTTGGATTGTGCCATTGCGCCTTACTGACCATGGCGAACCACTCAATGAGTGGGCGCTCGGCATCGGCATGTTTCTCCCAAAATTGGCGCAATGTACTTCTGGCGATAACTCGCATAACCACCCTTCCTTGGTTGGCTTGTTCCCAATATGGGAATTATTGTAGAGGTAATGAAAGATGATGTGCAACAGCTAAATCATCCGTCCCAAACAAAAACACCCCAGCAAGCTGAGGTGTTTTCGGTAAGACTGATTACGAGTGGGTTACTGTTTTTTCTCGCAAGTGTCTTTGAGGTATTTCTCCAGCTCTGCGATTTTTGCAGCTTGCTCTTCTGGTGTTAGCACGCGCTCATTGCCATCTTTATCCTTCATGCGAATACGACCGCGCTCTTTCATGGTTTTCACTTGGTCGGTAATTTTGTCGCACTTTTCTTGCTCTTGTTTTTCCAGTTGTTTGGCTTGGTCTTCTAATTCTTTTTTGTGAGCAGCTTCTTGTTTGCCTTCTTCGGTATTGGCAACCGCAGCGTTCGGATCGTAAGCCGTGCTACTGCCGCCATAGGTGCTGACTTTCTCGGCTTTCACACCTAAAGGGGGTTGTTCTGCGTACTGCGTGATGCCTTTGTCATCCACCCATTTGTAATAATCTTTAGCGAATGCGGAACTCGCCATGAGGATGGTGGCAATGCCGGCGATGATGAGAGAACGTTTCATGTCGGGGTTGGCTCCTGTGGGTAACGCATTGATTTGTTCAGGATAATACGCTGCGCGCCCAGAAAGTTAAAGACGGCAACTCAGCGAGCTAACATGCCTTTCAGCGCCAAGCGAATCAGCTCCTCGCTACTGTGTACGCTGTGTTCTTTCAGCACGGCTTTGATCATCTTCTCCGCCTCAGGCGCTTTGTAGCCGAGTGCCAGCAACGCGCTCTCCGCATCGATTTTGTATGCGGCATCGGCGCTTGAGGCTTTTGCCGCAGCGGCGCGAGTGTCTGTGAGTGGCAAGTCGCTAGTTTCTTCACTGTGCCAATGCTTGACGCGATCGCGCAACTCCACCAGCAAGCGTTCGGCAGTTTTGCGCCCGATGCCTGGCACTTTGACCAATGTGTCCAGATGATTGCGCTGCACGCAGATCACCAATTCATGCAAATCCAGTGCAGACAAAATGGCAAGCGCCATTTTCGGGCCGAGCCCGTTGATACGAATCAGCTCGCGAAATAATTCGCGCGTCGGTTTGTCGATAAAACCGTACAGCAGTTGTGCGTCTTCACGCACCACAAAATGTGTGTGCAGCAATACTTCGCTACCGAGTGCCGGCAGTTGATAAAAAGTTGTCATCGGCGCGTGCACTTCATAGCCGACACCTTGCACATCCACCAACAACAGCGGTGGATGCTTTTCGATGAGTGTGCCGCGTAATGAGCCGATCATAAAAATATCCTTTTTTGTTTTTACCGCAGGCGACCGCGACGAAATTTACTGGCATCCGCTGCGTGCAGCAAAGTTTTTTGCGTGTGCGCGTGACACAGTGCAACGGCTAAAGCATCCGCCGCATCTTCTTGTGGATCACCAGTAAGCGCGAGTAGCGTTTTCACCATGTGCTGCACTTGCAGTTTTGTTGCTGCGCCCGTGCCGACAACCGATTGTTTGACTTTGCGTGCTTCGTATTCGGCAACCGGTAAATGATGACTGACGGCGGCGACAATCGCTGCGCCGCGCGCCTGTCCTAATTTAAGCGCAGAGCCTGCACTTTTTGCCATGAAAACATTTTCGATTGCCACTTCTTGCGGTTGGTAGTGCGCAATAATTTCGTTGAGCGATGCAAAAATAGTTTTCAGTCTTTCAGGCAGTGCGGTGTCGGGAATGCGAATCACGCCGCTGCCGATATAAATGCTGCGTGTACCCTCTAGACGAATGATTCCGAAGCCTGTTTTGCGCGAACCGGGATCAATGCCGAGGATGATGGTCATTAGTGCAGTGCGTTATGCCGCACCGTCTGCTTTGGGTTTTTCGTGCAGACGAATATGCAATTCACGCAGTTGTTGTTTTTCGACTGTGCCAGGTGCATCGGTCATCACACACGCAGCCGTTTGTGTTTTCGGGAAGGCAATGACTTCGCGAATGGATTGTGCGCCGAGCATCAACATAATCAAGCGGTCGAGACCAAAAGCCAAACCGCCGTGCGGTGGGCAGCCGTATTTCAGCGCATCGAGCAAGAAACCAAATTTTTGCCGTTGTTCTTCTTCGCCGATGCCCAATGTGCGGAACACGGTTTGTTGCATGTCTTGATCGTGAATACGAATCGAACCACCGCCCAATTCGGTGCCGTTCAATACCATGTCGTAAGCGCGCGACAATGCCGTAGCAGGTTTTGCGACTAATTCCGCCGTGCTGCACGAAGGCTGTGTGAAGGGGTGGTGCAGTGCGGCAAGGCGGTTGTCGTCTTCTTCAAACATCGGGAAGTCCACTACCCACAATGGTGCCCACTGACAGGTATACAGATTCAAATCCGCGCCGAGTTTGCAGCGCAGTGCGCCGAGTGCATCGCACACAATTTTGGTTTTGTCTGCGCCGAAGAAAATCACATCGCCATTTTTTGCATCGAGGCGTGTGATTAAACCTTGCAGTGCTTCATTGGAAAGGTTTTTAACGATAGGTGATTGCAAACCGCTGCCTTCGCCGTTGTGGATTTGCGTGATGTCATTGACTTTAATCCACGCCAAACCTTTCGCGCCGTAAATGCCAACGAAATTGCCGTATTCGTCAATTTGTTTGCGCGACAATTTTTCGCCGCCGCCGGTCACTTTCATCGCGGCAACGCGGCTGCCTACGTCGTTGGCAGGACCGGAGAAAACTTTGAAGCCGACATCTTTCATCAAATCGGCGACATCGACGATTTCCAGCGGAATGCGCATATCCGGTTTGTCGCTGCCGTATTTGCTCATCGCTTCGCTGTAAGGCATGGAAGGAAAATCGCCCAACTCCACCAACAAGACTTCGCGGAACAAATCGCGAATCATGGTTTCTGCAATATGCATGATGTCTTTTTCGTCAACAAACGAGGCTTCGATATCGATTTGCGTGAATTCCGGTTGGCGATCGGCACGCAAATCTTCATCGCGGAAACATTTGGCGATTTGGTAGTAGCGATCCATGCCCGCCACCATCAGCAACTGTTTGAATAACTGCGGTGATTGCGGCAGTGCGAAGAATTTGCCTTCGTGCGTGCGACTCGGCACGAGATAGTCACGCGCACCTTCGGGTGTGGCGCGTGTAAGGATAGGTGTTTCGATATCGAGAAAGCCTTGTTTTTCTAGGCTCTGGCGCACAATGGAAGTCACTTGTGCACGGAATTGCAAGTTGCGCGCCATGTCGGGGCGGCGCAAATCCAAATAGCGGTAGCGCAGGCGCACATCTTCTCCCACCTGTGTGTAGCTGTCGAGTTGGAATGGTGGTGTTTCTGCGCTGTTCAAAATTTCCAATGCCGTGGCGTACACCTCGATCTCGCCGGTGGGCATATTGGGATTTATTGTGCTGGCAGAGCGTTCGCGCACTTTGCCAGTCACTTTCAACACAAACTCGCCGCGCACGCGGTCAGCTAATTGGAAGTATTCGCCTGCATCAGGATCAAACACAATTTGCACAATGCCAGCGCGGTCGCGCAAATCGACAAAAATGACACCGCCGTGATCGCGGCGGCGATCAGCCCAACCGCACAGAGTGATAGTTTGGTCAACGTGGGCTTTATTGATGTCGCCGCAGTAGTGGCTACGCATGGTGCAAAATCTCCGCTGGTGGTGCCTGAGCAATACAAAAGACAAGGGCGAAATTATACCTGAGAAACGCAGATGCTCACGCTGGTTACAGCGTGCAGTGATTGAAGTGCTGCGAGAGAAGTCATCGCAAAAATGCCTGTAAAACAGGTGATTTTGCAGGGCGGAGCCTAGTTTGTGCGTTTTTTATAGTGTTTTTTGAAAAAACACGTCGAATAAGTCTTGCTAGGCTATGGGGAATCTTATATATATACGAGCCATCGTGAATGCCTGCCCTGTTTTTTTAGGTGTTTTCGATAGAAGTTGTTAGAAGTATAAAAAATCAAAAGAGTGAAACATCCCAACCATCAATCAACGCAAGTTGAGAGGAACTGAACATGGCCGCTAAAAAAGCCCCTGCAAAGAAAGCTGCTGCGAAGCCTGCAGCAAAAAAAGCTCCCGCTAAAAAAGCTGCTGCGAAACCAGCCGCGAAGAAAGTGGTAGCCAAGAAAGCCGCTCCGAAAAAAGCCGTAGCGAAAAAAGTTGCCGCGCCGAAAGTGGCTGCTAAACCAGCAGGTCCAGTGAAATCGCGTTACAACAAGAGCCAGATTGTGCAAGAAATTGCTGATTTCACCACTGTCGCTCGCAAAGAAGTGGGCAAGGTGTTGGAGCATCTGGAAGACATCATCGCGCGCCACCTTTCACCTAAAGGTCCAGGCGAGTTTGTGTTACCAGGCATCCTGAAAATCAATGCCATCAAAAAGCCTGCTAAAAAAGCGCGCAAAGGCATCAACCCATTCACTGGCGAAGAAGTGATGTTCAAAGCCAAACCAGCCAGCACTGCCGTTAAAGTGCGTCCGCTGAAAAAACTGAAAGAAATGGCTGCTAAATAAGCCTGCTCTTCAAAAAGAAAGCCGAGATAGCTAAGCTGTCTCGGCTTTTTTATTGCCTCGCTATCTAGCCCTCTATAGCCTTCTTAGCCCTCGGATTTTGTTATGCGTGCCAGCCAGTATTTGATTCCCACTTTGAAAGAAACACCTGCGGATGCCTCCGTGGTCAGCCACCAGTTGATGTTGCGCGCGGGCATGATTCGCAAGCTGGCCTCTGGTCTCTACACTTGGCTGCCGCTGGGCTTACGTGTGTTGCGCAAAGTGGAGCGCATTGTGCGTGAGGAGATGGATCGCAGCGGTGCGCAGGAAGTGTTGATGCCGGTCGTGCAGCCTGCGGAACTGTGGCAGGAATCGAAACGCTGGGAGCAGTACGGGCCGGAGTTGCTGCGCATTCGCGATCGCCACGATAACGCCTTTTGTTTAGGGCCTACGCACGAAGAAGTCATCACGGATTTGATTCGCGGTGAAATCAGCAGCTACAAACAATTGCCCGCTAATTTTTATCAGATTCAAACAAAGTTTCGTGATGAAATTCGTCCGCGTTTTGGTCTGATGCGCGCGCGTGAGTTTTTGATGAAGGACGCGTATTCCTTTCACAGCTCGCAGCAATCGCTGCAAGATACTTACGATGTGATGCACGCGACTTATACCGCAATTTTCACGCGCCTCGGTTTGGATTTTCGCCCCGTGTTGGCGGATACCGGCTCCATCGGTGGTAACAGCTCGCACGAGTTCCATGTGTTGGCGGAATCGGGTGAAGATGCAATTGCCTTCAGCGATGGCAGTGATTACGCCGCGAACATTGAAAAAGCAGAAGCCTTGGCGCCATCGGGACAACGCGCCGCAGCGACGCAGGCGTTGCAAAAAGTGGCGACACCGAACCAACACAGCATTGCGGAGGTGAGTGCATTTTTAAAAGTGGATGCTTCTCAAACGGTAAAAACTTTGCTGGTGCTGGCGGAAAAGGAGGAAGAAAAACCAGCACAATTGATCGCGTTGGTATTGCGCGGCGATCACGCGTTGAATGAAATCAAAGCAGAAAAATTATCTGGCGTAAAAGCGCCCTTGACGTTGGCGAGTGAAGCACAAATTGTTGCGGCCTTGGGCTGCAAACCGGGTTCAATTGGCCCCGTGGGTTTGCATATTCCTGTGATTGTCGATCGCAGTGCCGCGCAATTAGCGGACTTTGTGTGCGGCGCGAATGAAGATGGCTTTCATTTCACTGGCGTGAATTGGCAGCGTGATTTACCGTTGGCGCGTGTGGAAGATATTCGCAATGTCGTCGCAGGCGATGCCAGCCCAGACGGCAAAGGCACGCTGGTGATTAAGCGCGGTATTGAAGTCGGGCATATTTTTCAGCTCGGCACAAAATATTCTGAAGCATTGAAAGCAACATATCTCGACGATCAGGGCAAAGAACAGATCATGACGATGGGCTGCTACGGCATCGGTGTGTCGCGCGTAGTGGCCTCCGCTATCGAACAAAACAACGATGAGCGCGGCATTATTTGGCCAGAGTCCATTGCACCGTTTCAGGTGGCGCTCGTGCCCATCAACAAACACAAATCGCCAGAAGTAAATGATGCCTGCGAAAAAATGTATGCCGATTTGCAGGCAGCGGGTTTTGATGTGTTGTACATGGATGAAGACAAAGCGCGTTTGGGTGTGATGCTGGCGGATGTGGAGTTGATCGGTATTCCGCATCGCCTAGTGGTGGGTGATCGCGGTTTGCAGGATGGGCAGGTGGAATACCGCCACCGCCGCG
>CAYOEO010000023.1:0-21929 GCA_964403125.1 uncultured Pseudomonadales bacterium | reverse complement strand
GCGTTGAAAGATCGCAAACACGCGCTGAAAAATCCGCACGCACACATGCACGAAGAAGCAGAAAATTTAGATCTGCAAAAATATATGGACTCGTTCATGTTGTGGGAGCCACTGCGTTTTTCTGAAGTGTGCCCTTCTTCCGATGGTGCCTGCGCCATGGTGTTGTGCAACGAAGATCTCGCCAAAAAAGCGCCCAACAAACCTGCATGGGTACACGGCGTAGCAATGCGCTCTGAGCCAACCATGTATCCGTGGCGCGAAGAAGTGAACCCACAAGCCGGTATTGATTGCGCGAAAGATCTTTACTCACAAGCGGGTATTACCAATCCGCGCAAAGAGTTGGACATGGCGGAAGTGTATGTGCCGTTTTCTTGGTACGAGCCGATGTGGCTGGAAAACTTGGGCTTTTGCGATGTGGGCGAAGGCTGGAAGTTGACCGACAGCGGCGCGACTTCACTCGATCAAAACGGCGACATTCCTTGGAACTGCTCGGGCGGTGTACTTTCCACCAACCCGATTGGTGCTTCTGGCATGATTCGCTTTGCGGAAGCTGCACTGCAAGTGCGCGGTATGGCAGGCGCTCGCCAAGTGCCTAACGCGAAGAAAGCACTCGGTCACGCCTACGGCGGCGGCGCGCAGTTCTTCTCGATGTGGGTTGTGGGTAGCGAAAAGCCATAAAGTTTTCGCCCTGCTAAAAACCAAAAACCCAGCTCAACAGGCTGGGTTTTTTATTTCTGACGTTTGCCCATCAAAACAACAGCCGCATACCGGCTGTTAAAGTATTTTCGCGGCGATCGTCACCATCATTATCTGCCATATCTGCCGTATCACCCAACAAATGTCGAGTTTCCAATCGAATATACGGTGCAAACTTGCGAGTAATCTCATAACGCAATTGCAAACCCGCTGTGACATCGGTAATACCAGAACCTAAACGCTGATTATCCATTTCTTGCGATGAAGTATTCAGTTCCGCATAAGGCTGCAATATCCACTGCTGTGTGAATAAAAAATCTTTGCTCACTTGCGTGTTCAAACGCATATTACCGCCCTCGCCCAACAACAAAAAAACATCGGTGTTGATATAGTAAGGCGCAAGCCCAGAAAATCCTGCTGCAAAATAAGTTGCAGACTCAGGATCACTGTCATAACGCACGCCCGCTTGCATATCCCAAAAAGTATCGAAGTTATAACTGTACAACAACCAGTTTTCATCGCGTTCGATATGACTATCAGCCATCTCACCTTCGCTTTTTATGCGCAGCTTGTGTTCGTCGCTGCCTAGCCATGTATCTAAATCCCAGTTGAACACCTCGTCATTGCTGTTGTTTACGCCAGCATCAACATCCAAATGTGCAGCGTAAAAAAAGTTTTCGTGTTCATGCGCTAGTGCCGTTGTTGCTGCCACACCTAACAACATCACGCTCAGTATTTTTTTAATGAGAGACATAATGATGATCCATTATCGGCATTGCAGCAGATTCATTGTATGGTTTTTGATTGGTATCTAACTTCGCCACCACCACTTTCGCCATCATGCCAGCACGCATGTGATACAAAAGATGGCAATGAAACGCCCACTCCCCTGGTGCATCTGCTGTTACTAAAACAGAATACGATTTCCCAGGTGCGACAGTGACGACAGTTTTATCTGGCATTTTTTCTTTAGGTTGACCGTTCTCTAACTGCACAAACATACCGTGTAAATGCATGGGATGCGCCATCATGGTTTGATTAACAAAAGTTAATTTCACGCGTTCGCCATATTGCAAATTAATTGGCGGCGCATCCTCCATTTTTTTGCCGTTTATTGTCCAAATATAGCGCTCCATATTGCCGCCGAGCGCCACTGTCACTTCACGACTCGGTTCGCGTGCATCGTGTTGCGTACCGAGGTAACGCAAATCCGCATAAGACAATACTTTGTCACCTTTCGGTGCGCCGCTCTGCGCCCAACCACTGCGCATCTGCCGAAACATTTCTTGCATTTCCACCTTAGACATTTTGCTGTGGTCCATCTTACTCATGTCATGCTTCATACCCATATCGACCATCGTCAGCAATGCACGGGGACGCTGTTTTGGCTGCACGCCTTTCATACCTTCACGCGGCGCTAAAGTTCCTATCGCGAAACCACTGCGATCTATCGGCTCCGCCACAATGGTGTATGCCTTATTTTCTGTTGGCTGCACGATGACATCGTAAGTTTCTGCTACACCAAAGCGAAACTCATCTACCGGCACCGGCTCCACATTGCGACCATCAGCCTGCACCACAGTCATTTTTAAGCGTTTGTTTTCTGTATCGAGAATACGCACATCATAAAAGGACATCGCTGAAGCATTGATCATACGCAAACGCACTTTTTCGCCCGCATTAAAAACGCCGATCCAATTTTTCTGCGCTGTTTTTCCGTTGACTAAAAAGTCATAGCCGCTGACATCCGTTAAATCGCTCTGCGCCATACGCATCATGTTCCAGTCGTGCGCAGATTGACTCGCCAACTTAAAACCTTTCTTTTTCACATCATCTGAAAAGTCGCCTACGGTTCGTCGTGCTTTGTTGTAATAATCGGATTCTTTTTTCAAATTTGAAAAAATTTCATCCGAAGTTTCACGATTGAAATCGGAAAACATCACTACATATTCTCGGTCTGCATGCACAGGCTCTTGGTTTTTAGGGTGAAGAATCAGCGCGCCGTACAAGCCGTCTTGCTCCTGACCTTTGGTGTGTGCGTGATACCAGTAAGTGCCGTTTTGTTTTATGGTAAAGCGATAAGTAAATGTTTTTCCCGGATCGATTCCAGGGTAGCCATCAAAGCCTTTCACTCCATCCATGTATGGCGGCACTAACAAACCGTGCCAATGCACCGAACTCGGTTCATCCATATGATTAGTGACACGCACTACCACATCCTCACCTTCTTTCCAGTTCAAAGTTGGCGCAGGAAAAGCATGGTTCACGGTTATGCGTTGCAATGGTTCACCGGTGACGTTGACCGTTTCTTTGCGTATATCAAGTTGATACTCAGCCGCTTGCACAGAGCCAAATGACAGCAACAAAAATACGTTCGCAAAAAAACGCACGATTTTTTTATTCATAACGTAATCTCAATGCGTTAGAAATGACAGATATTGAACTCAAACTCATAGCAAACGCGGCAAACATGGGCGACAACAACCAGCCTGTTAACGGAAACAAAACACCCGCAGCGAGAGGCACACCGAGTGCGTTGTAGCAAAGTGCAAACCACAAATTTTGTTTCATATTACGCACAGTGGCTGCCGACAATTCGCGCGCCTGTGCGATGCCGCGCAAATCCCCTTTTACCAGCGTCACTGCTGCGCTGTGCATGGCAACATCGGTGCCTGTACCCATCGCAATACCGATGTCCGCTTGCGCCAATGCGGGTGCATCGTTGATGCCATCACCTGCCATCGCCACCACAGCGCCAGCTTTTTGTAAGCGTTTGACCAGCGCCAACTTATCGGCTGGCGATACCTCGCCATGTACTTCTTCAATACCCAATGTTTGCGCCACAAACTTCGCAGTGGTGATGCTGTCGCCCGTTGCCATCACCACGCGTATGCCCGCTGCTCGCAGTGCGCTCAAAGCTTCTGGCGTGGTGTCTTTGATGGGATCGGAAACAGCAAGCAACCCTACCAATGCATTATTGACTGCCAAAAACATCACGCTCGCGCCGCGCGCACGCAGGGTTTCGGCTGCTGTGTGCAGAGCCTGCGGAATCGCTACCGCGTTTTTCTCCATCAACACCACGCTGCCTAAAACCAGCGACTGCCTCGCCACTTGCCCAGTCACTCCCAAACCAGAACCGGACTGAAACTGCTCTGCTGCTTGTAGTGCTAGTCCCTGCTCCCTTGCCGCAGCCACTAACGCTGCTGCCAATGGATGCTCGCTGCCCTGATCCAAGCTAGCCGCCAACTGCAATACGCGTTCAGCGGTATAGCCATCTACAGGCATCACTACATCGAAAGTTGGTTTACCTTCGGTCAGTGTGCCGGTTTTATCGACGATCAAAGTATCGACACCACGCAAATGCTCTATCGCCGCTGCATCTTTGAACAGAATGCCGCACGAAGCAGCGCGCCCTGTGGCGACCATGATCGACATTGGCGTAGCCAAACCCAGCGCACAAGGGCAGGCAATGATGAGCACCGCCACGGCGTTGATAAAGCCATACAGCCAGCCCTGCTCAGTCACGAGCAGCCCCCAAGCAAAAAATGACAACAGCGCGATGCTAACCACGGTCAGTACGAAGTAGCCCGCCACCACATCCGCCATACGCTGCAAGGGCGCTTTGGAGCGCTGCGCCTGCGCCACTAACTGTACGATTTGCGCCAACATAGTTTGTGCGCCGACTTTCTCTGCACGCATCACCAAAGCACCGCTGGTATTCAGCGTCGCACCGATCAGGTGATCGCCCTCCTGCTTGTTCACCGGCAGCGGCTCGCCAGTCAACATAGATTCATCCACCGCACTGCGCCCCTCCAGCACCACACCATCGACCGGCACTTTCTCACCGGGGCGCACGCGCAGGCGGTCGCCCTGTAACACATCGCCGAGCAGTACATCCTGCTCGCTGCCATCAGGGTTGAGACGGCGCGCGGTTTTTGGTGCCAATCCCAACAGTGCTCGAATGGCCGCCGAGGTCGCGGAGCGCGCCTTCAACTCAAGAATTTGACCCAACAGCGACAAGGAAATGATGACTGCTGCCGCTTCGAAATACACACCCACCTGCCCGTGCTGGTGAAAGCTGGCTGGAAACACTTGTGGCGCAACGGTGGCGGCAATGCTGTAAAGAAACGCCGCTCCCGTACCGGTGGCAATCAGCGTCCACATATTCGGACTGGCCTGGCGTAGAGAATCGACAGCGCGCTCGAAGAAGGGTCGCCCTGCCCACAACACTACGGGCGCCGTCAGCACCAACTCCACCCAAGGCTGCACGCCAGCGGCGAACCACGACACTGCGTGCCCTGACATCGCCAGCGTGGTAACAATTAGTGTCAGCGGCAGCGTGAACCAAAAGCGGCGACGGAAATCGATCAGTTCTGGGCTTTCTTCCTCCTCGATCGTCGGCATCATTGGCTCCAGCGCCATGCCGCATTTCGGGCAAGTGCCGAAGCCCTCCTGCACAATTTCAGGGTGCATTGGACAGGTGTATTGTGCACTAGGAATCTCAACCGGCGCAGGTGGCGTATCTCCCAAGTACGCCTGCGGGTCTGCAGCAAACTTCTTCAAGCAGTGATTACCGCAGAAGTAATAGGTTTTGCCTTGATGCTCATGATGCAGTGGTGAATCTTTCTGTACGCTCATACCGCACACTGGATCTTTCAATATTTCAGTAGACTCAGGGTGGCAGGATTTTTTAGGCTGGCAGCAACTGTGTGTTGATGGTTCGTTCATGGCGCGCTCCGTCTCTCGTTCTAGCCCAGTGGCTCTTTCACGATGCCAAGCATAAACTCCGTACTCAACCACAGAGTCAAGCCTTTATGACAACGACAGAACCAACATCACTCACCATTGGTCGTTTAGCTAAACAAGCAGGTGTCGGCATTGAAACCGTGCGCTATTACCAACAGCGCGGGCTGTTGCCCGTGCCAGCTAGCAGCGGCAGTTATCGTCAGTATCCAGTTGCCATGATTGAGCGCATTCGCTTTATCAAACGCGCGCAAGAATTGGGATTTTCTTTGGAAGAAATCGGTGAACTGCTGACTCTAGACGAACACACTGATCGACTCACAATACGCAATATTGCCAGCCACAAAATCGAGCAAATACAAAAAAAGTTAGACGATTTATCGTGCATAAAAACCACGCTACAACAATTAGTCAGTTGTTGTGCCAGCACGAGTTTGGAAAAGAATTGTCCGATTATTGAATCACTCAATTCACGCGCAAAGTAAGCAAAACTTCTTTCGAGGGATAACCTGTCTGCGGCTGATTGCGGCTGGCTTGGTAGCGCACAATCGAACGGCGCGACGCATCACCAATCAAACCATCCACTGCGCCACTGTAAAAACCTTTTTGCAGCAGCAAGCGTTGCAGCTCTTCTTTTTCTGACATAGTTAAAGGTGTGTAAGGACGCACCCAATCGCGCTGCGGCGCAGGTTTGCCAGCGATGCGATCGGCTAACAACAAAACAGCCAGCGCATATTTATCGGCGTTGTTGTAGCGTTTCACCACAAAAAAGTTTTTTTGTACAACAAACACTGGACCTTTATCGCCTTGTAACGCGAGGGTTTTATTACCATGGGCTTCATTGGCTTGCAGCACTTCGTAACCCCAATGCGCACCGGATTGCCAACCATTTTTCTTTAACAATTGCGCCGCTGTTGCCAATGCATCCGGCACCGAGTGCCAAATATCACTTTTGCCATCACCATCTGCATCTACTGCGTAAGCGAGATAACTGGTAGGGATAAATTGTGTGTGCCCCATCGCGCCTGCCCAAGAACCACGCAATTCATTTTGCGGCACATCGCCGCGCTGCAAAATTTTGAGTGCGGCAATCAATTGTGAGCGCGCGTATTTTGCGTGCGGCGGATCGGCATACGCTAAAGTTGCCAAGGCTTGCGGGATATAATGCAGCTCATCTGGCTTCTTCAATGCAGCACCGTAAGCAGATTCCATTGACCAAATAGCCAATAACACATAGCGATCCACACCGCTATTTTCCTCGATGGCTTGTAGTATTTTTGCGTGTTGCTGCAACATTGCGCGACCAGTTTGGATGGAACGCTCCTGCACACGGTTATCCATATACTCCCAAGCCTCTGTACGGAACTCTGGCTGGTAGTGAGCCTTTTCTAACGCCAAAGCATCTTGCGTTTTGACATCATGAAAAGCGCGATCATAAATATCCGCACGCACGCCTTGCTGCAAAGCTTCCGCGCGAAACGAGCGAATCCATGATTGAAATCCTACATCATCCGCCACACTGCTCTGCGACAATAGACAAGCGATCGTTATCAATATAAAACTCAGAAAAGAAGCTTTTTTCATTTGTATCTATTACGTAGCATTGGCCGCTACTTTTAGCGCATCCATATCAACAATTTCAATTTCTCTGTTATCGACTTTAATAATATTTTGTTTTTGCAGACGACTAAAAACACGGCTGACTGTTTCAACTGTCAAGCCCATATAATTACCCATCTCTGCACGCGACATACTCAAACGAAAACGGCTCGCTGATAAATTACGGTGGTGATGGCGCGTAGAAATACTCAACAGTAATGATGCGATGCGCTCCTCTGCTGAGTTTTTTCCCAACAGCGTAAACATCTGTTGATCGCGAGCAATTTCTTTGCCCATCATTTGAAAAAACCGACGCTGCAAAGCTGGCAACTGCACGCTGAGTTCTTCCAAGCGTGAAAAAGGAATTTCACAAACGGTTGAAGTTTCTAAAGCAATCGCCGAACTGCAATGTGAAAGATTGCTGATGCCATCTAAACCCATAATTTCACCCGGCAAATAAAAACCGGTGACTTGCTCTGTGCCATCATCCGATGAGGCATACGCTTTGAAGCTCCCAGAACGCACGGCGTAAACCGCATTAAACGGCTCGGACTGACGAAATAGATGCTCGCCTTTCGCCAAAGGGCGACCGCGCTTCACAATTTCATCCAACTGATCAATTTCTGTTGCATTCAATGCAATTGGCAAACACAGGGTATTGAGCCTGCAATCGCCGCAATTTGTCAGTTTATTGTGGTGACAGCGAACAGATTCAGTGTGACTCGCAGGAACCTTCTCTTGCATGATTTTTCTCGTGAGCAAAGGCAGAGCAATATCATAGCGAAGTCAGACATACCCTTCAGTGTTTTATGGGCTCTCTACGCGCTTTTGCGAAGAATATTTGCGGTTTACAAGATAAGAAGGCGCTGGTACATTGCCGCCCCTGTTCACAACTGAACAGGTCTTTTGCAAGGGCACGTAGCTCAGTTGGTTAGAGCACCACCTTGACATGGTGGGGGTCGATGGTTCGAGTCCATTCGTGCCCACCAATCTGTAAGTGCGCAGATTGGTGGTAGCAACCTAGTCCAATTAAGAAATTTTCTTCAGCAAATCCGTTGCTGCTTGCTTCAGTTCTGCATCGCCTTCATCTAAGACTTCTTGCAGCAGATCTCTCGCACTTTCCGCGTCGCTCATTTCTAAATACTGTTTCGCCAACTCCAATTTTGTGACGACAAAATCTCTGTCTGTTGCATCATGCAGAGCATCGTCCGCCACTGGCGAAGACGCCGCCGCTGGCTCTTCCAGCAGTGGAGCAGCTACAACGGTTTCAGCCACTGGAGTAGAAACATCCACATCAGCAAATAATTCTGGTTCGAAAACAAAATCTTTATCAATAGCTGTTGTTTCAACATCAGCCTCTTGCAAAGGATCGTCCACTAATAACAAATCATCAGCTAGCAGTTCGTGATGCTCCAAAATCGGCTCTTCAACTTCAATACTTTCAGCCACAACAGGACTTGCCACTTCCTGCGCAGGTGGTTCTGGATGAAGATCTGCCAACAGCAGATCCAGTGCCTCATCGGTACTCAGCGTTTTTTCTTCCGGCTTAGGTTCCTCAGTATGGGTTGGCAGAGGATGCTCCGCTCCGTACTGCACCATCAAGGAATCCATTTCACTATCTGTATCCGGCGCTTGAGTTGTCGGTGCGGTCGATGCTGTTGGCGCAGCACTTGAGCCACTTGACGACATCTGGCGCTTGCGCACAAACCAAAGACCCACAGCGACGATAACTAAAAGACCAATACCGGCAAACATTGTGGTCAAGCCACCACTGGATTCTGTCTCTTGAGGTGCGACAGGCTGCGGCATCACGGGTTTAGGTGCAGGCTTCACTGCCACTGGCTTTACAGCAGGTTTTTGCGACTGAACAGCAGCAGGAGCTGGAATCGGCGCAGACGTTGCAGCCGATGCTGGTTTAGCAGCATTACTCAATTCTGTTTTTAACGCCTGCATTTGGACGTTTTGTTCAGCCAGCTTTGCGTTGGCATCTGCCAACTGCTTTTCCAAATCGGTCGCCTGCTTCTTGAGTGTGTCGTTGGCAACTATCGCGAGATTGGCTTGCTCCTGCGAGCTTACCAATTGCGCCGCCAACTCGGCTTTAGCGGCATCAACCGTATTTGCTGGCGCAGGAGTAGAAGCTGTTGCTGCCGCCTGTGCGGTAGCGGCTGGTGCTGTTGGCGCTGGAGCAACGACTGCTGCTTTTGGCTTTGCTGCTGCCTGAGTAGACGCATGCTTGGCTCTTGGCACGCGATATTCCGCAGGCTGGCGCGCAGAACGACCTTGAGCAATATCCAGCAACACGGTGTACTCGCGCAACACGCGACCAGTCGGCGAACGCAGCTCCACAATAAAATCTAATGAAGGCTCACGAATAGGATCGGACGAGCTGACAAGAATGACAGGATTGTTCTTATCCGACGCATCTAACTGAAACACCAAGCTGCTCAGTAGAATATCGCGATCTACATGTGCCGCATCAAAATCAGCCTGTGGCGCGAGATTCACCAGCACTTGATTAGGCGACACATCACCCGCAGCAACCAGTGGAATACTGGCGACCAGCGGCTCGTTCAAATGCGATTTCAGCGAGATATTGCCCAAACCCAGCGCGTAAGCCTGCCCTGCCGTCAAGCCGCCCATTAGCAGCAAAGTCTTCAACACTTTACGATTCATCACCCACAAGCCCTCAATTGTTTGACGCATCTTCCTCGAAACGGGTTGAAGATACCGCCGATCCTTATTGTTTTTCAAGGGGTATTTTGGCACAGGTACATCTTGGGCTTGGGTTCTTTGATGCAGGGATTGCAAAAACGTGACCATAATCACAGAAATCTAGACCAATCTCGGTAATATTGCCGACTCGGAAATCAACAATAAACTCCGATGTATTGCGCCCAATCGGGTGCGACTAATACAACACAAAACCAATGAGGGCTTTATGAAATTGATGTTAAAAACTTTGGCTACTGCAGCTTTGGGCGCTAGTACTTTGGTCTCTGCCTCTGCTTATGCGGCGAGCCCTTGTAGTGGCGGCGACCACTCTAACTATTACAATTTTACTGCTGTTGAAAATGGCACAAAAATTTCGGTCAACATACAAGCCTTCGGCGGCATTAAGCTACCCAATAAAGCCATTGCCACCGTACAACAAACCATGGAATTAACGTCCGACTGCAAATTCTCCAGCACAATTTTAGTTGATCTTGGTCAACCCACCCTGACTCCGGTTTTTACTTTAACCGGCTCATGGTCTTATCCGGCTGAAAGTAAAGCCATCTCATTCATGATTGACGGCGATTCATCTGCAGGAGCCAGCGCAACTGGCACTTGGGGGGCATTATTTGACCCCAACGCAATAAATGGTATGCCCCAATTCTTCCCTGTACTCATCAACGCAGAAAAAGAGAAGATCATATCTCCGCTCAATGTTATTTACCCCTCTGTAACCCTACAAAAAGGCTACATCACACTGAGCAAAGACGGTCAAACAGCAACTATCACTACTTTAATCGGTGGCAAAGCCATTGCCACTTCTGCCAAAACGGAGAAATCTAGCGAGGTTAAATTTTCCTTCGGCGCTACTACTAAGGCAACCGTTTCGACTGTAGAGCCTATCTAAGTAATCTACAAACAGAAGCAGTTTAAAAAGCCATCCTCTCTTTGAGGGTGGCTTTTTTATTACCTGAAAAATAACTGATAACGCAGACGACAGCATTGCCTGATAAAACACTCAGAAGGTAACGACTGGTTAGCAGCATTACCTGCATATACCCACGCATAGTAGTCAGAGGAAAGTCGCTCAAACTGCTCAGCGCCGAATACCTCCTCTGCACCAATACGCTTGGCGTACTGCATCGGCGATTCCATTACCAAGCGAGCAACGCCCAACCGCGCATAGGCCTCACACACTCTGCGGTAATGCCGTGTAGCGGGATGCTCATGCGTGTTGCGTCGCTCTCGCCAAAGTAAATAAATACAGACTCCAAAAAAAATTAATGCAATTCCTACCGCACCCCACAAAGCAATTTTTAAGGGAGAGATAAATCCCAGTTTTTGCAATAATAGAGACTGCCGTTCATCGCGATACTCCAACACCCAGCGCGACCACGTATAGTCAAAGCGATCCATTTCTATACGAATACGATTCAACAATGAAAACCGCCGCGACTGAAAAATATTTGCACCGTTAGCAAATAGCGGATTAGACGCATAAGCAGCTTCAAAGCCCAAATCAATACGCTCTGGTGCTACGGCTGCCGTGGGGTCCACACGCACCCATCCACGATTAGAAAGCCAAACTTCTGCCCAAGCGTGTGCATCGTACTGTCGCACTACCACAAAGCCGTTTTTACTGTCGACCTCACCACCCATATAGCCCACAGCCACGCGCGCAGGAATACCGGCGGCACGCATCAAGAATACAAAACTTCCGGCAAAATGCTCACAGAAGCCACTGCGCGTATTGAATAAAAAATCATCAATACGATCGCCTTGCAATAACGGTGGCTGCAAGGTGTAACGAAATGATGCGTGATAAAAATTTATTGCACTTTGCAAAATTTCATCATTATTTTTTGATTGATTTTTCCACTGCAACGCTAATGTTCTAGCTTCAGCATTACCTTGTTTGGGCAAGGCAAGATATTGCAGTCGCTCTGTAGCGTTCAATTGAGTAATTGTCGTGGATGGCAATAACTGCGCGTCGTACATACGCCGTTCACGCACACTATCTGTGTAGCGAACCATGCCATCGGGTTTTTCTTTCATACGTGCATTACGAATTACCGAAGGCTTTAACAAATAAACCCAAGGTTGCCCGGACGCTTCTAGAACAACTTGGTATGGCAAACTTTGCTGTTGAGTAGATCCACTAGGCAATGATGAAAGACAAGAATTGCACGACTCCGACCAACTCTCGCCATCAAAACGATCCAAAAAAAGCCCGTACCAATACAAAGACGCTCGCGGCGGCACGCCCTGTGGAAACGATGCACGAAAAGCTATATCGGAGGATTGCGCCAAAGCAGCCACATCACCCAACTTCATTCGATCACTCATGCCTGTTTTGGCTTGCTGTGTTTTTAACGGCATAGACCACAGCGGCGGCAAGCGTGGCATCACAACAAACATAAATAACATGACAGGTAATGCCGCAAGAAATAACCAAAATCCGCGCCGCAACGGATGCCATGCATTTGAAGAAAGCACAATACCATCGCTCTGCACAGCAACCATTGCTGCCAGCACAAAAATTACAACACAAAATACTAAAAGAGCATAAACAATGGCTTGCGAAAACAAAAAAGTTGTCATTAAGGCAAAAAGTGAAAGATAAAGTAAAACTTGCGCATCTTGCTTTTGATAAATCTCCAAGAGCTTTAGAGAAAAACCTAGTATCAACAACGTGACAAATACGTTAATCGATAAAGAAAAACCGTATTGCGCCAGCAACACCACTCCAGACAATAAAACTAATGTCGATCGCAGCCAAGCCGCAGGAAATGAAGCGCGCCCGTAAAAAATCAGCAGTCGCCACATCAAACAACCTGCCGCGACGAGAAACAACCACCACGGCAAAAAAACCACCAGCAATACATTACACAGCACAAACGCTGTCAATAAATACAGCAGTGCAACACGCGATAACTGACTAGAGAACATGCACTACACCTTGAACAACGTCAATGCGGTCAACACGGCGCGCCAGTGCTGTTCGCCACGATCGACAGCAATATCAGGATTCCCCGGCAGCGACAATCCGAAAGCGCGGCCCTGTTCATACAAAAAATTAGCGCAATAACACAATTTGGATAAACGCATTTCCAAATCAGGATCATTCATTGCCGAAAAATCCAGCACCACTTCGCCGCCGCTCTCCTCGCTGTATTCACGCACATACAAGCCGCGCCCTGCGGCAAACTGCTTCCAAGCAATTCGAGAATTAGGCTCGCCCACGGCATAGGGTTTTAAAGAAAAATATTCATCGCCACCCACAACACGCTCAACCGCCGCTTCGTCGGTATCGCCACCGCGACAACATAAACGGTAATCTGCTTCGACAGGCTGGGGATACACCAACACACGGATATCCAAATCCAACCAACTCCAACAGCGCACAACACCCAGCGGATAAACCGACTGTATATGCAAGCGGCCTAGTTGCATAACGCCGCGCCGTGTTGTGGCATGAGGCAACGCAATAAAACTGGGTTCGCTGGAAAAGATGGTCGTAGCAACAACCGCTTGCTGCGGCCAATGCAAATCAATGCGTTGACGCAATGAAACTGCTTGCAGTGCGATGCGCGCGCACATCATCTCGCCAGCAAATACTGGCTCTGCGCTGACAAACCGCAACTGAACGCCACTCAAATTGGCGAACGTTTGAAAAATTGCTACAAACAATATCGCTAACAACAGAAAGCTCAGTGCAAAAATCAAATTGTTTTGAAAATTGGTCGCACCAATCCACAACAGCGCGTCCAACAGCAAGAAATACAAGCCGTGACGCGAAAGAAAAATAAATAAATTGTGCTGACTGAGCTGAATCTTCGCGCTGCGTGGAATCCTACGATCTAACCATTGCTGATAGCGTCGTCGCCAAGTCTCAGGCAGCACTTTCAGCAAATGCGGCATACATCACCCCAACACATCCACCGCATCCAACACCAGCTTTGCAGGATCAGCCTGTTGTGCATTGCGCATTTGATAACGCAAACGATGAGAAACCACGGAGCTAAAAATAGTTTGAATATCTTCTGGCACCACGAATTGTCGATGCCGTAACAAGGCCCAAGCGCGCGCCGCTTGCATAAGTCCCAATGCAGCACGAGGTGAAAGCCCCCACTGAAAATCGCCGGAATAACGCGTGCGATCAATCAGTCGCTGCACATAATCCAACACACTCGTGGATGCGTGCACAGCATCCACTTGGCGTTGCAACACCGCCCAAGTATCTGTTGTAACCAAAGGTTGGACAGACGACAACATGGCGCGCGGATTGCGTCCTTCTAACAGTGAACGCTCGACAGTGTGCGCAGGAAAGCCCAAGGAAATCTGCATTAAAAATCGATCCAATTGCGATTCTGGCAATGGATAAGTGCCCGATTGATGCAGCGGGTTTTGTGTGGCGATCACAAAAAATGGTTCGGGCAGCGGCGTGCTCTGTCCATCAATTGACACTTGTTTTTCTTCCATCGCTTCCAACAGCGCACTTTGCGTTTTTGGCGAACTGCGATTGATTTCATCTGCCAATAAAAGCTGAGTAAATATCGGACCTTGATGCAAAATAAATTCGCGTTGCTCTGCATCAAATATATTGGTGCCGAGAATATCTGCCGGCAGCATATCGCTAGTAAATTGCACTCGACGATAACTAAACCCCAACACCGCAGCCAAAGCATGCGCGAGCGTGGTTTTACCCATGCCGGGCAAATCTTCGATCAGCAAATGACCTTTTGCCAACATACACGCTAGCGCCAAGCGAATTTTTTCTTCCTTGCCTAATAACACCTGTCCAACAGCGGCAACAATGCTATCGAGTTGTTTAGTGACATCTTGCACAGTGCGATCCTTTCTAAAAACTCATGCCAATCTGATTACAAAGCATCAAGTCCGCGCTGCATATCAGTTTGAATATCAAAATAATTTTCCAAACCCACCGACACACGAATCAAATTATCTTGTATGCCTGCTTGCGCGCGGTCTTCTGGCGACAAACGACCATGCGTCGTTGTGGCGGGATGCACGATGGTTGTTTTGGCATCGCCCAAATTTGCAGTGTGCGACACCATTTTTGTTGCATTAATAAAACGCCACGCGGCAGCACGATCGCCTTTTACTTCAAACGACATCACGCCACCAAAACCATTCGGCTGTTGCTTGGCAGCCAATGCATGCTGCGGATGTGATGGCAAACCACAATAATGCACTGCATCTATTTGCGGTTGTTTTTCCAACCACTGCGCTAAAGCCAATGCATTGCGACAGTGCTCACGCATACGCAGCGCCAAAGTTTCCAAACCTTTCAACATGACCCATGCATTAAATGCGCTGAGTGTTGGGCCGGTTGTACGCAAAAAAACGGCAACATCATCGAGATATTTTTTATCGCCCAACACAGCACCGCCTAAACAGCGTCCCTGTCCATCGATATATTTCGTCGCAGAATGCACCACGATATCCGCACCCAACGCCAAAGGTTTTTGTAATGCAGGCGAGCAAAAACAGTTATCGACAACTAACAAAGCATCAGATGCATGCGCAATTTTTGCGATAGCAGCAACATCCGCCACTTCATTTAAAGGATTGGAAGGCGTTTCCAAAAAAAACAATTTGGTATTTTTTTGCACGGTTGCTTGCCACGCAGCAAGATCAATCAGCGTCACAAAACTCACTTCAACGCCAAACTTTTGCAGATAGCGCGTAAACAATGCTGTCGTTGTGCCAAACACGCTGCGCGAACAAATCACATGATCGCCACTTTTTAACAAAGCCATGCAGGTGGCGAGAATAGCCGCCATACCCGAGGCGGTCGCAACCGCAGCTTCTGCGCCTTCTAAAGCTGCTAAGCGTTGTTCAAAAATCGCCACGGTAGGGTTGGTGTAGCGCGAGTAAACCAAACCGTGATCGGTGCCAGCAAAACGCGCCGCCGCTTGCTCAGCAGAATCAAACACATAACTGGAAGTGAGAAACAGTGGTTCACTGTGTTCACCCCAATGTGTCGATTCAAAACCTGCTCGTATGCCTAATGTTTCAAAAGACCATTCATCATTCGACTGTTTTTTATCACTCATTACTTTTTCTCCAACCAGAATGTAGGGCTGTAGCCATTGACGGGAAAACGCACAGGACCATCGGGATAATTCAGTTTTGTTACTGTATACGGTATCTCTGAAAATTGTAGACCCAAATCACGCAGTTCTTTTTCGCGATCCAAAACAATCACACGGTAATAACCGCCCAAAATTTTGCTGCGGGCATCGGCACGCAATTTTTCGGCAAGTGCGGGATCACTGCCTGTCATCACATCGGTCACTTGCGTGTTATGCGCGCAAAAACTTTTTCCTGCCATCCAGCCTAAATAGCCGTGAGATGCCACACAAACAGGGCCTTTTACGCTGCGCAGTTTGTCCAACACAAATTGTACGGCTGCTGTATCGCGTGACGTAGGAATTTGTGTTGCTGGATCGTAGCGATAACGCAAGAGATCCACAGACAACAACATTGTGAGCAACACCGTTACAAGACCAGCAGATATCTTCGCCACACGCGATTGACTACTTTCATAGTGCGACAGCAATAAAGACAAAGTAGAAGCCGCCACAATCGCCAAACACACATACATCGGCATCAACACATTAAAAAATGCACCCGCATAAGCACGAGACAATCCAGAGGTGAAAATAAAACCAATGATCAGCACAAACCAGCCGATACGATCACGCACGCCTTTGCCCACCACAATAAAAAACGGCACTAACGTCAATAAAAATGATGGGGCAGCCCACAACACAATTTCTGCAAAGCGTTTCCAACCAAACAGCGTCACACCGTGCGTGCTCGCCATTTGCAAGGTGTAAAACCAAAACTTTCCACCCGTGCCAACAACCAACACCAACAGCAGTGGCAAGCCGATAACCGTGCTGCACAAAAAATACTGCCACAGCGCGCGCCATCCCATCCAACACACAATGGCTATCACAACAAAAGGCAACAAAAAGAAGGACGCTTGCTTGGTAAAAAATGCCAACACACTGACAAAAGCGCACAAAAAAGCGCCGCGCAGAGAAGGCGCATCACGCCAGCACAACAAACACCACCACGCCAACAGCAGCCACATAACCCATAAAGTATCAACGCGCGCTAAATCAAACCAAAAATGCGCATGCAGATACATCACAGAGCAAAACAATATCGCCAGTAAGGAAAATAAACGCGAAGCCGTTACACGCAGCGTTACTAAATAAGTAAGAATAAAAATTCCCACTAATGCGCATACAGAAACAACACGCAAAGCGAAAAGATTCTCACCCAAAATAGCCACTGACATAGCAGAAAATGCGTAATACAGAGGCATATATAAGGCTGGCACAAAATCGAGCGACAAATCCCCGTATAACGGTTGATGATGAACAACACGCAGTACCTGTTGCAGCACACCACCTTCCATCCATTCCAATTCAAAGGGATAAGCAACGCGATGAACGATGACTTGTACTAGATGAATGAAATACTCACTACCTAATAGCAGCAACGGTAAACACAACAAAAAGCGCCAACGAAAAAATCTCATCAGCGTTTGGCTCCGAATAAATTAACGCGCGTTGTGTATACCAACCACACTGCCATTAACATCGCCACCCGATCCTTTATTTTTTGCTGCATCGTTGCGGTGCGCATCCAATCGATTTAAATACTCTTGATCGACATCGCCAGTAATGTATTCGCCAGTGAACACCGAACATTCAAAGTGTTCAAGATGCGTGTATTCGCCGCAACTTTCAATCAAATCGTCTAAATCTTGATAGACCAACCAATCCGCGCCAATGGCTTTGCAGACTTCCTCTTCTGTGCGTCCGTGCGCAATAAACTCTGCCGCAGAAGGCATATCAATGCCGTACACATTGGGATACTTCACCGCAGGCGCTGCTGACGCAAAATAGACTTTATTTGCGCCAGCATCGCGTGCCATTTGCACAATCTGCTCACAAGTCGTGCCACGCACGATGGAATCATCTACCAGCAAGACATTTTTGCCACGGAACTCCAAATCAATGGCATTTAATTTTTGGCGCACCGATTTTTTGCGTTGCTTCTGGCCAGGCATAATAAATGTTCTGCCGATGTAGCGATTTTTCATTAAACCTTCACGGAATTTCACACCGAGGTTGTGTGCCAAAATTTGCCCCGCTACACGACTAGTATCCGGCACAGGTATCACCACATCAATATCGTGCTGTGGATATAAACGCTGGATTTTCTCTGCCAGTTTTTCGCCCATACGTAAACGCGCTTTATAAACAGAAATGCCATCCATGATGGAATCAGGGCGCGCAAAATACACATACTCGAATACACAAGGACGCAACTGAGGATCTTCTGCGCATACTTTCGCATGAAATGCGCCATTGCTTTCGATGTAGATCGCTTCACCCGGTGCCACATCGCGAATCAACTGAAAGCCGAGCACATCTAACGCCACACTTTCTGAAGCGATCATGTATTCAATACCGTTTTCACCTTCACGACTACCAAACACCAACGGACGAATACCCAACGGATCACGAAACGCCACTATGCCGTAATCGGCAATCATCGCTGTCACTGCATATCCGCCACGACAGCGTTTATTCACCGCTGCCACTGCTGCAAAAATATCGTCTGCTTTCGGTGTGATCTGACCGCGATTTTGCAATTCGAGAGCCAATACATTCAGCAGCACTTCTGAATCAGATTCTGTGTTGATGTGACGCAGCCCTGTGCGAAACAACTCATCCATTAACTCTTGTGTATTGGTGAGATTGCCGTTGTGCGCCAACGAAATACCGTAAGGCGAATTGACATAAAACGGCTGCGCAAGTGATGCACTTGAGCTACCGGCTGTGGGATAGCGCACATGACCAATACCCATATTGCCCAACAAGTTTTGCATGTGCTCCTCTTTGAACACATCGCGCACCATGCCGTTACCTTTTTTCTGAAACACGCGCCCATTGTGACAAGTGGCAATTCCCGCAGCGTCTTGCCCGCGATGTTGCAGCATCGTCAGCGCGTCATACAAAGACACGCTGACATTATTGGTACCCACAATGCCGACTACACCACACATGCGCTAAACCTCTATTTCTTCGGTGTTATTTGTTCAAGGACTGCATCTTTGTGAGACAACTGATCTTTGCCCCATCCGGTCAACATGGCCGCTGTTTCAGTAGACCAGTTTTCTAAAACCAAAACACGCGGAATCAACACAGAAGTCTTCCACCAATTATCTTGTTGCACGGGCAAAATTTTTGGCAAGAAAATCAAAATCAATAACACGATTAACACGCCGCGACACAAACCAAACATGCAGCCCAACAAACGATCAACTGCTGATAAACCTGTCATTTTGACCAACTGCCCAATGATGTAACTCACCAAACTGCCAACAATCAAAGTCACGACAAACAGCAATGCGAATGCGGCTGCGTAACGCAATGATGGCACTTGAATTGAGTTCGCTAATAACGGCGACAATTTTTCACTGAAGAAAAATGCCACCACAAACGCCGCCACCCACACCAGCAGGGACAACGCCTCTCGCACAAAACCACGCACAAGGCTTATTAAAATTGACAGCCCAACAACAACAACAACCGCCCAATCCGCACCATTAAATCCTGTTTGCGACAACAACTCGTTCAACTGCACTCTCCTTGTTTACGGCGCAAAAGGTTTAACGATGGTTTGCAGTTTTTGCTCGCGATCAATTTGCTGTTTGATTCTGACTGCTTGCGCTTTATCCAATTTTGGACCGACATACACGCGTGTGGTTTTTCCCTTGTCATCTTGCGTGGTGTGCGTGAATACGGTGTAGCCGCGCAACTTCAATTCCGCCACTAAGGCATCCACTTTCTTGCGGTCAGACATTGCCGCCACTTGCACCACCCAGCCTTCTGGCGTGCCGCTGGCATTGAGTTTGCCGCCAGGTGCAGGTGGCACAGCAGGAACGGGTTTGCCAGTCGCAATCGCAGGAGCAACGGCTTGTGTATTGGTAGCTGGCACAGCGGTTTGCACAGTTTCAGCAGCAGGTTTTATTTTTTCTTCACCGTCCTTTTCTTCGCCATCTTGAGCCATGGAATACATATCTGCCACAGGCGTGGGCTCTTCGGTGGGACGATCTGGCGGCAGAGGAGCAGGCTTCGCTGGCTCCGTTATGACAGGGGGATACGATGGCGCGGGCGGAATGGTTTCCGGCACTTGCACACTGGGTGTGCGCTCGGCATCAAAAATAATAGGCAAAGTGACGACAGCGATAGCGGCCAACACCATTGCTCCAACGAGACGCTGTTTGACTGCTTGTTCCAAAATACCCCCAGATGTTCCGCCCAAAAAAGAGGTGCCAATTCTAGCCGTTTCGACCCGCGCTGACGATTGAGCGCAACTCAACATCTGTAGTGATAGAGGCAACCACCGGCAGTAAATCGGCAAAGCGATCCAAACAGGCTAAAGGCTCAAAGCGCTGCATTTGCTGGATGCTGTGTGCACCATAGCTCACCGCCACCCTTGGCACACCCGCTGCTTGCGCCATTTCCATGTCATAGCTGGAATCACCCACCATCAGCGCCTGCTCTGGCGCGCATACAAAAAAATCTAACAACTCATGCAGCATTTGTGGATGCGGTTTAGAGCGTGTTTCGTCTGCGCAACGCGTAGCGTGAAAAAATTTCTGCATGCCCATTTGTTCCAGCACGCGATCCAATCCACGCCGCGCCTTGCCGGTTGCTACTGCCATGGTGTATCCCGCATCCCGCAAGGTGTGTAGCGTATCCGCCACACCGGCAAATAATGGTGACGGCGTTTGATCGACGCCAATGTAATGCCCAACATAATGCTGACGAATTTCTTCGCATTTTTCTGGCGTTTCTTGCGGATACAACACCGCAATCGCCTGCGGCAAACTCAAGCCAATGATGTGACGAATCAGTTCATCCGGCAGCGGATCCACGCCCGATTTTTCTGCCGCGCACTGCATACAACTCACAATTTTCGCGGCGGAATCAATCAGCGTGCCGTCCCAATCAAAAATCAACAACATTAGATTTTTTTCTCCAATTGATGCAAAGAATTTGCAATATCTTCCGGCAAGGGCGCTTCAACGCGCACTTTGTCACCGCTGATAGGATGTTTAAACACTAACGAAGCCGCATGCAAACACAGCCGCTTAAAACCCTGCGCTTTGGCTTCAGTGTTTTTCGTTTCGTCGCTGTATTTTTCGTCGCCGACTAAAGAATGCCCTGCGTGTTTAGCGTGCACGCGAATTTGATGCGTGCGACCGGTATAGGGTTTTACTTCTAACAAAGTGTAGCGATCAAACGCCTGTTTGATCGCAAAACCCGTGTGGGCCGATTTCCCTGCATCACTCACGCGCACCATGCTTGCCAATTCATTTTTTAACAGTGGCACTTTTACTTCTTTGATGCGCGCAGGCCAGCGACCGTATACCAAAGCGAGATAGCGTTTTTCGACGCGCCCTTCGCGCAAATCGTCGTGCAATGCTGTCAGTGCTGCGCGCTTTTTGGCGATCAGAATGCAGCCAGAAGTGTCACGATCTAAACGATGCACCAACTCCAACATTTTTTCTTGCGGGCGCAACTGGCGCAGCGCCTCGATCAATCCCAAACGAATACCGCTGCCGCCATGCACCGCCAATCCCGCTGGTTTGTTAATTGCAAGAATGTATTTATCTTCGAACAGAATGCGGTTTTCCAACACTTCCAACAAATTGTCGCTGGCTTTTGCAGGCACATCTGGCTCTGGCAAATGCAGCGGTGGAATGCGCACCACATCGCCCACCGTTAATTTGTGTTCCGGTTTAGCGCGCCCCTTGTTCACGCGCACTTCACCTTTGCGCAGAATGCGATACACCAGCGTGCGCGGCACACCTTTCAACTGTCCAAGCAGGAAATTGTCGATGCGCTGGCCGTCGTGGTTTTCATCGACAGTCACGAATTGGACGGGGGTTTTGTGGGATAGCGAAGCAGATTCAGACATAGCGGCATGATACCAGCTACCGCACTAGCGACTGGCAGCCCCTACCACACCCCGCTAAAATACCGCCTCCTTTTGGCCTTTCCCCCTTTCTTTGAGGCTCCGATGATTACCCATCTCGACCATATCGCCATCGCCGTTCC
>CAYOEO010000022.1:0-22553 GCA_964403125.1 uncultured Pseudomonadales bacterium | reverse complement strand
ATGCGCGGTTTGGAAGTGGGTTCAGCGGGTTTTGAGTCGCGTCTGCCGCAGTTGGCAGAAGGCGAAGAAGACGCGCTGGATGTCGTGCGCCGTGAATTAAAAGTCACAGGTGCTGAGCGCCTGTGGTATATCGCCGATGCGTTTCGTCTCGGCATGTCTGTCGATGAAGTCTTTGAAATTTCCAGTATTGATCGCTGGTTCTTGGTGCAAATTGAAGAATTAGTGCGTTATGAAAAAGCGGTGCAAGAGGCGTCGCTTGGTGATATGAATGCCGATTATTTGCGCTTGTTAAAACGCAAAGGTTTCTCTGATGCGCGTTTGGCCGCACTCTTGAATGAAAAAGAAGCGACGATTCGTGAATTGCGTCATTCACTCAATGTGCGCCCAGTTTACAAACGCGTCGATACTTGCGCGGCAGAATTTGCCACCGACACCGCGTACATGTATTCCACTTATCAAGAAGAGTGCGAAGCCAATCCGAGTGCGCGCGACAAAATCATGGTGTTGGGTGGTGGTCCAAACCGCATTGGGCAGGGCATTGAGTTTGATTACTGTTGTGTGCACGCGGCATTGGCAATGCGTGAAGATGGTTATGAAACCATCATGGTCAACTGCAACCCAGAAACCGTTTCTACCGATTACGACACTTCCGATCGCCTGTATTTCGAACCGGTGACGCTGGAAGATGTGTTGGAAATCGTCGCCAAAGAAAATCCCAAAGGTGTGATTGTGCAATTCGGCGGACAGACGCCATTGAAATTGGCGCGCGCACTGGCGGCGGCGGGCGTGCCTATCGTTGGCACCACGCCGGAAGCGATTGATCGCGCAGAAGATCGCGAACAATTCCAAAAAATGATCGAAAAATTGCAACTGACACAACCGCGCAATGCCACTGTGCGCTCGGCGGAAGAAGCCGTGCAAAAAGCCACAGAAATTGGTTACCCCTTGGTCGTGCGCCCTTCGTATGTGTTGGGTGGTCGCGCGATGGAAATTGTGTACAAGGAGTCTGAATTAAAAACCTATATGCGCGATGCGGTGCAAGTGTCGAACGATGCACCAGTGTTGTTGGATCGCTTTTTGAATGCGGCGATTGAAGTGGATATCGACGCCGTTTCTGATGGAAAAGAAGTGGTGATCGGCGCAATCATGCAACACATCGAACAAGCGGGCGTACACTCCGGTGACTCTGCCTGTTCCTTACCGCCGTATTCGCTGCCGGCAGCGGTGCAAGATGCGATGCGTGAAACTGTGAAAAAAATGGCGCGCGAGTTAAATGTTGTTGGCTTGATGAATGTGCAGTTGGCGTATCAAGACGACACCATTTATGTGATCGAAGTGAATCCGCGCGCTTCGCGCACTGTGCCTTTTGTGTCGAAATGTATCGGCGTGTCGCTGGCAAAAGTCGCTGCGCGCTGCATGGTGGGTAAAACGCTGGCAGAGCAAAACTTTACGAAAGAAATCGTGCCGACTTATTTCAGCGTGAAAGAAGCGGTGTTCCCGTTCAATAAATTTCCGACGGTGGATCCGATACTCGGCCCTGAAATGAAATCCACCGGCGAAGTGATGGGTACGGGCGAAACTTTTGCTGAGGCTTACGGTAAAGCGCAGCTCGGTGCCGGTGAAAAATTACCGCGCAACGGTGGCAATGCGTTTATCAGTGTGCGCGAAGTGGATAAAGCCGGTATTGTTGCTGTGGCAAAGCGCTTACGCGATTGCGGCTTTAATTTGATTGCAACACGCGGCACAGCGCGTGAATTGCAAGCTGCAGGTTTGGAAGTAGAAATCATCAACAAGGTGACGGAAGGTCGGCCGCATATTGTCGATATGATTAAAAATGGAAAAATTCAGTTGATCATCAATACGACAGAAGGTCGTCAGGCGATTGCAGATTCTTCGACTATTCGCCGCTCGGCACTGCAACGCAAAGTGTACTACAACACGACTCTGGCGGGCGGTGAAGCGTCGTCGATGGCGCTGCAAATGAAGGCGGACACGGTGGTGCGGCGTTTGCAAACGCTGCACGGCGCGGCGTAAATTGCGTATTAATCTCAGGCGAGGTGTGAGATGACAAAATTTCCGATGACGGTAGAAGGCGCAGAAGCACTGCGCGCCGAACTGGATAAATTGAAAAAAGAAAAACCGCTGGTGTCGCAAGCGATCGCCGAAGCGCGCGAGCACGGCGATTTGAAAGAAAATGCGGAATACCACGCCGCGCGCGAACAGATGGGTTTTTTGGAAGGTCGCATCCAAGATATCGAAGGCCGTTTGGCGAATGCGCAGGTTATTGATATTCGCAGTATTGCGCCAGGCGACAAAGTAATTTTTGGTGTGACAGTGACTATCGTGCACTGTGAAACGGATGAGAAAGTGACTTACAAAATTGTCGGTGAATATGAGGCGGATGTGAGTCTCGGTATGATTTCTTTAACGGCGCCAATCGCACGCGCGTTGATTGGTAAAGAAGTGGGTGACATCGTGCTGGTGAAAACGCCATCTGGCGATGTTGAATATGAAATTGATGATGTGCAGCATCTCTGATGCGGCAATAGGCATCAAAAAATATTTGGCATGGAATGAGAGCCAATCACAATAAAAAGTTAATGATTATTTTTTGGGCGGCTTTTGCGCTGCTCATCGTTTATCGCGCGATTATTTTTTGGCAGCACGCTTTTCATGGCTTTGCGTGGGATTTTGCCATCAATCGCACAGCGGCATTAGGGTTGCTGCAAGGGCTGTCACTATACGATCGCGTTGCATTGCACCAATTAGCGATGACGCAAACCGAAATGGGTGCGCGCATTTTTAATGGCCCCTTCACTTCCTACATTGGCTTGCCAACCACAGCCATATTTCATCTGCCGTTTGCGCTATTGCCGTTTGAGTCTAGTGTTTTGGTGTATCGCCTCAGCGCGACGCTCGCCATGTTGAGCGCGGTGTTATTAACCGGATTCGCTTTGCCGCAAGAGAAACGCAAAACAGCGTGGGTTGCAGGTTTATTGTGTTTAAGTTTTTGGAATGCCTGCCGCGAATCTATTTTTTTAGGGCAGGTGGATGCTTGGGTGATGTTGAGCCTCGCTGCAACAGTGTTTGCAGTCAGTCGCCAAAAATGGGGATGGGCTGGTGCAGCGTTGAGCGTTGCCGTGCTGCTAAAAATCAGCCCTGTGTGGTTGTTACTGTATTGTGTGCTGAAGCGACAATGGAATTTATTGCTGGCAGCGAGTGGTTGTGTTGCATTGGGTTTATCGCTTTCATTGTTATCTCTGTATGGGCGTGATTTGTTGCAATTTATTACAGTGGTTCTACCCACATTGGGCGACAGCCCTCTCGTTTATCAAAATCAATCCTTGGCCGCAGGGCTCGCGCGGCTATTCACGGATGAAAATAATATGCGCTCTTTTGCGATAGGAGTTGGTTTGTGGAAATGGGTAGGGATAGTGGTGAGTGCTGTGTTGCTATTGATTGGCGCGACCCGTGAAAAAAGTCGCAACCAATGTTTGATGCCTTCACTAGAAGGTATCAGTGTGGCGATACTTTGTGCGCTGCTCGCAGGTCCGCTGACTTGGGATCACTACCTTGCTTGGGCAATGATTCCTGCGATGTTGCTGGCGGTGCGTTTGTCGCACCGGCAGTGGGTGTTTTTAATTGTGGCGTTGTCACCTTTGTGCATTTCAGTGTTCAATCCTTCTGTTGAGCAAGTTGCTGCTGATTATATTTGGCGTTGGTTGACGGGGGTGCAGATTGTTTCTATGTCAGTAATGTTAGGCTGGTCTATTGCTATGATGAGCAAGTGTGCGACAGGGAGATGATATGAGAGAAGAAAAAAAAATCTTAGAAGTAGCGCATATAAGTTTGCTGATTGTTATTTTAGCGTTAGCAGCAGGCGTGCGATTTTATGCTTTAGGAAATAATAACTTCAACGCGCAGGATTTGTTTAATATCTCTTTTTGCAGTGCCGATGGCTGGTTGACCATGGCTGATCAATACGCGGCAAAAACAGGAATGCCATCTTTATACCCAACGTTGCTGTGCCAATTAGCGGATCTCACCAGTTATACGGATTTTTTTATGCGGTCACTTTCTGCAGTATTGGGTGTTGGGTCGATATTGATGGTGTACTTGTTAGGACGATATTTTTTAACGTCTACGACGGGCATATTGGCGGCGACGATAGCCGCAGTTAATTCCCATGTCATTTTAGTTGACCGTTCCGTAACGCATTACAGTTTGTTCGCGTTTTTATACATGGCACATTTGTTTTTTTATTGCCAAATATTATGGAGCGATTCACACAAGGCATCTCCGTTACATCTTACTGCCGAGCAAGGCGAGTTTCAGTTGTCGTTGCGATGGTCGCCACAGTGTGCTTGCCATGCAGGCACTCTTTTCATGTTTTGGTGTAGCGGACTTTTAGCGTTTTACGCCAATCCCACGGTGTTGTTTTTGTTCACAGCAGAAGCGGTCGGCATGTTGTTCTTTGTTGAATGCGCCGACCGATCACGCTTGTTGAAGTGGTGTTGGTTGCCGATTCTGCTAGTGTTATCGCCTTGGTTGCTGAGATTGAGCGAACAGGCGCATTGGGCGTATGAAAATGACTTGCTGGCTTTTCAAGGTTCTGGTGCGAGTGCTTTCCTATCTGCTCTGCTAGGTACGGTTGATAAATATGTGGCTTTATTCGCGTTGACCTTGATGGTGTTTTTTTTGGGCGTTCGGTCATATAGCAAGAAAGAGTGGCAGTTTATTTTGTTTATTGGACTTCAGTTGTTGATCGTTATTGCTGCGCTGTTCTTCTTCAAAATGATTGATAGCAAATCGTTTATATATATGACGCTCCTCTTTTCGTTAGTGCTAGCTGATGGTCTTGCGCGTGCTATGCAAAAAATTAGGCAGCAGCATCTTTATATTGCCATATTGGCTCTTTTGGTCGGTATTGGCTCGATTTGGAAAATAAATAATAACGCTAAAGATCGTGTGTATTTTTATGGGTTAGATAAAGGCTTTGAATGGGCAGCTAAAATGGTATCAATGGATGATTCTTTTATGGCCAGCAATAGAGTGATTTTTGTGTCGAGTAATCTATTTAATTACTACTTGAAGCAATATGGTGTGGTACAGAAGAATACAAAATTTTTGCAAGAAGATAAAGATTCCGCATTGATCCAGAATCCTATTGGTATGGATTTTTACTATTTGGAGTATGCAGAAAGAGGGGAGGAGTTTACAGAAAACAGTCCGATTTACAGGAAATTTTTAGATAAATTTCATAGGGTATGTTCTGCAAATAAAAAACGGTTTCGTGTTACCAAATTTTCAGTTAAGGATGATTTGACAAGTACTGGCGTAGGGAATTGTAGTGATTATCTAAAAGAACAAGGGAGTTTTCTGTGAGTGCGATGAATGGCATTGAGCAATCAGCTTGTGCGCCTCAGTCTGTGCAGAAAATTCCATGGTGGGTTTGGGTATTGGCTTTGCTGTTTATTGTGGCGGCAGTTGAGCGAGTATATGGGATTGATCGGCAAAGCCTCTGGAGCGACGAGTTGTATGCTGTCATGGCAAGTTACAAGCCGTTCTCTGGCGCATGGCAGATGATGTTGGCGGATTCGCATCCGCCTGGCTATCTCAGCTTTATGTATGTAATTTTGCCATTAACGGGCTACTCAGATTTTGGTGTGCGTTTACACGCACTACTTTTTGGTTTGCTGTGGATACCTTTTGTTTTTTGGGTGTGCCGTCGTTGGTTTTCCGTCTACGCTGCTTTGGCTGCAACAGCTGTTATTGCTAGCGCCTATAACGCGGTGTATTACAGCCAAGAAGCGCGCGCCTACAGCATGCTGATTGTTTTTAATCTGTGGAATGTTGGCTGCTTATTGGAAATTTTGTTTAACGAACAACATGACCGTCGGCATCGTTGGGGTTTTGTTGTTTCTGCTATTGCTATGCTGTATTTGCACTACTCCGGCTTTATTTTTCTATGCGCTGAAATGCTGTTGTGCGCCATATTCTGGTTGCTGTCAGTTTATAAAGGCGGCTTAAAAACTTTGATATTTTTATTTGGTGTTCCTTTGCTGGTTTTTTCGCCGTGGTTTGGCGTGATGTACAGTAACTTAACAACAAAAGATGCTGCTTGGGTTATATCGCCTGTGCCTACTTTGCAAGAAACATACTATACGATTCAGCGGTTACTCGCGCCTGATGATGCGCACATGCAGTTTCATTGTTTGGCGATGATGGCAGTAATTGGCGCTGTGGTTTGGCTACAGATTCGTCGCGGACTTAGTCAAACATTGCTAGTGGTTTACAGCTTGTTTTTTTTAATGGTGATACCTGTCTTGGCGTTCTATGTGGAGTCATGGATTGGTACGCCAATATTTGAAAAGCGTTATTTCTTAATGAGCATGGTAATAGAGGCCATGTTGGTTGGGTGGGTGATTGTTGAGTTGTGTTCATGGCTCAGCGCGAAGTGGTTGGAGTTTTCAGCCATAGCGTTTGTTGCATTTTTTACCGTCTGGACAATCAATGCCAATGCGGCGTTTGGTCTTTACACAGCGTTAGATAAAGATCCAATTCGTGAAGCAACAAATATCATTAAGACGGATATTAATAAAACGCCAAATAATTCGGATTACGCTGTCATCATGACGCATCCTTGGTTTGAGCATTATTTGAAGCGTAACGGCATTAATTTTGACAAAAATTGGGTTGCGCGCCGCTACTTTGTATCACAACAATTTCCAGAGATTTTGAAATATTTTGATGCGCATAAAGATAAGAAAACTTTATATTACATTGCACTTAGAGAGTCGAATGCGCAAGCAGCTTTAGTGCCGCTGATGCTGAACTATCAATTGGTCTCGAAAGCATCGGCTGCAATTGAAGTCGGCACAATTGATGTATTTAAGTTTGATCTTCAATCTATGCCAGACGACGCGCAATTAAAAGCGGCGGGCAGTAATCCGAGCAATGATATTGCGCGCTTGGTTGCGCATGATATCGGGCAAAAAGATCCCTCCACATATCGTATTTTGTACACTCACAATTGGGTGTTGCCTTACTTGAAACGTAATGGTGTTGTCACACCGGAGGGGCAAGAGGGGAGTTATGTGGTGAATGCGCAGGCGGATAGCGTGTACCGCTACATCGGTAGTCATCCCAATATCGACACGCTGTACTACTTGGCGGTTCAGGAGCCAAACGCTGAAGGCGCAGAGTTAATGCTGCAATTGCACTACCACTTGATTAGCGAAACCACGCTGACTACTGCTGTTGGGAAAATGTCTATCCTGAAGTACAACGTCAAAGAGGCCCCAGTGGTTAACGAAACAGCATTGCAACGTGTGCGCGCAGGTCAAACCAATCAAGTGGCGGAGTGGTTGTTAAAAGATATCAATCAAGCGGTTGCCGATTCGTTTGTGGTGGCGATTGCAGATGAGTGGGTTGAGCCCTATATCAAGCTGAACCATATTCCTGTGGATGAGGCTTGGAGTGGTCGACGTTATCTCGCGGCGGCCGATGCGCCCAAAGTGGAAAGCTACATCAGTCAACACACAGGTATCAGCACGCTGTACTACATCGCATTTCGCCAGCCGACTACGGAGCAGGCGGCTGCGGCTTTACAGCAACGCTACCACTTGGCGGATAAAACTTCGGTCGATGTCGCCGTGGGAGTAATTGATATTTATAAGTTCAACACGAAATAGCGGGATATTCGCTATACTCGACCGTCGCTAAATTACAACAATAACGGGAGTATTCGTGGCTACACAGAAGTTGTATCGACTGACTTTGCTCATCTGCCCGCGCTGCGAATTGGGTAGCTTGAAGTCAGTAGAAAAAAAAGAGGACGGCGTTGCATCGACTTACTTGTGTTGCCAATCGTGTGCTGCGGAGTACCCCGTGGCGGAAGGTATTCCACAATTATTAAAAGATCCTTCTTTATTCACACACTTAGAAGCGATTGATTACGATGATCATCACAACATTGATGATGAGCGCCGTGAAAAAGTGGCACGCGATTGGAAGCAGGTGTTCGATCGTCATCAGTCAGTGAAAGGTGATGTGTTGGAGATTGGCTCAGGTACAGGGCAGCTTACTTGGGGGCTTTCCCATTGTTTCCCTTTTATGTCAGTAAGTGCCTGCGATATTTCCACTAAATTTCTACAGAAGGCGGCAGGTGTAGTGGGTACAGATGGCGTTCCCGTGCGTTACTACGCTTGCGATGCCAACTATTTGCCATTTCGCGATAACAGTTTTGATTTGGTTGTTGGTCACAGCGTCCTGCATCACTTTATTGATTATCAAAAAATTATTCAAAAGTTGAGTCGCCTACTGCGACCTGGTGGACAGGCAATTTTTTATGAGCCGGTGTTGCAAGGAAAAATTATTATTGCCTTTATTGGCGATTTGATGCGTCGTATTGAGAGGCGCACCGAGTGGGGCGTTCTCAGCGAGAAAGATGATCAGCGTATCAATCGTATGACGCGGCATATTATGAAAGGAAAATGGATAGGCGATAATCGTGAGCGCCTAGAAAAAATGGAAGACAAATATGTTTTTGATATTCACGAAATGCGTAAAGTGGGTTTGGACTCTGGCTTTACAGCAATGGAATACAACAATGTGGAAATGACAGAAAAAGGCTATCGCCATTATGTAAATCAGCATTTGCTGATGGAAGGCTTGGCACCAGACACTATTCAGCAGTTTGCATTTATTGCCAATGCCTATATGAGTACGATCGGGGAAATGACCCCTAATGATATTGTCACGCCCATGGGCTATTTTATTTTTAAGAAAAAGTAATTCGATAACGACACATCTATTCAGGGAAAAATAATGAGCATCAACAAAATTAATGATCTATCTCTACATAACAGTGCTATTGCTGCTGCACTGCACAACGCAGCAGGGCGAGTGATTGATAGCGGCTGGTATGCGATGGGGCCGGAAGTCACGGCGTTTGAAAAAGCATTTGCAGCGTATTGCGGCGCAGCGGATGCCATTGGTGTGGCTAATGGTACAGAAGCCATTGAGTTGGCGTTGCGCGCTGTGGGTGTGGATTGCAACGATGAAGTGATAACGGTTGCCAATGCAGGTTTTTATTCCAGCACGGCGATTCGCGCCATCGGCGCAAAGCCCGTGTATGTGGATGTGTTAGAAAATAACTTTTTAATGAATCCTGATTGCGCAGCAGCAGCCATTACGCCAAAAACCAAAGCGATTATTGTGACTCACTTGTTTGGTCAGTTGGCGGATATGAATCCGCTGTGTGCATTGGCAAAGAAACATGGCGTAGCTTTGATCGAAGATTGTGCGCAGTCGCACGGTGCGCAAGCAGAAGATGGCAAGCGCGCGGGCAGTTTTGGCGATATTGCGGCGTTCAGTTTTTTCCCCACCAAAAATTTAGGCGCATTGGGTGATGGTGGAGCCGTGGTGACATCCAATACTGCGTTGGCGGTGCGTGTGCGCAGCTTGCGGCAATACGGCTGGACAAGCAAATACACAGTCGCTGATAGCGGCGCGCGCAACAGTCGTTTGGATGAAATGCAGGCAGCTTTGTTGTCCGTTAAGTTGCCTTTGTTGGATGGCTGGAATGAAAAACGCCGTGTCATTGCTAAGCGTTATGCAGAAAAAATTCAGCACGCATCTGTGCGCGTGCCGGATGTTGCCGGTGTCGATCATGTTGCACATTTGTATGTGATTCGCTGCCTGCAGCGCGATGCGCTCAAAAAACATTTACAAGACAACGGCATTGCTACAGATGTTCATTATCCCGTGTTGGATTACCATCAGCCTGCAGCTAGTGCGGCGTATGCATCGGTTTCTTTGCCTGCCAGTGAAAAACTGCGCGATGAAATTTTGACGCTGCCGTGTTATCCAGAGCTGACCTTGGACGAAGTGGATGCAGTAGCTCAATGCATTAACAGCTGGGCCGTCTGATGTACTCGCTCATCATTCCTGTTTACAAAAATGAGGAATCTTTACCGGATCTCTTGTCCGTTTTGACGGATATGAATAAGCAGTTGGCGGGAAAATTGGAAGTGGTGATTGTTGTCGATGGCAGCCCTGACAATTGCTACAACATTCTGCGCGAGCGTCTGCCAGATATGCCATTTACTTCGCAGTTATTATTGCATTCACGCAACTACGGTTCGTTTGCGGCGATTCGTGCAGGCATGCAAGTGGCCAGTGGCAATTATTTTGCGGTGATGGCGGCTGATTTGCAGGAACCACCGGAGTTGGCTTTGGAGTTTTTTCAGTTGCTCCAAGCGGATGAAACTGATGTGGTAGTGGGAACGCGCGATGCACGCAATGATCCGTTGCGTAGTCGTTGGTCTTCAGAAATTTTTTGGTGGGTTTATCGCAAATTTATTATCAAAGAAGTTCCGCCAGGCGGCGTCGATATGTTTGGTTGTAATCGTCAATTTCGTAACGAATTACTGTCGCTAGATGAATCTAACAGTTCTTTGATTGGTTTGTTGTTTTGGTTGGGTTTTCGTCGCAAAACTGTCGCCTATCAACGGCGTGAACGTCAACATGGAGTCAGTGCGTGGACATTTAAGAAAAAAATTAATTATTTGATGGATAGTATTTTTTCATTCTCCGATCTTCCATTAAAACTATTGATTTCTTTTGGCGGAACTGGCGTGTTGTTTTCCATCCTATTTGGATTTCTTGTTTTGTTGTTGAAAGTAACCGGTTGGGTGGAAGTGCCGGGGTATACCGCTACGGTATTGATTGTGTTGTTTTTCGGCGCGCTCAATACGGCAGGCATAGGTTTGCTCGGCGCGTATGTATGGCGTGCCTATGCTAATACGCAAGGCAGGCCAATCTCCGTGGTGATGCGTGCTGAATCTTTCTCGGGAAAGGTTGCTAACACAAACACCAATGAAAAAGATAAAAATACATAAGAGGAATCGTTGTGGATTATTTTGTTCATGCACAAGGCATTTGTGATAGCAGCAATATTGGAAAAGGTACGCGTATTTGGGCGTTTGCGCACGTATTACCCGCCGCAAAATTAGGAAGCGAATGCAATATTTGTGATCATGTGTTTATTGAGAATGATGTGGTGCTGGGCGATCGCGTTACCGTGAAATGTGGTGTGCAGTTGTGGGATGGCATCACGGTTGAGGACGATGCGTTTATTGGCCCCAATGCAACTTTTACCAACGATCCTTTTCCGCGCAGCAAACAATATCCGGAAAAATTTCCGCGCACGGTGATTGGTCGCGGTGCGTCAATTGGTGCGAATGCCACTATTTTGCCAGGACTTACTATTGGCCAGCATGCAATGATTGGTGCGGGCTCTGTGGTGACGCGTTCTGTGCCGGCCAATGCCATTGTTGTGGGCAATCCTGCGCGCATTGTTGGCTATGCGGATGAAGATAATCGCCAAAATAAATTGAGTGTCGGTACAGCGTTTGCCGATGCGGATAAGCCGGGCGTGCGCGAAACCAATGTCACAGGCGTGACGTTGCACACCATGCCTCTCGTAACGGATTTGCGTGGCAACCTAACGGTGGGTGAGTTTGAGCAACATATTCCTTTTCCTGTGCATCGTTACTTTATGGTGTTTGATGTGCCGAGTGCAGAAACGCGTGGTGAACACGCACACAAAGTTTGCCATCAATTTTTAATTTGTGCGAAAGGTAGCGTCAGCGTAGTAGCAGATGACGGCAAGACGCGCCAAGAGTTTTTATTGCAGAAACCCAATCAAGGTGTCTTTTTACCCGCGGGCACTTGGGGTATTCAATACAAGTATTCTGCGGATGCGGTGTTGTTGGTTTTTGCGTCTGAACACTACAGTGCAGAGGATTACATTCGTAATTACAACGATTTTCTTGCCTATGTGGGCGAGAAAAAAACTCGTTAAGTAATAGTAAAGGGAAAGAGCATGACAAGTTGGGTAAATCATCTGCGTAATTTAGACCAGAATTGGTCGCGATATACCGGCTTAGAGTGTGTTGTACGAGCGATACTAAACAATAAGTTTTTATTGCTGTATTTATTTTCTGTCGGGTTTCTTGCTTACGCGTCTGATATTTTCACCTTTTCCATGCGGATTGATTCTGAGAATCACGCTTTCTATTGGGGCGCTCAGGGCTCTTGGGTTTCGCAAGGGCGTTGGGGAATGTATCTGCTGAATTTATTGTTACTGCCTGATTCCATCATGCCGGTTATTCCTACGCTGATTGCCGTTGTCGGCGCAGTCGTTGGCGCGGCGTTTTTTATGCATGCGCTTTCACCGATACGCAGCCTTGCAGATTTTATTGCAGCTCCTCTCGCGATCGCCTGCCCTGTTATTTATTTTGCATTTTATTTCACAACATTGGGCTACGGTGTAGGTGTGGCTTTTGCGGTTACCGGTCTTGGTGTTTATTTGTTATCGCTAGGGCAATGGAGTGCAGCAGCATTAGCGGCATTGTGCTTTTGCTTTGGGATTGGTGTTTACCAAGCTGTTTTACCTTTGATTGCGGCGATGTTTGGTTTGTATATTGTATCGTTTGTAATAAACCGCTCTGATTTTTCCTTTGCAGATTTAATAAAGCATATTGCTTTATTTTTATTCTCGTTGATTGCAGGTTATGCGCTTTACGCAATAATCAGTAAATTATTTTTACATTTCATGGGTATTGCATTCGATTCTGGCTATATGTCAGGGTTTGTCAATTATCAAATGACAGCGAGCTATTTTTTGCAGGCGATTGAAAAAACTTACCCTGTCGCTGTGCATTATTACACGGGCGGTAAAGATTATTATCTGTACGATTTACTCAGCTTGAAGTTGTTGTGTTACTTCACGCTAACTGTAACTGTACTGCGTATTGTGTTTGCTGCGTCTAGTTGGTTGGTGCGAGTTTTAACCTTGCTTTTGCTCGGTGCTGTGCTTGTTGCCCCTATGGCGATGCACTTAATCAATAACGGCTATATGCCGCCGCGAACCGTGCTTGGTGTTCCTCAAGTGCTAGCTGGCTTGGTGTTTTTTGCGATGGGCTGCCGCAGCAATATCGTGCGCTCTATTACGGCGATATTAGCAATTGCCTGCTTGTATAACTTTTGTGTCGCGAATAATCGTTACGCCTTATCCAATGCTATGGTGTGGCAGGCAGATCGCGAGTTATCAGTGAGAATTCAACAACAAATAGCCAGGGTGTTGCCGAAAATTTCTCCAACAAATGATCCGTGGCAGGATTTCCCAGTCGAGCTAGTTGGTTGGAAGGAATATCCAGAAACTGCCATTTTTTCGCAACGTGAAGTGATTGGCGCATCGTTTTATAAGTGGGCAGCGGGTGATGTAGAGCGCGTTACGCGACTGTTTAGGACGATGGGTGTCGATCGCTTTCGCCCCGCGACGCGTGAAGAGCGGTTATCTGTGATTGAAAAAGCAAAAGCGATGCCGTCATGGCCGTATGAGGGTTCGGTTGATGTTATCAACGGTATCATTGTGGTGAAGTTGCGCGAATACAACCCTAATCAGTTGATGGCAATTTGTCAGCCGCCGTATGACACAACGGATGTGTGCAAAAAAAATTATCCGCAGTAATGCGCTGGGGTGTTAGTTATGACTGCTTTATTTGATCTATTGCCGCAGTGTTGTGATGCAGGCAGTTATATGCAGTTTGGTCAAGAATGCGCAAAGGATATTCATGCCTGTTATGGCGACTTGCGTCCCATTGGTGATTATCTTTGGTTCAGTCTACCGTTGCGCTTGGGGATGAGCTCTGAAGGTATTATTCCCATCCATATGGCTATTGCCTTATGGAGCGTAGTTTTTTGCACATTTGTGTTGAAGCGGTTTCTTGTTTCGCAATGTGGCATGACGGTCAATAGATATTTTTATGGGCTGTTATTCTTATCTAGCGCAGTTGTTCACGCAGTTTTTTTGTGCCCTACTATTTTTAATACGCTCTCTGACCCTCCTTCGGCAGTGATGTTGTTGACGGGGTTAGGGCTGTTGGTGCTGTCTCGTATTCATGTTGGTTCGCAGCATGTAAAGACAATATTGTTGCTATTTGCCGGCGTGTTTCTCGGTCTTTCTGCATGGGTTCGTGCTTTCTATCTTTACCCCGTTTTGTTCTGTGTGTTGACCTATTTTTGTTTGTGGGTTTTTCATAAAGAGCGACAATGGAAGGAGTTGCTATTACTGGTTGCTGTGTTACCAGTTGCTATACAGTTTTTTGTCATGCACCGAGTCTACGGAACTTTTAGCTATTTGCGACAAGATACCCAAAGTGAGTGGATGCAAGTGCACCTTAATGCTCCCTTTATTGGGTTTGATACGGTAATGCCAAGAAATGGTTATTTCTGGAGTCCGCAGCATTGTGAATCGCAAGTGGGTATTGTGAATGGTCTTCAGCAAAGGGACTACAAAGGCGTTTATTGCGTTATCTCTGAACGAATGCGTTTTTATTTAGGGACGTACAATAGCAAAACCTATATTTATTCTGATGCTAAAAGTTATTTAGTACGCTCCTTTTCAGAAAGCATTGGGGATATTAAATCAGATTGGTTTTCGCAAAATCTTGCATGGGAAGGTGATGTTGAGATGTCGCCCAATGGGCAAAAAACAGCCGACAAACTGACAGTTATTTCCCCGAAAATTGGAGGCTCTGGTGATACGGTGCAATGGGTAATGCTGCCTGGTGGGATGCCATTTACATTTAGTGTTTGGCTGTGGTCTCCGCAGCCTAAAACGATCAATTTAGCTATCAAATTGCATGACGACGATCATTCTATCGCAAAGCAGCAGTTTTTTTTAACGACAATCCCCACGCGGTACTCAATCACTGGAGCGACACTACAAACTGGTTTGTATGATGTGGATATCGGACGTACGCCGTATCCAGAAGATGCTATTACCTTTGGCTCTGAGGCAGGAGATTATTTTTATGCGTGGGGAGCGCAGCTTGAAAGGGGAGAAAAGGCAACGGCATATGATGCGGCGGGAAAAATTACTCCAGACAGCGTCCGCGATTGGATGCCTTGGCTGCTCGCGCTCAATATTTTAGCAGTGTTAATTGTGATAGTTATGTTGGTGGTGCGGCGCGATTTTTGGTTAAAAACGAAGGCTGGTATTGCGATACTGGCATTATTTTCTGTTGTGTTTGCAGAGAGTGTTGCCATCATTCCAGAGCAGCGGTTTGCAACAGGCTGGATGATAGCTCTTTGGTTGACGGCAATAACAACAGTGTTTGCCTTTCTTTCCAAAAAACTGTCCGCACAGAAAAAAGAGGATTGTGTCTTATAACTTTATTGGATTGATTTGGCTTTTCTGTTGGCGACACCAAAAACGATAAGCAGTAAGGTTACTGCGCTAGATACTACAAATTGCAAATGTAAGTTTTTTGCAGCGCTGACTGTTCCGTCTTGTAAAACAACGCCAATTACGGACAGTGCTTGAATAGCTATCAATAAAAATAAAAAATAGATAAATCTTGAGTTGTCATTACTATTTTTGTTACAACCTGTAAGCAGTAATAGTGCCAGCAGCAAAACAATAGTGGGTGCAAATATAAATATCCAAGACGGCGCGAGCGGTAAGAAACTCCCAATGGTTCTTTGGTAGTGACTCACTGGCTCAGTTCGTCCACGTTCAACCTGTCCATATAAATCAAATATCCAATTTTTTTGCTGTATTAATGCGTTTGTTGTAAGGCGAGCAAAGGCAATCGGCTGACGGATTAATGCATATAGCTTGGTGGATGTCGGCAGTACGTCCAACTCAGGGCAGCTATGTGCGTTTTGTATCCTTGCGTCATAACCAGTTTTCCCTGCAATCACTTTACACGTTTCTGGCAAACCTAGATGTTGCAACGTGGTATTCGTATCGTTGGAAAATGGTAGTAACGATCCCACAAAGTTAATGTTGTTAGTGCGAACCATGGACGCATTGCGCGGCGCGTACCATCCTGCCGATTGAAAAAGGAGAGGCATGGCTGCACACAGAAGCAGTGCGGGCGCCCAATTCCATCGTTGTTGTTTGATGGAGGCATAAACAGACAATAACAAGGCAATACACAGTGCCAATGGTATGTTTTGTGGCATGGAGAAACTCAGCCCCAGTAGCCCGACTGCTAAAGCCCATGCAGTGAAAAAACGAAATTGCGCTACGCTCCAAATAACAACGCCAATCAGCGTCAAATACAAAAAATACACCGCAGAAAACTCTGTGTAAAAAGTATTGAGATACAGCGTAACGCCCGGATCAGAAAGTACGATCAGGCTGATAAAACTATTTGCTAGCAAAGCGGTGTACATGGCTTTGCGGTAGAAAAATAGGCTTGCTAATAAAATCGTTAGCGAAAGGAAAACAGCTTTCACAAGCCCGATAGTTTTGATGGAGATAAGTGTTTCGCCAGTGAAATGATTTTTAAGTTTTGCCAGTTCTATGCCAATACTCGTGAACAATAATTCCGAGCTGGGAAAGCACGGTGTATCGACGTGTTTGTCCAATGTGTAGCGACGGATTGGTGCAGAAGGTGTGCCGATGGTGATGTCGGTAAATTTATCGGCAGGCCAAATTTGGTGGCAGGCTTGTAAGCGAATCATGTCGTAGTTATTGGCATAACCCAGAACGGGGTTGTGCGTAACCAAACTAAAAATTCTACCGATGCCCATGAATAAACACAGGCAGGCAATGAGTATGATGAATTGTTCTTTGTTGGGCAGTGCTGTGGTTTTAGGCTGCATTATTCGGTTTCCTTACCGTAATAAGTGTAGCTATCAAATATTTCGCCGTTGCCGGTTGCCCACGGATCACCTGTCTGTTGCATTTGTTGCAGTAAACGTTGTTTGAGTGAGTTTTTAATTGGCTTAAATTCTGGGTTGTCTGCAAGATTGTTTAATTGTGCAGGATCGCGGCTGACATCGTACAGTTCTTCAGCCGGTCTTTTATCAGCGGCGAGTGCCCAATATTTTTCAAAATGTTCGCGATCCGCAATCACTGTTTTGCTAGGTGAGCCATCATCAATATCGGCAAGAAAAGGCGGGCGACCTGCCGGCCAGCGATCCGGCGCAAGATTCAGAATGTATAAATATTTATCGGCATGAATGGCGCGTGATGGATAACCGCGATGATTCAAGCGCGCGCCATCAATATGGCGTTCAAAGCCAGAATAAACAGCGTTGCGTGTTTTGTCGATGCGCCCCGATTTATCGGCAAATAATTGCATGCGAAAGCTGCGCCCCGTCATGGCTGCTGGCGGTGTAATACCTGCGAGATCGAGAAAAGTTGGCGCAATGTCGGTCAAGCTGATGAAGTCAGTCACATCTTGATGTTCTGTAATGCCATTGCCCCAACGCACGGCAAAAGGTTCGTGTGTTCCGTATTCGTAATTTGTACTTTTTGAGCGTGGAAATGGCATGCCGTTATCAGATGTGTAAACAATAACGGTGTTATCTAACTCGCCACGTGATGCCAGTAATTGCAAAATTTCACCGAGTTGATTATCAAAATATTGAATTTCGTAGAGGTAGTCAGCGATATCTTTACGCACAGTTGGAACGTCGGGAAGAAACGGCGGCACAACGACTTTGTTAATATCAATAGCGCCGCTACTCACACCAATATTGGTTTGATAGGCGCGATGAGGTTCTGTGGGTGAGACCCAAAAAGAAAAAGGTTGATCCGGTTTTTTCTCATCCAAAAATTGACGAAAGTTTTGTACTACATCAAATTGTGTGTACTCAGGGCGCGCGTTACTTTTAATTTGGTTGTAAGCGGGGCCGGCGGGATTTCCCATCAGCGCGCGACCAGGCCCCCAGCCTTTGCCGGTGTAGCCAATTTTGTAACCGTGTTTTTCTAAAATTTGTTGATAGGTGGTGAGTGATGACGGAAATTCTCCCCACAATTGTCCTGCGGAACCCAGCCGCCAAAAATGTTGCCCCGTCAAAATAGCCGAACGCGATGCCGTGCAAGTGGGCGCGCTGGCATAGGCGTTGCGAAAATAAATACCTTCGCTGGCAATACGATCAAAATTAGGCGTTTTGATGGCTGGGTAGTTGGCAAACGAAGTGTGCAACCAAGATTGGTCGTCCGTGATTACTAATAGAAAGTTTGGGCGTTCAATCGGTTTAGGTGGCGGTGTTTTTTTGAAAATGAAAAAACCCAATACCAAGCCAACTAAAGCGATGCTTATCAGAAGATATTTAAACGGTGTTGAGCGAATCAAAGTATGCTCCAAGCCCAGCAAAAAGATGGCGTGAGTGTAACTACTTGCGAGGGTGTCGTCAGCAGCCTCATCCTAGTCACAGCCAAGCTGCTAGAATCCCTTCACCATTACTGGAAGCAGATAAATGCATCTTCATTTTCTCGGCATTTGCGGCACCTTCATGGGCAGCCTCGCCATGTTGGCACGCGAGTTGGGTCACACGGTGACCGGTTCGGATGCCAATGTGTATCCGCCCATGAGCACACAGTTGCAGCAACAAGGCATCGCGCTCACTGAGGGCTACGATCCCGCGCAATTACAACCCGCGCCCGATTTAATCATCGTCGGCAATGCCATGAGTCGTGGCAACCCTTGTGTCGAATACATGCTGGATGTGGGTTTGCCCTACACATCAGGACCGCAGTGGCTGTGCGAGCATGTGCTGCAAGGCCGTTGGGTGCTGGCGGTGGCGGGTACGCACGGCAAAACCACGACATCGACCATGCTGGCGTGGGTGTTGGATTATGCGGGCATGCAGCCTGGTTTTTTAATCGGCGGTGTGCCGCAATGTTTTCCGGTGTCCGCGCGTTTGGGCGGCAGTGATTTTTTTGTTATTGAAGCGGATGAATATGACAGCGCATTTTTTGATAAGCGCAGTAAATTTGTGCACTACCGTCCGCGCACGGCGATTTTGAATAATCTGGAATTTGATCACGCCGATATTTTTGATGATTTGGCAGCGATACAAAAACAATTTCACCATTTGGTGCGCACGATTCCGCAAAATGGTTTGGTGATTTCTCCTGCGGGTTGCAAGGCGCTGGATGATGCATTGACCATGGGCTGCTGGACACCAACACAAAAAATTGGTGTCAATGGTGATTGGGCAGTACAAAAATTAGCAAATGACGGCTCACACTTTTCTGTGTTGCTACAGGGCGAAATAGTGGGGGAGGTGCAGTGGTCGCACAGCGGCGAGCACAATGTTTGTAATGCTTTGGCAGCCATTGCGGCGGCGCGACACGTTGGCGTAGCGCCCGATATCGCTTGTGCTGCACTGAGCGCATTTGCGGGTGTGAAACGGCGTTTGGAATTGTTGTGTGATGTAAACGGCGTGCGCGTTTACGACGATTTTGCGCACCATCCAACAGCCATTACCACCACGCTGAATGGTTTGCGTGAGCGTGTTGGCAGTGAAAAAATTGTTGCTGTACTAGAGCCGCGCTCAAATACCATGCGTATGGGCGTATTTCGCGATCAAATTGCACCTGCATTAGATGCTGCGGATGAAGTGATTTTTTATCAACCAAAAAATGTCGATTGGGCGCTGTCTGATGTGGCAGCGCAATGTCGTGCCCCTGCGCAAGTGGTGGATGACATTGACCAGTTAGTGAAAACTTTAGCGGGAAGCAAAGGTTCTGTGCATATTCTGATTATGAGTAACGGCGGTTTTGGTGGCTTGCATAAAAAATTAGTGAGTGCCTTGCAATGAAAGCAACGACATTGACAGAACGCATTCGTGAAAACAGCAAGGCGATGCGCAAGTCTGAGCGAAAAGTGGCTGACTATGTGCAAGAAAATTTAAGCGATGTGATCAATATGCGCATCGTGGATTTAGCGGCACAAGCGGAAGTGAGTGAGCCAACGGTGGTGCGTTTCTGTCGCGCGGTAGGCTGCGATGGTTTTCAAGAATTTAAGTTGGCGTTGGCGCAGGAATTAGCGTTGAGTCAGCGTTTTGGTCGTGTGGCGGTGACTGACAATGACTCCGTTGCTGATTTTAGCCATAAAATTTTTGATGCCACGATTGATACACTGTTAAAAGTACGCGACAGTTTGAATGCCACCAATTTGAGTAAAGCGATTGCGGCCTTGACGAACGCCAATCGAGTCGAGTTTTACGGTTACGGCGCATCGGCGGCGGTGGCGTCGGATGCGCAGCACCGTTTTTTTCGCTTGCAATTAGCGGCTGCTGCTTACGCGGATACACATATCCAAACGATGTCGGCTTTGTCTTTGCAAAAAGGCGATGTGGTGGTAGCAATTTCACAGAGCGGTCGCACGCGTTCATTGTTGGATATTATCGAATTGGTGAAAGATGTTGGTGCAACTGTGATTGGTATGGCGCCCTCAGGAACGCCAATCGCTGAAGCGGCGAGTATTCCTCTATGTATTGATGTGGAGGAGGAACTTGAAATTTATACGCCGCTGTCTTCGCGTATCGCACACCTTACAGTGATTGATGTGTTGGCAGTGGGAGTGGCGCAGCGCAAAGGTTCGCGTTTGCAAGGGCATTTATTCCGTTTGCACGCGGGAATGAAATCACTGCGCGTGCCAGATGCTGAGTAGCTCCACATGACAAAAACAGCGGATGTAATTATTCCTGTCTACAATGAAAGAGAAAATCTACCGCAATTATTGCAACGCTTATCTGCGCTACCTGTTTTTGAATCACTACATCTTATTTTTGTTGATAACGCATCGACGGATGGTAGTGCCGATTTTTTGGAAACTGTGCCCAATATTTCTTTGATTCGGCACGCGAGTAATCGCGGTTATGGCGCATCTTTGCGCAGCGGCATGGCGGTAGCGATGACAGATCGCTGGGTGATATTAGATGCTGACGGCGAATATCCACCAGAATGTCTGCCGCAATTATTGTCGGCTTTGGATAATTATCCTGCGGTCTACGCCAGTCGATTGTTGGAAAAATCTTCATCGGAGGCAGCGGGTATGCCTCGATTAAAATGGTACGGTAATCGCATTATTTCGGCATTGTTTAATGTTTTATTCCAGCAACAAGTGACCGACTTATACACGGGCTGCAAAGCTCTGCGGCGCGAGAATATGCAAAGCATAGTTTTACAGCGCGACGGTTTTGAGCAGGTGTTGGAGCTGGCCGTGTGTTTGGCGCAGCGCGGTGCTGTGATTGCAGAAATTCCTGTGGATTTTTCACTGCGTCAGCTCGGTGCATCAAAAATGTCTCACAGCGCGGAAACGCTAAAGTTTATTTTTTGGTTGTTGTTTTATCGAGTCAGGAAGAGTCCCTGTGAATGAAGTGGCTGAATCTCTGTGGGGATTGATTCCCGCTGCGGGCAAAGGCTCGCGCGCTGCGCCGTACACTGAGCGACAACACAAGGCGTTGTTAGCGATCAATGGCGTGCCCAATATTGAACGCATTATTGCCATCATGCGCGACGAGTTGTCGATCAAAAATATTGTGATTGTGATAGGCCATCTTGGCGAACAAATTTGCCAGCATTTGGGCAATGGCGAGCGTCTGGGCGTGCGACTGCATTATGTTGAGAATAATGATCTCGATAAAGGCTGGGCGTGGTCGGTGTTATTGTCGCAGCAATATATCGCTACGCATTTTTGCATTATGTTGTGCGATGAATGTTATCTCAGTGCCAATCACGCCGATTTGTTGGCTGCGCCGTGGCGCGATACGCTGTTCACCTGCGCCAGTATGAAAGTGGATGATGCAGAGTTGATTCGTAAAAATTATGCTCTCGTGCAGAGCGATGGCGTTTTACAGCAGTTGTTAGAAAAGCCATCGGTTGTGGCAAACGATCTAATGGGAACGGGAACTGTTATTTGTGCGCCAGAGATTTTTCATCACATTGAACAAGCGTACCAAAAATCTATAGTTGTTGATTTTGTCACTCTGCTAAACGAATTACTGCAAACGGGTGAGCGAGGACAGGTTTTTTCGCTGACCGGAACTTATGTCAATATCAATGATCGTGATTCGCTGGCTTTGGCGCGTTATCACGATCGCCGCCTGCATTTTTCTAGCAGTCGAAAAGCATTGCTGATTTATGCAGAGGGCGATGAAGAGAATATCGCCTTTACTATTGCGCGCTATCGTGAGACGGCATTGTTCAATGAAATTTTTGTGGTGTTACCCGAGAAAAGTTTGTTGTTGCCTACCGTGCAGGCGATGGACGCGTCTGCCATTCTCTGTCCTGCAGGTTGTGTGCGTTACGGCGAAAAATTGCGTTACGCTATCAATAATGTATCAGCAGATGTTATCGTGCTGACAGAAGCGGATTATTCTTTTTCTGCGCGCGACATCAGCAAGTTATTTGCTTACTTGTGCGATGCCGATATGGTGATAGGTACGCGCACCACGCGACAATTGATTGAGCAGGGTTCAACGATGCGTGGCTTGCTGCGCATGGCGCATACTGCGCTGGGTAAATTGGTGGAAATATTGTGGTGGGATCGCGAGGCGCGTTTTACTGATACCGGCTGCACGCTGCGCGCTTTTTGGCGCAGCACTTGGGAAACGATTACTCCTGATTTGTCTGCTGATGGACCAGAGTTCTCGGCAGAAATGATGATTGCCTGTTTGGATGCGCGGCTGCGCGTGATTGAAATTCCTGTGAATTATTTCAATCGCAGCAC
>CAYOEO010000021.1:0-25983 GCA_964403125.1 uncultured Pseudomonadales bacterium | reverse complement strand
GACGATAACGATAGTGTTGGCAATTTTGTCGATAACTGCGTTTCAATTGCAAACCCAACACAAACGGATACCGACGGTGATGGCATAGGCGATGCCTGTGACAGCACACCGAATGGCGATACAGATGGCGATGGTATCGATAACAGCACAGACCCCACACCCAACGGCGACACCGACAATGACGGCATCGACAACTTGGCCGACAACTGTGCTTCTGTTTCTAACAGCAACCAACTGGATTGGGATAACAACGGCATCGGCGATGCTTGCGACGCACCTGTGCCCGTGCCCAGCGATGTAGACGGCACAGCCAAAGCTGAAAAAACCGGCGCAGCGGTTGCCTTTGCCGGTGATTTTGATGGCGATGGTTATGGTGATTATGTGATCGGTTCACCGCATTACAGCGTGCCAGCCGCGCCACCATTAAAAGCTGTGAAAAAAGCAGGCAAAGCGGAAGTCATTTCTGGCAAAGACGGCAGTGTACTCGCTTCGGTTGTTGGTTCAGCAGCAAATGATGCGATGGGTTTTGCTGTCGCAGGTAATGCCGATATTGACCACGATGGTTTTACCGATGCGGTGGTGGGTTCGCCTAATGCCACAGCGATGCACGTGGGTAAAGTTGTGGTGCTGTACGGTGGTGTCGGTACACGGCAAAACACCCTGTTTGGTGCAATTAAAAAAACAGGTTTTGGTTCGGCTTTAGCCTTAGGTGATGTGGATGGTAATGGTCATGCAGATATTTTGATTGGCGCGCCAAAAGATAAAAATCCCATATCGAATCAAAAAGCGATAGGCAGCGTCACGGTGTATGACGGTGCATCGTTGCAAAGTCGCAAACGCTTTTACGGAAAAACAAGCAATGCACATGCCGGCACCGCAGTGGCGGCCGCTGATGTAAATCACGACGGCTTGGCTGACATTATTGTTGGTGCGCCGGGTGAAAGTGGTATGGGCAGCGTGCGTGTGTACAACCACAGCGGTACTGAGCTGCTGCAAAAATTCGGCACAAACAAAAAAGCGCAATTTGGTAAAGCACTGGCGAGTGCTGACATCAATCACGATGATCATGCGGACATTGTTGTCGGCGCGCCTTTGGATGATGCAGAAACGAATAAAGACGCAGGTAGCATCAGTGTGATCAGCGGCAGCGATGGCAGCCTGTTAACACCAGCAGCATTCGGTGCCGTGAAAAAAGCGTGGCTCGGTAGCAGTGTCGCGCTTGCGGATGTAAATGGTGATGGCACGCTCGACATCATCGCCAGCGCTCCTCAAGACGATAGCGGTGCCCTCAAAACAACGGGCAGCGTTACGGTGTGGAACGGCGCAACTTACGCAGTAGTCACCACCGTGTACGGAGATGCAAAAGGTGATTTATTTGGCGCAGCCGTGAGCGCAGGCGACATCAACAGCGATGGCAAAGCAGATTTGATTATTGGCATTCCTAACAAAGATGCGGAGCTGGAGTCCTCCGTGCAAAAAGATGCGGGTGGGGTGAAGGTGATTAACGCGTTGCAGTTGTAATAAAAAATCCCGCACTAGGCGGGATTTTTTTGTTCTACCTTGCTGAAGTTATTCAGCAGTTAATGCATTCACGCTTTCCAACGCATCGACATATTCAGTCAACAAACGCATAACCACTTGACCACTTTTCTCAACGTGGTTGATTTGACCAACCACCTGACCAACGGGGTTGAACGCCACTTTTTGGCACTCGCCCACGGCAGCGTATTTGTGGGTGCGGCGAATGGCGTCGCCAGTGACCAAGCCTTGCAGCGGCATACCCAGTGGTTTCGGGTTGCCGTCAGTTTCCCACGCAATCGTCCACTCGTTTTTCAGCATGCGACAAGGTTTGCCGGTCCAGCTGCGCGAGCGCACGGTGTCTTCAGACGTGGCTTTGAGCAGAGTTTCTTTTTGTGCAGGCTCTGCGTCGGCTTCTTCTACGGTCAGCCACAAAGAGCCAGACCACACGCCTTGCGCGCCCATTGCCATCGCCGCCAATACTTGGCGACCGTTGCCGATACCGCCCGCTGCCAACACAGGGGTGTCGCCCACGGCATCAATGATTTGTGGCCACAACACGATAGAGCCGACATCGCCGGTGTGACCGCCACCTTCGCCGCCTTGCGCGATGATGAAGTCGAGACCGGCTTTCTTGTGCTGCACGGCTTGTTTGACTTTGCCACACAGTGCACCGATCAAGCGGCCGCTGTCTTGTACTTTCTTGATGATCTCTGCAGGCGGTGTGCCGAGTGCGTTAGCGATGAGCTTGCACTTTGGGCGCTCCAGCGCGACTTCAACCAACTGCGTGGCGATGGCTTCGTTCCAGCCCAGCAAGCCCATTTTGTCATTAGCATCTGGCCACGCAGGCACGCCGTGGTCGGCCAGCAATTTTTCTGCAAAGTCGCGGTGTTCTTGCGGCACCATGCCTTGCAGCATTTCTTCCAGCTTGGCGGGGTCCATCTCGCCCATACCTTCATATTTTTGCGGGATAACAATGTCCACGCCGTAAACGTGATCGCCGATGTGTTGGTCGATCCAATCCAATTCTTGCTTCAGTTGCTCAGGTGAAAAGCCCACAGCGCCCAGTACGCCCAAGCCGCCGGCTTTAGATACGGCAACCACAACGTCGCGACAGTGTGTGAACGCAAAGATAGGCACTTGAATGCCCAGTTTTTTGGCAATAGCGGTTTGCATAGAAATGCTCCTAAGGTTGGTGAAAGAAAAAAGTTAAAAATTGGGAGGCGGAATTATGGAGCAGTGCAGGGCGAGCGGCTAGCCCGATAAACCGCAGAAGGCAAAAGATTAAGGTGCGAGCCGGGTGATGCGCCAGTCGCGCGCTTGTTTTTCGTAGACGAAACGGTCGTGCAGGCGGCTCGGTCGCCCTTGCCAGAACTCAATGCGCGAGGGGATTACGCGCCAGCCGCCCCAGTTGTCTGGACAGGGAATGTTGCCATCGCCAAAACGCTTTTCCATTTCAGTAAAAGCCATCTCCAGTTGCTCGCGGTTTTCCAGTGCGCTGCTCTGTGCCGAAGCCCACGCAGCTAACTGGCTGCCGCGCGGACGGCTGGAAAAATAGGCTTCGTCTTCCGCACGCGTGGTGCGCTGCGCTGTGCCTTGAATAATCACTTGCCGACTCTGCGGCAGCCATTGAAACAGTAGAGAAACTTGCGGATTGTTTTGCAGGTCTTGCGATTTGTGGCTGTGCAAATTAGTGAAAAAAGTAAAACCCACATCGCTATGGTTTTTTAACAGCACGGTGCGTTGTGAAGGCTGACCTTGTGCATTGACTGTTGCCAACACCATGGCCGTGGGGTCGGAAATGGCTTCGTGTTGTGTCGCTTCGTCTAACCACTGTACAAATTGCGCAAAAGGATTTTCGGCTAAATCGCGGCGATGCAGTTCAGCGTACTGGTACTCGCGGCGGATGTCAGAAGTTTTCATGTGTTATTGGCTTCCTGTTTTTCATCCACGGGTCTATCGCGCCACAGGGTTTTGAATTGCCCTTCGCCGCTGGCGCCGTCATCGCGACCGTTGGTGTAGTAGTAAAACGCCAGTGAGTTGCGCGTGCGTTCCGGTGGGCAGGCGAGTGGTTCGGGGTGACCGTGGAAGGATGTATCGGTGGTGTTAAAAATCACGCAGCGATTCAAAATCGGTGCAACCGTTTTTTCGCAGCGTGTCATGTCGGCATTCCATAATTCTAAATTGCCGCCCCAATTGTCTTGCCAATCTTCATTCAAATACAGCAGTACATTTAAGCGGCGATCTAATTTTCGGCGCTCGTCGCGATTGAAGTCCGCGTGTATGTCCAATTTTCCACCGGGAAGAATTTGGTGAAAGGCGCCACCAAAAAAATGTGGGTCTGGGATGATCCCTTTGATACCTGTGAGCTTTTCTAAAAAATCAATAAACACATGATCGTTAAATAACAACACCATGTGGCGCGCAAAACCAGAAACGCCAGCGAAATAACTTTCCTGTAAACGTGCTTGTTTCAAAACTTGATGCGGATTATCGCGGCGTTGAAAACCTGCAAAATTTGCAGATGGAAACTCGCGTGCCAAACGCAGGGCAATATCTTCGGGTAACAAGTTGTCAATAACGGCGTGAGGGAAGGGCGACGCAGTGCGATAACTCTCTGCCAAGGATTCAGCGCGGGCATGAAAGCTAGAGGGGTCGAAATAGAAAAAAGGGTCGTCGCTCATAAAATGTTTCTGCAATTAGTCTATTTAAAATACATTTTTTGTTTTGATAAAGCCTTAATTTCTGTCAATAAATCGTGAAAAAGTCTGTGCTCCAATGATTGTACGGCTAGCTGAATCGCAATTTTGTTTGATCTGAGGTGATAGATGAGCACATTCAATAAAGTCGTAGTGGGTTTGGTGTTAGCAGGCTGTGCAGTTGGCGCTCATGCACACAAGGCGGGAGATTTTATCCTGCGCGTTGGCGCGACCGATGTAACGCTGAACGATAGTATCTCGACACCTGAGCTGAACGGCAACCCAATCTACGGTTCTAACGTCAGTGTGGACAGCGATACGCGCTTGGGTGTGACAGGCGCCTACATGATTACAGACAACTGGGGTATAGGTTTGCTGGCGGCTGCGCCATTTCAACATCGCATACACGGTAACAGCACAGCGGGCGCTGCACTCGGCACAACCGACTTGGGCAAGACGCGCTTGCTGCCACCCACGCTCACTGCGCAGTATTACTTCAATAATTCCACCGCATTTACGCCGTACTTAGGTGCGGGTGTGAACTACTCTTGGTTTTATGGCGAAGATGCCAGCCGTGAATTGAATACAACACTGGGCGGCGATGTGGATCTCAGTATTCAAAACTCGTGGGGTTACGCACTGGAAGCCGGTTTGGATGTGGATTTAGGCAATAACTGGTTGGTGAATGCCGGCGTGTGGTATTTCCCTGTGAACACAGATGCTACTTACACCGTGAGAACGGGCGCATTGGCAGGCTCTAAAGTTAAAGCAAGTGTGGATGCGGATGTGTGGGTTTACATGGCGAGCATAGGCTATCGTTTTTAATCATGATGCTGGTTTGATGGTCTAATAGTGCTATCTAAAAGGTAGCGCAAATGACTTCACTCAATGACGAACACTACATGCGGCGCGCGTTGGTGCTGGCAGAAAAAGCGGTTGCGTGTGGTGAAGTGCCAGTGGGCGCAGTGTTGGTGCGCGATGGTGAAATTATCGGCGAAGGCTACAACTGTCCAATTAGTAGCAATGATCCTACCGCGCATGCTGAAGTGATGGCGCTGCGTGATGCGGCAAAACGTGTAGACAATTATCGTTTGCCAGATACAACGCTGTACGTCACGGTAGAGCCTTGCACCATGTGTGCCGGCGCATTAGTGCATGCGCGTGTGGCGCGTGTGGTGTATGGCGCAACAGAACCCAAAGCGGGTGTGGCTGAGAGCCGCATGAATTTATTTGCTGCACCACATTTCAATCATCTGGTGCATTGTGAAGGTGGCGTGTTGCGCGAGGAGTGCGCGGAATTGATGCGGGAGTTTTTTCGCAGTCGACGAGCCAATTAATTGCTCGGTGGATTATTTTCTATTTCTGTTAATACCGTGTTGCGTTTTTTCTCAAGACGCACCATATCCTCCTGTAAAAAAAATGCTTCATCACCTTGCGCGGTTTCTAAAGCAGTTTTTATCGCTTGGATTTTTTCATCGATAACAGCTAAACCTTCGGCAAAGCGTTGGCTATTGGGTTTACGTTGCCGGAGTGCCTGTATTTTTTCCAGCGCAGCGTGTGCAGCGGCATTTGGTGATGCAATCGGCTGATTCAGTGCTGCCAGTTTTTTGCGCACTTCATCCACTTTGAAGCGCATATCTTCGCGTCGCGCTGAGAGTGCTGGCACTTGCTCTGGTGCTTTTTTCTCAGCTTCGCGCACTTTTGCTTTGGCGCGTTCTAAACGCTCTAGCGCGGAAGCCAACGTTTTGTCCAGCTTTTCACGTAAGACTTCCGGTGATTGTTGCGCTGCTTGTTCGTAAGCGCGCTGTTTTTCCTGTGCTAGTTGCAATGCGGCGGCAACTGAGTCAGCTTTTTCACTGGATATTTTTCTACGTACTGCTTTTTCTTCCGCCTGTTTTTGTAGGCGTGCATTGCGTTTTTGAAAGCGTTGGCGCGACAAATCAGCTTTTATTTGTATGTTGGTAACAGAAAGGTTTTGATAGGGTGCGGAGATCATTTCTATGCAATTGACGGGGCAGGGAGCAACGCATAATTCGCAGCCAGTACAAATATCGCTGACGATCGTGTGCATCAATTTAGCTGCGCCAAGAATGGCATCGACAGGGCAAGCCTGAATACATTTGGTGCAGCCGATGCATTCCGGCTCACGTATATATGCCACCATCAGTTGTGGCAGTTCTTCGCCATGCGTGGTGTCGAGTGGAAGGATGGGGCGTTCCAATAATTGTGCTAGTTTTTGAATGCCTGCTGCGCCTCCTGGTGGGCATTTGTTGATTGCGTCACCTGCGGCTATTGCTTCTGCATACGGGCGACAACCTTGGTAACCACACTTTGTGCATTGTGTTTGCGGCAGAATCGCATCAATTTTGTCTGCGAGCGTGATGTTCACAACGGGAATGGTGGCGTCACTCATCACGGCAGCTCCATGCAGTGACTTAAACGGCCGATTGCATTATGCGCAGCGGTTTCTACGCGCAGGATGCGACTGCCCAACCACAAAGGTTGGCAGCCGGCGTGCAAAATATGTTCGCGTTCTTCGTCGGTGAATCCACCTTCTGGGCCTATCAGCAGCACTACCGGTTTTTTTACGGGCAGCGATGGCGTTGCGTGTGACGAGAATGGGTCAGCCAACACACCGCAGTGGGTTGTTAGCATTGGCTGCAAATGTGCGTCCATGGCATCGCGAAATTTTCGATGTAAATGCACAGTGGGTAATGCAGTGTCGCGCGCTTGCATCAAACCATCCAATACACGTTCATGAATGCTGTCAGCGTTGAGTGCTGGTGTTTGCCAAAAACTGTTTTCTACTTTTTTGCTGTGAAATAAATGGATATTTTTCACGCCTAAGCTGGTGATATCGCGCAGCAAACGCCCCAGCATACGCGGGCGTGGCAGCGCTAAAAACAGTGTGATTGGCAGTGGGGCGGGTGCTTCTTGGTTGAGTTCCACATTGTGCAACGTGACTTCAGCAACTTTGCCTTGATGAACGATATTTTGGATGCTGGCACTGCCCATGTTGCCGTTGAACAATCCAACTTTAAGTGTGTCACCTAACTTGCTGTTAAGAATGCTGACAATGTGCTGTGCACGCGCATCACGCAAGACGCATTGCGTAGCAGCGGTAAAATCGCTTTCAGTCAACAAAATGAGGTTCACGAGATTGAGAGGGCGCAGTGTTGCTCAGGGCTTTCCATTATACGGGTGGTGCGTGTTTTTGCTGATAAAATGCCGCCTGTTTTCTGTGTGAGAGAGCTTGCCTGTGGAAATTGCTTGTTTAGACCTAGAAGGTGTACTGGTTCCAGAAATTTGGATTGCCTTTGCTGAACACACAGGGATTGAGGAGCTGCGTGCCACCACACGCGATATTCCCGATTACGATGTGTTGATGCAGCAGCGCCTGCGTTTGTTGGATCAACACGGCTACGGCTTGCCGCAAATCCAAGCGGTGATTGCGCAGTTGCAACCTCTGCCTGGTGCGGTGGAGTTTGTCGCTTGGTTGCGCGAACGCTTTCAAGTCGCAATCATCTCCGATACTTTTTATCAGTTCGCACAGCCTTTGATGCGCCAGTTGGGTTATCCCTTGCTGTTTTGCCACAACTTAGAAGTGGATGACAAAGGTCATGTGATCGACTATCACATTCGTCAACGCGACCCGAAACGCCAAACGATTGTTGCGTTAAAAAGTTTGTACTACCGCACGATTGCAGCAGGTGATTCTTATAACGATACAGGTATGTTGTCAGAAGCGGATGCCGGTATTTTGTTTCACGCGCCCGACAATGTGATTCGTGAATTTCCGCAATTCCCAGCCGTGCATAGCTACGATGCTTTGAAAATGGAATTTATAAAAGCTAGCAATCGCTCGCTAGAATTGTGAGCAATCATAATGTATTGCGCGGTGCTTTATTTCTCGCGGGCACAGCATTTTTTTATGCTATTACTGGTGTGTTGGTGCGTTTGGTATCGACGCAATTGGATAACAACGCCACAGTATTTTGGCGCAATGTAACGGGGTTGCTGTTTTTGTTGCCTTGGTTGCTGCGCCAGATGCGCCATGGCGTTGCACCACTAAAAACCAACATGTTGCACTGGCATGTGATACGAACCACCGTCGGTTTAACTGCGATGTATTTGTATTTTTATTCGCTGGCACATTTTGCGTTAGCGGATGCCATGTTGTTTGTGTATTCCGCGCCGGTGATTGTTCCGCTGTTGGCGCATTGGTTTTTGGGTGAAGCCATGACTGCGCGAATTTATACAGTTGTTTTAGTGGGCTTGGCTGGTGTGATTCTTGTGTTGAAGCCCGGCGGTGAACATTTTTATTGGATGGCGCCGGTCGGTTTGTCTTGCACTTTATTTACTGCGCTGGCGTTTGTGTCGGTACGCAAATTGTCGGTCAGCGAGCCGCCCATGCGAGTGGTGTTTTATTTCACGCTGTTCAGTACGGCGATCTCAGCGCTGCCTTTTCTCTGGCATCCGCAATGGCCAGATGCGCGCGGTTGGTTGTTGTTGGCAGGCATCGGCGGTGTGAACACCTTGGCGCAGTGGTTGATGTCGCTGGCCTACGGTTCAGCACCCGCAGCGCAAATTGCGCCGGTGAGTTATCTCACTGTTTTATTAGCGGGGCTTTGGGGCTGGCTGTTGTGGGATGAAGTGCCGGATGCCTACGCCATCGGCGGCACGGTGCTGATTTTTGCTTCAGCGTTACTGGTGATGCGACAGGGCAAAACAGTCAGCGATCCCGTGCAAGCCTGACGCAACTTAAATGCCCAAGCGCCCCAGCGTTTCAATAATTTCACGCAGAATCACTGCCGCTTTAGGGTGATCGATTTCCAGCTCCTCTAGTAGCAGATTGGCAGAATCTTGCAGTGTCGGGTCGTTGTTGCCGTTTTCGATATGGCGCTGCAAATCATCCATGAGTTGCTGTTGCTGTGGACTGGCCTCGGTAGAGCCAAAAGTCTCGTGCAGGCGGGTCATCAGGTTTTCAAGTTGTTGCTGTGGCATAAGGCACCTCGTTTTCAGACAGTTTAGCGGCTGCGGGCAGATTTTCCTAAAGTGGGGCGCTATCGGCTAGAATCTGCCCCGAGTATTTCTGGATCAATGGAAAGGAAGGGCGATGAAAGTAATTCCGATGCGCGATTACCCGCAGGATGTTGCAGACAACTTCCTCAGCGGTATCAATTTTGTGCGCGAAATGCGGATGAATGATCCGGCGCAATTTGCCTTGTTGATGAATCGCACGCAGTTCATTGAGCTGTCACAAGAAGAAGCCATCATCAACGCCGGTGAAATGGATAGCCGCTACTTTTTTTTATTGAAAGGACAGTTGTCGGTTTATGCCGATAATAAACACCGCGACCGCGAGTTAAACAAAATTACCCCAGGGCAAAGTTTTGGCGCGCTGTCGATTATTTGTCATCAACCCAGAACGGCAACCGTAGCAGTGACTCCTGGTTGCACAGGCGCATTGCTGATTGCGATTGATTTGGCCGGTTTGGGTGAATTACTGGATTTTGCCGTGTTTAACCTCACCACCAAACTGTCGTTGTATCGCACGGTGGTGAACAACACGCGCTGGCAGTTGGAGGTCTATCGCATGGATTTCCCAACGCATCCACTCACGCAAAAAAGTAAAGAAGTGGAAATTTTTATTGGCAAAAAAATGACCGAGCAGGAATTGCAGAGCTTGGAGCGCCAGATCATGCAACTCACTGCACTGATTTCTGAGTGGAACCACGAACTGATTGCGCGAGAGCCAGAGCCTCAGGATAGGGGAGCTGCAATCTAAACGTGCGATAGCGCAAGTCCTACAGCAAATGTAAGGTTTCCTGTAGCGGCTGTAACCGTTATCATTTCGCACCTGTTTTTGCCCACCCTGTACCCACTGCCGGCTTGCCTTTCATGGCGGCGAGCGGTTCTTAGAGAGAGAAGCCAGATGTCCAATATCACGGTTGAGCGCGTTCTCGAAGTTCACCACTGGAACGACACACTGTTCAGTTTCAAATGCACCCGCGAAGACGGTCTGCGTTTTATTAACGGTCAATTTGTGATGATCGGTTTGGAAGTAGAAGGCCGCCCATTGCTGCGCGCCTACAGTATTGTCAGTGCCAATTACGAGCCTTATCTGGAGTTTCTCAGTATCAAAGTGCCCGATGGCCCACTGACTTCGCGCCTGCAAAACATCAAAGTGGGTGATTCGGTGCTGGTGAGTAAGAAACCGACCGGTACCTTGGTGCAAGACAACTTGGTGCCGGGCAAAAATCTGTATTTGTTCTCGACAGGCACAGGCTTGGCGCCGTTCATGTCTATCATCAAAGACCCTGAAGTGTACGAACGCTACGAGAAAGTGATTCTCACGCACGGCGTGCGCTGGGTGAGCGAGCTGGCGTACTACGACTACATCACCAAAGAACTGCAAGAAAACGAGTTCTTCGGCGATATGGTGAAAGACAAATTGATTTACTACCCAACAGTGACGCGCGAGCCTTTCCGCAATCAAGGTCGTCTGACGGATTTGATTGTGAGCGGCAAGCTGTGTGAAGACATCGGTCTGCCGCAGATCAACCCAGAGCACGACCGTGCGCTGATGTGTGGTAGCCCTGCACTGCTGGTAGACCTGTGCAACATCTTGAACGGCTTAGGCTTGAAAGAGTCGCCGCGCATGGGCGAGGCGGGCGATTACGCCATCGAGCGCGCTTTCGTCGAAAAATAATCCCGCTTCATAAGAAGGCTTGGCAGGATCCGTGTGCCGTTGTTACAGTGTAACGACAGTGCACGGGTCCTTTTTTGTATCAGGAAAATCTCATGATGAAGAAATTGCAAAATCTTTCGCTGGGTTGGAAATTTGTTTTGATACAGATTGTTTGTGTCAGCTTTACCGTCACTTTAATTTCGATGGCGGTGACGCATCTTTATAACAGTTATGTAAGTAACAGTATTTCTCGCAGCCGAGCACAAACGGCCACGGTGGCTGCCAATCAATTTCAACTCAATGTGCATGAATTGCAAGATGAAGTGCAGTGGCGCGCTACTAGTGATGTGGTAGAGGAAATATTGCGTTCTGGTTCGGCATCCAGCGCGCAGCAGGCAGAGTTACAGCTAGCCAGTGATGAAAATTTTGTTTTGCTGCCGGCGCATGGTGCGCCTGTGTTATCTGTTGGGAAGTTGGCAGCGGAGATGATCGCCGCTTCTGATGCGGTGTCAGCGCAAATTAAAGATAGACCCGTTTTGGTGCCTTTATCGGTAACGGGCGAAAAGAACGGCAAAGCGGTTATGGCGTTAGAGCCTGTCGTTGTGGACGGTGAGCGCTTAGGTGTTGTGATGCAAAGCGTGACGGCAGACAGCTTGCTGCCAACCAGCATTGATAGTCGCACGCACGTAGTTGATCGTCAGCAGTGGGAGCAGCGCACTATCTTGAAAAATAAAGGCGTGTCGCGTTTGCCGTATTACATCAGTGATAACGGACATGATGTTTATGGCGAGGCAACGCCTATCAAACTAGCAGGCTTTTCATGGGTGGTGGCATCAGAAGTGAATCGCAGTGATGCGGACGAGCCGTTCCAACAATTTCAAATAATGATTACCTTGGCGGCTTTGATTCCTGGATTTTTTGTGTATTTTGGTACGTACTGGTTATCCAAAAAAGTATTGGTAAAACCACTGCGGGAGTTGATCGACGCGGCGCAATCTTTGCATGAAGGCGACGGCGATTTCACGCGCCGGTTACAAAAAAACACCAATGATGAATTAGGGGAGCTAGCCGATGCCTTCAATACTTTCATCAGCAAGCAGCAGGAAGTGTTGTTGCAAGTGAGCGATACAATCGATCATCTGAGTGAAAGTGTTAGCCATATTCTCAATAGTGCAGCCGACGTCAGTAGTGGTGCGAGTGAACAAGCCGCCAGTGTGGAAGAAACGTCGGCGGCACTGGAGCAGATGAGCGTGACAATTGCGCGCAATGCCGATAACGCACGCGCTACCGAGCAAATTGCTGCGCAGTCTGCTGATAATGTGCGTTCCAGTAGCCATGTGGTGAATCAAGCCGTGGTTGAGATGAAAAAAATCGCAGAAAAAATTCTGTTGATTGATGAGATCGCACACACAACAAACTTACTGGCTCTGAATGCTGAAATTGAAGCGGCACGCGCTGGTGAACACGGTCGCGGCTTTGCTGTGGTGGCTGGCGAAGTGAGAAAGCTGGCTGAACGCAGCAAAGAAACCGCGTATGAAATTAGCGACCTATCTAACAATGTGATGCAGGTGGCAGAAAAAGCATCAGCAATTCTCGACGAAATTGTGCCGCAAGTGGTACAAACTTCCGAGTTGGTGCGTGAAATTACTAACGCCTCAGATGAGCAGCAGAGCGGTGTAGAGCAAATTACTATTGCCGTAACACAAATAGAAAGCTCAACACACAAAAGTGCAGAAACTTCAGAGTTACTCTCGCAGGCTGTGCAAGACATTAACGAGAAAATTCAGCGTCTTAGAGATCAGGCTTTGTTTTTTAAATTGAAATAAGCGGTGAAGTTATGCGCTTTTATTTGATAGCGGCATTGGTTTTTCTAGCGGCTTCTAGCGTGCAGGCTGGGCCGTTACGTGCAATGTTAGAGCAGCGGCGCGCTCAGAATAGTGCAGAGCCTGTTGTGCCAGATAATGTGTTGAAGCAATCATTTGAAGGTCGAGCATTGTTGGTTTATCTCCCAACAACAATGCCAGCTAAAGGCAGTCGTGCTTTGGTGGTGGTGTTGCACGGCGGCATGGGTAGTGCAGAACGTATTGAAAGCGGCGTGGGTAATGAAAGCCCCATGAGTCTCGATCCCATGGCGGATAAATACGGTTTTATTGTTGCTTACTTGAATGGCACACCCGTTGCCAGACGAGAGGGGCACAATGTTTGGAATGCAGGTGGCGGCTGTTGCGGTCAAGCGTACAGAAATAATGTTGATGATGTTGGCTATATTACAAAAGCCGTTAGTTTTCTTGCGCAAAAGTACGGCGTTAACTTGGAACGCGTTTATGGCGTTGGGCATTCAAACGGCGCCATGATGACGCAGCGCTTAATGTGTGAAACACAACTGTATGCAGCAGCAGTGGCTATTTCTGGCCCATTGATGGTGAAAAATAGTGGTAGCTGCGCTGAAGCAGCAGGGAAACATATTCTTGCCATTCATGGCGATGAAGATGACAACGTGCCAATAGCTGGCGGAAAAGGGCAGGGTATAGCCGACGTGGTATTTAATTCAGAAAAATCTACGCAGACCGTGTATGCCAATTCTCACGCGAATTATCAGCTCGATATTGTGCAAGGTGCCAGCCACAAAGTAACAAGTATCGACGATGCCTTAATGAAAACAAGTAGAGTTTCATTGGCGCAAAAAATTGTAGCTTTCTTTGCGTTGAATAAGTAATGCTGATTAATTTTTTCTACGCGTTAAAAAACGCTGGCGTTCCTGTATCCGTAAAAGAGTTGTTAGTTTTGCTGGAAGCGCTGCAAAATCATCTGGCTTTTGCCAGTATTGATAATTTTTATAGCTTGGCGCGTACTTGCTTAGTCAAAGACGAAAAGTATTTTGATCGCTTCGATCAGGCCTTCGGGCGTTACTTCAAAGATATGCAAACGGTTGATGATTTAATTTCAGCCATGATTCCCGATGAGTGGTTGCGGCAGCAATTTGAAAAAAATCTGAGCGAAGAAGAAAAGAAGCAAATTCAATCGCTGGGCGGTTTAGAGAAGCTGATCGAAGAATTCAAAAAACGCCTCGCCGAACAAAAAGAACGCCACGAAGGCGGTAATAAATGGATAGGCACAGGCGGTACTTCGCCATTTGGCAATAACGGCTATAACCCAGAGGGCGTTCGTGTCGGCGGCGAGAGCAAGAATCGCCGCGCAGTGAAAGTGTGGGAAAAGCGACAGTTTCGTGATCTGGATGATTCAACCGAGATTGGCTCGCGCAATATCAAAGTCGCCTTGAAGCGTCTGCGCAAATTTGCGCGCCAAGGTGCTAACGAAGAGTTGGATATTGACGACACCATCCGCTCAACCGCGCGCAACGCGGGTTTGCTGGATATTCGTATGGTGCCAGAGCGACACAATGCGGTGAAAGTGCTGATGTTTTTTGATATCGGAGGCTCCATGGATCCACATATCGAAATGTGTGAAGAACTATTTTCAGCAGTGCGTTCTGAGTTCAAGCATCTGGAATATTTTTACTTCCACAATTTTATTTATGATTTTGTTTGGAAGAACAATGTGCGCCGTTTTTCAGAAAAAACAGCGGTGTTGGATGTGATGCACAAGTACGCGGCGGATTACAAAGTGGTGTTTGTCGGTGATGCCAGTATGGCGCCGTATGAAATCACCCATATCGGCGGCAATATCGAATATCACAACGAAGAAGCTGGCGCGGCGTGGATGCAGCGCATGGCGGAAACTTATCCGAAATTAGTGTGGTTAAACCCTATGCCAGAGGAATATTGGCCGCGCACGCACAGCATTAAGTTAGTGCGCGATTTGGTGGAGAATCGTATGTTTCCCCTGACGATTTCTGGGCTTGATCAAGCCATGGCGTATTTGTCGAAATAGTGCATGCTGAGTTATCAACACGGGTTTCATGCAGGTAATGTCGCGGATGTGTTGAAGCACGCCGTGCTGTGTCATGTGTTGGATTACCTGTTGCAGAAAGACAAGCCGCTGTATTTTCACGATATGCACGCAGGTCGCGGGCTTTACGATTTAACGCATCCCATCGCGCAAAAAACCAGCGAGTATCGCGATGGCATTGAAAGGCTGTGGCGTGTCGCGAGCAGCGCGCCTGCCGCTTTAACACCGTATTTACAGGCTTTGCGTGCCTTCAATGAAGGTGGGCATCTGCGCCACTACGCGGGCTCTTTGTTGTTGGCGCAGCAGATGTTGCGCAGCAGTGATCGCTTGTTTGCCTCGGAATTGCATCCGCAGGAATACGCGTCACTCGCAGAAAATTGCAAACATTTTTCCAATGTGCGCGTGCAAAAAACGGAAGGCTATGCGGCGTTAAAAGCGGCACTGCCGCCTAAGGAGCGGCGCGGTGTGGTGTTGATGGATCCCAGCTATGAAACAGTGGGTGAGGACGCCGCCATCATCAATGCGTTGGATGACGCGTTGAAGCGTTTTGCAACGGGCGTGTATTTAATTTGGTATCCCGTGGTAGAAACGGCGCGCGCAGAAAAAATGATAAAAAAAATTGCTGCGTTGCCAATGAAAAGTTTGCTGCAGATTGAGTGGCTGACGCGTGAATCCAATGGCGTTGGTATGGCGGGTAGCGGAATGTTAGTGGCGAATCCGCCGTGGTCGCTGGCTGCAACAATGCGAGAAGCATTGCCGTGGTTGGTCAATGCGCTCTCGCCGGAGACGGGCAGTTATCGCGTGGACTTTTTGTTGGAAGCCGCTTGAATTTTTTCTGACCAACTCATCGTGCGCTGTATCAATTCGCTTTCATCCAAAGTCGTCAATTGACGATTGTTCAGCAGACGTTTACCGCCTACCCACACATCTGAAACGCGCGAGCCGCTGCTGGTGTAAACCAAAGAAGATGCCGCATCGTGCAATGGTTGTGCGCACAGTGTGTCGATACGCACAGCGGTGATGTCCGCTTGCTTGCCAATTTCTAAACTGCCGATGAATTGCTCCATGCCCAATGCGCGCGCACCATTAATGGTTGCCATGCGTACCGCTGCGTGTGCGGGTAGTGCGGTGGCATCGTTAGCAACAGCTTTTGCGAGTAGTGCTGCTGTGCGCAACTCTGCGAACAAATCGAGATCGTCATTGCTGGCTGCGCCATCTGTGCCCAACGCGACATTAATGCCATTTTTTTGCAACGTTTCGACAGGGCAAAACCCACTCGCCAATTTCAAATTGGATTCAGGGCAGTGAATGACGTGGCAGCCGTGACTGCTAATGGTTTGTATATCATCAGCGTTAAGTGCTGTCATGTGTACGCACTGTGTGCGTGGTGACAGAGCGCCCAATTTGCGCAACCTTTCGATGGGGCGCATGCCAATTTCTTGTACGGAACTTTCTACTTCAAACGCAGTTTCGTGCAGGTGAATTTGAATACCGGCATCCAATTCATCCGCCAGCATCACCACTTTTTCTATGCTGGCATCGTCCACGGTGTAGGGCGCGTGTGGACCAAAAGCGACTTTGATGCGATCAGAGTCGCGATAAAAATCGTGCAACGCCAAACCTTTTTCTAAATATTCTTGCGAGCCAGATCCCCAGTTCGACGGAAATTTGAAAATGGGAAAACTGAGTTGGCAACGCATACCGCTACTTTGTACGGCGCGCGCCGTGGCTTCAGGGAAGAAATACATATCGCTGAAACAAGTGGTGCCGCTTTTAATCATTTCGCCAATGGCCAATTGCGTGCCATCAAATACAAAAGCATCGCTCACCCATTGCGCTTCGGTCGGCCAAATGTGATCGTTGAGCCAATCCATCAACGCCAAATCATTTGCGTAGCCACGCAATAAACTCATGGCGGCATGGCCGTGCGCGTTGATGAGCCCTGGCAGAACGATGTGTTGATCCAACTCGGTTGCGCTGATGTTGGGATGTTTTTTTTCTGCTTCCAATCGCGGTAGTAAATCGGTGATGACACCATTGGTAATGGCAATGCTGTAATTTTCCAATACGCAATTTTCTGGAATAACGGGGATTAAATAGCGGCAGTGTAGGAGTGTGTCAGTCATAAGGTATCTAAAGATTTGTGTTATTAATTTTAAGTAGGCTGTGATGCTTTGTGTTCAAAATATTCTGGCAAGAATGGGTTCTGTGATTTTTTGCTTTTTGGCTTTCTCTCTTTTTTCTGTTTGACAGGTTTAATTTTTTTGCGTGGCTTTGGTAAGGCAAGCGCAAGAATCAAAGCAATGCCAGCATTGATAGCGCCCATCACAGCAACTGGTCTTCCAACTACAGGAAGCACTTCGCGCCAGTGTTCTTTATCTTCCGCTGCTTTGTGCAACGTCACCACAAAAGAGGGAACGATATTTTGATCGGAGCCATCGGGCATTGGCTGCGCAACAAAAAAAGGCGTAAAAAAAACACTGACGGAGATTGAGATCAACACAAAACGCAGCGGTCGCCACAGACCGCGCAAAATCATGCTAGTAAACAGCACCACGCCGAGTGCACTGGCGAGGTAAACCATTTTGGCGAGTTCAATATCGGCAGCATTCATGGTTTTTGCTCCAATTTTTGGTTGTTGACACGAACAGCAAACATTTCACTATCGGGCAGTGGTGGAATTTGTAAATAAAATCCCTGCTCGTTGATAGCATTTAATACAGCTTCTGCGTTGGCACGCGCCAGTTTGCGCGTGGGCTCTAAATTCAAAATCATCGCACTTTCCGGTTTGCCAAAACGGGCTAACAAAACTTCGGGAACACGAGCGAGTCCTTCTTTTCGATCAACGAACAAGTAAAGACCTTCTTCACGCGGGCTGCGAAATACTTCAATCAGGCGACTCATTGTTAACTCCAAGCGCGCATTTCATCTAGCCACACCGTGCCGACGATGTTTTTGCGCCATCCTTGAAAGCGGCTGGGCAAGGTGGTGTCGTCCAGCGGGCGTTGTGCGAGATAGTGCCTGACGGCTTGCTCCATTTCTAGTTTTTTGGCGAGCAATTCGGCGGGCAGTTGTAAGCCGTTGGCAATTTGCTCGGTGAGCGCGCGCAGTTTTTTCACATAGTCATTTTCTGCTTTGCTGAGTGGTAGAGGTAATTCTGGGTGGACAAGATCGCTTGGCGTTTTCTGCGCTAACTGCAACAACTGTGTGCCGAATTGTCTTACTGCAGAAGGGTGCAAACCTTCCATACCATAGAGTGCAGCAATATTGGCTGGTGGTCGGCGCGCTATTTCTAGTAGCGCAAAATCTTTGGCGATGTGATTGCGTGATTTATTATGTTGTCGTGCGAGTGCGTCGCGCCCCAACACCAAATGCCAGAGGCGTTGTTGTTCCGCGTGATTCAATCGCCACGCATTGTTAATTTTTTCCCAGTTGTAATTAGCTGTACGCAATTCTTTACAGCGTTCTTGTTGGCGCGTGTTTTCTTCGGTTGCCCAATCGCTGCGTTGTAATTGATTTAATGAGGCTTGCAAAGATTGATATAACGCAGGCAAATAAAGTACATCGAGACAAGCGTAATGCAATTGCTCTGGTGAGAGCGGTCTGGCGAGCCAATCGGATCGACACTGCTCTTTAGATAATTCAATGTACAACAGTTCTTGCACTAGACGGCTGTAACCGACAGACGCGCCGTAGCCACACAATGCCGCAGCGATTTGCGTGTCAAATAATGGTGTAGGAAATACGCCGAGCAGTTGATCAAACACTTCCAAATCTTCGCTGGCGGCGTGAATAATTTTTGCGATGTGCGGTGCAGTGAGAATAGTGCGCAGTGGTGAAAAATCATCAATGCGTAATACATCAATCAGCCAGCATTGTTTGCCATCACTAATTTGGATGAGTGCAGGAATCGGATAAAAGGTATCGACGCGAATAAACTCGGTATCCACACCCAACACTGTTGCGTGCTGCCAACTGTCTGCCGCTTGTGCTAGTTCGCTATTGCTAGCGATGTAGTAACAATCGCTGGCAATGGTTTTCATATTTGTGTGCGACCAGACAGCGCGTGCGACAGCGTGCCGCCATCAACAAACTCCAACTCGCCGCCCAGTGGCACACCGTGCGCGATGCGCGTGCAGCGAATAGAGAGTGCGCGCGCACGATCGGCGATGTAATGCGCAGTCGCTTCGCCTTCGAGTGTGGCATTGGTCGCCAAAATTAATTCATCGGCTGATTCTTGTTCGAGGCGTTGCATCAATTGCGGTATGCCAATATCAGCGGGACCAATGCCATCAATCGGTGACAGCTTGCCGTGCAATACAAAATACAGACCACTAAAAGTGCCAGCGGTTTCAATCGCCAGCGCATCTATCGGTGTTTCGACTACGCACAGTTGTTTGCGATTGCGGCGCGGGTTGCTGCAAATCTCGCACAGAGTTTGTTCGGTGAGTGTGCGGCACTCGCTGCATTGCCCAACATTTTCCAGTGCGCGCTCTAAAGTTTTTGCGAGTTTTAAGGCGTTGTCGCGTCGGTGTTGCAACAACTGAAATGCCATGCGTTGTGCGGATTTAGGGCCGACACCAGGCAGGCAGCGCAGCGCGTTAATCAATTCATCAATCAGTGGACTGAATGACATACAAAAAGAAAATTACGCGCACACATCTGCAAGATCAGCAGAGGTATCTTGCAGGCGTTCAGCGAGGATGCGCGCGACAGATTTCATCACTAATAAAGCAATGTCTGGTCGCTGTCTTTCGAGTGTGCCGTACACCGCGCGTTGAAAACTGGCAACGGTGGAAGGAATTTGTGCGCGAATGTTGGCAGAGCGTTTACGATCGGATAACAACGCCATTTCACCGATTACATCAGCTGCAACAAATTCACTGAGCACGGTTTCATCGCCGCCCAAGGCGCTCATTTTGATGGCTTCCAGTGCGCCGGATAACACGATAGAAACTGTGTCAGCAGGTGCGCCTTCGCTGTAAAGAATTTCGCCAGCATTTAATTCCAGAATTTGTAAACGCGGCGCGATATGGGCGAACTGCTCGTCATCCAATAATTTGAACAGTGGGCAATCACGAATGATAGCGATGTGATCCATAGCGCGCTCCGTTGCAATCCTGAATTAAGCCGTTTTCGGTAACAGTTGAATGCTGTTATCGATAGCGAGCAGTTCACCCAATTGAGCGAGCTGCTGGCTACCACCGCCCATTTGAATTTCCATTTGTTTGAACCATAGGTAGTAGCGGTGCAGTGGATATTCCACATCACAGCCAATACCGCCGTGTAAATGTTGTGCGGTATGCGCCACACGATGACCACCGATAGCCGCCCACCATTTTGCTGTGTGCACTTCGGTGCGCGCGTCGATGTTTTCAGATAATTTCCACAGTGCTTCAAAATAGGCAGAGCGCATACATTCGATGTCGATGTAGGCATCGGCGCATTTCATAGTGGTGTTTTGGAAGCTGGCAATTGTGGTGCCAAATTGTTTGCGTTCTGCGGTGTATTCCGCTGTACGACGCAGTGCTTCTTCGGTGATGCCGATCATCGTCGCGCAGCTGGCGATGCTCGCGTGTTCAACGATAAACGCCAACACTTCCGCGCCGCCCAATTTTTCCGCTTTCGCATTATTTAATTGCAGGTTGTACAGCGGCTCGTGGTTGGTGCTGTCCACATATTCCGCTTTCACGCCGTCGTTAGGCTCTACTAAAAATACTGCTTTGCCGTCAGCCGTATCGGCAGCGATCAAAATTACCGCCGCTTGCGCTGCGTAAGGTACGCATAAACGCTCACCAGAAATCACCCACGCGCCTGCTTGATGTTCAGCGCGGCAGGCGGGGCGCATCGCCGCCACCATCGATTCTTCTGCAATCGCTGCCGTCAAAATAGCTTCGCCGCTGGCGAGCGCAGGTAGATATTTTTTCTGCTGCGCTTCTGTGCCAAAACGCGCCAGTGGCAAGCCGCCGAGTACCAAGCTGGGCAGGAGAGGAATCGGTGCAACAAAGCGACCTTGTTCTTCGAGGATTTGGCAGATTTCGATAAAACCAAAGCCCGTGCCATCGCAGGCTTCAGGTACAGCCGTGCCGAGCAGACCAGATTCCGCAAACAACTGCCACAAGCTCTGGCTGTACAGCTCGCCGCCTTTGCTAAATTGCATCAAGAACTCGTCGCCGCAGTTCTCGCGCAGAATCTGATTGGTCAGCTCGCGAATCTGCGTCTGTTCTTCGGTAAAAGAGAAATCCATGCTGACAACCTCGCTGGTCATGGCTTTGCTGAAAATTAGGTCGCGCATTTTGCCACAGACGGCAGGGTGTGTGGCTGATCGTTTGGGGTGTCGCTTTGCGGTTTCCGTCCATCGCCACCACGGCTACAATGCGCCCCTCAAATTCGGTCGCTCCCCTAGAGGTTGGTTCCATGCAGGTAGATGAGTCGCAAGAAGTTAAAGCGCTGCGCCAAGAGTTGCGTGCGTATTTCGCCAAGGTGATGACACCCGAGGTGAAAGAGGGCTGCCATGCCAAGGAAAGTGGTCAGGTTTACCGCGACGCGGTGCGTCAGATTGGCAAAGACGGTTGGTTGGCGATTGGTTGGCCGAAAGAGTACGGCGGTCAAGGTCGCGGTCAAGCCGAGCAGTTGGCGCTGTTGGAAGAGGCTTACATTGCCGGTGCGCCGATTCCCTTTGTTACTTTGGGTACTGTTGGCCCCGCGTTGATGGATCACGGCTCGGAAGAAATGAAGCAGTTTTATCTGCCGAAAATTGCGGGCGGTGAAATCCATTTTGCGATTGGTTACACCGAGCCGGGTGCGGGTACCGATTTGGCTTCTTTGAGCACTTCTGCCGTGATTGAAGGCGACGAGTTAGTCATCAACGGCACAAAAGTTTTTACTTCGGGTGCTGATAATGCGGATTACATTTGGCTGGCGGCGCGCACTGATAAAGACGCGCCCAAGCACAAAGGCATCAGCATGATTATCGTGCCGACCAACACAAAAGGTTTTTCTTTTGCGCATATCAAAACCGTGGGCGATGTGCCAACCTGTATGAGCTATTACGACAATGTGCGCGTGCCGTTGACGAATGTGGTCGGCAAGCTGAACAAGGGTTGGAACTTGATCACTTCACAGTTGAACCACGAGCGCGTGGGTTTGGCAGCGATAGGTGTGTGGACGCAGCGTGACTTCCAATTCTTTCTCGATTGGACGCGCGAAGAACAGGCCAGCGGCAATCGCGTGATCGACGAGCCGTGGGTGCAATCGAATATCGCCGAATGTTTTGCGCGTTTGAAAGCGATGCGTATCGTTGTTGCGCGCATGATGTGGCAATTGAGCAAAGGCGCGCCAGATCCGGCTTACGCTTCCGCCATGAAAGTATATGTGACGGAAACCTCGATAGAATGCTATCGCTTGATGATGGATGTGGTGGGTGCCGCCGGTTTGATTCGTCGCCGTCAATCGCACACCGTGGTGGAAGGGCGCTTGGAAGAAGGCTTCCGCAAGTGTCAGACTATGACTTTCGGCGGCGGCGTAAACGAAGTGCAACGCGAATTGATTGCCATGTTCGGTTTGAAAATGTCGCGCGCAGCACGAGGGTAATTTCTCGCAGCGCAGTGAACAAAAAAAGCCTGCTCCGCGCGGGCTTTTTTGTGCCCATTATTCTTGTTCCACGCACCAATTTCGTGCTTTAATTTTCGTGCTTTGCTTTGCTTTGCTATTGCACAAACCAATAAAAAATTCTTATAAAAACACGGAGTTTATTATGTCCCTCAAGCCACTCGCCGCCGTGCGTTTCTTCCTTGCTGCTTGCCTCTTTCTCTCAAGCTCCACGCTGTGGGCGGTGGATACCGATGGTGATGGCATTCAAGATGACCTAAGTGTTAGCCAAATCAGTGTGGGGAATAATCATTCCTGCGCCTTGGATGATGGCGGTGTGCACTGCTGGGGCAATAACGACGCAGGGCAAACCAGTGTGCCTTCTTTGAGCAATCCCACCATCGTGAGTGCGGGAGGGGCTTTTACCTGTGCATTGGACGATAGCGGCGTGCAGTGCTGGGGAGACAACACATTCAGCCAACTCAGCGTACCCGTATTGGATTCGCCCAGTGAACTGAGTGCCGGCGGCTCCCACGCTTGCGCCATAGATAACACCGGCGTTGTGTGTTGGGGATACGATGGCTCCGGTCAAGTGACAGGTATTCCGGCATTAAGCAACCCCACGCAAGTGGTGGCGGGTTCACTCCACACTTGTGCGTTGGACGATAACGGCGTGCATTGCTGGGGAAATAACGATTTAGGGCAAAGCACCGTGCCTGCGTTAAGCAACCCTACGGATGTCTTTGCAGGTCAGGCAGATTCCTGTGCGATAGATGACACCGGTTTGCATTGCTGGGGTGATGATGGCGCCTCGCAAATCACTAACTTGCCTGCTTTAACCAACCCTGTGGCGGCGAGCGCAGGCATGACGCACTTGTGTGCAATTGATGACACAGGCGTGCATTGTGTAGGCAATAACGATTTTGGCCAACTCACCGTGCCAACGCTAACCAACCCCATTGCGATCAGTGCAGGGCAGAGCCACACCTGCGCGCTGGATGATAATGGCGTGCATTGCTGGGGAGCGAATGATTATGGGCAAAGCACCGTACCTGCAACCTTAAACGGAGGAGATAACTGCCCTGCGATTGCCAACCCTGACCAAGCCGATACCGACGGCGATGGCATAGGCAATGCCTGTGACAGCACACCCAATGGTGATACGGATGGCGATGGCGTAGATAACAACAGCGACAACTGTCCCTCTATAGCCAACCCCACGCAATTAGATGGCGATAGCGATGGTTTGGGCGACCCGTGTGACCCTACCCCAGGTGACACCGATGGCGACGGCGTGAACAACAATACCGATAACTGCCCGCTTGTATCGAATGCATCACAAACCGACACCGACAGCGATGGCACAGGAGATGCCTGCGACACAGACGGCGATAATGATTCCGTGCCAGACGCCTCCGACAACTGCCCGCTAGTGGCGAACACCACCCAGACCAATACCGACGGCGACAGCCAAGGTGACGCTTGCGATACCGACATCGATGGTGACGGCGTAGCCAACGGTTCAGATAACTGCCCACTGATCTCCAATGCATCACAAACCGATACTGACAGTGACAGCACAGGCGATGCCTGCGATACCGACATCGACGGCGACGGCGTAGCCAATGGCTCCGATAACTGCCCAACGGTGTCTAATGCATCGCAAACCAACGCAGACGGTGACAGCACAGGCGATGCCTGCGATACCGACATCGACGGTGACGGCGTAGCCAATGGCTCAGATAACTGTCCAACGGTGTCTAACGCATCACAAACCAATACCGATGGTGACAGCCAAGGCGATGACTGCGATACCGACGACGACAATGACACGATATTGGACGGCACAGATAACTGCCCGCTAGTAGCGAACACTACCCAAACCGATACTGACAGTGACGGCACAGGTGATGCCTGCGATACCGACATCGACGGTGACGGCGTAGCCAATGGCTCAGATAACTGCCCAGCGGTGTCTAACGCATCGCAAACCAACACGGATGGCGACAGCCAGGGCGATGCGTGTGATGCCGATATTGACGGCGATGGCGTTCCCAATACGCTTTCCACGACGATGGTGAGTGCAGGCTCTCACACCTGCGCGCTGGATGATGCAGGTGTGCATTGTTGGGGGCTTAACCAGAATGGCCAAACTACGGTGCCGGCATTAACGCACCCAACGGTAGTGAGTGTGGGCGGATATCACACCTGCGCATTGGATGATAACGGCGTGCACTGCTGGGGAGCGGGTACAACAGCAATTGCAGGTAGTAATTTTGAGCAAGGCCAGTCAATAGTGCCTGCGTTAAGTAATCCCACGGCGGTGAGTGCAGGGATTTATCACACCTGTGCGATAGATGACACGGGCGTGCACTGCTGGGGGTGGAATGGCTATGGTCAAACGACTGTGCCTGCGTTGAGCAACCCCACGGCGGTGGGTGCGGGTTGGGGACACTCCTGCGCGCTGGATGCTACCGGCGTGCACTGCTGGGGACGTAACAGTGAGGGTCAAATCTCTGTGCCCGCGTTAAGCAACCCCACGGTATTGAGCGTGGGTCAGTATCACTCTTGCGCGCTGGATACTACGGGCGTGCACTGCTGGGGTTATAACAATGATGGGCGATCCACTGTGCCTGCGCTTACCAACCCCACGGCGGTCAGCGCGGGGGCGAACCACACCTGCGCGCTGGATGATAACGGCGTGCACTGCTGGGGAGGCAACAGCTACGGTCAAGCCACGGTGCCTGCGTTAAGCAACCCTATGGCTGTAAGTGCAGGCAACGGTAGCACCTGCGCAGTGGATGATACGGGCGTGGTCTGCTGGGGGGCTAACTACTTGGGTCAAACCACCGTGCCTACAGCGTTGAAAATGGATAACTGTTCGCTAGTAGTGAACGCCACCCAAACCGACACCGATAACGACGGCATCGGCGATGCCTGCGACACCGATGCAGACAATGACTCGGTGCCAGATACCTCAGACAACTGCCCGCTAGTGGCAAATACCACCCAGACCAATACCGATGGCGATAGCCAAGGCGACGCTTGTGATACCGACATTGATGGTGATGGCGTAGCCAACAACAAAGACAACTGCCAGTTGATTGCCAACCCCACCCAAACCGATACCGATGGCGATGGCATCGGTGATGCCTGCGACAGCACCCCCAACGGGGATTCCGACCGCGATGGCGTGGATAACAGTAGCGACAACTGCCCCAGCAAAGCCAACGCAGATCAAGCGGACAGCGATAGCGATGGCACAGGTAATGCCTGCGATCCTGATTTTGATCCAGACGCAGATGGCATTGACAGCAGCCAAGACAACTGCAACACCGTGGCGAACCCCGATCAAGCGGATGCGGATGGCGATGGCTACGGCGATGCCTGCGATACCACCCCGCGCAGTGATTTAGACAGCGATGGCGATGGCATCCTCAACGAGAGCACCGTTACCCAAGTGAGTGCAGGGATGTATCACACTTGCGCGCTGGATGATGCGGGCGTGCACTGCTGGGGCTATAACGGCAATGGTCAAACCACCGTACCGGCTTTGAGCAACCCCACGGCGGTGAG
>CAYOEO010000020.1:0-27392 GCA_964403125.1 uncultured Pseudomonadales bacterium | reverse complement strand
GCCGAGTTTCATCAGCGCTTTAACCACTTCCACGCCTTTGACATTCATTTTCTGTGCCAAATCGCCCACCGGAATTTCTTCGGGCAGCGCAACTTGCAACACTTGCTTTTCCGTTGGGCGCTGGAAAGTATGTTTATTGCTCATTTTTACTTTGTGCTTGCCTTTGCCTTGCGCAAACGGACGGAAGTCCATGTCTTCGCTGTGACGCTCAACATCTTCTTCATCCAAAATTTCAAACACATCGTTGCGATTCGGTTTCGCCCTGCCCGCTTTTTCACGCGTTTTTGCTGCGCCACCTTTTTTCTTCTTATCGTCCTCTTCATCCTGCTTGGTGCGTTTTTTCAACGCATCAGGACGAGTATCCGTTGCAGCCACCGCCGCTGTCGTGGCAGCTTTTTCGCTACCGCTAGCCGCTGCTTGTGATTTATTTTGACGCTCAGCTTCCAAGATTTTTTTCTTGCGCGCCAACTCCAACTGTTCCACTTCTTCCGCTGCGCGGCGAGCAAGAATAGCGGCCTGGCGGCGCTGCTCAGCATCATCTAACGCAGAGCGACCTAAAATTTTGCCTGCCAATTTTGAAGGCGCGCGCACTTCCGGCTCAGGCGCAGCTTCAACCACTTCTTCAGCGGCAGCTACCGGTTCTGGCTCTGCAACTTCAGGAGCAACCGACTCTTGCTCCACTTCTTCAACAGCGGGCACTTCTTCAATAACAGGAGTTTCTACAACTGCATCAACTACTGCTACGCTATCTTCTAATTCTGCTTCGATTTCTGCTTGCGCAGCAGACTCATCCGCCGCTGCGTCTTCGCGTTTTACATAAGTACGTTTTTTGCGCACTTCGACGCTCACCGATTTACGCGCAGCACCGGTACCGGTTTTCAGCGTGCTGACGGTTTTGCGTTTCAAAGTGATTTTTTTCGGGCCGCTGTCCACTTCACCACCGTGCGCTTCGCGCAAGTAGTTCAGCAAAACTTCTTTCTGCTCATCGGAAACAGAATCGCTCGCTTTGCGCTGGGGCAAACCCGCTTCTTCCATTTGCTTCAGCAAACGCTCAACGGGGGTGCCAATATTTTCTGCCAACTGACTTACAACAACATCGCTCATGCAACACTCCTCTACCTAATCTACTTGATGCGCTCTTTGCTCAGCTCAAGTAATCAGGCAAACCACGGCGCGCGCGCCGTCATAATCAGACTGGCTGTTTTTTCTTCGCCCAATTCAGGTGCGATTTCCAAAACATCATCAACGGCTTGTTCCGCTAAATCTTCCATGGTGCAAATACCATTCGCTGCCAATTTGTAAGCCAGCGCTTCATCCATACCGTCCATGCCCAACAAATCCGCAGCAGGCTGTCCACCGGCGCGCTCTTCTTTTGCCAGCGCGCGCGTCAACAACGCATCTTTAGCGCGATTGCGCAGTTCGGTAGCAATTTCTTCATCGAAACCTTCAATGTTCATCATTTCGTCTAATGGCACATAAGCCACTTCCTCTAAAGAAGTGAAACCTTCTTCGACTAAAACAGACGCAACATCTTCATCAACATCCAAAGCCGCCATAAACAATTCCAAAATAGAGCCGGCTTCTTGTTGCTGCTTGGCTTCGGCTTCTTCTGTGCTCATGACATTAATGGCCCAGCCAGTCAGTTGTGAAGCCAACTTCACATTTTGACCGCCGCGACCAATCGCCATCGCTAAATTTTCTTCTGCAACGGCCACATCCATCGTGCGCGTGTCTTCATCCATCACGATGGATTCCACTTCCGCTGGTGCCATCGCGCTGATCACCAATTGCGCGGGATTGTCATTCCACAACACGATATCAATGCGCTCGTTATCCAATTCGCCGGATACCGCTTGCACGCGCGAACCACGCATGCCCACGCAAGCGCCGACAGGATCAATACGACCGTCGTTGGTTTTTACCGCAATTTTGGCGCGTGAACCGGGGTCGCGCGCCGCTGCGCGAATTTCAATCACTTGCTCAGCAATTTCTGGTACTTCAATTTTGAACAATTCGATCAGCATTTCTGGGCAACTGCGCGACATAATCAGTTGCGGACCGCGTTGATCTTGACGAATTTCGATCAACACCGCACGCACGCGGTCATTCATGCGAAACAGTTCACGGCCAACCAAATTTTCACGCGGCAAAATCGCTTCGGCGTTGCCGCCCAAATCGACAATGATGTTGTCGCGTGTGACTTTTTTAACGGAACCGTTGATCAATTCACCAAGACGATTGCGATACATGTCCACCATCTGCGCGCGCTCGGCTTCGCGCACTTTTTGCACGATCACTTGCTTAGCCGTTTGCGCTGCGATGCGACCGAACTCGATGTTTTCTACCGTTTCTTCGTAGACATCGCCCGCTTTGAGGCTGGTGTCTTTTTCGTGCGCCTCTTCCAGCGTGAACTGTGTGCCGAGCTCTGCCAGTACATCATCTGGCATAACACCCCAGCGTCTGACCGTGACATAGTTGCCCGTCTGTCTGTCAATCGTCACCACGATGTCGGCATTTTCGTCGTAGCGTTTTTTTGTCGCTGACGCGAGCGCCTGCTCCAAGGCTTGGAAAATCATTTCCTTGTCCACTCCCCGCTCGTGGGAGACAGCATCCGCCACCAAAAGAATTTCTTTGCTCATCGTGAAACTCCTAGACTCCAATTGTTTGATTATTTGTTGATTGGATTACTTGTTTTCTACGTTGTTTGAAAACGCGTCACTAACGACCACACCTTCGCGCAATGCACCTGTGGCAGTCGCTGCTGCCTGTTCTGTTATTGCATCTTCTTTTTCATCAAAGACGGGAACGACATTGGCTTTATCAATGCCATCCAGCGGCAATAAAAATTCCGTGTCTTCTACTTGCAACACCAAATCGCCATCTTCTATTCCATTTAATCGACCTTGAAAACGGCGACGCCCTTCGTAAGGCATATGCAGTTTTACTGCCACAATCGCGCCGATATAGCGTTCAAAATGTTCAGGTTTACGCAATTGGCGATCCAAACCGGGCGACGACACTTCCAAGGTGTAGGCGCTGGTGATGGGGTCTTCAACATCCAACACCGCACTCACTTGTCGGCTCACGCGCTCGCAATCTTCCAAAGAAATACCGGCAGCAGAATCAATATAAATACGCAGCAGACTGCGACGACCCTGCATAGAAAACTCAAGGCTCCACAGTTCACAACCTTGCGCTGCCACCACAGGCGCCAACAAGGTTTCTAAATCGTCTGCTCTACTCATTGATCTCCGCGCTTGCAAACATGTAGTAATTTTTTCACCACAAAAAAATGGGCACTAGGCCCATCTCCATTGGCGACTGCCACAACGCAATCGCCAGATAACAAAAAGCCCCATAAAGGGGCCTCGTCAGAAACAGCGAGCCTGTCACTGTTTCGATGATTTGGTAGCGGGGGCTGGATTTGAACCAACGACCTTCGGGTTATGAGCCCGACGAGCTACCAAGCTGCTCCACCCCGCAATCACACAACCTTTACAACAGTACCACTGGCTAGTCGCCAACCTGCTGCTGCAAGGGACGCGAAGTATAGGGAGAGCACGCGCCTCGGTCAATGAAAAATCATCAGAAAGTCACTGGCACATGGGTGTAGCCGCGCACATTTGCCGAGTGCATACGCTGCAAGCCATCCCAGTCCACGGCGTAGTTCGGCATCATCTTCAGCATTTCTTCAAAAGCCACACGCCCTTCCATGCGCGCCATCGCTGCACCTACGCAGGAATGGATGCCAAAGCCAAAGCCCATGTGGTCACGATTACTGCGTGTCAAATCGAATACATCAGGATTTTGATAATGGCGCTCATCGCGATTGGCCGACACCAACAGCATGCCCACGCGTTTACCCGCAGGAATCTTCACGCCGTGCAGCTCCACTTCCTCCGTGGTAACGCGACCAATCAACTGCGTAGAGCCTTCCATGCGCATGGTTTCTTCCACTGCTTTCGCAATCAGCGATGGATCCGCCACGCACTGCGCGCGCGCGTCGGTATGGCGCGCCAGTGTCACCGTCATGTTGCCGATCAACTTGGTGGTGGTTTCGTTGCCAGCAATGCCAAGAATCATCAAAAAGCCAATCACTTCTTCATGCGTGATTTCGCCCGCTTGTTTCGCTTGCAGAATGAGACTCAGCAGATCGCCTTCTGTCATGTGCTGCTCACGATCTTTCACGAAGTCTTCGAAATACTGCGCCATGTTGAGATAACTCTCCGCCACGATAGGTGGCATTGCCATCACGCCATCTTCGCGCTCCAGCAAGTTATCGGTCCACACGCGAATTTGATCGTGATCGCTTTCAGGGATTTTCAACATGGTGCCGATGACATACATCGGCAAATACGCGCCAAAATCCGCGACCGTATCAATGCGGCCAGTGTCGCGAAACGGCTCCAGCAATTTGACGGCTTTGGCGTGGGTCATCGGCTCCAAGGCGGCAACATTGTCCGGCGTTAAAACACGGCTGATCACCTTGCGTGTGCGGGTGTGCTTGGGCGGCACCATGGTAATCACCATCGGGTAGCCTTTGGCTGCATCCGCTTCTAAAGCCACACCTTCTTCGCTGGAAAAGCGCTTGAAATCACGCATCGCCATTTGCACATCGTCAAAGCGGCTGAGGATGTAGAAATCGCCACTGGCGTCATAATGCACAGGGTGGTTGTCGCGCAGCGCTTTGTAGTACGGGTAGGGATCGTCGTGCACATCGTGCGAATACGGACTGTACAGGCCGACATAATCTTTCTGCAATACATTCATGGGCGCACCTCAGCGTGGCGAATATCACTGAGCAAGATGGTAAGAAGCAGCCTCTAATTAGTCAAGCACACTTGACCAAATGCAATGCGATCAACTCAGCCGCTTGCGCTCGCTGGATGGTGGGATATTGAGGGATTCACGGTATTTGGCGACAGTACGGCGCGCCACTTGCACGCCCTGTTTCTCCAACAGCGTGACGATGGCGCTGTCAGACAAAGGTTTGCTCGCACTCTCTTCGCCGATTAATTTTTTGATCATAGTGCGCACCGCAGTGGAAGAGCACTCGCCACCACCTGCCGTGCTGACATGGCTGGAAAAGAAATATTTGAGCTCAAACACACCGCTAGGCGTGTGCATGTATTTTTGGTTCACCACGCGCGAAATGGTGGATTCATGCAAGCCCACCGATTCTGCAATATTGGCCAACACCATCGGCTTCATCGCTTCAGCGCCGTATTCCAAAAAGCCGCGCTGATGTTCGACAATCGCTGTTGCGACTTTCATCAGCGTTTCATTGCGGCTGGTCAAACTTTTCAAAAACCAACGCGCCTCTTGCAAACAATCGCGCAAAAAAGCGTTGTCGGCAGAGGAATCCGCGCGGCGCACTAAAGCGGCGTAATCCGCATTAATTCGCAGACGCGGTGCAATCTCTGGATTCAACTCCACCACCCAGCGCGTGCGCTTGCGGCGCACATACACATCCGGCACCACATACTCGGTTTTTTCTTCTTCTATCGCCGCACCTGGCTGCGGTTTTAAGCTGCGAATTAATTCGATAACTTTTTTCAGTGTGTTTTCGCGAATTTCGGATTTGCGCATCAATTGTTTGTAATCGCGCGCGCCCAGTAAATCCAAATACTCCGACACCACCAACTTGGCATCCAACAACCAAGGCGTGTCTTCATGCAATTGATTGAGCTGAATTAACAGACATTCGCGCAAATCGTGCGCCGCAACACCCGGCGGATCAAACTGCTGTATGCGATGCAGCACCGCCAACACTTCACCCAATTCCAAATCATCTTCATCACGCCACTGTGCGACTAAACCTTGATGAATGTCTTCCGCCGATATTTCCAAAAAACCGCTCGGCGCAACGGCATCAATCACAGAGAGCGCAACGATGCGATCGCGGTCTGACATGGGCGTGAGATTGAGCTGCCACAACAAATGTTCTTGCAGCGTTTCTGTGGCGGCATTGCGACTGTCGAAATCAAAATCTTCATCCGCATGATGGGCTGACGCACTGTTGCTAACTTCAAACACATCATCCCATTGGCTGTCGACCGGCAACTCATCAGGGATATGTTCGTCGCTCCATTCATCTGCATCTGTCGTCGCACTACTCTGTTCCGGCGCGCTGAAATCCACCACTTCATTCGCTGTTTGACGCAGGCGTGCAAGATCTTCTTCGCTGATAACCGGCAAATCATCATCTGACGATTCGCCTTCTTCCAGCATTTCCAACATCGGATTGGATTCCAGCGTCTGCTGAATTTCGAGTTGCAACTCCAAGGTCGATAATTGCAGCAGTTTAATGGCCTGCTGCAACTGCGGCGTCATCGCCAGCGATTGCCCTTGCCGGAGTTGCAGTGTCGGCTTCATTGCGCTTGATACCGCTTCAGATATTGAAACAATTTTCGCGCGGCGACAGGTGGCTTTGCCAGCGATATTTCGCGTTTGGCTTCACGAATTAATTGACGCAACGGCTGCACATCCATCTCTGGAAAAACAGTCAACGCTTCTGTAATTGCTGTATCCCCTTCTTGCAATAAACGCGTGCGCCAGTGTTCCAATTCATGCAGCGCGCGCGTCGCTGCGGCGCTGCCGGATTGCGTCTCCAGAAAAGCGGCTTGAATGGCATCGACATCCGCATTGCGCATCAATTTACCAATCAACTGCAAATGACGGCGACGCGCTTCGTGCTGCGTCATTTTTTGCGCTTGCAAAAGTGTTTCTAACAGGCGTTCATCCAGCGGCATTTTTTGCAAAACATCCGCTCTCAGTTGCAGTAATTGCTCACCGAGCTCCTGTGCTGCTGTCATATCGCGTTTGCGCTGAGACTTGCTGGGTTTTTCATCCAGTTCGTTAGCAATCACGATATCCGATGGCGAGCGATAATTACGCATTAGCGATAAAACAGTGTAGCCAAACCTAGGAATGAATAAAAACCCATGCAATCGGTAAAGGTTGTCAAAATAACGCTGCCCGCCAGCGCCGGATCAATTTTCATGCGCTTCATAATCAATGGCAGCATCACGCCTGACAGCGCCGCGACAATCATGTTTATCACCATCGCTGCGCCGATAATCAAACCCAATTTCACATCCGAAAACCAATACGCCGCGACAACACCGACAACAACACCCCAAATTAAACCGTTGAGTAAGCCGACAATAATTTCACGACTAAACAACCAACCCACGTTGTGTCTTGATAATTGTCCGAGTGCCAAACCGCGTATCACGACCGTCAAGGTTTGTGTGCCAGACACGCCGCCTTGCCCTGCAACAATCGGCATTAACACCGCGAGCGCCACCACTTTTTGTATCGTGCCTTCAAATAAACCTACGACCCATGAAGCCATAAAAGCGGTGACTAAATTGATACCCAACCACAGCGAACGCAGATGCACAATTTTTCGCGCTGGCGCGAAAATATCTTCTTCATTGGTGATACCAGCCATGCTCATCAGCGAGTGATCGGCTTCGTCGATGATGACATCAATCACATCATCAACCGTGATACGACCGAGCAATTTGCCGTCATCATCCACCACCGGCGCGGTAATCCAGTCGTAGCGTTCAAACAATTGCGCCACCTCACTCGCCTGCATATTGGCGGGAATAGATTGCAAATGCGTCACCATCACTTCACGCACAGAAACCGCAGGATCTGTGGTTAAAATTTTGGCAATTGGCAACAAACCCACCAATTGATCGTCGTTATTGACAACAAAAACGCAATCCGTTGTTGGTGGTAATTCTTTGTGCATACGCAAGTAGCGCAACACCACATCCAGCGTCACACGCGGATGAATGGTGATGGCGTCGGTATTCATCAAACGCCCTGCGGCGTCTTCATCATAAGATAAAATTTGTTCGACGCGTTGACGATCTTGCTCTGTCATCGACGACAGCACTTCATCAATCACCGTCTCTGGCAAATCTTCCAGAATGTCGGCAATGTCATCGTCATCCAACTCTTCAATCATATCGGCCAAACGATCGGTGTCGATGTCTTTCAGCAAATGACTTTGAATTTCATCGTTCAACCACAGAATAATTTCCGCTTGGCGATCTTGATCAACCAATTGCCACAACACGGCACGGTTTTTGGGTGCACTCGATTCTAAAAGGGCTGCGATATTGGGCGGCGACAAGCTGTTGAGCATGTGTCGCACTTGAAGAAAGGTTCCGCTAGAAAGTGCGTCGTTCAGCTGCTCCAGCTTCAGCTGGGTCTGCTGTTTGTCGAGAATTTGCGACATAAGGGCAGTCCATAGTGGAAGGGGTTGGCATAAGGGCGTTGGGGGGAATCTGGGGCGGCGATTTTAACCGCCGCTGGCTGAAGATGACATGGCTGCCGCTATTTATTTAGGCGGCAAGCCATCACTCATCAAACAATCGCCGTCACTGCTTTTTTTCTTGCTCGCTGAATACGCTGTCAAACAACGGCGATGACAAGTAACGCTCGGCGGAATCCGGTAAAACCACTACGATGGTTTTACCGGCGTGTTCGGGACGCGATGCCACGCGCTCGGCTGCAGCCATTGCCGCGCCACTGGAAATACCGGCGAGAATACCTTCTTCGCGCATCAAGCGATGCGCCCATTCCATCGCTTCATCATCGTTGACCGCTTCCACTTGATCGACCATCGCCATATCCAAGGTTCCCGGAATAAAGCCCGCGCCGAGCCCTTGGATTTTGTGCGGTGAGTGTTTCAAATCTTTTCCATCTTTCACCGCGCGCATGACGTAAGACGATTCCGGCTCTACCGCAACAGACAAAATCTTTTTACCTTTTTGTTGTTTGATATAGCGCGAAACACCCGTGATGGTGCCGCCGGTGCCGACGCCACTGATCAAAATATCAATCGCACCATTGGTGTCGTTCCAAATTTCAGGGCCCGTAGTATTTTCATGCGCTTGCGGATTGGCGGGATTTTCAAATTGTTGCAGCATCAAATAATGCGATGGATTGCTCGCCACAATGTCTTTTGCTTTTGCAATCGCGCCGTTCATGCCTAAAGCGGCATCCGTCAACACCACATTGGCTCCCAATGCTTTCAATACTTGGCGGCGCTCCAAACTCATGCTGGATGGCATGGTAAGCGTCACTTTGTAACCTTTCGCTGCACCGACAAAAGCGAGCGCGATGCCGGTGTTGCCACTGGTCGGCTCAACCAATTCCATACCGGCTTTCAAAACGCCGCGTTGCTCCGCATCAACCACCATGCTCGCACCGATACGACACTTTACTGAACCCGCTGGGTTACGACTTTCTACTTTGGCAAAAATTTTATGTTTTGAAATGCGACTGAGTTGTATCAGTGGTGTGCCGCCTACACTCAAACTGTTATTTTGAAAAAGACTCATAAATCACCTCCGATTTTTTTCAATCTACCCAACGATAACGCCACACAGGCACTGCTGCTGCGTCACTACTTTGTGACGATGATGGTACTTCTTCTTGCCACTGTACAGATTTAAATAATCCGAACAGATTGCGAAAACTTTCGCGCCCTTTGACTTTTAAATCCACAACTACTGAGGTGCCATTGATATGCGTGCCATCAATGTGATCGACCGCAGCCAACTTTTCTAAATACTGACGCAATTGCATAAAAGCGGCATAACTGTTTACACCATCCACCTGTAAACGCAGCGATGTCGAACCGGTATCGGTTGAGGTGGCACTGCGATAACTGGTAGACAAAATGTCTGCCGCATGACGCACCGCTGCATCCGTCAACGCAATCAATGTCGGTGCTTTTTCAGCAAAGCGTTGTTCTTGCTCGCCAATGCGCAATGCCCATTGCCCACTCCAGCCTTTTTCATCACTGCCGTTGATGTTGCCTAGCAACAATACATTTGCACCTTGTTGTATCGCTTGCGCCATCAACGCCGCCGTATCCAAACTTTGTACGCTGGCGGTGGTGGTGATGTCATTCATGGACGCGTTGGGCAATAACAAAGGCACACCGCGTGTCATACCTATGCGCTTGATAGCAGCCATTTGGTTTGCATCATCCGCCGCAGGCAACCAATGGTTTTGACCATCAACTGCCAACAATAAAACTTGCGGGCGATCCAACGGCCACACGGGAATCCCTGCATCGTGCAACACGCGATCAACCGCCGTTTGCTCAAACACTAAATGCAAAATCCAACTGGGTGCTGCACCTTCCACTGACGCATTTTGTTGATACGAAAACTGCGCGAGAAAGGCATCGGCTTTGTTTTGTGTGGCGACAATTTGTGCATTGCCGTCGAGGCGCTGACCGCCCAATTTTTCCAACACCAACAGCAAACCTGTGCGCGTTGCGATGGCTCGATCTTCTGACGATTGACTCACCACAGCCACGTCCACAGCGTAGGGCTGCTGCAAACGCACGGCGTGTGCGAAATTGCAAAACAGTAGAGTAGCGATAGCAGTAGCGAGCAGTTTTTTCATCGTCAAAAGCAGCGTTGGGCGTGGCAAGAAAGCGGCAGCCAGACTGCTACAATACGGCGGTCATTACAAGGATTGACACATGCTGGCACGCCGTTTGCCTCCTGCTTTGATTGCCGCGTTTTTGCTATCTATCGGCATCCTCTGCCTACCTGCTCTATGGCCTGCCAGCGCCCGCTTGGACTTTCTGTGGTTGGATCGACTCACCGCGCAGCAAGCGTTACGCAATCAACCTGATCCTGACATCGTGCTAATAGATATTGACGATTACAGCCTGCGCGCGATGTCCGACACCATCGGTCGCTGGCCTTGGCCGCGCGCCACGCACGCCGAATTGGTGGAGTGGCTGCTGGCACAGGGCGCACGCGCCGTGGTGTTTGATATTTGGTTCAGCGAGCCCGACATTCAGCGCCCTGAATTTGATCAGTATTTTGGCGATGTACTGAATCAACACGACAACATTTTTCTCCCCACACTGCTGATGAACAGTACGCATCCAGAGCAAGCCAAGCGTTTTAGCAGTTACCCCAGCAACCTTCCCGTTCAGCGCACAGCCAACGCACAAGCCGATGCGCGCGGCGATTTGCTATTGCCCGTGATGGGCGCACCTGAGCATTGGCACTTGGGGTTGATTAACTACATGGCTGATGCCGATGGCATTGCACGACACTATCAAACTCAACAAACACAACAGGGCTGGTTGTTGTTGTCACTGCCACAAACTGTTGCCAATTATTTGCAGTTGGATACAAAAAATTTACCTTCACCGCTGCGCTTGGCGTGGCGCGGCAACGGCACCGATTCGCCCTACACGCGCTACAGCTATGCGGATGTTTGGGCAAAAGTACAAGCAGGTGAAAACCAAAATTTGCAAAACAAAATTGTTTTTATCGGCGCAACTGCAGCGGGTTTGCACGATCTGCGCCCCACACCCATCAACGCGCAATACCCCGGTCTCTATTTGCTCGCCAACACGCTCGACAATTTGAAAAATCGACAATGGTTGCATTACAACGCATGGCTAGGATTGGTGATCGGACTGCCATGGCTACTGCTGTTATTGTGGCGCTTGCAACAGAAAAAACCGCTGCTCATCACCGCCGCTTTTTCGACAGCTATTGCGCTGTTCCTCACAACAATCAGCGTCATTGCAATTCGTCAGCATTTGCTAGTACCCATCATTTCACCTTTCATCGCCAGTCTCGTGTTACTCGGTACAGGTACGGCGCTGCGTTACTGGCAAGAACACGCCGCGCGACAAGCCGCTATCGAAATGTTTGGTCGTTTTCTCGATCCTGTGGTGGTACAGCAACTCGCCGAGCAAGGTTTGAGTGAAGAAACGCAAGCCAGCAAGCAGTGCGAAATCAGTATTTTATTTTCGGATATTCGCGGCTTTACCACGATGTCAGAAAAAGCCAGTGCAGCGGAAATCATGTCGCTGCTGAATGCTTATTTCACCAAACAAGTGGGCGTAATTTTCAAAAATCACGGCACGCTGGATAAATTTATTGGCGATGCCATCATGGCGTTTTGGGGTGCGCCCCTGCCCGATGAACAACACGCGGTAAACGCCGTGAATGCGGCGCTGGATATGGTGGATGCGCTGGAAGATTTTCGCGCCGCGCACGGACTTGCAGACTTTGATGTCGGCATTGGCATACACTCAGGTTCTGCGGTCGTTGGCATGTTGGGCTGCGATCAACGATTGGAATACACCGCCATCGGCGATACTGTGAATCTCGGCAGCCGCTTGGAAGGCGTAACAAAAGGCATCGCACGCATTTTGGTGTCGCAAAGCACACGCGATTTATGTGGCGATCAATTTGAGTTTTTACCGCACGGCTCTTGCAAAGTGAAAGGTCGTGAGGAACCCGTCAATATTTACGAACCTAGGAGGAAAGTATCGTGACACTACGCACTCGCATCCTGTCACCCCTGTTAGGCGGCACGCTGTTGCTGGCTGCACTCGCCGCACAAGCCGACGCAGGTCAAACCACTGTTGCCACAGAACTGAAAAGCGCACCTAACGCCAGCAGCGCAACGGTGCAGCAATTATCCGCAGGACAGGCGTTGCAAATTGGCACACGACAAGGCGCTTGGTATCAAGTCAAAACAGCACAGGGTGAAGGTTGGGTGCGTATGCTCAATGTGCGCTTGCAAGGCAGCACAGCATCACGCGGCGGCGCATCCACCATGAGTGGTTTAGCGAGCCTCGCACAAGCTTCTCGTAGCAACACCACGGTGGCGACCGGTGTGCGCGGGCTATCACGCGAACAACTGCAAAACGCGCAGGAAGATCCTGCAGAAGTGGCGCGCATGAATCAATATCAAGTGAGCGCGGAAGAAGCGCGTCAATTTGCACAAGCTGGCGGTCTGCCAGTGCCACGGAGATAAGCGCATGCACATTTCAAAATGGCTTTCTCGTTTCTTGGTATTACTCACCGCCGTTTTATTGATGAGCTGCGCCGAAATGCGCGGCATGAATGTCGGCGGTTACGACTTAACACCGCTCGCCGATGCCGGTGAAAAATTGTCCAAAAGTACCGCTGGCACATCAGAACAAGAAGAAGATGATATCGGCCGTCACATGGCAGGCACTCTGTTAGGCGCGTCGAAATTGATCCATCAACAACAGCAACAACGATATGTGAATCGCGTTGGGCGTTTACTCGCACTGCACAGCACACGCCCCAATTTAAACTGGCGTTTTGGCGTGTTAAATGACAATGACATCAACGCGTTTGCCGCACCCGGCGGTTATGTTTTTATCACCAGCGGTTTGCTCAATATGCTAGATAGCGAAGCGCAACTCGCCGGTGTGTTGTCGCACGAAATCGCGCATGTCACGCACAAAGATTATCTCAACGCCATGCGCAGCAATAATCTGCTCGGCGCGGCGTTGGATGTCGGCGCATTTGTTGGTTCAGCCGCCACGCAGGGAAAAACTTCCGCAACAGAACGAGAGTTTGCGCAACGCGTGGTGAATGCATCCAAACAAGTGTACGCACGCGGTTTGGATAAGAGCGATGAATACGCAGCCGATCAAGAAGCATTACACACGATGGTGCAAGCCGGATACGATCCTTACGCCTTTGTGGCCGTGATGCAAAAATTGGAAGCGCGAACCTCACACGACAGCGGCATGGCATTGCTGCTACAAACACACCCTGCACCCGCTGATCGCATAGCTGCTATGAGTAGCACGCTGGAAAATCTGAGTGTGCCCAACAATGTACAAACGCTAGAAAATCGTTTTCAACAAAGTATTCGTTGATGTGAAATAGATGGCGCGTGACTTAAACAATCACTGCGCCATCTCACCCACCACACAATGGATTCATCAAAAAATCAGCGCGCACGAAACCAACGCACATCCAGCGCGTGCTTATCCACCAAATCCACCACATCTAACACCAACGCAAATAACGCCATACGAATTACTACACCATTATCTGCTTGGCGAAAAATGGCGAGGTTGGGATTTTCATTTAGATCATTATCCAACTCGTTGGCTTCTGCGCGAGAATCGCGCGGTAAAGGATGCATGATCACTGTATTCGGCTCGCAATACTGCGTATACACCTGTTGATTGAGACGGAATTTTCCGCGATACAAATCTGCTTCTGCTTTGCTGGCAAAACGTTCCTCTTGTATGCGTGTGGAATAAGCAATATCCACTTTGCCAATACTCGCTTCCAACTGATCGGTTTCTGTCACACGTATCCCTGCACTGCGCATCATCTCGACCAACTCTGGTGGCATCGCCAATTCACGCGGCGATACCAAAGTCACCTGTACAGTGGGGTACAAACAAAATAACTTGCACAGCGAATGCACGGTGCGGCCGTATTTCAAATCACCAATCATGGCGATACGCAATTCCGACAAACTGCGACCGCGCGACGCAATTTCTTTGCGGATGGTATAAAGATCCAGCAAGGCTTGACTCGGATGTTCATTCGCGCCGTCACCGCCGTTGATAACCGGCACGCGGCTGGCTGCTGCAAATTCTGCCACTGAACCCGCTTGCGGATGGCGCATACAAATGACATCACTGTAGCCCGATAAAACGCGCGCGGTATCGTGCAGCGATTCACCTTTGGCAAGTGCAGATGAATCAAACCCCGTCGTTTCGCGCACTTCGCCACCCAACAAATTAAACGCGCAGCCAAAACTCACACGCGTGCGCGTGCTTGGCTCAAAAAACATATTACCGAGGATGGCACCTTCCAACACGCGAGTCACTCTTTTGCGCTGTGCGTAAGGCTCCATGCGGTCTGCCACTGCAAAAACGCGCTCAATATCTTCACGATGGAATGGTGCAATAGAAAGAATATGTGCGCCAGGAAAATGCATCAATTAACCTCCAATTCCCACGCCGTTAACGCAGAAAGAACAACCATTTTTTCTGGTTCTTGCTGATAAGTATTTTTTAGCTCTTCTAATTGCGAGATAAAATCGTCTCGTGTCAACCAATCTTCACTCACTTTGTTGTGCAAACGGAAATGTCGCCACTCCTGCCATTGCGTCCGCTCGTCGACAGACAAACTTTCAGGAAAATTACGCGCACGATAACGAAACAACAACTCGGTTAATCGCTGATCAGCAAACGAAAAACTATTTTCACTCAACTCCTTGATTGTGGCTTTACTCACAGCATCTGCCGCGCGCTTATCTTGCGCGCCCAAAAATCCACCATAAATAAGAAACTCTGCATCGCGTACCGCAGGCTCATATTCCTGCTCAAATATCGTTTTGAGCTTGGCTTGCACCTCAGGTAGACGCGCATACAAAGTCTGCCAATGTTGCTCGCAAAGTACGCGATCTAACCCCAAGCGCGCTTCAACAGCATCATCTAATAGCGATAAAGGAGCGACCATCGGCGACTTATTTCTGTGTACAGTTTTTACCGCTAATCGCTCTACGCCTTCTTCCAAATCAGCACTCGCTGTAAACAAGCGACGGCGAATTTCTTCCGCAGACAATTCAATTAACGCTGCCGGATCTTGCATCAAATCAAACACAATCACGCCGTTGGTATTACTAGGGTGCTGCATCACTGGCATCACTAACGTAGTAAATAACCGCTCTCTGCCCAACTTGCTGGAGGTGTGCAACACGGGATGATGCGTTTCTAAATCCAAATACTCTGCAACGATTTTTTTATCGCGCAAACGAAACGCAAAATCATAAAGCCGTGGCTGTGCTTGCTTGAGCTTTCGCGCCATCGCAATCGTTGCGCGCACATCGACCAAAGCATCATGTGCGCCGGCGTGTTCAATGTGGTTAGCCGCTGTCAACGCTTCCAACTTCATCACCGGATTGCCCTGCTCATCAAACGGCCATGCAATACCTTCTGGACGCAGTGCGCGCGCCATGCGCAGCACATCCAATAAATCCCAACGCGAATTGCCGTTTTTCCACTCGCGCTCATAAGGGTCATAGAAATTGCGATACAACAGTTGGCGCGTAAATTCGTCGTCAAAACGAATATTGTTGAAACCGACACCACAGGTGCTAGGTCGCCCTAACTCATGCAATACTTTTTTGGCAAACTGCACATCGGGTACACCGCGTTCACGACATAACTGCGGCGTAATACCGGTAATCAAACAGGCCTCTGGCTCAGGCCAACTGTCTTGCGGCGGCTGGCAATACAACATCAGCGGCTCGCCAATTTCTTGCAAATTTTCATCCGTGCGAATACCGGCAAACTGCGCAATACCGCACCAACGCGGATTGCGACCAAACGTTTCGTAGTCATGCCAATAGAGCGTCGTGCTCATTATTTATCTCTCCAACGCGGTGCGTGCAGTCTAGCGCACCCCAAAATTGCAGACACAAAAAAGCCCGGCGAACCGGGCTCTTTTTCATTCATCAATTGATGAATTATTGTGGCAAGCCAGTCACAACCGCTTCGATGCGGCGATTAGCTTGGCGACCTGCAGCAGTGTCATTGCTTTCAACAGGTTCCATCTCGCCGCGACCAGACGTTTCGATCGCTTGAGGGTTTACACCTTCTTCAACCATCACTTTTTTCACAGCATCAGCGCGACGCTCAGACAGTTTCTGGTTGTAGCCTTCAGAAGCAGTGCTGTCAGTGTGACCAACGATAGTGGCAGTGCTGCCTGGGTTCGCTTTCATCGCCTGAGCAACAGGAACGATTTCAGCGCGGTCAGCAGCGCGCACTTTGCTCTTATCAACATCGAAGTGAGCATGCAGAGTTTTAGTCATCACAACAGCTGGTGCTACTTTTTCTGGCTCTGGCTCAGCAACGGCATCTTGGTGTGTGCCGAAGTGGTAGTTCAGAGACAGTGTGCTAGTCATGTATTCGTTGCTTTCAACACCACCCAATACAGTGACGCGACCTTCTAAGTTGTCAGAGAAGTAGTGAGAAACAGCCAAGCCCAACACAGGCTCTACTTCGCTGTTGGTGTAACGCAGATTTTGGATACCGCCGACAGCCAAAATTTGAGTTTGATCACCCCACAAACGGTAGGCAGCAGTCAGAGAAATCACTTGTTGGTGATCATGCTGAGTAGCCAAGCCAGATAATTGACCCAACTCTACAGACCAATCTGGGTTGAAGTGGTAGCCCAGTTGCAAACCAGCCACGCCTTCATTAACCGTACTTTCCATCTCGTGCGTGTCAAAGTAGCCGGCACTCGCACCTGCGTAGAAGTGGTCGTCTGCTTGCGCAGCAACGCTTACACCCAGAGCCAGGGCAGATGCAGCAAAAGCAGCAATCAGCTTGTTTTTCATAGTCAACTTCTCCTTACCAATGATCAAATGTGAAAAAAACATGAAATACAACAGAAGAACGCGCGCAGAGTAGTACAAAAGTAGTAGAAAAACTACTGGTTCGGCAACATTTTTTTCAGCCATAAAAGCACTGTCTGACTTCGCTACAATGCGCCTATCTTTCTTTATAGAAGGCAGCCCCCATGACGCTCGGCAGTTGGAACCCCACAGATGGCAGTGAAACTACCGCCTCCTACACCATTGACTCTGCATTGCTCGCCCAATGTGCTGCCTTTGCTGCTGCGGGTCACTGGCAAGATTTGCCAACATGGGAAAAACAGCTCCCCAGCAATAGCAATCAAATGATGCGACTCACTGCCCACGATTGGCATCCCGCGCTCGTCGCTTTAGATGAGCAGACGCTGACACAACTTGTGCAATTCTTTACCCAAGTGGAACAGCAGCTCTCGCATTGGCACGGCGGCGACAAATCGCCTGTCATCTGGATTGCACGCTTACTCAAACAGCGCGGCACACCGTTGGCACGCGATACGGTGTTGTGGATTAAGAGCAACAGCGATAACCGCTTCCTGCCCAACGGCCCTGTACTGTAAGTCATGCCCACGCCACACTTTCTGATTATTGGCACCCAGAAAGGCGGCACATCGAGCCTCTACAGTGCACTGACGCAACATCCTCAAATTCTTCGCGCCACGCGCAAAGAAGTGCATTTTTTTGATCAATACTACGCGCGTGGTGCGGCGTGGTATCAGCGTCAATTTCCTGCCTGCCAATCTGATCAAATCACGGGCGAAGCCTCCCCTTTTTACATGGCTCACCCCTTAGTGGCGCAGCGCATTGCACAACACTGCCCCACAACCAAATTACTACTGTTGCTACGCAATCCCGCTGATCGCGCTATCTCTCACTACCACCAAGAGTTCCGCCGTCATCACGATCTACTTAGCCTAGAAGAGGCTTTAACGGCTGAAGAAAAACGCACACACGATGACTGGAACGCACTCGCCACCGGCAAATTGCTAACTCACAGCGCCGCACAGCGTTTCAGCTACCGCGAGCGCGGTCATTACGCCAAGCAACTCGCGCCATTTTTACGGCACTTTCCGCGCGAACAAATGGCAATTTTCTGCAGCGAGCAATTCTTTCAAGAACCTTATTCTGTGTTGGCGCAGCTCTATGCTTTTTTAGGCGCTGATACCTCTTTTCGCCCCACTGATTTACTGCCGCGCAAACCTGGCAACTATGGCGAGGCTGATCGCGCTGTACGACAATCGCTAGTGCAGTACTATGAGCCGCACAACGAAGTATTGTTCTCACTGATCGGTCAGCGTTTTGATTGGCAGTGAACCCTCAACCTCACACGGAGACACACCATGAGCAGCGGATTAATTACTCTGATTATTTTGGCGGTGATTGCGGTTTATTTGATTTCACTGTTCAACAAACTCGTCAACTTAAAAAATCGTTATCAAAACGCTTTTGCACAAATTGATGTGCAGCTCAAACGCCGCTACGACTTGATTCCCAATCTGGTAGAAACTGCTAAAGCGTACATGGCGCATGAAAGCAAAACACTGGAAGCCGTGATTGAGGCGCGCAATACCGCCAGCAAACAATTGCAAACCGCATCCAGTAATCCCGCCGATGGCAGCGCCATTACCAATTTAGGATTGGCAGAAACACAATTGGGCGGCGCGCTCGGTCGCTTTAATGTCACCATGGAAGCCTATCCTGATCTCAAAGCGAATCAAAACATGATGCAGCTTTCAGAAGAGTTGACCAGCACAGAAAACAAAGTGTCGTTTGCACGCCAAGCAATGAACGATTCTGCCACCGAATACAACACCGCACGCCAATCTTTTCCTGCAAACTTTTTTGCCGGATTTTTTGGTCACAACAAAGATATGGTATTGTTGGAATTTGAAGATCACCAAGCCATACAAGCTGCGCCAAAAGTTAGTTTTAATTAAGTGTGATGAATTTTTTTCAATCACAAGCCAGCGCGCGTCGCCGCACAGGATGGCTCGTTGCTCTGTTTGCTCTTGCCGTGATTTGCCTGGTCGGGCTAACGCAATTGATTGTGATTTTTGCAGTCGGCATCGGCAAAAGCACGACCAACTCACAGGGTCAACTGCAACTCTCGCCGGATTGGATAGTAATGGCAGAAATCGCGGTCGCTATCACCATCGTGATCGGTTTGGCCTCGCTGTACAAAATGCAGCAGTTGCGTACCGGTGGCTCAGCGGTTGCAACATTACTGGGCGGTCAATTACTGGATCGAGCCAGTAGCGACCTCAACGAAAGAAAAATTCTCAATGTCGTTGAAGAAATGGCGATTGCTGCTGGCGTTGCGGTACCGCCTGTTTACATTCTGGAAGAGGAATCCATCAACGCCTTTGCCGCAGGGCATGATCATCGCGATGTCGTGATTGGCATTACGCGCGGCGCGATTCAATTATTGTCGCGCGACGAATTGCAAGGCGTGATTGCCCACGAATTCAGCCATATTTTTAACGGCGACATGCGCATCAATTTGCAACTGATGGGCTGGCTGTTTGGTATTTTATTTATCGGTTTAGTCGGGCGTTTTCTTTTAGAAAGCAGCAACCAGCGCGGCTATTCACGCAACAGCAAAAATACATCGAGCCTCGTTTTTGTCGGCTTGGCTTTGGTCGTAGTCGGCTACAGCGGCACTTTTTTTGGCAAACTGATTAAAGCAGCCATCAGCCGTCAACGCGAATTTCTCGCCGATGCCTCTGCCGTGCAATACACACGCAACCCTGAAGGCATTGCTGGCGCATTAAAAAAAATCGGCGGTTATTCCGCAGGCTCTCTCATTACGCATCCCAACGCATCACAAGCCAGCCATTTATTTTTTGGCGATGGTGTCAGCAGTTTTTCTTCTTGGTTTGCTACACATCCACCACTGGAAGATCGTATTAAAGCGATTGACACACATTGGGATGGCGAATTTTCCACGGTTGATGCTTCGCAAGTGGAAGTAGATAAACCGGCAATCGATCCTTCTCGCGTCGGCATTGTGAACGGTGAAATTCAATACACACCGCCAGCTATGATGGCTACAGGGATGATTACAGGTATTGCTGCTGCCAGCGTTGCAGCAGCAATCGACAACATTGGCGCACCACAACCTGAACACTTAGCAGAAGCGAAGCAGCGATTAACCTCCATCCCTGATGATTTAAAAAACATGGCGCGAGAAACTTGGGGAGCCAGTGCGATTGCGCACTGCTTGTTATTAGAGAGAAGCGAGCAAAGCAATACGGGTGCACTCACGGCTTTGCAAAACCATACGCCGGGCAGCGTTTCCAGTTTGTGCGAAAAAATTGCAACCAGCGTTACACAATTACCTTATTCATTGCGCTTGCCTTTGCTAGACCTCTGCTTGCCAAGCCTTCTATTACTAAGCACAGCGCAACGCGATTTATTTTTGAAAGCAGTGATCACACAAATCAATGCCGATCAAAAAATATCTCTGTTTGAATGGTCTTTGTATCGCATCTTGCGTCATTCATTGGATACAACAAAAGTTTCTGGTGGAAGTTCGCTGGCATTAACTGCCACAACCAATAGCTGTCGCACCGTGCTATCGGCTTTAAGTTTGGCAACACACACGCAAGAAACCGCAGAAAAAAAATTCAACGCCGCTTGGCAGCATTTAGATTTGCCCACAGCAACTTGCGATACGCAAGCACTCAACAACATCAGCGCGCTCGATCAAGCCGTGCAGCAGTTGCGCCGTTTACAGGCGCTAGCTAAACCGCGTTTATTAAAAGCGTGCTGCGCTGCTATTGCTGATGAACAACAGCAATACAGTGCGGAAGCGATTGAATTACTGCGCGCTATCGCCGACACACTCGACACACCGATTCCACCGACTGCCACTACACCAACACCCATCGCAGCATGAAACAACGCTTTATTGCACACCTGCCTGACCAATCTTTGGCAATAAAAGAACAAATTCTGCGTGAAATACACGACGACGAAGTGTTGATTGCCGTCGCGGCGTTTGGCATTAATCGCCCTGATTTATTGCAACGCGCAGGGCTGTATCCCGCGCCGCCGGACGCTTCCCCCATACTCGGTTTAGAAGTGGCAGGCACTGTCATTGCGTGTGGAAAAAATGTCATGCAATGGCACAAAGGCGATCGCGTTTGCTCTTTGGTCAACGGCGGCGGCTACAGCGATTACTGCTTTGCTCCCGCCGCACAATGCTTACCTTGGCCACAAAAATACAACGCAGCGGAGGCCGCATGTTTGCCTGAATCTCTGATTACTGTTTGGCACAATTTATTTCAGCGCGGAAAATTGCAATCCGACGAAACGGTATTGATTCAAGCAGGCAGCAGTGGCATCGGCACCACTGCAATTCAGTTAGCGCATTTAGCGGGTGCGCGCGTTTTTACCACAGCAGGCAATGCAGAAAAAATCGCGCGCTGCCAAGCACTCGGTGCAGACTTGGTTTTTGATTATCAACAAGAAAACTTTGTTGAAACACTGCGCACTGCAACAGAACAACACGGCATTGATGTCACGCTGGATATTCTCGGTGGCGAAGCATTGGAGCAGCATATCAAGCTGGCTTCCGTAGACGGACGCATCATCAACATTGCAGTACTGAATGGCAGCAAAGCTGAAATCAATCTCGCAGCAATGATGATGAAACGCTTAACCATCACCGGTTCAACACTGCGCGCGCAACCCAACGCACAAAAAGCAGAGATTGTGCGCGATATTCGCCAACGCGCTTGGCACTGGATAGACAGCGCTCAATTTCGTCCTGTGATCGATAGCTGCTTTGATTTTCACAACATAGATGCAGCGCACCAGCGCATGCAGAATCGTGCACATTTTGGAAAAATTGCCATCACTTTTGGAAACGAGCCATGAGCAAAAAAGACAGCAAACTGGTTTATTCCACGGAAAGCGGTCGGATTAAATCCATCGACCCACTGCCCACGCTGCCACCCAAAGGTGATGGCTTTATTCGCATGCGCCGTGAAACGGCGGGCCGCAACGGCAAAGGCGTGACCACACTCACGGGCTTTGAACTACCTGCCGCTGAATTACAAACCTTGGCGAAACAATTAAAACAACTGTGTGGCACCGGCGGCACGGTGAAAGAATGGACGATTGAAATTCAGGGCGACCAACGCGAAAAACTGAAAGCAGAGTTAGAAAAGCGCAGCTTTAAAGTGAAGTTGGCTGGTGGTTAAACAAAAGTAAGCTGCACCACTGGCTTTGATACACCACCTGCGCTGGCACTCACCCAGCTACTTTCCCACACAGCCGATTAGCAGGCACGGCGACATCCATCAGCTTCGGGTTGGGCAACTTTAGATTGTTCATATGCGTGATGAACGCGTGACGTGATGGCAAACGGATGCGCAGGTTGTGTTGCGCTTCTTCGTCGATGGAGCTCACCGTCCAACCACGATAATCGTGTGCGGGGTACACGCGGGTGTGCGGCGGCAAAGTCAGCAGTCGCTGCAAGCTGTCGTACTGCTGACCAGCGTTACCGTTCTGAAAATCTGTGCGGCCACAACCGCGAATCAGCAAAGTGTCGCCGGTAAACACCATCGACTGTTCATCATCGAGCAGTAAAAAACTGTAGGAATCGTCGGTGTGCCCTGGCGTGTACCACACCTGCACACGCAGGCTTCCTACAGTGAGGATGTCACCATCACGGTAAGTGCCACCCGCGCAGTGGGCACTGCTCTGCTCACCCACGCGTGTGAGGCATCCTGTGCGCTCGCGCAGCAAACCGGCGCCGGTGATGTGGTCAGCGTGTGTGTGAGTTTCGATACTGAGTACCAATTTTAGGTTCAGCTCCCCCAGTAGTTGTACGGTGTTATCCACCTGCATATCCACTGGATCGATTATCAGCGCCTCTCGTGTTTTTTCATCAGCAAGCAGGTAGCTGTAAGTCCACGAATCGCGATCGAATAATTGACGGAACAACATACGAATTCTCCTCTGGTTTTCTAACATATTTATGCCACTACAAAAGATGCCGTGCCAACATCAGCGCAGACAGCACTATCACGCTGACGCTGAAAATTTTTTGCAAAGTTTTGCCGGCTATACGCTGACCGACAGCAAAGCCAACGCTCATGCCAATTACGCCGCCACCGGCCACCTGCACCAGTAGGTGTATCGGTACGACATGATCCATCAACAGATAACTAGCAAACCCGGCGCTGGATACGGCAGAGATCACCACCAACGAAGTGGCGACAGCCGTGACGTAGGGCACGGCAGACAGCATCGACAGCAGCGGCACAATCAAAAAGCCGCCGCCGACACCAAACACCCCTGACAACACACCCACGACCAAGCCACCACTGCCAAGACCGGCAATGCAGCGTGGCCGCAACTGGAACTGGCCGTTTGAGCTGAACGGGCACAGCATGGCACTGCCATTGACTGAGCTGGCTGTACCGGCACGAATGACGTGCGTGGTATCGGGCTGCTGCACAGCTTGGCGCCACATGCGCACAGAGATGATTGCCGCCAGTACCGCGAATCCACTAGCGAGCCAAGCTTCCGGCAGCCCTAGTGCTAACCATTGACCGAACGGTGCCAACGCCATGCCGCCCACCGCAAGAATCCATGCAGGCGCCCACAGTGTCTGGCCGTCACGAAAGCGCGCGAGCACGCCACTGACTGCGCTCGCGGCTACGGCACCCAACGCAATACCTGTAGCGTCCTGCAATGGCAGGTGTAGACACAAAGTCAGCAGCGGAACCGCGAGTACCGAGCCACCAGCGCCGGTCAGACCAAGTACAAGACCAATCAACATGCCAATGGCAATCGCCATCTCAGCGATTCCACGGCATACGCGCTAATAGCATAGCCATGCCGCAGGTGTCCGTGACACCGGCAAATACCAGCCCTGCTCCAACAAATAGCGGTACAGCAAGAAAACCAGGCATCCACAGTGACAGTAGGCTGCCGACAAACACCAAGGTGCCAGCTACCGCTCGCACTTGACGCTCAAGCGACCACACGCCACCCTCGCTGCGCAGCTCGACACCCGCCTCGGCCAGCGCGCGGATACCGCCCTCAATAGTGGCGACTTCACCCAGCAATTTTGCGGCCAGTAGTTCACACGCCATGCCAGAACGCTTGCCGGTTTCACACAACACCGTCAGCACTTCACCTTCTTTCAGCACAGGCAACTGACCGGCTTGCACTTTATCAAGCGGCAGGTTTTCGCTGCCCGGCACATGGCGAGCGCGGTACTCCGCTGGCGAGCGCACGTCGATCACGCGGCGGCGGTAGCGATCATCATTGCGAAAAGCTTGTGCATCTATCGTTTTCATTGAAGTTCTCCTGCGGGGGCAATACCGTCTGGACAAAATTGATCGTGTAGTAACTGGATAACCGCCTGCACAGCAGGATTGGCTATGGCATAAAAAATTGTCTGACCTTGGCGCCGAGTGCTCACCAGCTCGGCGGTGCGCAAACCAGCCAGATGTTGTGACAGCGCCGACTGGCTGAGTGGTACGAGGGCGTTCAACTCACCTACCGACATCTCGCGCTCAACCAACGCACACAGAATCATCAACCGATGTTCATTGGCTAACTTTTTCAAGAATGCCGAGGCTTGGCGGGCATTGGCAGCCATAAGGTTGTGAGTATCGATTACAGACATGGTGTGTCTCGACGCAAAGGATGGGAGTAATATATTAGATTTTTATAATTTATACAAATCTAATATATTGTGGTGATGAGGAAACAATTCTGTCTCAATATCGGTCTGCGCCAGAAATCGGATATTTGTCATGGGACGCTATCGCCCTCCTGCCCCCAAAGGCTCCACCTACATCACCGCCGAAGGTGCTGCGGCGCTGCGCGCAGAACTGCATCAATTGTGGAAAATTGAAAGGCCGCAAGTGACAGCCGCCGTGCACGAAGCAGCTAAAAATGGCGATCGCTCCGAAAATGGTGATTACATTTACGGCAAACGCCGCTTGCGTGAAATTGACAGCCGCGTGCGCTATTTGAGCAAACGTTTAGAAGTCTTGACGGTGGTTGACCGTATTCCCGATCAGAAAAATAAAGTCTTTTTTGGCGCGTGGATTACGGTAGAAGATGAAGACGGCAACGAAAATCGCTACCGCATTGTCGGCCCTGATGAAATTGATCCAGCAAAAAATTGGATCAGCATGGATTCACCGTTAGCGCGCGCCGCATTAGGAAAACAACTCGACGATGAAATTGTTTTCCAAGCGCAACAAGGGCTGCGGCAGCTTTACATCACATGTATTGCGTACTGTGATGTTCAATAGCATTCACCTGCTCGCCAATACCGAATATACGCCGATAGAGCACGCCCATAACTGCCATCATCATCGGAAATGTCCAAATCATGCCAAGACCCAGCGGCAGCAGCGATAGAAACAAAATAACACCCATCACCAAAAGCAGACCAAAAATCTTAAACCAATGCGGCGTCACGGCTTTGCGCGAAGCTTCAAACGCATCAATGATAGAAAGATTTTTTTCTAGCATTAAAGGTATAGCAAACATCAATGCAATCGCTAAATAAATACCAGGAATAATTAGCAGCACCAAACCAAAAAGCACCGCCAAGCCAATCAAGATTTGCAAGCCAATCAGTAAAAATAATTTATCGTAGTACGCAAACAGTTGTTTTACAGTAATCGGTTGCGCCATCGCCATATTCAAACCCATCATTGTGATTGCCGCACTCATGGGGATCATAGTTAAACCAGCGAGTTGCATCACCGCTTCCATTTGTGAAGGTTTGTCATAAAACAACACGCCGGCAACGATAGCGACTACCAAGTAAATCGTCATATACACCGAAGTAATTACCGCGACTGGCCACTTGTAGCCATCAATTCTCGCCCACGCCTCTGACAAAATTTCACCAATGGTGAAATCGTATTGCCCAGCCATGGCTGTTTCTAAAGAGCCATGATCATTATTCAGTGATGGATTCATTGCACACTCCTTTTGATTGTTTTTGTTTAATGTTTTGCCAATAACTCGATGCGATAACCGTCGGGATCTTCCAAAAACGCTAGTACTGTTGTACCAGCTTTCATCGGCCCAGGCTCGCGCAAAATGTTGGCACCTTTAGCACGCATCGCATCAACTGCTGCTTGCACATCATCTACTGCAATCGCGATATGCCCGTAAGCATTCCCCATCTCATAACTGTGTACGCCCCAGTTGTAAGTGAGCTCAATCACGGTAGTTTCTGATTCAGCACCGAAACCAAGAAACGCCAGCGTGAATTGTCCATCGGGGTAATCCTGCTGGCGCAATAAATGCATACCCAACACATCGGTGTAAAAAGCAATTGAGCGCGGCAAGTCAGTCACGCGCAACATGGTGTGCAATAAACGCATTTCAAACCTCTTTCACAATTTTGCGAATGACATAGCGATACTGATCGCCTTCCTGTGTTTGCACCAACAATTCATGCCCTAAAAAATGACAAAACTTCGGCACATCGCGACTAGTTGAAGGATCGGTTGCCAATATTTCAATGAGCTGCCCAGCCAAGACTTCGCGCACCGCTTTGTGCAGCAACATCACGGGTTCTGGGCAGTACAAACCACACGCATTAATTGAGTGGTCGGGAGAAGCAATTTCAGACATAACAGCCTTGCAGCGAGATTTACGCTGCATTCTGCCCAATGCACCCCTCGTGTACAATGCAGCCTGTTTTTGATTCAGCAAAAGCCTTCTGGAGTTCAGCATGTTCAGCAAAGATGTCACGATTGCCTCGTTTGATCCCGCTCTGTGGAATGCCATTCAAAGCGAGCAAAAACGTCAGGAAGACCACATCGAGCTAATCGCCTCTGAGAACTACGCCAGCCCTGCGGTCATGGCCGCGCAAGGCTCAGAACTGACTAACAAATACGCCGAAGGCTACCCCGCAAAGCGCTACTACGGCGGTTGCGAATATGTGGATGTAGTGGAGCAGCTCGCCATTGATCGCGCCAAACAATTATTTGGTGCCGATTACGCCAACGTGCAGCCGCATTCCGGCAGCCAAGCCAACGCCGCCGTGTACATGGCGCTGTGCCAAGCGGGTGACACTGTGCTGGGTATGTCGCTCGCGCACGGCGGCCACCTCACACACGGCGCAGGTGTGAATTTCTCCGGCAAGATTTATAAATCGGTTC
>CAYOEO010000019.1:0-34357 GCA_964403125.1 uncultured Pseudomonadales bacterium | reverse complement strand
TGGCACACAAAACACGCGAAACCATGTTGCTGTGTGAAGCAGCAGGTTATGACGTCATCATTGTCGAAACGGTCGGTGTCGGTCAGTCAGAGTATGAAGTGGCCAGCATGGTGGATTTTTTCTTGGTGTTGATGCTGCCAAACGCAGGTGATGAATTGCAGGGCATCAAGCGCGGCATCATGGAGCTGGCGGATGGTTTGGTCGTCAACAAGGCAGATGGCGATGCGCTGATATTTGCGGAGCAAACGCGCAGCCATTACCGCAATGCGCTCAAATTGCTGAAGCATCCAGATTACTGGCAGCCGCGTGTGGTGTGCTGTTCTGCTTTGCAACACCAAGGCGTTGATCAAGTGTGGCAAATGGTGATGGATTACAGCGCAGCCAGTCGTGATGCTCATGCATTTTTGAGCAAGCGTTCAAAACAGCATGTTGAATGGATGAAAAAATTGCTGCACGAAATGATTGATGCGCGCTTACAAAAAAATCCTACGCTGGCTACGCGTTTGCCATTGTTGCAGGATGATCTCATAGCGGGGCGGATCACACCATATAGCGCGGCTAGGGAATTGATGGGTTTTTTGTAATAATTGAGAAATGTTGTTCTGACGCCAATTTAAGAAAAAGACACAATTAAAACAGTAATTTCGCCATCTATCGGAGGATTAAGCAGTGAGCCGTACGCTCTTCTATTGCACCAACTGTCAAAATAACTTTGCCTCCCCACCATTAATGAAAGGCAATATCTTCATTGAGCTAATCCTCTGGTGCTGTTGGCTGGTTCCTGGGCTCATTTATTCAATCTGGCGACGTTCTGGTCAGCCGAATGTTTGTCGCGTCTGCAAGACTCCCAATGTTATTCCTGCTCAGTTTGCTCAGAGGAGTAATGCTAATAATTTACAAATTAAGCAACGCCAGGAAAAAGAGTGCCCGCATTGCGCTGAAATGATTCTTGTCAAGGCTACAGTGTGTAAGCACTGTGGTAAATCAGTTGCGTAATTGGGGTCAGAGTAATATTTAATTCATTCAGTTAAGCTGCCTTCGGGTGGCTTTTTTGTGCGTGGTTGAAGCTCTTGGGAATCACGTCTTTAACAAGTCCACCCAGTTGTATTTCACATCACCAATCACATAAAAAAACGGGTTCAAAATATCGTCTTTGGTGTTGTAGCGCATCACAGTTAATTGATCGGTGAGCACTTGTCCGCCAGCCGCTTCAACTACGGCTTGTGCGGCAGCGGTATCCCACTCGGAGGTGAGCGCGAGGCGCGGATAAATATCGGCAGCGCCCTCGGCAACTAAGCAAAGCTTCAATGAGCTGCCCATGTTTTTCAGCGCAACTTCGCCAAGCTTCTCGCTGATTTTGGTGAGTAGCGCATCAACCGCATCTGCACCGTGCGAGCGGCTGGCAACCACGGCAACAGGTTCGTTGTTGCGATTATTGATAGCTCGTGAGCGTATTGGTTTTTTCTCGTCTTTTTCGTATTTGAATGCGCCAGCGCCTTTAACGCCGCTGTAGCTGATGTTGAGCGCTGGCACATGCACCACGCCGAGTATCGGCTCGCCGTTATCAATCAGGGCGATGTTGACGGTGAATTCGCCGTTGCGTTTGATAAATTCTTTGGTGCCGTCAAGCGGATCAATAATCCAATAGCGTTGCCACTGTTGCCGCGTTGTCCAATCTGGCAGTTTGCCTTCTTCGGATAGCACTGGAATTTCTGGTGTTAACGCGCACAACCCCGGTTCAAGAATTGCGTGCGCGGCGAGATCCGCTTTGGTGAGCGGCGAGTTGTCGGCTTTCATATCCACACCAAAATCTGCGGTGTTATAGATCGCCATAATGGCATTGCCCGCTTCGCGCGCTAGTTGCAAAACTTGAGGGAGCAGCGCGTTCAAATTTATCTCTGACATTTTTATTTCCTTGGTGTGATGGCTAAATTTTTAATAGTTAAGCGTGATGCAGTGCATCGCGTTTGGCGAGTGCGGGAAACCATTTTATCCACAGTGCAGCGACAGCGAGCGTGCCTATGCCGCCAATCACCACCGCAGGCACAACGCCAAACCAAGCTGCCGTTACGCCGGACTCAAATTCGCCTAATTGATTGGATGTGCCAATAAACAATGAGTTGACTGCGTTGACGCGTCCACGCATTTCGTCTGGCGTTTCTAATTGAATCAACGTGGAGCGAATCACCACGCTTACCATATCGGTTGCACCAACGATCACCAAGGCTGCCATGGTGAACCAGAAGTTGGTGGATAAACCAAAAGCGATAGTGGCTGCGCCAAATCCTGCCACGCAGGCAAATAATTTTGCTCCCGTGCGCTGTGTGATGGGGTGGCGCGTCAACCAAAATGACATGAGCAACGCGCCGGCCGCTGGCGCGGAGCGCAACACGCCTAAACCGAAAGGGCCGATGTGCAGAATGTCGCGCGCAAACACGGGCAACAACGCAGTTGCACCACCGAGTAATACCGCAAACAAATCGAGAGAGATGGCACCGAGCACAACAGGGTGCTTGCGAATGAAATGTATGCCACCAAATAGAGAATCCAGTGTGGGGCGTTCACGCGCTGTAACAGGGGCAGAAGCGGGCTGTGTTTGAATCAGCGCGATACAAATGCTTGCAACGACATAGGCGAGCGCGGCAGTGATGTAGACCGCTTTCGCGCCCGCCACATACAGCCAGCCGCCGAGCGCAGGGCCGAGAATAATGGCGGTTTGCATGGCTGCGGCTGAAAGGCTCACCGCGCGCGGCAGCGTTTTTTCATCGACCAAAGATGGCAGCAGCGACATCATGGTAGGTGCCACAAATGCCCGCGCCGTGGCGTAACACAGAATCAGCGCGTAAATATGGTTGCGTGTGAGCCAGCCTTGGATGCTGCCCAATGCCAAAACAGCGACCACAGCGGCTTCTATCGCCATACATAACATGGCAACTTTGCGGCGATTAAAGCGATCAGCAACATGCCCAACCACCAACACCAACAACACCTGCGGGATAAAGCTCATCAAGCCAATCATCCCTAAATCAAACGCACTGTTGGTGAGATCGTAGATTTGCCAGCCGACGCCCACCATCAGCATTTGCGTGGCAGCCATGGACGTGACGCGAGCGAGCCAGAACAATTTGAAGGAGCGATTGAGCATGGGTATCCGAGTGAAAAGCTGAGTAAAAACAGGGTGCTACAAGTTGCAGCACTCCAAACGAACCACGATAATACCGCCTCTTTTTAACCGCTGACCACAGGTGTTGCGCAATGGCCGAAGAACAAAAACGCCCGAAACCCGCCGATTATTTCTCTGATTGGAAACAACGCGAGGCGTTGGCAGAAGACATGATTCCGTTGATCGGAAAATTGTATCGCGAACACAATGTCAACACCTACATCTACGGTCAGCAGCTCTACAGTCGTTCTGTTATCGACATCATGAAAGCGCACCGTTTTGTGCGTCAGGTCGAAAACAACGAACTGTCTGAATTCAACACTTTTCCGATTATTAAAGCGATTGCTGCATTAAATCTCGGACGCGCGCATGTGGATATCGGTCGCATCGCGGTTGAATTTATGAAAGACAGCGGCGGTTTGTCTGTTGAAGATTTTGTGAAGCGCGAATTAGCGGAAGCGGTAGGCACTGATGTGAAACCGATTCCTGCACCGCGCGATGTGGTGTTGTACGGTTTTGGTCGTATCGGTCGTTTGATGGCGCGTTTGTTGATTGAAAAAGCAGGTGGCGGTGATGTATTGCGTCTGCGTGCGATTGTGGTGCGCAAAGGCAAAGGTGACGGTGATTTAGAAAAACGCGCTTCGCTGTTGCGTCGTGATTCGGTGCACGGACCTTTTAGAGGCACCATTCGCGTTGATGAAGAAACGAACAGCTTCATCGCCAACGGCAACGAAATTAAAGTGATTTATGCCGATAACCCAGAAGAAATCGATTACACGCAGTACGGCATCAACAATGCCATCATCGTTGAAAATACCGGTAAATTGACCGATGAAGCGGGTTTGTCAAAACATTTGAAAGCGAAAGGTGTCAGCCAAGTATTGCTCACAGCGCCTGCAAAAGGCGACATCAAAAATATCGTGTTTGGTGTGAACCATGATCAGATTCAAGATGACAAAATTATTTCTGCGGCATCTTGCACCACTAATGCTGTTGTTCCTGCGCTGAAAGCGATCAACGACAAGTTCGGTGTGAAAGCAGGTCACATTGAAACCGTGCATGCTTACACCAATGACCAAAACTTGATTGATAACTATCACAAAGCCGAACGCCGTGGTCGCAGTGCGCCGTTGAACATGGTTATCACTTCAACGGGTGCAGCAAAAGCAGTGGCAAAAGCACTGCCAGAATTAGCAGGCAAGCTGACGGGTAATGCGATTCGCGTGCCGATCCCGAATGTTTCTATGGCGATTCTCAACTTGGAATTGGAAAAAGACACCACCGTTGAAGAATTGAATGAGTACATGCGTCACATGGCGCTGCATTCACCACTGCGTAAGCAAATTGATTTCACCAACAGTACTGAAGTGGTGTCGAGTGATTTTGTCGGCTCGCGTCATGCTTGTATTTTTGATGCCAAAGCGACCATCGTGAAAGGCAACCACGCTGTGATGTATCTCTGGTATGACAACGAGTTTGGCTACTCTTGTCAGGTGCATCGCGTGTTGGAGCGTTTGGCGGGCGTTAACTACCGCGTTTACCCCAAGGAATAATTTTTTATTGCTTGGATTGAAGAAGCCCGCAACTGCGGGCTTTTTTGTCGCTGAGAATGGCAAAAGAGAGTGCGCGTGAAGACATTAACCATTGAAAACTTTTCTCATGATTTACGCGGTGTGGCGCGTGAGGATGGCGTGGTGTGGTTGGTGGATGGCGCGCTGCCGGGCGAGCAAGTGTCGGTGTGCGAAAGAGAGCGATACAGTCATCGTGTAGAGGCAAGCCTCGTCGAAATTATTCAGGCGTCGCCTGAGCGCATAACACCCGCTTGTGAATATGCAGAACAATGCGGCGGTTGCGATTTACAGCACATGAATTACAGCGCGCAATTGACCAGCAAACAGCAAGTTTTGAAAGAGCAGTTGTCGCGCATTGCTGGTTTTGCTCAAGCGCAATGGCTTGCGCCGCTGTGTGCTGAGCCGTGGTCGTATCGTCGTCGCGCGCGCATAGCGTGTCAGTGGTCTAGCGATTGCAAACATTTGTCGGTGGGATTTCGTCAGCGCCATAGCAAGGCGATTGTTGAAATCAAACACTGCGCCGTTTTAGTGCCAGAATTGCAAAAGTTATTACCTGCTTTGCGCGAGTGTTTATCGCAGTGGTCGCAGCCTAGGCAGTTAGGGCATGTCGAATTGTTGGCGGTTGATAATGGCGTCGGCATGTTATTGCGCACGGTTTCGGCGATTAAAGATAAAGATCAAGCGTTGTTGCAGCGGTTAGCCTCTGAGCAGACGATTAGCATTTATGTGCAGCAGGACGATAAAAGTTCGATTCAGTATTACTGCGGTGAAAATCAAAACTTAGTCGTTCGCAATGCCTTGTTAGACGCGGAAATCGTCTGTGCGCCTGGAGATTTTTTGCAAGCCAATGCCGCCGTGAATGCTTTGCTGGTTGATGCTGTTATCGCTGCCTTGCAGCCAGAAAAAGGTGATCAGGTTTTAGAAGCCTTTGCTGGTTTGGGTAACTTTACGCTGCCGCTTGCGTCGCGCGTTGGGTGTATGGTGGCTTTAGAAGTCAGTGAGTCTATGGTTGAGCGAGCAGAAAAGCAGTCGCATACTCATGGCTTGGGTAATATCACTTGGACGCGCTGTAATTTAGATGATAAAAAAAGCTGTGAAAAAAATTATTTGCCAGCGAATAAGATATTGCTGGATCCGCCAAGAGAGGGCGCGCAAACTTTTTGTCGTTATGTGAATTTAGACGGCGTAGAGAAAGCTGTGTATGTCTCTTGTAATCCGGCTACTTTAGCGCGCGATGCAGATATTTTGGTGGGGAGAGGACTTGCCTTGGAATCTGTGCAGATGTTGGATATGTTTCCACAAACCTCACACATTGAAACATTGGCTATTTTTTCTGCTGCTGCTGCCAAGAAAATTAAACAACCTCAGAAAAATCAGAAGAAACCCTTAAAGAAACTCAAGCGTTAGTCTTCAGGTGGCAGGGTATATTGGCACAAAATGATGCCACCTTTGATGCCCAATAAAAGCGTCGACTCACTTGTATTGATACTGTTGATATTGGCAAATGCACGAAATTGGCTCTGCTTTGCGGGTTGTAAGGTTTTCGGTAAGAAAGAATTGTCAGAGCCAATCAGTGTGCCTAGTCCTTTTATGGTGTGGTTTTGTGTTACTAAAATATCGGTGACGGCGATATTGTCTGGTGTGGTTAATTGTCCTTCCAATATCCAAGCCTGTGCTTCTGTATTAACACTATACGTTGTATAGCCAGTGCAATTCGCTGTATTTGACGGTGCGGAAACTACTTTCCCCAGCGCATATTGCGGAAGATATTGAAAATAACCCAGTGTGTGGCTGCGTAAGAAATTATCATTGTCTTTCACAGAATTGATTTTGTTTTTGATGAGTGGATAAGAGAGTGTCGCCAAAATATAAGGCGGCTCTAGTACGCCTGCTCTCGCAGCGGTATGCGCTAAATTGACGCGTACACTTTGCATTACCATGTTTTTTGCGCTGATGGTTTGCACGGGTAGTAAGTAGCTAAAAAATATTGCTGTCCAAATCGTTAGTAAAAGCATGGCATGCTGGGAATTTCTGCCGTTCGACCACCACATGCCAAACAGAGCAGGTAGCCAAGGCAGCACGAGCGTTTGGTAACGCTCGGCAACTGAGGAATTGGGGTAAATCACACGCCCAAATGCGGTAAAAATTGCACTAATAATGATGCAGCTAGAAATATAGAGGCAGAGTTTTTGCCAAGCGTTGAGTTGTTGTGAGTTGCGATAAAACAACAGCCAATAGCGCAGTGTTACGCCAATGCCCGCTAACGCCAGTCCATAACCAGCAATAGGCCATTCGCGTGACAGCGGGCTGGATAAATAACGCGGAATATAGATTGCCATGTCTTTGAGTGTGTTTAAAATAATGGCAAGTGTTAGTTGAATGTTATTGCTGTGTTGCAGGGAGCTGATAACAATATTCCCAGAATTTTTTCCGTTGTGTACATACAGAAAGCTGATAATAAACAAAAGAGCCAGAACGGCGTAATGCTTTAGTCTGCGTTGACGATTTAGAGAAATTGTAATAATAGCAATGATAATAGGCATCAAGCCGGTAAAGTTGCACAAAGCTGCTGCAATACCTATGGTAATGACAAGAAGACAACGCCAGCGAGACTGTTCATAAAAAGATAAACAATACAAACTCAGCAGGCCTAAAGCATTGGACATATACCATTGCACATCCATCGCATATAAAAAATTGCTGACTTGAGTGGTGCTAAATAAAGCCAGCGCAAATAAGCTTAAGGCAATAATTTTTTCGCCAATCAGAAACTCTTTATTGGATTGCACGGCTTTCCAAATGATATAGCCATAGAGGAATTGGCACAGTAACGCGACAGCGATGGTTAAATCATTACGACCACCAAACCAATAATAGTCAGCAAAAAATAATAATTTTGGGAGAAAAATTCGGTGCGCACCGCCGTAAGCGTCTAACAAGTAGCTCATCGACCAATGACCAGAAAATTGCTGTTCTATGTCGTCGACAAACTCCCATAAGTCACGAAAAGGACCTTGCCATTGCAAGATGTAAGTTAAGTAAAGCGAGAAAGCTGCGACAGTAATTGCAATGAATAGATATAAAGCGGCAATCGCATTTAGCGTTGGATTGCTTTTGCTGGGCCGATTGCGTTCAATGTTGCTGTTCATTAAAGGCACTGGGTAATGGTGATGAAATTTTGTTGTGGCAGTACATGGATGACGATTGTTTGCGTATTGATGATGCTGATTGCAAAACCTATATTGGCAGATTCTACCGCACTGCCCAATGTGTTAGTGATTGTGGCAGATGATGTGGGTGTGGGTGATTTGCGCAGTTTTACGCCGACTGCTGCTGTGGATACACCGAGCATTAATGCGTTAGCCGCCAGCGGTATGCGTTTTAGTCGTTTTTATACGGATAGCACTTGTTCAGCGAGTCGCGCGGCATTGCTGACGGGACAGTCATCTGCGCGCTTGGGGTTTCATCCAGTAGCGCGTGGTATTTCGCCGGAAGTAGTGACCATGCCTGAGTGGCTGCGCGGTATGGGTTACAGCACGCATTTGGTGGGTAAGTGGCATATTGGTGAATTGAACGCGGATGCTATGCCATGGGCGCAAGGTTTTGACACTTTTCTGGGGTATCTCAATCAGTGGTTTTTACAGGGGCCGGATCAAAATGGTAAGCCTGTAATTCGTGCGCCCGTGTATGAAAATCCTTGGCTGCAAAATGAGCGCGGTGCGTGGCAACAGTACTCCGGTTATCTGCCCGATATTTTGACGCAATACGCCAGCAATCAAATTCTCAGTTTGAAACAAACTGGCAAGCCTTGGTTTCTGTTGTATGCCACACCGCTGGTACACGGACCGCTTTTTTCGCCGCCGGAAGTTACGGATAAAAAATTATCTGATGATGAAAAATACCGTGCCATGTTGCGTCATTTGGATGGCAATGTTTCTGATTTGCTCGCAGCCCTAGATAAAACCAATCAACGCAACAACACGATTATTATTTTTCTTAGTGATAACGGCGCGCCTGAAAAACGCATAGGTAGTAACGGCAGCTTCTCTGGCGGCAAAGCGCATTACAGCGAAGGCGCTGTACGCACGCCGATGTTTTGGGTGGAAGCAGGCAAAGTGTTGCCTAATGCCTTGGATGAGCGCGCTATTACGATAGAGGATCTTTTCCCTACTTTAGCCGCGCGTTTGGGTAAGCCGTTGCCGTTTGCAACCGATGGCGTGGATTTCAATGCATTAAACAGCGTGAAAAAAATTATTGATCGCCCTTTGTATTGGATGTCGCGTGGTAGCAGTTCTATGTTGTCTGCTGACAAGCAGTGGCGTATAGCAGATGAGTGGGTTTTTCGCCAAATACAGTCTGAAGAATGGTGGAGAATTGACGATAACGTTACGAAAAATGAAACAGCATGGCGCTGGTTATCTTTCAGAAAAATTTCACAGATGAAACGGCAATTTACGCAGTGGTTGGATGATGTTTCTCAAACACAGGTGAAACAAGTGTTGCAAGAGAATGGCGGTCGAAAAATTACCGAAAATGATTTTTTGCGTACACCCATGAAAGAGTGGGATTTTTATGTGGCACTCAATACCAACACGGCATCTCAAACGGAGCAAATGCTTGCTGAACAATCTGGGGCGTGGTCGTTGCGTTACAGTCCATCGCAGAAAAAAATCACAGTGGATATGTACGGGCATCATTGGGAAGTGCCTTACGATTTCGCATCGAGCAATGCAACTTCTTGTACTTTGTTGGGATTAAATGCGGATTTGTATGATCGTTACACCAATATCAGTAAAACCATCAATCCTACAAAGTTGTTGTTGTCGATAAATGGCAAAGAGCTGGCGCGCACAGAATGGCAAATTGATTCTTTGGCGGATGTCAAAACCAGTGAGCCGACTTGGTTGGGCATCTCAGCGGCACAAAAAAGCCGCTGGCAGGGAAAAATGTCAGCGGCTGTTTTTTATCATCGTGCCAATCAAATAGGTGAGTGGCCGTATTTTTTAGATGAAGTAAAAATCAAAAAAGAGTTGTGCGCTCAGTTACAGTGAGCTGAGCGCAGTTTTTAACTCAGCGCTGCAACAGCGCCAGTTTGCCCGGCTTGCCGTTCCACTCTTCCGCGTCTGGCAGTGCAGGTTTCATTTCTGTGATGTTTGGCCATTGTTTAGATAGCTCACCATTCAGTTCGATAAATACTGCTTGGTCAGCAGGCAGCTCATCTTCAGAGTAGATTGCGTTAACAGGGCATTCAGGTTCGCACAGCGCGCAGTCGATGCACTCGTCTGGGTGAATGACAAGGAAGTTTGGGCCTTCGTAAAAGCAGTCTACCGGGCACACTTCTACGCAGTCAGTGTGTTTACAGTTGATGCAGTTTTCGCCAACAACAAAGGCCATTGCGATGTCCTCAAATACTAGTGAAGGAAAGTTAGGGGCGACATTTTACTCATCTTGCCCTGCGGATAACCTACGATAAATGGCTGAAATGGCAGGAAATTCTCAGGTGTTGAGCTCATTTTTCAGTCGATAAAGCAGTTCCAATGCCTGTTTGGGGGTCAGCTCATCAGGGCTGATGCCTTTGAGTGTCTCAATACAGCGCGGCAGTGGGGCGGCAAAAAGGTCAGGCTGGCGCGGTGCGGTGATAGGTAGCGCTGCCGTTGCTTGTGCAAGAGGCGCGCTGCCGGTTTCCAAAACCTGCAATTTGTCCTTGGCGGCAGCCAGCACTTCGCGGGGTATACCCGCCAGTTTGGCTACCTGCAAGCCATAGGATTTACTCGCCGCGCCGCGTTGCACTTTATGCAAAAAGACAATGTTGTCGTGATGCTCGCTGGCATCAAGGTGCGCGTTGGAAACACCGCCACATTCATCGGGCAGCGTAGTCAATTCAAAATAATGTGTGGCAAACAATGTGAATGCACGCACGCGCTCGGCTAAAAAATGTGCGCAAGCCCACGCGAGTGAAAGCCCATCAAAGGTGCTGGTGCCGCGCCCAATCTCATCCATCAATACCAAGCTTTTAGGTGTGGCATTGTGCAAAATATTGGCGGTTTCGGTCATCTCCACCATAAAAGTAGAACGACCCGATGCGAGATCATCCGATGCACCGATGCGTGTAAAAATGCGATCAACCAAACCAATGGTTGCGCGTACAGCTGGTACAAAACTACCGATATGTGCGAGCAAAACAATCAACGCTGTTTGACGCATGTAAGTCGATTTGCCGCCCATGTTGGGGCCCGTGATGATCAACATGCGCTGTTGTTCATCAAGTGTTAAATCATTCGGCACAAACGCTTCGCCTTGTTGCTGCACCACTTGATCCACAACCGGATGGCGACCGTCGATAACTTCAATTCCCGCTTGCAGTGACAGAGTGGGCTGACACCAGTGCAGTGCTTCTGCGCGTTCAGCGAGTGCAGTCAATACATCCAATTCTGCGACGACTTGTGCAGTAGTTTGCATCGTCAATAAATGTTCATTGAGTTGATCTAACAAGGCTTCGTACAGTTGTTTTTCACGCGCCAGTGATCGGCTTTTAGATGAGAGTGCTTTGTCTTCAAACTGTTTTAATTCAGGTGTGATATAGCGTTCTGCATTTTTTAATGTTTGACGACGAATGTAATGCTCAGGTGCTTGTTTTGATTGCGCAGTTGGCAATTCAATGTAGTAACCAGAAACACGGTTGTAGCCCACTTTTAAGTTGAGCAAGCCGCTTTGCTCGCGTTCACGCAATTCCAGTTGCACTAAGTAATCGCCCGCGTTCTCGCTGATCGCGCGCAGCTCATCCAATTCAGCGTCATAACCTTCTGCAATAACGCCGCCTTCACGAATTACCATCGGTGGATTTTCAGCGATGGCGCGTTGCAAAAGCGCAACAGTATCGGGAAATTCTTTGATGCTTTCCGTCAATGCTGTCAGTGCGCTTTTGTCGCTAGTGAGCTGTGTGCGCAGCGTAGGAAAGCAAGCGAGTGACTGCGCTAGTCGCGTTAAATCGCGCGGTCGCGCAGAGCGCAGCGCAACACGAGAGAGAATGCGTTCCACGTCGCCCACCTCTTTTAAAGTGTCGCGCAGTGGTTCGTAGTGATAATTTTTTAGTAATGCGGCGACACGATTTTGACGCAGACTCAGTGCGTCGTAGTGAGCGAGTGGTCGATGCAACCAGCGTTTCAGCAGTCGCGCTCCCATCGCCGTGCTGCAAGTATTCAATACAGAAAAAAGCGTGTGTTCTTGCGTGCCGGAAATATTGATATCGAGTTCAAGATTGCGCCGTGTGGCAGCGTCCATTTCTACGGCTTCGCCGCGCCGCTCAACAGACAGCGCGTGTATATGTGGTAGGGCAGCGCGCTGTGTCTGTTTGACATAGCTGATCAAACAACCTGCCGCACAAATGGCGAGTGTCATATCCGCGCAACCAAAACCTGCAAGGTCGTGTGTAGAAAATTGTTGCGTCAGTAAGCGTTGTGCGGTATCAAAATGAAATTCCCACGGCGCTAATTTTCGTAACCCCGCGCGACGCGTAATGGCATCAGAAAAATTGACATCATCTTGAATCAATAATTCGGCGGGATTGAGGCGCTGTATTTCGCTGAGTAGCGCTTCGATATTATCCACTTCTTGCACAGTGAATCTGCCGCTGGTGATATCCAGTGCAGCAATGCCAGTGCGATTTTCAGTGCGAAAAAGTGCGACCAATAAATTGTCGCGTGTTTCGTCGAGCAGCAATTCATCGCTCACGGTTCCGGGTGTAACGATGCGCGCCACTTGGCGTTCAACAGGTCCTTTACTTGTTGCGGGGTCGCCAATTTGTTCAACAATGGCGACAGATTCACCTAAGCGCACTAAACGCGCTAAATAGTTATCAGCAGCGTGAAAAGGCACACCTGCCATTGGAATGGGATTGCCGCCAGATTTTCCGCGCGCCGTCAGCGTGACATCCAATAAACGCGCCGCTTTTTTTGCATCATCAAAAAACAATTCATAAAAATCACCCATGCGATAAAACACCAACTCGTGCGGGTGCTGTGCCTTGATGGCGAGGTACTGCTGCATCATGGGAGTGTGCGATTCAAATTCTGGTATGGCCATTGCTGTGCAATCCAACAAATCTTATATTTATCAATAGGTTATTAGCGATCATGTCGACTGCTTGGCTAGTCGCTGTATGGGGATGGCTAGTGTAGGTTTTTGTGTGCGTTGAGCATAGCCGGTGTTTTGGCTTTGGTGGGCTCATTTTTTTAATGGATGGTAGCGAGGAGAAATACACATTACTTCATTAACACAAGTATTGATGCTGGATAAGCCTGTGCAAACGCGGGATGTAAAAAAGCGTAATTTAGAGCGGTACTACTATGTTGATATAGTCAAAGCCAAAGCCTTAGAAGGGCCTGAGTGCTATCAAGAGGCTGTATTCAGTGTAGAAAAAGATAAAACCGTGCGAGAAAACTTCGGTAGAGATATTAAGCTAGATCTGCGAACACCAGAGTTAGAATATCAGAACTTTTGTTTTCCTTGTAACCAGATTTTTAATCCATCTACTTGGTTGTATGGATTAAGCCAAATGCAGCCAGACAAGCTAAGGCATTTTTTAGACTTCCAGAAATGTTTTTTAGATGCATTTAAAAGTTATCAAATACCTATTATCAGTCTTGCAAAAGAAACCTCCAAAGAGGCGGTCTGTTTAGTTTTTGAAAAGGTAAATACGGGTGGAGTTCCTCTGTCTGTGTTTGATTTAATTACAGCGACCTATGCAGCTGAAGGTGTAAACCTGCGCGACGAATGGTTCGGTAATAAAAAATCAAATATTGAAGGTTTGCAGGCGCACTTATTTCGGCAAAAAATGTTATCAGGCATTGAGCCAACTGATTTTTTTCAAGGTATTTCTCTGCTGTATACCTACAAATTACGCCAGAAAGATTTATCAGAAGGTAAATCTGGCAAACAGGCGACAGGGGTTAGTGCAAAACGAGAAGCTGTTCTTTCACTGCCGCTATCTGCCTATGAAGAGTGGAAAGAAAAATTGCGCGACGGTTTTTGGATGGCGGCAAAGTTTTTACGCAGAGAGTCTTTTTTTACGCCTAGTGATTTGCCTTACCACACGCAACTAGTGCCGCTGGCAACAATCATGGCGCTGTTGGGGGAACGTTGGCAGGAGCAGCGCGTCTATGACAAATTGGCGCGCTGGTTTTGGTGTGGTGTACTGGGGGAGCTTTATGGTAATGCGGTAGAGACGCGCAGTGCATTGGATCTACAGGAATTTATGCAATGGATAGAAGATGACAAGGCAGAACCTTCAACCGTGCGCGATGCCAATTTTTTGCCACAGCGACTGGATACACTCCGTACGCGCACCAGTGCAGCCTACAAAGGCATCAGTGTTTTGATTCAGCGGCAAGGCGCACAAGATTGGTTTTGGAAAAGTGCTATTCGTGATTTGACAGAAACTGACTGGGAAGAAAATCGCCTAGATATTCATCACATCTTCCCGAAAGATTGGTGTGAAAAAAGAGGTATTGCACCTCGTCGATACAATGCCATCCTGAATAAAACGCCTATTTCTTATAAAGCAAATCGCATGATTGGCGGTAAAGCTCCCAGTGATTATCTCGCGCAGCTACAAAATCACTCTAGTGTCATGCTATCCGTACAAGGTATGGATGCGCTGTTGCAAACACATATGCTTGACCCAGTGAGTTTGCGCGCAAATGATTTTGAATCATTTATTGAAGCGCGCCGTAATTTGATGGTTAAACTCATTGCGAGTGCTATGGGTAAAAATTCAATCCTCACCGATGAAGCTGTGCCAGAAGATGACGAGGATGATCTTGATCTTGAACTAACTTCCACGCCAGCAATCAATAGTCACCATGACGATGAATTGTCAGACGAAGATGATGGCGCTGATGATGAAGATAGTGATTTGGATGAGATTAAACGAGCACAAGTGCGCTCGGAATTGATACCTGCAATCCTTCAATTGCAGTTGCCAATGCGTCTCCGTAAAAATGGCAAAGGTATTACTTCTCGTATTGGAGATTACCGTATCAGTGTTGGCGCAAGGCGAGCAGGAAAATTTACGCTCTTTATTTATAACGCAGAGAGTCGTGATCATGCTTTGAAAGATTTCCCTGGTACTGAACCTTGTGTTTCGAGAAATCCAGAAGACGATAATAAAAAGTCAGTTACAATGGGAAAACGACCCTTGTCGGAGATTGTTGCTGTATTGGAACAATACTTGGCATCTCAGCATTAATTTTTATATTTTCATGAAGTTTTATAAATTGAACTGATATTCAGTTGGTTTAAATTATTAAGGTGTTATAAACGAAGGAAAATTACGAGGATTTTTATCGGATTGCTAGACAGTCTGTACGAGTGAAAGAGCTGCATCCCTATAAATTTGTTATTCGTTGCATCAAATCTGGTTGGCTTGAGTGTGTAGTAGGTCGAAATCGAAACAATCGAATCAACAATAAAACACACGCTGAAACCAAACCCGCAATCAACGCCAGCCAAAAGCCCGCTGCGCCCATGGCTGGTACGAGTATATTGGTAAAAGTCAGTGTGTAGCCGAGCGGCATAGCGATGCCCCAAAAGGACAACAAAATAATTAGCATGGGGATGCGTGTATCATGAAAGCCGCGTAAACCACTGATAGCGGTAACTTGCAATACATCCGCTACTTGAAAAATAGCTGCCAGCTTGAGCAGTTGCACGGCAATCGCAATCACCGCTGCGTCATTGGTGTACGCCGCCGCAATGGCGTGCGTGCCAAAAATTAATAGCGGCACATAAAATAGTGCAATGCACAGCGCGAGTAGTAGTGTGCTGCGCGCCAATAAATGCGCCGTTTGAACCTCGCCTTGACCAGCTAAAAAACTGACGCGCAGTGTCAACGCCATGCCCAAGCTCAAGGGCACCATAAACATCAATGAAACAAAATTAAGAACAAGTTGATGTCCTGCGACAACGATAGGGCCCAGTGGCGCAAGAAATAACGCAATCACGGTAAACATGCTGACTTCAAAAAATAAAGTTGAGCCGATGGGAATGCCTAAGCGCAGTAATTTTTTAATCTCTAAAAAATTAGGTTTGTGGAAATTTTTCAGAAATGAAATCTGGCTAAAAGTTTTACTGCGATACAGGTAAATCAATAAAACAAATAGTGCGATGGTATTGGCTAGGGCTGTCGCCCAACCACAGCCGATGCCACCCATCGCTGGGATGCCAAATTTTCCGTAAATAAAAATGTAATTGAATGGCAGATTAATTAATGTGGAGAGCAGAGAAACACCCATGATGATTTTGGTGTGTCCTAAACCGTCGGTGAATCCGCGCATCGCGACAATCAGCAACATAGCAGGCACGCCCCATAAAAAGCCGCGCAAATAACCTTGCGTAATACTGGCGGTATGCGATTCAAGATTTAATGCTTGCAGTGCGGGCTGTGTGTGCCAGAGCAGGGCGATCATCAGTGCGGCAGAGCATAGCGCAATGTAAATGCCTTGCCATGTGACGGGCGCAATTTTATGTAGAGCTTGTGCGCCGCGATGCATGGAGATGGTCGGCTGTAATGCGGTCAAAATGCCAATAAAAAATAGAAAAACAGGCATCCAAAAACTGTTGCCGATAGCAACGCCCGCTAGATCTTGCGCGCTGTAATGTCCGGCCATCACCGTGTCGATGACGCCGTTCGCCATTTGTGAGAGCTGCGTGATGAGAATGGGGCCGCCGAGTGTGGCTAGCGTGCGCCATTCTTGAAAGATTTTTTGTATGGATGCAGACATGGCAATGAGTGTGATACAAGTTAGCCGTTATGATAGCCCGTGAGCCGATAGCTTGCCCTAGGGTATTTCAACGGGAGTGTTTCTTTGCATCAAATATCAGAAAAATCAGTCATTGTGGTGCAGCGGCAAACGCTTGATTGGTCTGCAATGACGGTTGATAAATTTCGTGAGCCATCTGCAGTGTTTTGCCGTTTGTGGGGTAAGCCAGACGATTATGTTTTTAAACTCATGCAGCTGTGGGATGCCACTTTTTCATTGGGTTATTTTCAAACGCGAGCAGCGTTAAAAGCGATTGCACAGAGCAATATCGCTGATGCTGATGTGCAGTTTGTTGTTTTTCAAAGCTACAACAATATTCCCGATCAACAAGGTTTTTATGTTTTTTTGGATGATGATGATTGGGTCTATCCTGAGATTTCTACCGTTTTGTGTGAGCAAGATGCAGAGAAACACGCGGCGCTGTTATGGCGATCCATGAATATTGGCAGTCCGCAACAAGAGCATCCGGTTTTTATTTGGGGCTTGAATGGCCGCTGCATGACCAACAACTATGCTGTTAGCGGTATTTGGTTAAATCATCTGCAACAAATAGATCAAGTAGTACAGCATGCTGCCGCCGAAAAAACTTTGGCGGCAATGGGTGAGGTGATGCAGTTGGACGCGGTGTTGACGGCAAGCAATAAGAGCCCGTGCTCTAGCGTGTCTTTAGATCGTGGATTGCAGGGTGATTTTTCGTCAAAAAAATTGGCGCAGTTAGTGGATGACTATTTGAAAAAAATGGCCAGCATGACGGCAGAACATTTATGGATGGGAGCGTGGTCTGCGCCGTGGATTGCACAAACCATCGCTTTATTTGAACGCGTCAGTACCAGCCGTATTCGTTGAGTTTATTGTTACTTGATGCGCATACCGACTTGCGCGCCGCTGTCTGGTGTTAGCAAGAAAATATCTTGCCCGCCAGGACCTGCGGCAATCACCATGCCTTCTGACATACCAAACTTCATTTTGCGCGGCGCAAGATTGGCGATCATCACGGTGAGACGACCAACCAATTGCTCTGGTTGGTAAGCGGATTTAATGCCAGCAAACACATTGCGCTGTTCATCGCCAATATCCAAAGTCAGTTGCAATAACTTGTCTGCGCCTTCGACATGTTGAGCATCAATAATTTTAGCTACGCGCAAATCAATTTTTGCAAAATCATCAAATTCAATCCTGGGTGCAATGCTGTCGTCATTGGTGCTGGCAGCATTTTTCTTGCTGGGCTTTTCTTGTTTCGCTGGAATTGCTTCTGCAGGTGTTTCTTCCGCCAATATCGCTTCAATCTGCTTGCTATCCACGCGCTGCATCATGGGCTCAAACGCAGCAATGCTGTGGTTTAACAATGGCTCGATGTTATCGCTCCAAGCTAAATCGTCATGGAGAAACGCCGCCGCTTTTTGTGCGGTGGCTGGCAAAACGGGCTGTAAATAAATCATCAAAACACGGAATAGGTTGATGCCCATAGTGCAGACATCCAGCGCTGCAAATTGATGACCTTCTTTGGCGAGCACCCACGGCGCTTTGTCATTGATGTATTGGTTGGCTTCATCGGCCAGCGCCATGATTTCGCGCATGGCGTGACCGAACTGGCGTTTTTCATACAGGCTTGCAATGTGCGTGCTCTGCGCCACAGTGCGTTGCCACAGCTCAGGTGCATCGAGATGCGAAGACAGTGTGCCGCCTGCTTTGGTAATAAATCCTGCGCAGCGGCTGGCGATATTGACCAGTTTTCCGACGAGATCGGAATTCACGCGCTGCACGAAATCGTTGAGGTTGAGGTCGATGTCATCAACGCTATCGCCCAGCTTGGCGGCAAAGTAATAGCGCAAATATTCTGGCTGCAAATGCTTCAAGTAACTTTGCGCGCGAATAAAAGTGCCGCGCGACTTAGACATTTTTTTGCTATCAACGGTTAAAAAGCCGTGTGCAAAAATTTGTGTCGGTGTGCGGAAACCTGCGTTGTGTAACAGGGCTGGCCAAAATAATGCGTGGAAGTTGATGATGTCCTTGCCGATAAAGTGATACAACTCGGTGGTCGAATCCTGCTTCCAGTACTCGTTAAAGTCGATATTATTTTTCTTGCAAAAATGCTGAAAGCTCGCCATGTAGCCAATAGGCGCATCCAACCATACATAGAAAAACTTCCCAGGCGCGTTGGGGATTTCAAAACCAAAGTAGGGCGCGTCGCGAGAAATATCCCAAGGTTGCAGGCCTGCATCCAGCCACTCCGCCATTTTGTTGGCGACTTCTTCTTGCAAGTGACCAGCGCGTGTCCATTGTTTTAAAAAGTTAGCGCAGGCAGGTAAATCGAAAAAATAATGTTCGGATTCTTTGGCAATCGGCGTTGCGCCAGAAATCACAGAAATAGGATTGATGAGATCCATCGGTGCGTAGGTGGCGCCACAGGCTTCGCAGTTATCGCCGTATTGATCTTCCGCCTTACATTTTGGGCAACTGCCTTTGATGTAGCGATCAGCTAAAAAGAGATTCTTTTCTGGATCGAATGCTTGCGTGATAGCGCGTGTTTTGATGAGCGATAAATCGTGCACACGCTGATAAATTAGCTCGCTGTAATGACGATTTTCTTCTGAGTGCGTGGAGTAATATTGATCAAAACCGATTAAAAAGCCTTGGAAATCTTGTTCGTGTTCGCGGCGAACATCGGCAATCAGTTGCTCTGGCGTGACGCCCAGTTGTTCTGCCTTGAGCATGATGGCTGTGCCGTGTGTGTCATCGGCGCATACATAAATACAGTCTTGCTGGCGTACTTTTTGAAAGCGCACCCAGATGTCAGTTTGAATGGTTTCCAGTAAATGCCCCAAATGCAAAGAGCCGTTGGCATAAGGGAGGGCGCTGGTGACGAGAATTTTACGAGCTGAAGTCATGGAATGGTGGGCGATACACGGTAAAGGACAGCGCAAAACTATAGCGGTTTGGCGCGGGATTTTCGAGCTTGTCTGCTAGAATGTCGCGGTTTTGCATACAGACACAGGTTGAGTTTATGGCTATCAAAGCAGATAAGTGGATCAGGCGCATGGCTTTAGAACACGGCATGATCGAGCCGTTTGAAGCGGGACAAGTGCGTGAGCCGGAGCCTGGTCGTCGCGTGATTTCTTACGGTACTTCGAGCTATGGCTACGATGTGCGCTGCTCAGATGAGTTCAAAATTTTCACCAATGTGCATTCGGCTACGGTAGACCCTAAGCAATTCGACGAAAAAAGTTTTGTCGATATCAAAAGCGATGTCTGCATCATTCCGCCGAACTCTTTTGCACTGGCGCGCACCGTGGAATATTTCCGCATTCCGCGTAATGTATTGACGGTTTGTTTGGGAAAATCGACTTATGCGCGTTGCGGCATCATTGTCAATGTCACGCCGCTGGAGCCTGAGTGGGAAGGGCATGTCACGCTAGAATTTTCTAACACCACTAATCTGCCGGCAAAAATCTATGCCAATGAAGGTGTGGCGCAGATGTTATTTTTTGAGTCGGATGAAGTCTGCGATGTGTCGTACAAAGATCGTGGCGGAAAATATCAAGGACAACGCGGCGTTACCTTGCCTAAAGCGTAAGCAATAAATTACTGCGCGGCTTTGCGCTGAAAAATAATATAAGCCGCTTCACGCTGCTCTGCGACGGTGTAGTTTTGTGTGATCCATTGATACAACGGCTTAAATTCTTTCAAACGATTGCCGCCACCTGGGTGTAAAAACTGCTCAAAATAGATGATGTAGGTAGGATTTTTCTGCTGTAATTCTGCAACAAACGCTGTGCGCAATGTTTGAGTGGCTTGAGAGTCTGGTTGCATCCACAGTGGCACATCAATTAAAAACTTCGTTGCCGAAGTGGCTTTTGCCATGAGCAGTGCAGCTTGACCATCGCCTGCCATATCCAATACTTGTACGGTTTCTTCAGGATGGGTGGGATGTGCCAGCAAATAATTGGCAACTTGTCTTGCGCGCCATGCATTGGGTTCTTGTTGTTCGCGCTTGTGCGTCTGTTGCATTGCGTTAATGCTTGGTTTACTCAACAGCCATCCCAGCGCAGCGCAGGGAATCAGAAGAATAATGGCTAAATATTTTTTCCACGCAGCGGCGTCAGTTTGCGGTGAAGTTAGTAAAAGTGAGAGGCACAGGAAGCTCCAGTACGCCGAGGGAAACAGATGATTGAGCCAAAATTTTCCTGCAATCGCTTCATAAAAAGTAAAGGCGAATGTTATGGCTGTGAGTTGCAAGATTCGCAGTCGTGTTACTGGGTTTTTTGCATGCTGCAGCCACGCCCAAACGAGACCTGGCAGTGAAAGCAGTAGTGATATGCCAGCAAATCTTAGGTATTGCGTGAGTAGCGTTGCCCAGCGTTCTGTGCTGTTTTCATAGTGCCATAAGTCATAGCGGCTATTTGCATAGATGGGCATGTAGTGTTGGTAAATATCAAAAAAACTGTGCAGGCCGTTGTTTGCGCTTACCCAGATAAAAGGGATAAGCGAAACGATTGCCATGCTTCCTAAAAATAATGCAAGTGCAGAATGTTTTTTTTCAGTGGCGATATTGTTTGCTCGGTAGAGCATCCACAAAAAAATTGGAACGATCACAACGCTATTGGGTTTCATGCTGCATGCCAGCGCAGCAAAGCAACCAATCAATACGCAACTTATAGTGGATACTTTTTTGTTGCTGGCGAGTGCAAAAGCAATAACGGCTGGGACTAATGCCAAGACATCGCGCTCTAAGGCAAATTCACCACCTTGTATCCAGTACAAAAGACAAAACAAACTGAATCCGCTAATGGCAGCAGGCTTGGAGAGGGGAGAAACAATGCGCCAGCTCGCCCAGCCTAGTGCTGCCATGAGTGCCAAATCCACCCAGCGCAGCGGTGCTGCTTCATAGCCAATTAGCTTTCCTAGCAAGCTATGAAATAAATAAGGTGCAGGAAAGTTGATATCAAAAATATCGCGGTACAGCACAAAGTGTTTTTCGTTGATGAGCCATGCGCTGTAATGCAGCATGGCCAAGTCAGCCGAAATTGGATGATTGAGAGAAAAGAAAAAAGTGACACCAACTGCCAATAGTAGAGTGATGGCAACTAGCCAAGCGGCGTTGCGTGAAATCGTTAAGAGCATTTTATTTAGGCTTTTTATCGTTAGGCAGAGTTAAATCTTTGCCTTCAAAACGAAAAACTTGCGGTTGACTTTCGCGTTGAGGGCGAGATTTTTCATCCTCTGTCGTCGGCATCCAGTCGACAAAATTGCGCCATCCTTCATAGTTTTCTGATGGTGGTCTTTCGATCAAATAGTAGTAAACGGCCAGCGAGTTGCGACGGCGGTCTTCTGGGCATTCCAGCGGATGCGGGTGACCGTGGTAGGTGTTGGTGCCCGTGAGAAAAAAAGCAGCGCGGTTAAACACGGGGGCAATTTTTGCTTCGCATTGCGTTAGGTTTTTATCCCATAACTCCAAGTGACCGCCCCAATCTTCCTGCCAATCGCGATTGAGGAAGTAAATCATGTTAAAAATTTGATCGACTTTTTTATTGGGGTGGCGTGACTTATCGGCATGAATCATTAACTTTCCGCCGCGCCCTGTGGAGTGCAGGCCGCAGCCGCGATAATGCGGATCAACAATCAAGCCCGCTTGCCCCGTTAGTGTGGTCATAAAACGAATAAAAGTGGAGCTGTTGAACTCGTGCATCACATGACGAATAAACGGCGGAAATTGCTGCTCGTTGGAATGCCCCAGTTTGTGCATGGTTTGTAGCGTGGCGCGATCACCACCGCGCTCCCATGGAATATCGGTAGGGCTGGGGTATTCATCAGCTAGTAAATGCGCAATATCGTCAGGCAAAAAATTGTCGATATAACAATGACGAAACGGTTTTGCACTTTTGAATGATTCCACGTGCTGTAACGCCAACGCCTGCATACGGTCGTGGTCGAGGTAGAACGCTGGAATCATTTTCATGCGTGACGCTCCTGCGAATGCTGCAATTAAATGACGTTTGCTTGATCTACAGCGTTACCGATATAGCTGGCGGGTGTCAATGCTTGCAGTGCAGCTTTTGCTTCCGCAGGAATGTCTAGCGTATCAATAAATTGCTGTAACACTTCACGGCTCATGGCTTGCCCACGCGTCAAGGCTTTTAATTTTTCGTACGGCTCTGGCACACCGTAACGGCGCATGACGGTTTGAATCGGCTCGGCCAACACTTCCCAACTATTATCCAAATCATCCGCCAAGCGTTGTTGATTCAGTTCAAGTTTTCCTAAACCTTTAAGTGTGGCTTCATAGGCGATTGCGCTGTAAGCAAAACCAACACCCATATTGCGTAATACGGTGGAATCGGTGAGATCGCGCTGCCAGCGCGAGATCGGTAATTTATTAGCGAGATGACCAAACATGGCGTTGGCTAAACCGAGATTGCCTTCCGAGTTTTCAAAATCTATCGGATTGACTTTGTGCGGCATAGTAGAAGAGCCTACTTCACCGGCAACCACTTTTTGTTTGAAATAGCCGAGAGAAATGTAGCCCCAAATATCGCGATCTAAATCAATCAAAATGGTATTAAAGCGACTGATGGCATCAAACAATTCCGCCATGTAATCGTGCGGTTCAATTTGCGTGGTGTAGGGATTCCAAGTCAGCCCTAAAGATTCAACAAAAGTTTGTGCATTCGCTTGCCAATCGACATTCGGATAAGCAGAGAGATGTGCGTTGTAGTTGCCAACAGCGCCGTTAATTTTTCCGAGTAACGGCACCGCAGCAATTTGTGTGCGTTGGCGCTGTAATCTTGCGACAACATTCGCCAATTCTTTACCGACCGTAGTTGGCGATGCGGTTTGTCCGTGCGTGCGCGCCAGCATGGGGATGGCTGCCATGTCGTGCGCGAGCGTCGTCAATTTGCTGATGATGCTGTCAGCCAAAGGTAATAAAGATTGCTGCAAGCCATCGCGCAGCATCAGAGCGTGCGACAAGTTGTTGATGTCTTCGGAGGTGCAAGCGAAATGCACAAACTCGCTGGCAGCTTCCAATTCTGTGTTGCCTTTCATCTGCGCTTTGATGAAATATTCCACCGCTTTGACATCGTGATTGGTGGTGCGCTCGGTTTGTTTGATAGTTTCAGCGTGGGCGGGGCTGAAGTCACTCAGAATACGCTCTAGCTGTGCGTTTGCTGCGCTGGAGAAGGCGGGTAGCTCATCAATCAGGGGGTGTTGAGCAAGCTGCTGTAGCCAGCGCACTTCCACCAGTACGCGGGAATGGATCAAGCCGTATTCACTGAAGATAGCGCGCAGGCTTTCCACTTTGCTGCCATAGCGCCCATCAATAGGGGTGATGGCGGTGAGGGAGGAGAGTGGGAGTGCGTTCTGACTCATGCATGTTTCCAGCGGTAACGAAGAGAAGTCGCGCATTGTAACTGAAGCCAATGGTAGCAATAACGCTTATGTGAAACGCATCGTTTCGAGAATCTGTGTTCCACAGTTAATGGTGACTCACACTGTTATGCACATCTTGCGTAGTAACTAAGTAAAAACCTCAAGATGGCTGTGCATAGTCATGTTGTTTGTAATAAAGTTGTTGTATCTGTTTGAATTATATATATTTTTACTATATGGTTATTTTTTGAGCAATCTAAGGGTGATGCTTGTGTTGTCACGTTTACCACTCTTTTTCTGAGTGCAATGCACAGACTTATCCACAGAGACTGTGGATAGTGATAGACGCAAAAAAAGTGTGACGTGCTTAACGTCAATCTGGTCAAAAGCTTCATGTATACTGATGCACGTTTTTGAAAAATAAAAGGTTGTGGTCGTGTCTGAAGTTGATGCCAAAGAGCTGTTGCGGCGTGCCAACGATCCATTGGTGTGGGATCTGGAGAAGATTCAGAACCGCTCGCGTGCCATCGCGTTCATCATGCAGTTCAAAAAGACGCTCTGCGTCTACTCTGGTCCCGTGCAGCAGTTGTACAGTAACTACGATATCTTTTTGCCAGAGAATGAAGACCGTAAGCTCGTTATCTTGCCTAATCCTAACGCGCACCACGATACTTTCTTCAAGATTCCGGAAACGGCGGTCACACCGACTGGTTTGAACATCATCCCAGGCGCGTTAATTGGCAAGCAGGGGCTTTATATTGCGATGCCATCACGCAATTCCAATGAAGCGCCTAAGGCAATGCCACTGACAGTTGGATTGCACGCCATCATTAAACGCCATACGCCTGAACGTCCATTTCTACCCGTGTTGACCAAGGGCGATTTGCGTGAGTTTCAGTCGGATATTCCTTGTGTTCACTTGCACAAAATCAACCTTGATCGCATTTCGGGCTTATCTGGGCTGGAGTTGCAAGGTATTACGCGTGCGGTGAGCGATAAAATTTCCATTTATCTGTATCCGAAAAAAAGCACAGCAGCGCCGACTGCTAACACAGCGCGACCTGCTTAATTTGCGTGTTTTTTCGTTGATGACAGATCAGGGCTGGCATTTACAGCGTCAAACTCTATAATGCGCCCGCCTTTTCGTGAGTCCTTTTCGGTATTGCGATAGCAGTCGTGGTGGCTGTAGCTCAGTTGGTAGAGTCCAGGATTGTGATTCCTGTTGTCGCGGGTTCGAGCCCCGTCAGCCACCCCATTTCTTTCTTCAATCAACTTTCAACGTCTGTTCTGGCAGCTTGTGGGTTGATTTGCTAGATTGCAGCACCTTCGTACATCAAGTGCCGCTGTGACCTCCTCTCCATACTCATCGCGCTATTCATTGATCGCGTTAGCCGCTTTATTGCTGTTAGCGGTCGTGTTGCGTTGGGATGTTTATCCGCGCACTTATTTTGCTGATGAGTTAATTCCCAAAGCCGTTGTGCAATACATGCAAGACAGCGGCACTCTAGATACCAATTGGGAGCACGCCGATTGGCGCGGTGATTTTGCTGGTGGGTTTTACAAACTCAAGCAATACAATTTTTCCAGCTACCACACCGCTTTGTATGTCTTTCAATGGCTTTGTCGCAATTTGGGTATGCAAGATGTCTCTGTGTTAGTCATTTATCGTTATTTTTCAGTGCTATGTCAGTTGTTGGCTGTGTTGCTGGTGTATGCGACCACAAAAAAATTATTAAACAACTACGCTGCTATTTTTTCTGCTGGGTTTTTAGTTATCACACCACAAGCTGTTGTAGATGCTCATTATGCAAGACCAGAATCGTTCGTGATTTTTCTTGTGGCATTAGCCGTTTGGTTGGCGTTAAAAAATTGCACAGAGAAGAAATTGTTAATCGCTTTGTGTGAATCCATTATCTGGGGCATCGCCTTTGCCTGTAAGTTTAGTTTTATTCCCATGTTGGGTTTGGCGTTTGCGGGTAGCTATTGGGCGCTTAGGCGATACGCTATTTTATTGCTGTGGCCTCTGGGTTTTGTGGTGGGAATTGCACTCTCTGCCCCCTATATTTTGAAGGATATTTCAGGCTTTCTTCACGGTATTGCGTTATTGAGAAATCAGTACGTTGGCGCCCCTGTGAGTGGTGGATGGATACAATCTTATTTTCCATCGGGCTATGTATTGGCGGCGTATGGCATGGTATTTTTTACCTTGCCTGTCTTAGTTGTGATGTTTTCATCTTTCTTCCTCTGTACAGAAAGAAAAGTCAAAGTATTTGTAGGATGCTCTGTCTTTGTATCGATATTGTATTGGGTTGTTTTTTCCATGCAGGGCGTATTCTTCGAGAGAAACCTCAGTCATTTGTTGTCGTTGTGGGCTGTTTTGTTTGGTGTGGGCTCATCAACACTGCTGTCAAAAATGTCGGGTCAGCTTGCGAAAGCCGGTATGGTGCTATGTATTGCTCTGTGCCTAGCTTGGATGCTGTTTTTGTCGTGGCAGATTGATAGAGAGCTTTTTGTTGGTTTGGAGCGTAACAAACAAGCGGTTGCACTTGAGGAGCAAATACTTCTCAAACAATATCACGCAGAAAAAGTCAAACCTTTCAATGTTTTGAAAGGTTTACGCGCTTTGGATGGCGCAGATGCTACAGTCATCATCCGAGTGTCTTTGCCAAAACTACCTGAGTTTCTTCAGGTTAAAAAAGCATTTGAAGGTGCTGGTTTTAAGCAAATAGCTTACCGAGAAATGCCGTTGTCTTTTTTGCCGTACAACCAACTGCAAATTAATCAATTGCCACCAGCCTATATTTATTATCAACGCACCAGTAGTCATCGTTGAGGAAAGCCGTGTGAAGCAGAAACGATCGCCATTAAAGATTTTTGTATTTTCAATATTGTTTTTCTTTTTGTTGTTGTTTTTGTCGGTTGTCTTCTTGGAAGTTGCTGGTCCTTTAGTTTTTGGTAAGTGGTGGACATCTATCAATATTGTGAGTAATCCCGATCATCGCATGACGCAAGAGCAATACACGGATCTCAACTCTGACAATATTCGCTCAGCAATCGAACCGGATGATGTGAAAGACTCTGATTTTAATATTATCGTCTTAGGCGATTCTTTTGTTTACGGTATGTGGCTTGGCAGGCAGGATACCTTGCCGTATCGTTTGGAGGAGCTGGCACACAAAGCAGGCTATGCCAATGTGCGTGTATTCAATTATGGTTGGATATCTTCGTCGCCTTTTTTATCGCTGCGCTTGCTGAAAGAGATTGGTAAAAAATACAAACCAGATTTAGTGATTGAAGTAGTCGATATGACCGATTTTTGGGATGACACGTTTTATCGTCGTGCAGCGGAACGCAAAGGATTTTTCAAAGTTGCGCATTGGATTCCTGTCACATCTATTTTTGTATTGGGAAAATTGGGGAGAGAAGTGATCAAGGCTGATTGGTTCACTAAGCCTTTGTGGGGAACACCGTGGCAGCGTTATTTTGCTATGGAGCGTCCACTCAGTGAAACGCGTCCTTACTTAGATGAATTAACGAGTAATTTGGATGAAACCAATCAGTACGTAAATAACGTGCTGCACACAAAATTTGCTGCATTCATCATGCCGCGCTCGGTGCAATACAGTAAAACAGAAACCATCAATGACCACTCCACGGAATACACACGTCTTGGTCCGTGGTCGCTGGAGCCATTTCATTATTTTTCTGAAGTGGCACCAACCAAGCCTTATCCCATTATTTCTTTGTTGAGTGACTTTCAGCATACGAAGGAATTCCCCTTAACCATGGATAACGACCCGCACCATACCTCGCTGGGCAATAAAGTATCAGCTCGTTTTATTTGGCAGCATCTTCAAGAGCAGGGCTTATTTCCTACGAATACGATGTCTCGCTAATTGGTTTGCCTTGGGCAAGCAGGTAGTATCCGGCGTAACATTTCTTTGACTGCACAACCTATCCATTGAGGAGCTCGTATGGCTATTTTTGAACGTATTGCAGAGAGTGCTGATGGTCGCCGCCGTTTGTCGCTTAAAAATCCTGCCACTTTAGAAAATATTGGTGAGCTGGTATGTGCTTCTGAAGCAGACGTGAACGCCGCTGTTGCCAAAGCGCGTCAAGCGCAAAAAACATGGGGCGCAAAATCGATAGATGAACGCGTACAACATTTATTGAAATTGCGCGATGTGATTTTGGCAGAGCAAGATCGCGTGGTTGAAGTGGTAATTCGCGAAACGGGAAAACCTTTGCAAGATGCATTGACTTTTGAAGTCTATGCGGTTTGCGATTTCATCACTTATTGGTGCAAACAAGCGAAGAAAACTTTGCGTGATGAAGTGATGCGCGCGCCCGGCATCATGGGTTTGATGAAAAAAGTGCATCTGATTTACAAACCCTTGGGCGTAGTGGGTGTAATCACGCCTTGGAACGGTCCCTTCGTGTTGACAGCTAACCCCGGTGTGCAAGCGATTCTGGCAGGCAACGCGGTTGTCATTAAAGGCTCAGAAGTAACGCCGTATTCTGCAAAACTGTTTGAAGAATTGTGTCAAAAAGCTGGCATCCCTGACGGTGTAGTGCAAGTGTTAATGGGCGATGGTCAAACCGGCTCTGATTTGACGCGTGCGGATGTCAACAAAATTTCTTTCACCGGTTCTGTGAATACCGGCAAAAAAATTGCCGCCGTGTGTGCAGAGCGTTTGATTCCAGTGACGCTGGAGTTAGGCGGCAAAGATGCCATGATTGTTTTAGAAGATACGGATCTCGACAAAGCTGTTCACGGTGCAGTGTGGGGCGGTTGCGTCAACACGGGGCATTTCTGCTGCGGTATCGAGCGCATTTATGTACAAGCGCCGGTTTACGATGAATTTGTACGTCGTGCAACAGAAATGGCGAAAGCTATTCGTCAAGGGCAAAAACACGGTGTTAATGAAGATTTAGGTGCTGTGTTTTGGGATAGGCAGCTCGCCATCATGGAAGCGCATGTGGAAGATGCCAAAAAGCGCGGCGCGAAAATTCTCGCGGGTGGTCGCCGCAATCCTGAACTGCAAGGTCTTTACTATGAAGCAACCGTCATGGTGGATGTGCAGGAAGATTTTGATGTGATGGCACAAGAAACTTTTGGTCCTATTTTGCCAATCGTGAAATTTAATACCATTGATGAAGCAATCGAAAAAGCCAATAACTCCGCTTACGGTTTGCATGGCAGTGTATGGACAAAAGATGAGAAAAAAGGTTTGGAAATTGCTAAGCGCGTAGAAACTGGCTCTATGGCAGTTAATGACATCGGCATGATGTACGGCGTGGCTTGTGCGCCTTTTGGTGGCGTGAAAGAAAGCGGTGTCGGCACGGTAAACGGCGCTAACGGTTTGCGTGGCTATTCGCAGGCGATGCCTATTATCGTTGGTCGTTACGGCGGTATGGATACCGGTTATCCACATGAGCAGAAGAAGTTTGATCAAATGAAAAAGCTGATGAACTTTATGTGGAAAAATCCTGTTGGGCGTTTCCTATTCCGTAATTAAAAAAGTCATCGTGCTGTTTTCATTCTGAATATTTTGAGGTTTTATGCGTTATTTCGTGGTGTGTGTGCTGTTGTTGTGTTGCAGTGTGCTGCATGCATCTATTGACGCCTATGAATTTAAGAATGATGAACAGCGTCATCTGTATCAAAAACTCACGGAGGAGTTGCGTTGCCCAAAGTGTCAAAATCAAAACTTAGCGGATTCAGATTCTCAGATTGCAGCTGATTTACGTAAAGAGCTTTACCAGCAGTTATTGGCGGGAAAATCTGAAAATGAAATCATTGACTTCATGCGCGAACGCTATGGCGATTTTGTGTTGTACAAGCCGAGAATGCAGTGGAATACGGTGTTTCTATGGGCTGCGCCAGTCGTACTTATTTTGATGGTTGTGCTTTTGTTATGGTTGTCGCGCCGGCAGGCTTCTACGCCTATTTCTCCTTCATCATCAAACATAGATGCCGATAAATCAGAATACACAATATTTGTGAGTCGATGGATTCATGTTCTTTCGCTGCTAGTGTTAATCAGTGTTGCCGCAGGGTCTTTGCTGATTTATCAACACTTGGGTTCTGCGCGAGCTTTGCAAATTACAGAATTGGGTCAAGCGGTTTTTTCGCAACAGTTTGCTGACCAAGAGCAGGCACGCCAACAAACAATATTGCTTGATGAGTTGAATGCTTGGTTGGCTGATCATCCGAACGATGATGGTTTTGTTTATATGCGAGCGCGACTGTTGTCGCTAATGGGTAATTGGGATGCTGCGATTGCTGATTATCAAAATCTTGTTGCAGCGTTTCCTGAGCAAGACAAATTTTTATCTGAGTATGCGCAGACACTTTTTTTAAAAAATAATCGTGAATTGACCGAGGAGTCTCGCGCTTTATTACAACGTGCTTTGGTTGCTAATCCACATAACGTAACGGCTTTGGGGCTGCTAGGTATGGCCGCCTTCGAGCAAAAAGATTACGCGCGAGCAGTAGATTTGTGGCAACGCTTGTTGGTTTCTATTCCACAGGGCACGCCGCAAGCATCAGCGATTGCTGAGGGTGTGGCAAAGGCGCGTGCATTGGGTGGAATTTCTACCGCAGCCGCGTCTTCGGATGATATAAAACTGCGTGTGCAAGTCAGTGTTGCGCCAGAAGCGAATGCCAAGCCGGATGATGTTGCCTTCGTTTTGCTGCGAGCCCAAGAGGGGTCACGTATGCCCTTAGCGGTTGTCAAAACGACAGTGGCTGCCTTGGCAAAGCCTGTTACGTTGGATACAGCCACTTCGCCAATGAAAGGGCAAATGGATTGGTCAACCATCAACACGTTTGAAGTGGTTGTGCGTTTGTCGCATAGCGGCCAGCCGATGCCAGCGGCGGGCGATTGGGAAGGCATCAGCGAACCGTTGCAAAAAAATGCACTTCCTGCTGAACTTCACGTCACGGTTGAGCATCAAAATACACAATGACAAATTGCTACTTTCGAGGACAACATCATGAAATTAAAACAGGCATGGCTTACTGCGGGATTGATGGTTTTGACTTCTGTCGCACAGGCAGACACTACACAAGAGTTAATGCGTAGCTTCGTCAAAGATGTGAAGCCTGGTTTGTGGGAAGTGCAGCAAAAAACAGCGATTGATGGGCAAAAAATGCCTGACATGAGCAAGATGCTGGAAAAAGTACCGCCAGAAATGCGCGCGCAAGTAGAAGCGATGATGTCGAAAAAAGCATCCAGCATGGCGATGGGTAAACCGATACAAGTGTGTCTGACAAAAGAGCAGTTAGAAAAGCAAACAGATCCCAACAACACGCAGAATCGTTGTCAATTCAGCAACATTCAGCGAGATGGCAATGTTACGCACGTTAATGTGCAATGTAATAAACCGAAAGCACAAGGTGAAACAACGGTAACGCGCTTGAACTCAGAAGCGTGGACCTCGGTGACGAAAATGACGGTGGAGGAACAGGGCTCTGCACATGCAGTGAATAGCGAGGCCAATGCACATTGGGTTTCTGCTGATTGCAGTGCCATAAAACAGGTGGATGAGGCAGAAGCGCAAAAGCAGAAGCAATTGCGCAAGCAACAGGAGCAGGAGCTTCGTCGAGCAGCAGCCCAAGCTCTACAGGAAAATAATCGCGGCGAGTAAGTGTTTGTGATGCCCGCTTAGCTTGTCACTGGTGCGGGCGTCTCATAAAATCGCGCCCTCTCAATTTGTTGTTAAAACTATGCCTATCGTTACGCTACCCGATGGAAGTCAGCGCACTTTCGATCAAGCCGTTACTGTTGCCGATGTGGCGGCATCCATTGGTGCGGGTCTCGCTAAGGCAGCTTTAGCCGGTCGCGTTGATGGAAAGCTAGTCGATACTTCATATCGCATCGAACAGGATGTTGCGCTCGCTATCGTGACGGAAAAAGATCCAGACGCGCTAGAAATTATTCGCCACTCCACCGCGCATTTACTGGCGATGGCTGTGCAGCAATTATTTCCAAAAACACAAGTCACCATTGGTCCTGTTGTGGGTGATGGTTTTTATTACGATTTTGCAGCCGAGCGTGCATTTACGCCGGATGATTTAATCGCTATTGAAAAACGCATGGAGGAATTGGCTGCTGCGGATTATGTAGTGCAGCGTCTGGTGATGAGCCGCGATGAAGCTATTAAAACTTTTTCAGCGATGGGTGAGCATTACAAAGTTGAAATTATTAATGATTTGCCCGCAGGTGAAGAAATTTCTGTTTACCAGCAAGGCGAGTGGATGGATTTGTGCCGTGGTCCACACGTTCCTTCGATAGGCAAATTGAAAGCCTTTAAGTTGATGAAAGTGGCGGGGGCGTATTGGCGCGGCGACAGCAAAAACGCGCAATTACAGCGTATTTACGGCACGGCTTGGCTGAATAAAAAAGATTTGCAGGCGTATTTAACGCGCATAGAAGAAGCAGAAAAACGCGATCATCGTAAGTTGGGTAAGCGTCTTGATCTGTTTCATATGCAAGAAGAAGCACCGGGCATGGTGTTCTGGCACAACAACGGTTGGATCATCTACAAAGAAATTGAAAATTATATTCGCGAGCGTTTGCGCAAAGCGGGTTATCAAGAAGTGAAAACGCCACAAGTGGTCGATTTGTCGCTGTGGGAGCGCTCCGGTCATTGGGGTAAATATTCACAAAATATGTTCATCACGGAATCGGAATCGCGCGATTACGCAATCAAACCGATGAATTGTCCGTGTCATGTGCAAATTTATAACGCAGCACTGCACAGCTACCGAGAACTGCCTTTGCGTATGGCGGAGTTTGGTTCTTGCCATCGCAATGAGCCGTCTGGTGCGCTGCACGGCATCATGCGCGTGCGCGGTTTTACGCAAGATGACGCGCATATTTTCTGTACGGAAGAACAAATTCAGCCGGAAGTGGCGAGCTTTATTGATCTGCTGTATTCCGTCTATCAGGATTTTGGCTTCGATGAAGTCATCATCAAGTTATCGACTCGTCCTGAGGAGCGTGTCGGCTCGGATGAGATCTGGGATAAAGCCGAAGCTGCTTTGGCAGATGCGCTGAACGCTAAAGGTCTGCCATTTGATTTACAGCCGGGCGAAGGCGCATTCTACGGTCCCAAAATCGAATTCACACTCAAGGATTGTATCGGCCGTATGTGGCAGTGCGGCACCGTGCAGGTGGACTTCAACATGCCTGGCCGCTTGGATGCTGAGTATGTGGATGAGCACAGCCAGCGCCAGACGCCGGTGATGCTGCATCGTGCCATTTTGGGATCGCTAGAGCGTTTTATCGGTATCTTGATTGAGCAATACGAGGGGGCTTTTCCCTTGTGGCTGGCACCCGTGCAGGCGGTGGTGATGAATATCACTGATCGTCAGGCGGATTACGCGACAAAATTGGCAGAATATCTTGAAAATCATGGACTTCGTGCACAAGCGGACTTGAGAAACGAGAAGGTAGGCTTTAAAATCCGCGAGCATACGATCCAGAAGACACCTTTCCTACTCGTCGTGGGGGACAAGGAGTCTGAATCTAAAACGGTGGCCGTGCGGGCGCGCAACGGAGCAGAGTTGGGAACCATGAGCTGGGATCAGCTATTGGCTCATCTGCAATCCGAGGTGCTTCAGCGCGGTCGCGTGCGTTTATAAGGCAATAACCGGAGAAACAAGTTATTAATCAGCCAGTTGAGAACAAAGAGCGCGGCGCTGCCAACGCTAACAAGCAGCGCATCAATGATGAGATTCGTGCGCGTGAAGTGCGTCTGATTGGCGCAGATGGATCACAGGTGGGTGTTGTCAGTTTGCGTGAAGCGCTGGCAGCGGCTGAAGAGGCAGAGTTGGATCTGGTGGAAATTTCTCCCGATGCCACACCGCCTGTTTGTAAAGTGATGGATTACGGCAAGTTTTTGTTTGAACAGAAAAAGCAAAAAGCTGAACAGAAAAAAAAGCAACACCGTGTTCAGATTAAAGAAATTAAGTTTCGACCAGGGACGGAAGACGGAGACTATCAGGTAAAACTACGCAACCTGATGCGTTTCTTGGAAGACGGGGACAAAGCCAAAATCACGCTGCGTTATCGCGGTCGTGAAATGGCGCACCAAGAGTTGGGCATGGAGATGTTGAAACGCATCGAAGCCGACTTGGCGGACTACGGTTCAGTGGAGCAATTTCCAAAAATGGAAGGGCGACAACTTACCATGGTTCTGGGACCCAAAAAGAAGAAATAAGTCGCAGACTTATTTTTGTCATTAACCCGAGCACCGCTGTCGTTGCAGACAAGTGTTCCCAATGCGGAGTTAGACCATGCCTAAAATTAAGGTACATAGCGGAGCGTCAAAGCGCTTCAAAAAAACGGCGGCCGGTTACAAGCGCAAGCATGCCAACAAGAGCCACATCCTCACCAAGATGACCACCAAGCGTAAGCGTCAGCTGCGCG
>CAYOEO010000018.1:0-34861 GCA_964403125.1 uncultured Pseudomonadales bacterium | reverse complement strand
CCGCCGAGCGAACCTTCCGAAGGTGATGGACGAATAAACGCTTCATCGCGGCGCGACAATTCTTCCATGCGCGTTTTATCACCGAGAATGCTGCCGCCAGCAACCGGAGAACTGGGATCCACAGCCAACACAGCGACTTTTTTGCCCTGCGCGATTAAATGCAAACCAAAAGCTTCGATGAAGGTGGATTTGCCAACACCGGGTACACCAGTAATACCGATGCGCACACTGTTGCCTGAACGCGGCAACACAGTTTCCAATAAATGCTGCGCCTGCTCGCGATGATCGTCGCGTTTACTTTCAATTAAGGTGATGGCTTTTGCCAAAGCGCGGCGATTGCCTGCGTACAAGGCATCAATATCAATGGGCATTGCAGGCATTACTCAAGCTCTCTCGAAACCGTTTCCAATCAAATGCTACACCTGGATCAGTTTTTCGCTCAGGTGCAATATCACAATGACCAACAATTCTGTCGATAGTAATTGCTGGAAAACTCTGCATAATTTTTTGTGTCACTGTATTGAGAGCAACGTATTGTTGATCGGTATAGGGCGTATTATCCGTGCCTTCTAACTCTATGCCCACCGAATAATCGTTGCAATTTTCTTTGCCGCACCATTGCGAAACACCCGCATGCCAAGCGCGTTGATGCAGCGCAACATATTGTGTCACTTCACCTAAACGATTGATAAAAAAATGTGCGGATACACGCAGATTGCGCAACTGCTCAAAATAAGAATGTTCATCACAATTCAAGGTATTGCAAAATAATGCATCAACGAAGTCACCGCCAAATTGCTCTGGCGGCAAACTGATATTGTGAATTACCAGCAAATCGACAACAGCGTTATGCGGACGCTCATTAAAGTTTTCCGAAGGCAAATGGCGCACTTCCTGCATCCATCCCTCTTTGACTGAATCGGCATTCATTGACGCGATACGGTTGCTGGCAATAAAGGTGTAATGGCAGGAATCACTTCCAAATGCGCTTCCGAAAATGCTGCTTGCAATGCTGCTGTGCTACAGCACTCCAGCGCTGCATCGTGTGCATCGCGTAATGCCGTGCACCAACCGTCTGAAAATTCAACAGCTAACACGCGACCATCCTCACCGCGCAACCATGTCCCCACTTCAAACTGTTCACCCTGTTGCGGCATTGCTCCCACTATTGGCCACGCGATAGGTGTTTCTGGCAATGCGTCGGCACTACCGCCTTTCATCAATGCAAGATGCACGGTTTGCAATCGTTCCAACAAAGCACTGTAAGTTTGGCGCGCGCAACCGAGTTGATCGAAACCTTTACGCAATTCCTGCAACAAATTTGGAATGCGTTGCATCATGCGCTGTCTGTTTTGTCGATCAGGTTCTGGTTGTACCGATGCCAATAATTCATCCAAAACAGCTAACGCGCTTAGCCAAGTATTGGACGCTGTGCCTTCGCGCCAATGAATATTGAGCAATAAAGCCAACCAATACTCGTGTACGATTTCAATGACAACGGGCGACCAATTCTGTTGCCCTGCACGATCAGCCAGTAAATGTTCAATCTCAGTTCGTACAGCCAATACTTGCAAAGACAAACGCGTACTCGCCACTGCTGTAGATAAATCTTTCTGCAAACGATGGCGCAACTGCTGCAAATAATCCAACAAGGTTTGCCACTCTAATAAGAGAGACGCTGCGCCGTGTGCTACAGATTTCGCTAATGACGCTGACAATTCACAACAGTGTTCTGGTACGACACCGTCTAAACCTAAATTTTCTTGCCAGCCCAAAGCCCAGTGTTTCCACTCAAATAACACCTTTCTAGCGGGATGTGCGGAGTCCGCAAACGCTTCATCACACGCTGCGTGCAATAAAGGACCAGCCAGTAAACACAACATTTTTCTTGCTACAGGAGGAATAGTGTTTTCTGTCTCGCGCGTGTGTTCAGCTAGCCACGAAAACAACGAGGTTAAACGCTGACTTTCCAGCAAAAACTGCACACGCGTGTAATCACCCGCTAAGGCAGCCGCTGCAATAGATTCCGCAATCGACTGCACACGCTCCACCGAGCGCGGCGGTGCCACTAAAGCCAACGAGGTAACAGAAGGTTGACGCGGTTTTTCAAGCGGCTCCCACCACTCCGGCATCGACACGGGTTCTAAACTGGTATCCACCGCACCACGGCGTTGCAATGCGGTAAAAACTGCATCCTGCAACAATGCAGAAAATTTGGGCAACCCCGCAATAAAAATTTGTGCGAGCCGACAACGTACGCGCAGCGGCACATGAATATCCGGCAGCAAAAGAAAAAATAAATGTGTGATGGCGTGCGGCGAAAACGGACATTCAAACACTGTCACCGTCATGCTGGTTTGTTGCGTCCACGCGGCAACCAAACGACCAATCGCAGCCGCCTGCGACTGGTACAGCTCTCGTACGACACCATCAGCGTTAGTGAGATACAACAGTGTGCGTGCGTGCGTCGCTGAGCTGCTGCCACCAATTACCCATTCTTCTTTGGGATTTTGACAGCGCAACCACAGTTGATTGAGGTATTCGTCGATAAAAGTGCGGCGCGCACGGCGCAACTCGCAACACAAAGTCATCGGCTCTCTGGCTGCCAACATTTCGGCTTCGCAGGCATCAAAAACATTGCGCAACTGATCGTGCAAATACACACTGACCAGAGCAAACCAGTGTTGCTGGGGCGAAGTTCTTGTCGATTCAGCGATTGGGGCAGCCATCATTGCGTTCCTTCACTGGTTTGATCAGCATAAGCGAAGAACGCGCTGAGGTCACTGCATCAAGTCGTCGATATTTTCGTCTTCGCTGGTGGCAGGCCCTACGTCATCACACGTAGTTTTAGCGCGCATTTGCAGCCAACCATCGCGGGTATACGCATAGGGATCTAGCGCCGCATCTTTGATGGTACTTTCAACGCCCAACAAAGATTCGCGCGTACTGACGGCTGATGTCACACCAGAGAGCATTCGTGCATCACTGTGAGGATTGTCGTAAATAATTTCATTGCGAAAAGCCAAATCAGCCGCTTCTCCCAAACCATCGCGAATCGTTGAGGGACCGTACAAAGGCAAAACTAAATAAGAGCTATTTTTCCAGCCCCAACGCGCCAGTGTTTCGCCAAAATCTGTCTTAGGAAAGCGGCGCTGCTTTTCACCTGTCAAATCAAACAAACCAAGCACACCTGCCGTCGAGTTGAGCACCACGCGAGAGAACGAATAAAAACTCGGCAGCGGTCTCGCTTGCAAAGCGTAATTCACCGTACTGGACATATCATCCAAGTTATTAAAGAAATTGCGCACGCCTGTACGAATCGGCTGCGGCGTTACCGCGCGATAACCTTCTGCAACAGGCTTCATCACATAGGTGTCGGCTTTGTCATTGAAGAGATACACCACGCGATTCATCGGCTCCAAAGGGTCGCGGGGGTTGGTGCTTGCACATGCTGCCAACAGAGGCAGAAGCCCCAACAACAAACACTGTTTTGCCATTTTTTTTATTGTCATGATTTTGTTTCCATCATTGTGTTCAATAAATCATCGATGCCGTACACACGTGCCAAACCTAACATATCTTCCCGCATGCCACTAACCCGCAACTGCTGGTTTTTGCGTTGCAGTTGGCGCTGTAAATCGAGCAAGGCGGCAAGCAATAAGGAATCGGCGAACACCAAAGCTCCCACATCCAAATGCAGCGTACTCCCTTGCAGCTTTTTAGGTAGCGCCAGCAGCTCGCGTAACAAAAGCGAGTTATCGCGCATGCCCATCTCACCTTGTAGACGAAAACGATCTGCTGACAATGATTCCAACATAAAAAAACCGTTACGATTATTGTGCTGGCTGCGCGTTTTTAGTGTGCAAAGATTGAATCAAACCCGCGATACCATTTTTGTTGATTTCATCTGCAAATTGATTGCGATACACCGTCACTAGGCTTGCACCTTCAACCACTACGTTAAACACCTTCCAGCCCTGATCGGTGTTGTACAGCACATAATCAATTTTGACTGGCTGCTGCCCAGCATCCATGGCGACCGATGTTTTTACCGTCGCTTGTTTGCCATCATTTTCCAGTATTGCATCAGGACTGATATTCACTTTAGCACTACGGTAACGCAGCATTGTGGTGTAGTAAGTGCGCGTCAGCAGGATGCGGAACTGATCACTCATCGCTGTTTTTTGTTCCGGCGTTGCACCGCGCCAGTATTTACCCACAGCCAATGCCGTCATGCGTGAAAAATCAAAACGTGGATGCACCAGATTTTCAACTGCAACTCGCACATCATTGGTGTTACTGCCGTTTTCTTTTAACAATTCTGTGCGTATCGCTTCAGACGTACTACTCACGATAGAAACAGGCGTTTCTTCTGCGCGCACTTGCACGCTCACCGCCAATAAAACGACTGACAAAACTTTAAGCCACTGCATACGCATTGCTGTGATTCCTCCTCGATAAAACTGATTCATACCCATCACGGATTAGCCGCTGGTGCTGGGCTGATTGCTGGTGCTGGATTGGTATTAGCTGGCGCTGGATTTGTTGGTGCTGCCGGTTTTTCTGCCATCGACGTCATGAATTTGCCAATCAACTGTTCCAACACCAATGCCGATGAAACCAAGGTGAATTTTTCACCCGGCTTCAGTACTTCTTCGTCACCGCCCTGTGTCACGCCAATGTATTGCTCGCCTAACAAGCCCGACGTGAGTATTTCTGCGCTCGCATCACGACTGAATTCATACTGTGAGTCCAATGCCATTGCCACGTGTGCGCGATAGGTAGTTTTGTCCAAGCTGATACTGACAACACGCCCTACAACAACACCCGAAGATTTCACCGGCGCTTTGACTTTCAAACCGCCGATGTTGTCGAAATCTGCATACAGAGTATACGTTGCATCGCTACTGCTACTGGTTAAATTCGCCACTTTCAACGATAAAAAAGTAACCGACAACAAACCTATCGCAACAAAAATGCCTACCCACAAATCAATGGTTGCTCTTTTCATTATTTAACAACACCTTTGGTTCATTGTTTCAAAACATAAATGCAGTGAGCACAAAATCCATCGCCAAAATCACTAAGGCCGATGTCACTACTGTGCGCGTAGTTGCGGCAGAAACACCTGCTGCTGTAGCTTCTGCATCATAGCCTTCAAACACAGCAATTAAGGTGACCGCCAAGCCAAAAAACACACTTTTGATCAGCCCGTTTATAACATCGTCGTGCAAATCCACTGCATTTTGCATCTGCGCCCAATAAGAACCGTGATCCAAACCAATCATCACCACGCCCACATAATAGCCGCCCAAAATACCCATCACGTTAAACAGTGCCGTCAGTATCGGCAGCGAAAATAATCCCGCCCAAAAACGCGGTGCGATTACGCGCGCTAAAGGATTGACTCCCATCACCGCCATTGCGTCCAACTGTTCGGTTGCTTTCATTAAACCAATTTCTGCGGTCATGGCCGAACCAGAACGGCTGGCAAACAGCAACGCAGCCAATACTGGCCCCAATTCACGCAACAGCGACAGAGCGACCAACGTACCCAAGGCATCCGCCGACCCAAAACGCACCAACGTGTTGTAACCCTGCAAGCCCAACACCATGCCCACAAACAAACCCGACACAATAATGATGATGAGTGACAGCACACCGGCGTAAAAAATCTCACGAATCAACAGTTGCGGTCGCAACAATAATTGCCCTGACTGCAACACCACTGCCGCTAAAAAACGACTGGCAAAACCGAGCTTCCACAGCGAATTAGCAAACCACGCGCCCAAAGCACGTAGCGTATTCAAACCACCACTCGGCAAATTACGATCTTCAGCCATGCCCGTTTTTCCCAAACTGTTTCCCCGGTTGCGTCTCCAAACCGAAATCCTGCGCTACGCTAGTTTTTGCAGGGAAAGCAAATTGAACGGGACCATCCGCCGCACCGCGCACAAATTGCGCAACCCAAGGTTCGGTAGAACTTAAAACATCCTTCGGCGTACCCGATGCAATAATTTCACCGTGCGCCATGAAATACACATAATCCGCCAACTCCAGCGATTGGTGAACATCGTGCGTCACCATGATGGCCGTTGTGCCCAGTGCTGCGTTAATGCGTTTGATGAGATGCGCGATAACGCCCAAAGAAATCGGATCCAAACCGGTAAACGGCTCGTCGTACAACATCAACGCAGGATCCAATGCCACCGAGCGCGCCAAGGCGACACGACGCGCCATGCCACCAGACAGCTCCGAGGTTTTCATGTCTTGAGTGCCGCGCAAGCCCACCGCCGACAACTTCATCAACACCAAATCGCGGATCACACTTTCCGGCAAATCGGTATTTTCGCGCAGCGGAAAAGCCACATTCTCGAAGACGGATAAATCAGTAAACAGCGCGCCAAACTGAAACAACATGCCCATCTTGCGGCGATAGCGGTACAGCGCTTTGTTATCCATTTGATCGACACGCTCGCCGCCAACCATGACTTCGCCGCGCTGCGGTCGATACTGTCCTGACAGCAAACGCAGCAGTGTCGTTTTTCCACAGCCGCTCCCACCCATGATGGCAACCAATTTGCCACGGGGAATGGAGAGATTGATGTTGTTCAAAATTGGGCGCTCGCCGTAGGCAAAAGCGACATTTTTGATATCGATGAAAGGCGTTACTGTCACGCGCAGACTGCCAAATTAACGAGAGCGCACATTGTATCGGTTCGCAGACCTCAGACCAAATACGACATTACTGCTGTTCCCTCTTTGCCGCTTTCGCAAACCCCATGCGAAATGGAATGTGTATCCACTCCGGCATCAAGCGTTTACAGATTTCAAAAATGTACGCGTCGGGACCAATTAACACACGCATACGATTTGCCTTCACCGCTTTGATCACTTTTTTAGCGAGCACTTCTGGTGACTTCCCAAAACGCGCCACCAAATCCGCCACGCGTTGTGTGCCTTTGTCAGCACCAGAATGCGCCATCGTGGCATTCATGATATTGGTACGGATTGCGCCTGGATGAATGCTAGTTACACCAATATTGCTGCACGCCAACTCTGCGCGCAGTGTTTCGCTGAACGCTTTCACTGCCGCTTTGGTAGACGAATAAGCGCTCTGATTGGGAAACCCAAGAAAACCCGCCATGCTCGAGGTATTAATGATATGTCCCTCACCCTGTTTTTTGATGTAGGGCAGAAAAAAATGGCAGCCGTAGATCACGCCCCATAAATTGATACCCATTACAAAATCCCAATCCGCCAGCGTGTGGTTTTCAAAACTTTTATTGATGGTGACCCCTGCATTGTTAAACAGCAGATGAATCGCGCCGTGTTGTTGTTCCACCTCGGCGGGCAGTGCCGCCATGCGCTCACGATCTGCCACACTCGCCACATGCACACTCGTGCGCACATTCGTGCTAGCAAGCAGTTTTGCCGTTTCTTGCAACCCTGCTTCGTTGATGTCCACCAGCGCCACATGGCAGCTCTCCGCCGCCAAAGCCTGCGCTAAAGCGCGACCGATTCCGCTGCCTGCGCCAGTGATAACCGCTACTTTGCTATTCAAGTCTTTCATGCACGTCTCTTTTTTATCTGTAACAATGCGCACCCGCCAAAATGCTGTGAAATTGACTATGCGCCGCATCCAACATCTGCAAACAGACATCATCGCACAAGTGCGCGCTGCGCTGGCGGAGGATATTGGCACCGGCGACATCACCGCACAATTGATACCTGCCGCCCAAGCGGGGCAAGCGCGCGTCATTACCCGCGAACCGATGATTTTGTGTGGCAAAGCGTGGGTGGATGAAGTGATGCACCAAGTCGATGCCAATATTCGCGTCAACTGGCAGGCTGAAGAAAGCGACAGCGTGGATGCTGACAGTACACTGTTCACCCTGCACGGATCGGCGCGCAGCTTGCTCACTGCGGAGCGCACCGCACTCAACTTTCTACAATTGCTGGCTGGCACAGCGACCACTTGTCGCCGCTATGCCGACATCGTTGCCAGCACCGGCGTGCGCTTGTTGGATACACGCAAAACTATTCCAGGGCTGCGAACCGCACAAAAATACGCCGTGACCGTCGGCGGTTGCCACAACCACCGCATCGGTTTGTACGATGCTTTTCTCATCAAAGAAAATCACATTGCCGCGTGCGGCAGTATCGCTGCCACCGTGCAACAAGCGCGTTTGATTGCACCTGGCAAACCGGTCGAAGTGGAAGTTGAAAACTTCGATGAACTCGACCAAGCCCTGCATGCCGGCTGTGAAATTATTATGCTGGACGAATTCTCGCTGGACGATATGCGCAAAGCCGTACAGCATGTCGCAGGCAAAGCGTTGTTAGAAGCCTCCGGCAACATCAATGACGGCAACTTGCGCGCAACGGCTGAAACCGGTGTCGATTTCATCTCCATCGGCGGGCTGACCAAACACTGCCGCGCCATTGATTTGTCGATGCGTTTTTTCTGAGAACAGACCCGCTATCATTAACCGCAATATTTTTAATCGTGAGATTCAACAATGATCGCTAAAACTTTGCTGCGTTTTTTTCTGGTGTTATTTGCCCTCTCAATAGCCGCTTGTTCAACCTCTACTCGCGACTCCGTGCAAACCTATAGCACGGATGCCAGTGCTGATTTCGCCGATATGAAAACCTATCGCTGGGATTTTTCTGGCATGGATAGCACCGTACCTACTGGCGGACACACACAGGAATTCAATCATGTTGTGTGCGAATACGTTGATATGTTGATGAATGATCGCGGTTTCAAACGCGTTGCCAAAGGCGATGCTGACTTTACTTTGGATTACCGCGTTGTCATCACACAAGAGGAAGCGGCTGAAACAGATGACTCCGCGTTGGATAACAACGGCGAAGCCAATAAAAACTACGGTCTGCGCTGGACTTTTGATAAAGATGAACTGCCCGCGTTCAAAGGTTTACAAGCCCCCAAAGATCAAACTGTGTTGTATAGCCGTGGCGAATTGCATTTGGCCGCCGTCAATCCACAAGGGCAAGTCATTTGGCACAGCTCATCTAGGCGCATTCTTGAAGGGCATTCCAACGAAGCGGAGCGTCGCGCTGCCGTGCGTATTGCTGTCGATAAAATAATGAAAACCTTTCCTGTTGCGCCGGAAGTTCAGTAACCCAAATAGACTGAATGATTAGCACGGGCAGCGTTTAATGCTGCCTTCTTCTCCACCGTAACGACTGTTTTGGCAATAGCGAAAATATTCGCGCTCTGACATCACTGGCGCATCAGCATGATGCAACTTCATGTGCGCAATATACTGCCGATAATCGCCCACACCGACCATCAGCCGTGCTGCCTGCACAACTTTCTGAAACACCACAGCAACAGCATTTTTATTCATGCCACACCGCCTCTTCGCGCCACTCGTGTTCTGGTCGCCACACAACAAGTGATTCATTGGTCGTCACTGCCGGATGCTGATGCGCCTGCCAAATGACTTTCAATGCACAGAGCAACATTGTCACTACTACAGCAATAAAAAGTAACGCCATTGCCGCATCAACATAATTATTAAAAATAATTTGCTCCACCTGCTGCATTGTTTTAGCGGGCGCTAATACCTCATTGCGCGCTAAAGCTGCTGAAAACTTTTGAGCATGCGCAAGAAAGCCAATTTTTACATCCGATGAAAAAATTTTCTGCCAACCTGCCCACAGCGTGACCAACAATACGCCCACTGCAGGTAGCGCCGTGACCCACACATAACGCATTTTTTTCATACGTACCAAAACTACAGTAGCCAGTATTAAGGCCATACCCGCCAACATTTGATTGGCGATACCAAACAGTGCCCACAAACTATTGATACCACCAAACGGATCTGTAACGCCTTGATACAAAAACCAACCCCATGCAATCACCGCTAAACCAGTTGCCAGAATATTGGCGACCCATGAACGTGTGTTACCCAACGCAGGCACAACGTTGCCTAAAAAATCTTGAATTAAAAAACGGCAGACGCGCGTTCCTGCATCTAACGTTGTCAAAATAAATAATGCTTCAAACAAGATGGCGAAGTGATACCAAAACGCCATCATGGATGTACCACCAGTCAGATCAGAAAGAATTTTCGACATCCCCACGGCAAAAGTAGGCGCACCGCCCGTGCGTGATAGTACGGTCTGCTCACCGACGTGTTGTGCGAGTTGGGTGAGCATTTCTGGCGTGACTACGAATCCCCACTGTGTAATGGCTTGTGACGCAGATTCCACTGTTGTGCCAATCACAGCAGCGGGACTATTCAATGCGAAGTAAACACCTGGATCTAACACGCAGGCTGCAATCATCGCCATGACCGCGACAAATGATTCCATCAACATCGCACCGTAACCAATGGCGACGATATGTGATTCTTGCTCCAACATTTTTGGTGTCGTGCCCGATGCAACCAGCGCGTGAAAGCCGCTGACAGAACCGCACGCGATGGTGATAAATAAAAAAGGAAATAACGAACCGGCGAAAACAGGGCCTGTGCCATCCACAAATTGTGTGAGCGCGTGCATTTTTAACGGCGGCGCCACAATCACAATACCAATTGCTAACGCTACAATCGTACCAATTTTTAAAAAAGTCGATAAATAATCACGCGGTGCAAGCAACAACCACACTGGCAAAACGGCTGCAAAAAATCCGTATCCAATTAAACCCAACGCAAGAGTTTCACCTTTTAATGTAAACACAGCGCTTAATACAGGATGTGCTGCAACCCAATGCCCGCCATACAAAGCCAACATCAAAAAAACAAAGCCAATCAACGAAACCTCACCCACTTTGCCTGGGCGAATCCAGCGCGAATAAACACCCATCAACAAGGCAATAGGAATCGTAAGTAACAATGTAAATAACGCCCACGGACTTCCTGCTAATGCTTTCACCACTACCATGCCGAGCACAGCTAACAAAATCACCACGATGGATAAAATACCAACCATCGCCACTGTACCAGCCGTATTACCCATTTCCATGCGAATAATTTCGCCAAGTGAGCGGCCGTCTCTGCGCGTGGAAATAAACAGAATCATGGCGTCTTGAATCGCGCCCGCCAACACCACGCCCAACAAAATCCATAACGTGCCAGGCAAATAACCCATTTGTGCGGCAAGCACTGGTCCAACTAAAGGCCCTGCACCTGCAATTGCTGCGAAGTGATGCCCAAACAGCACACCTTTATGCGTGGGCACATAATCCAAACCATCGTTATGGCGTTCAGCGGGCGTTAAACGGCGATCATTGAGTTCCATCACCCGCGTGGCAACAAAACGCGCATAAAAACGGTAAGCAATGGCGTAAGTACAAACAGCGGCAATCACCAACCACAAGGCATTAACTGTTTCACCTTGCGACAAAGCCAATACACCAAAAGCCGCTGCGCCCAATAAGGCCACAGACATCCATATCAGCCATTGTTTCATTGTTGTGTCCTATTTCTATTTTCTGCTTTTGATTTAGACAAGCACTAAATTATCGCGATGAACTAACTCTTCACTACTTATGTAGCCCAATGCTTCAACAATTGCGGTAGTTGTTTTGCCAATAATTTTTTTAGCATCTTCCGCATGGTAATTCACTAAACCACGAGCGATTTCATTGCCGTTTTGATCAAGGCAAATCACCATATCGCCGCGCTGAAAATCACCGCGCACTGCGGTCACACCAACGGGCAATAAACTTTTCCCCTGACTGCGCAGCACAGTCACGGCGCCAGCATCCAATACCAATTCACCACGCATTTGTAACTGCCCTGCCAACCAGCGTTTGCGCGCTGCCATCGGTTTTTCATCCGCCACCAATAAACTGGCAGGCGTGGCATCTTCATGCAATGTACGCAGCAAAGATTGGCGACGACCACTGGCAATAATGGTGTGGCAACCTGAACGCGCCGCCAATTTTGCCGCACGAACTTTGGTACTCATGCCGCCGCGACCTAAACGCCCGCCGACACCGCTAGCCATACTTTCTAAACTGTCATCACTGGCCTGCGCGCGCGCAACCAATTGCGCATCACTATTACTACGCGGATCTTTATCAAACAAGCCCTCTTGATCGGTAAGAATGATGAGCAAATCTGCTTCGACGAGATTGGCAACCAGCGCCGCCAAAGTATCGTTATCGCCAAAACGAATTTCATCGGTCACAACCGTGTCGTTCTCATTGACGACTGCTATCGCGCCCAATTCAATCAAAGTTTGCATGGTGCTGCGCGCATTCAAATAGCGTTCGCGATTCGACAAATCATCGTGATCTAAAAGAATTTGCGCGGTGCGTATGTTGTATTGATGAAAACAAGATTCATAAGCTTGCACCAAACCCATCTGCCCAATTGCAGCTGCCGCTTGTAATTCATGCAATGCTTCTGGACGATTTTTCCAACCCAAGCGGCTCATTCCTTCGGCAACCGCGCCGGAAGACACCAATACCACTTCAATGCCGCGTTGACGCAATTCAACAATTTGTTCTACCCAATGCTGAATGCTGTCGCGATCTAAACCACGCCCATCATCCGTTAACACTGCGCTGCCAATTTTTATCACCCAGCGCTTGGCTTCCTGTACTTCTGCTCTCACACCACGACCTTTTTAGTTCTGTTTTTATTTATTGAACATAATGAACTTCGACATCGCCGTCATCCCAATCATCGTCCCAGTCTTCGTCGTTATCATCATCCGTTTTTTGTATGCGAGCGCGACGGCGCGCTTCAGCCAACTGAGCAATCGCTTCGCGCGATTCTTCTTGCATCGCCTGCTGAATCATCACTTCTTCACGCGCCAAGCCAGGATTTTCTTGTTGTAGCTCACGCTCAGTTTCGATGTGCGACATGATGGCTTCGCACAAAGTGTGCGTGCCTTCACCCGATGCGGCGATGATGGAAAAGTGTGGCATTTTTTTGGTGAGTTTCAAACGCTTATACAATTTCTTGCAAAACGCTTCGCGCTCATCTTCTGGAATCAAATCCAATTTATTCAGCACCAACCAACGCGAGCGCGCCGCTAGCGTTGAGCTAAATGCTTTCAGTTCTTTTTCAATCGCGCGGATATTGTCGAAAGGATCGGAACCATCTGGCGGCATCACATCCACCAAATGCAATAGCAAACGCGTGCGCGTGAGGTGCTTCAAAAAGCGAATACCCAAGCCTGCGCCTTCTGCGGCGCCTTCAATCAAGCCCGGAATATCCGCCACGACAAAACTGCGCATTTTACTGACGCTGACTACGCCCAAATTCGGCACCAAAGTCGTAAACGGGTAATCCGCCACTTTCGGGCGCGCTGATGAAATCGCGTGAATCAGCGTAGATTTGCCAGCGTTGGGCAAGCCAAGCAGACCGACATCGGCCAGCACCTTCAATTCAAGGCGCAAATTGCGCATCTCACCAGGCTGCCCCGGCTTGGTTTGGCGCGGCGCGCGATTGACGCTGGATTTGAAGCGCGCATTGCCGATGCCGTGAAAACCACCCTGCGCCACTAACAAGCGTTGATCGGCTTGTGTTAGGTCACCCAACACCTCGCCCGTGTCTTCGTCGATGACGGTTGTACCTACCGGCACATGCAGCACCAAATCTTCACCGCCGTGCCCCGTGCAATTAGCACCGCGACCCGACTGACCATCTTTTGCGCGATGACGGCGCTGATAACGGTAATCCACCAAGGTATTGAGTGCAGCATCTGCGCGCAGATAAACGCTACCGCCGTCGCCGCCGTCGCCGCCATCAGGCCCACCGAAAGGCACATATTTTTCACGACGGAAACTCATGCAGCCATTGCCGCCCTTGCCCGCGTGAACGGCGATAGGAGCTTCATCAACAAATTTCATTGGAAAATATCCAGCAAGCTGCGCTTTCACTCAAGAGACGCGCTAGATTAAAACAAAAAAGCCCCGCATGGCGGGGCTTTGTCGAGCAAGAAACCTTGATTAAGCAGCGATGATGCTGACAAAACGACGGTTATGCTTGCCTTTCACTTCAAATTTTACTTCACCGTCTGCTTTTGCAAACAAAGTATGGTCAGTGCCCATACCTACATTGGCGCCCGCGTGATATTCAGTGCCGCGCTGACGCAGGATGATGTTGCCTGCGATGGCTTGTTGACCGCCAAACATCTTCACGCCAAGGCGTTTAGACTGGGAATCGCGACCGTTTTTGGTACTACCGCCTGCTTTCTTGTGTGCCATGTCTGTTTACCCCTCTATCTCAAACAATCAGGCGCTGATTGCTGTAATTTTGATTTGGGTAAACCACTGACGGTGACCCTGTTGCTTACGGAAGTGCTTGCGACGGCGAAACTTGATGATACGAATTTTGTCAGCGCGACCGTGCCCCACCACTTCCGCAGACACCTTACCACCAGCCACAAAAGGCGCGCCGATTTTAACTTCAGCGCCGTTGCCGACCATCAATACTTCATTGAAATCAATCTTCTCGCCTGCTGCTGCTTCCAGCAACTCGACATTCAGAACTTCACCTTCAACAACCCGGTGTTGCTTGCCACCAGACTCAATTACCGCGTACATGTTTGCTCACTCCAAAAAACGCCCGCCTTTTGAGGCAGGTCGAAGGGCGCGCATTGTAAGAAACTCAAGCCCTGCAAGCAAGCCATTCCCTAGCAATAATCGCCCAAACGGGCATTTGCATTAGAATTGCCGCCCCAACGCCGAGCAAGCCCATGGAAATCTACAAAGAATTCTCGATTGAAGCTGCCCACCGCCTGCCGCATGTCCCTGCAGGGCACAAATGCGCGCGGCTGCACGGGCATTCGTTCCAAATCTCCATTCATGTTTCAGGCGCGGTGGAGCCACAAGCTGGCTGGGTGATGGATTTTGCCGACATCAAAGCCGCCTTCCACCCCATCTATGAGCGATTGGATCACCACTACCTGAACGACATCAGTGGATTGGAGAATCCCACCAGTGAAAACCTCGCGCGCTGGATTTGGCGCGAGCTAAAACCGGCGCTGCCACTATTGAGCAAAATTACCATCAAAGAAACCTGCACCAGTGGTTGTATATATTTTGGTGAATAATACTGCACTTGGAAAAATCCACTCGGCGGGCTTATCATTCAGCCATTGTTTATTCATTAAGAAGTTCTTCTAGCTATGCAACGCAAGCCGTTCAACAAGCATTGCACTCATCGCGGACTCGCCCTGCAGTCCTCGCATGGCTTTTGCCTGCTCCTGCTGCCCTGAGGGGCATCGATATCGCACGCCTCGCGTGAGGCACCCCAGAACGTATTTTCCTTTATTCAGAATTGAACAATTTTTTGGAGCAGAACCATGTCCTCGAAAGAAAAATTAATTATTTTTGACACCACTTTGCGCGATGGCGAACAGAGCCCCGGCGCATCCATGACACGCGACGAAAAAATTCGCATTGCGCGTCAATTAGAAAAGTTGGGCGTTGATGTCATTGAAGCCGGTTTCGCTGCCGCCAGCCCTGGCGATTTCGATGCCGTACGCTCCATTGCCGAAACCATCAAAAACTCCACCGTGTGCTCATTAGCGCGCGCGACAGAAAATGATGTGCGACGTGCTGGTGAAGCGATTACGCCTGCTCAATCAGGGCGCATTCACACCTTCATCGCCACCAGCCCCATTCACATGGAAAAGAAATTGCGCATGGCGCCCAACCAAGTGGTTGAGCAAGCCATCATGGCGGTGAAATTAGCGCGCGAATACACAGACGATGTGGAGTTTTCTGCTGAAGATGCTGTGCGCTCTGATATTGATTTTCTCGTGCGTATTTTTGACGAAGTCATCAAAGCCGGTGCAAAAACCATCAATGTGCCAGACACCGTGGGCTACTCTATTCCCGCATTGTGGGGCGAGCGCATTCGACAATTAATTGAACGCGTGCCTAACGCCGATAAAGTTATTTGGTCCACACACTGTCACAACGATCTCGGCATGGCGGTGGCCAATTCGCTATCTGCGGTGATGAATGGCGCGCGCCAAGTGGAATGCACCATCAATGGCTTGGGCGAGCGTGCAGGCAATGCGTCTCTGGAAGAAATTGTAATGTCTGTGCGCACGCGCAAAGATATTTTTCCAGTGGAAACGCGTATCGATACTACGCAAATTGTGCCGACATCCAAACTGGTTTCCAGCATCACAGGCTACCCTGTGCAGCCAAACAAAGCGATCGTCGGCGCGAACGCGTTCGCACACGAATCCGGCATCCACCAAGACGGCGTGCTTAAACATCGTGAAACCTATGAAATCATGCGCGCAGAGGATGTGGGCTGGAACGCCAATAAATTGGTGCTCGGAAAATTATCCGGTCGCAACGCTTTCCGAACGCGCCTCAAAGATCTTGGCATTGAATTGGATGATGAAGCATTGAACGAAGCGTTTTCACGCTTCAAAGATCTCGCCGACAAAAAATCAGAAATTTTTGATGAGGATTTGCAGGCTTTAGTGAGTGATATGGAACCGCGCGAAGCAGTGGAAACCTATCACTTGGAATCGCTTGCCGTGACTTCAAAAACTGGCGATCGCCCACACGCCAATATCGTGTTGAATGTCAAAGGCGAAGCGACAGCTAGCGAAGCGCACGGCAGTGGCCCCGTCGATGCCGCATTCAAAGCCATTGAGAAAATTGCGCAAAGCGGTGCAGATTTATTGCTGTATTCCGTCAACGCCATCACTAGCGGTACGGATTCGCAAGGCGAAGTCACCGTGCGTTTAGAGCGCGCTGGACGCGTGATCAATGGCAACGGCGCGGATACTGATATTGTCGTCGCTTCTGTCAAAGCCTATCTCAATGCTTTGAATTTGTTGGCGGAAGGCAAGCTGCGTATCAACCCACAGGAAGGCGACCACATTTAATGATGTGATCGCAAAAAAGGAGAGCGTGTGAACGAGCGGCTGCGACTGGACTACCTCGATGCGATGGGCATAGTCCAGTATGCAGCGCGTTTTTCGTTACCCAACGCACTGCCCTCGCCTGTTATTGAAATAGCAGATTGGGCAGACGAAGAAGAAATAACGCCGACCGCCAACAATCTTACTGCGCAAAATGCCAGCGCAGCGATGCCAGAAAGCATACGCAGTCTTTTAGAAAAAGAAGCAGCGTCTCTCGCTCCCGCACAGCCATCAGAAAAAACTTTCGCGCACACACGGAAAGAAACAGCTACGGCGGCACCATTATTTCGCTGTCAAACTGCTTATTGGCTGATTGATGATTTATTAGTGATTGCTGAAACACCGCGCATGGACAATCCGCAATTAACACTGTTGCGCAACATACTGAAAGCTATCGGTCGCTCAGAACAGCTGGCCAATGCACAGCAATTTTCTTGGCCACTGTCACAAAACAAAGATAAAACACTCGCCGCTGCGCGTGATCACTTTCAAGGCATGATCGATGGCGGCGCATTAAAAAATACGGCTGCGCGACAAATCATTTGCTTTGGTAACACTGCGAATACATTACTCACTCAGACTGATTCTGACAGCACGCAAACAACACAATATCGCGACTGGCCCATCATCGCCGTTTGTGCGCTGCACGAAATGTTGGCAGAGCCTTCGCGCAAAGCTGACACTTGGCGCGCACTGCAAGTATTGGTTCGCGCTTGAAAATACGCGAAGCGACAAGCAAGGATTTGGAAGAACTGTTATTTATTGAAGAACAGGCTCACCACTACCCTTGGTCAGCAGAAACACTGCGCTGGTGCATTGCACAGCCGCACATCCACTGCTTCGTACTGCACGAGCAGCGCAACTTGATTGGCTTTTCTGCTTATGAAACCGTCATCGACGAAGCGACATTGCTCAACATTGCCATCTCGCCTTTATTGCAAGGGCAAGGCTTCGGCAAAGCCTTGTTGCTGCAATCGCTGTTGATGTTAGAAACCAATATAGAAAAAGTATTTCTCGAAGTGCGCACATCCAATACCGCTGCACAAAAACTTTATAAAAACATCGGCTTTATTGAATACGCACACAGACGCAATTACTACCCAACGGCTACAGGCCGTGAAGACGCGCAATTATTCAGCTTAGAAATGACGATCTTTCGCGCAGCGAATACCGCAGCAAACTGAACCGCTAATCCATCGCCATACTGCGCAAGGCATAGATATCAAAGCGCGTCGATTCGCCTTCCAATACCAAGCTTGGTTTGATGCCAGCCAAGACCGGCGCGTGGCGTGGTCTTTTAACCACCACTCGGCGCTGTGCCACTTGTAAAGCCAAAGGCAGCAGTGCATCCGCGTCTTCATCTGCACCGACCAAAGCGTGAAAAGCTGTCATGGTTTTTTTCGCTGCGGCATTTTTGCGTTTTTCTGGAAACATCGGATCGAGAAAAACCACATCCGGTTTTTCCTGTGTCGCATCTGCTGACAATAACTGCTGCATATATCGCACTGCATCTGTCGACAACAAATGCATGCGCGCAACAATCTCTTGCACATCGCGATCATCACTGTTTTTTGCGCGCTGTATACCGTCGTTCAACAACACAAACGCCAAGCGCGAGCGTTCACATAACCGTATCGTGCAACCTAAAGATGCCAAGACAAAGGCATCACCGCCTAAACCGGCGGTTGCATCCAATACCGAGGGAACAATATTGCCCGCTTTCAAACCGACAGCTTTCGCCACTGGCTGACCGCGCCCACCGCCCTGCAAACGCCGATACCGGCTCGCCCCTGCAACAAAATCTACCGCAATGCGCTGCTTGTTTTGTTGCAGGCTGCAACCGTTTTTATCCAACACAAGCAGATAAGAAAAAGTAGATTTCTGTGATGATTCTGCATCCAGCGACAGCAAAGACACTGAGAGAAATTCAGCCAGCGCGACTGCCTCTGCCTGTAAGGACAACGCCGCTGACCAAACAGCCAGCGGCAAAGCTGCATTATTTTGATCAGCCACGCCGTGCTTGGTATCGACGCAGTAAAGCCGCGCACAAAGCAAAGATAATCAATAAAACAGGTACTGCCGCGATATTGATAATTTTCAAAATTGTCCCCAGACGATCAACATCGCTATCCAACTGATGCTGTACATCGCGCAGATTTTTTCTAATTCTCCAACGCTCCTGCTGAAACTTATCAAACTCTTGTTTCTGCGCTGGTGGCAAATCATGCGTTTCACCAGAATCTTTATCTTCTGTAATCGCATTCAGTTGTGCAATTTTCTTTTCAGTTTCTGATAAGGCTTGCGCCAGCGCATCCTGCTGTTCGCGCAAACGACTGCTAGCCGCTTTCTCCAACGCATCAACGCGTGTGAAAGGTCGCTGATAAGTACCGCGACTGCGCAGATTAATTAAATCCGTGCTACCACCCAAGGCATCCAACATATTGACGACCATGTCACCATTCGCAGCAAAAGGCGTTGCCACCGTTTGCCCGTAGAAATCTTGTCGATCCACCCACATACGGTCTGCCAGCACATCTGTATCTGCCACAGCAATGACCTGAATAGGCTCTTTTGATGTTTTTAATACATCACCTGTGAAATGACTATCTGTTGGCTTACCATCAGGGAACGCTGTTTTAACTTCTCCACTCACCCACGCAGCAAAGACATATTGATGATCACTCGGCTTCATTTTTTCCAGCAAATCAGCGTGATTACCCATCATGCTGTAGGTTTGCGAATCCATCAGGTCCGTTTGATGGCTGGAAGTGAGCAGTGGAATAAATTGCGTATCACTGCCCGCATGATGCGCAAGAAAACCACTGGACGCGATATTGATATTTTCCAATTCCGCAATCACATTTTGTTTGCGGTTTATAGAATCACCTTCTAGTCCAAGAATACCCACATGCGGCACAGGCTGACCATCGCGCTGCACAGGAATGTTATGCGCATTACCCAAATCCAACACAATTTTTTGTGCGTCGTAATCAATGCCCCAAGAGGTAAAGAGCTGCTCCAAATCTGAGCTGCGATCCGTAAAACCTTTAGCCAGAAGTCGAGAGTCGCTATCATCAGCTTCTGCCAACGGATCAACAAACACTAATAGTTTTCCACCGCGCAACACATACTGATCAATAGCGAACAAAGTTTTTTCTGGCAATTTATTAGGATGCACGACCAGCAATAAATTAATTTTGTCATCAATTTTGTCGATGCTTGGATCAATCATGCGATGCAGATCAAATAACTGCCTAAGCTGATTGATGATTAACCACTCTGGTCGCGGTTTATTCGTTTTTGGATCAATGCTACGGAAAATAGGCAACCCGCTGATAACGCCTACCAAGGGTTGTTTGGGCTGCTTGAGGCGATAAACCAACTGGCTGACTTGATACTCCAAAAGATTTTCTTTTTGTGGATTAAAGACAGCAATCACTTCTGAGCGACCATTGCTCTCTCCCACCAAACCCAAATAAATTTTATCGCCGCGACCATCAGGCATACCCTGCAATCCGCTGGAGGCTGCTTCATCTTCCTGCTCAGAAAAAGTCTCAGGGTGAATAACTTTTAGGATAATTTTTCCTTTCGATTTGCGCTCGTACTCGTGCAACATATCCTGAACGCGATTGGCGTAATTACGCAGCATAGGAATATCGCGTGTTAGTGATTCTGAGTAATACAGTTTCAGCGTAATAGGTTTATCAATGCTGGAAATAATATTACGAGTACCTTGCGACAAGGTATACAACTTACCCTGCGTTAAATCTATTTGCCATTTATTGACAGATGCTAACAGCGCAGCACCAGCCATCAGAATCAGTGTCAATACCATTAAACGCAAACCAAACGGTAATTTCTGTAAGCGCACACACCAGGATATTTTCAATAGCGACATCGCCCCACCTCACTCCGCTTTTTTCTTTTCGATAACAACCACATTGGCAATCAGCCAGCAGGCGATAAACAAGCCGTAATACAGCAAATCAGCGACATTAAGTACGCCACGTGAAATCGCATCAAAATGCGCCAGCAAACTCAATTGCGCCACCGCGTCAATGCACCACTGCGGCACTACACCTTGCAAAGTATTGAGTACTTGCGGCATACCGAGCAGCACAAACAAGAAACACACTGTCACGGTTAGTACAAACGCAATCACTTGGCTTTTGCTGGAAGAAGAGAGGCAACAACCAATAGATAAAAAAGCACCCGACAATAACCAACTGCCTAAATAAGCTGCCAGAATTACACCGTTATCAGGTGCGCCGAGGTAATTAACTGTCAACCATAAAGGAAACGTTAGTAGAAGTGCCAAGCCAATAAACAACCATGCTGCAAAAAACTTTGCCAACACGATGGTACGCAACTGCAAAGGTAACGTAAGTAGCAACTCAATGGAGCCACTTTTTAATTCTTCCGCCCACAAACGCATCGAAATAGCAGGAACTAAAAAAAGAAACAACCACGGCTGATAAGAAAAAAATACCGACAAATCTGCCTGATTTCTTTGATAAAAACCGCCCAACTCAAACGTAGAAAAACCGCATAACACCAAGAAAACTACAAGAAAGACATAGGCGAGTGGCGTTGCAAAATACGATTTCCACTCCCTGCCCGCCACATTCAAAAAGCCTGACATCACACACCCCCTGTCAGTTTGCGGAACACATCATCTAAACGCCCACTCTCGGATCTTTCTATCAATGCCGCAGGCGTTTCATCCACCAATAATTTTCCGTGCGCAATAATTAGTGCGCGCGTGCAGACAGCAGGAACCTCTTCTAATATGTGTGTAGAAACAATAACCAATTTTTCTTGCGACAAACTGCGAATTAATTCGCGCACATGATGTTTTTGATTAGGATCTAAGCCATCGGTTGGTTCATCCAAAATCAATACTTGCGGGTCATGCAAAATTGCTTGCGCCAAACCAACACGACGCCGATAACCTTTTGACAAGGTTTCTATTGTTTGCGCCATCACCTCTACCAATGCTGCCTTTTCTGCAGCGATAGAAACTGCACGCTTTTTATCAGCGCCATGCAAGCCTCGCACATCAGCAATAAACGATAAAAAGCCACGCACCGTCATTTCGCCGTAGCTCGGCGCGCCTTCAGGCAAATAACCAATCATTTTTTTGGCGGGCAATGGCGTGCGCCACATATCGTGACCAAACACATCAATACGCCCGCTGGTGGGCTGTAAAAAGCCGGTAATCATTTTCATCGTGGTCGATTTACCCGCGCCATTAGGGCCGAGAAAACCCAATACCTCCCCAGGCTTTACTTGAAAACTGAGATTATCTACCGCGATAAATTCACCAAATCGACGGGTCAGATTTTCAATCTGAATCATAAGTCACCCTTATTGATTTTGACGCTTGGAGCCAAGCTAGACGGGTAAGTTCCGCACAGGATTGGCGTACATCGCCAACCAATATGCTCGACAATTTTCTGGGCACTGCGCCAAGCGCTGCTGAAAAAGATTTTTTTCTGCCGCCACATCAGCAGCCGCAGAAAATTGGCGCGAAGGAAAATCAAACACGCCAGCAGTATTCCAGCCCAACTGCTCTGCCGCTAAATAATTAGAAGCAAAACGCACATAATTTTGTTGGATTTGACGATCGATTGCAGCAGTCACTTCTTCGGTCGTTTGATAATCACCGCACAATACATCACCAAAACTGACATGCACTCTGCCTTTTTGCCCTGCAATACCTTGCGCAATACTCTGCACGTCTTCGTGCGTGTCTTTTTGATAGCTGCCCTGCTCTGCTTTCTGCTGCAACTCACGCGCTTTCGCTACATCGCAAGGATCCCACTCATATGAAATAGATACCGGCACAATATTTAAAGTATGAATGAAATCTGCAAGCGTCTGCTCTTTTGCTTTGCTCATGGAAAACATTTTGATGATGGCTTCTTCCGTCAGATCAAGACCATCTTTAGCGCGACCTTCTCGCTGAGCAATCCATACAGAGACTTTTTCTTCAACGACTGAAAAATGAATATAAGCAGACAATAGCTTCAATGCGGCATAGATTTTTTTAGGCGCTGTTTCACCACGCTGCACCAAAAAACTTTTATTCACGCGCATCAAATGCGATACAAAAGGCTTGGTCAGTAAATTATCACCAATGGCAATACGCACCGTATCCATACCGTTGTGCCACAACACCCAATTCACTATTGCGGGATCCATCGCAATATCGCGGTGATTGCTAACAAACAGATAGGCTTTTTTGTTATCTAGCTTCTCCAAACCAGAAACAGTCAAGCTGGTGATGGTGCTATCCACCATGTGTTGCATATAGGACTCAACGACTACCTGAAAACTGCGCACATCGCGAACAGACTTTGTTTTCTTGCGCAAAAATAAACGCACCCAAGGTGCCGCCAAACCGTGCAATCCAACAGGCAACCACGGCAAGCGAAAATGAATCAGTGCAGATATCAACTCCTTATCTGCCAACACCTTCTCTAAAACTGCTGGGACTTCATCGTCGTGATACGGGCGGATACTATCGAAACGGGAATCAGAAACAGACATCAACAATCCTTACACAAACTATTGACCAATTCCTTGAATGTCTCTTTATTTTTTTGATTCAAGGTCATCAAAATTTGATGTGCTTGCAGCACTTTTTCTTTCACTTGTTTTTCATCTAGCGCGTCTGCTTGCAGTTCGCAATCAGCCACAGCTTGCACTTCACATGTACGCTGAATATCCATGATTTGCTCAAAACCCATGCTATTGAGCAAATGAATAATGCTGTCATTTCCTGTGACAGCAATCGGCCGCACGTGCAACTGTTTGCGCACAAATAACGCCATTTTTGCCAGCATGCCTAAGGTAGTGCTGTCTAAACCTTCCGTTTCCGTCAAATCAATAATGACGGATTGACAGGTCACGCTTGAAAACATGCGCTCAACACACTGATCAATAGTTGACGATAGCGTTAGCCTCACATCGCCCACCAACTTCATTACATAAGCACCTTTGTGTTCGGCGACTAGGACTCGTCCTTCCATCTCACACCTGTACCTGAAAACACTGGACGTTTTCGCTGTTGGCAAGTTTGATCACGCTGTTTTTACCAAAGTCATCACGGCAATATCGTCTGGCGCACCGCTAACATTATCTAAATTTAATTGCCGTTCTATACCTTGCTGTGTTCTATCGCTAGCCGCTACCATTTCCAACAACAATGCTTCTTTTGCGATGAGATCCGCTGCAGGCAATATTTCTAAAACACCATCGGAACACAGCACCAAAGTAAAAGTATCTGGCAACTGCACCGTGAAGTTTTGATACTGCGCTTCACGCAAGATACCGACAGGCATACCGCCACCTTCCAAATAATGCACTTTATCGCCAGCAGCGAGTATCGGTCGCGGCAAATGCCCTGCTACGCTGTAAGTCAACACATTATTTTTTTTGTCAATTAAGCCCATAAACAGCGTTGCATATTTATCAATGCCCGCTGCCAGCAACTCACGGTTATAGTACGCCATGGCATCTGCCGGTGTTGGAAAAGGAATGGGCTTACCATCTATCGCCGCTTCACGCGTTTCTCGGTGAATGTTTAAAGAAAAATGGCGCAGTAGCGCAGTCACAAACGCTGAGGAAACGCCGTGACCCGAAACATCGGCAATATAAAAACCCAAATGTTCTTCACCAAAGCGAATGTATTCTAAAAAATCGCCGCTTAGATACAGCGAAGGAATCATGCGATGTGAAAAATGGTATTTGCCAATTTGTAAGTCTTGTTGCGGGTACAGCTTTAACTGCAACAGGCGACCGGATTGCTGATCTTGCTCCAAAGCCTGTAAATGCGCTTTCAATTCGCTGTTCGTTTTTTCTAATTGTGTTTGATACGCACGATTTTGTTCGAGCAATCGCACGCGCTCCAAACATTTTTCAACGGCATGTTGCAGAATATGAAAATCGACAATGGGCTTGATGAGATAATCCACCGCACCACAGCGCAGCGCCTCTACTACTTCCGCCACACTGCCAATGCCTGAAAAAACGATAACTGGCACCGAGCGCTCAGATGCCATGATTTGTCGCAGCAGTTGCAACCCATCCATACGCGGCATGCGCAAATCGGTAATCACCAACGATGGCGTTTGTTGCTGAAAAATTTCCCAAGCTTCTGAGCCGTCGGCAGCCTGCACTACTTGGAACAACTGGCCCTCTAAAAACTCTGCAACGCTAAAACGCGCAGCGGCATCATCATCAACCAGCAGGATTGAAGCAGCGGGATAATGTTGAATATGGGTTGCAGGCATAAATGCCGTTCTCCGGCGCTGGGGGACAGGCCATTGATAGGGTGGCAAACCCTACTCTGTTCACCGAGGGGGTGCAAGCTTGACTAAAAAGGGCGTGGTGCGGCTAGGTTAAGCCGCTTTTTCCTCGGCGGTCATGGGGCGCGCTTCTTCTTCCAGCATCACAGGGATGCCATCGCGCACGGGGTATGCCAAGCCGCTAGATTTGCACAGCAGCTCTTGTTTTTCAGTGTCGTAAACCAGCGGGGCTTTGCTCACTGGGCAAACCAGTATGCTGAGTAATTTCTCGTCAATCATGGTCGAACTCCTGCGTATCGCCGCGCATCATAACAAAACAGCTTGCTCAACGAAGCTGATGCAAGAAGCCCAAAACGGCCGAGGAAAAAATATCATTTTGATCGCCCGCGACCATGTGACCTGCATCTTGAATATCCGCGTACTGCGCGTGCGGCACCATGCGCAAAAAAGCCTGCGCAGATTCTGGGCTGATTAAGTCACTCATACGACCACGCACCAGCATCGTTGGAATTGTTAAAGCGCGTGCAGCCTCCTCCAAAAAGCCAACGCGAATGGTCGAGCCATCCTCCGGTCGATGACCTGTGCGAATCATAAAACTAGGATCCCAATGCCAGCGATAGCGACCGTCATCACACAGCCGCAAGTTTTTACGCAAACCCTCGGTGCTGCCACGATTTTTGCGATGCGAGGTGTAACTCGCCACAAATTCTGCCGCTTCTTCCAAGGAAGCAAAACCCTGCACGGCGCGCTCCAACATAAAGTCGCGGATACGCGCTAAACCATCCGCTTCAAGATGCGGCGTGACATCAACGAGCACTAACGCACGCAATAAGTTTTGCTGCGCGATGTGCTGCGCCGCTAAAGAAGAAATACCTCCCAGCGATGCACCGACTGCTACCGGCTTTTGTGAAAAACTTTTTGCAATATCAATGAAATCTTGTGCAAAAGTATCAAAGGCATAATTTTTATCAGCAGCCCAATCACTTTCGCCGTGACCGCGCAAATCCACTGCCACCGCATAAAAGCCCGCATCCGACACTTGCTGTGCTGTTTTTCCCCACGCGTGGCGCGTCTGTCCGCCACCGTGCGCCAAAATTACAGGCTGGTTTTGTGAATCACCGTAAGCATCTGCCACCAAACGCAAATGCCCACGAGATGTTCGAAACTCTAAGGGTATCGACATGTATGTTTCCTTAAGGATTTTCTGCATGATAGCGATTCAACAATCCCACAACACAGTGGGAAAAACCGTAAACTAGCGCAATACATAGGCTTTATATTCCACCATGCTGCACATCGTACTCTACGAACCCGAAATACCGCCCAACACTGGCAACATCATGCGTCTGTGCGCAAACACAGGATTTGCATTGCATTTGATTGAACCACTGGGATTCACGCTCGATGAAAAACAACTGCGCCGCGCCGGTTTAGATTACCGCGATAGCGCTTGCACAAGTACCTATCGCAACTGGCAGCATTTTGTAGAGACCGTAAATCCCACGCGCATTTTTGCCTTGAGCACCAAAGGCACACGTAGCTACAGCGACGTGCAATTTGCAAAAAATGATGCCGTGGTTTTTGGGCCAGAAACGCGCGGGCTTTCGCAGGAATTTCGTGAGAGCTTACCTGCAGGTCATGTACTGCGACTGCCGATGCAACCAGACAGCCGCAGCCTCAATCTTTCCAACGCCGTCGCTATCATCGCCTATGAAGCGTGGCGGCAATGGGACTTCACCTAAACTTATTGCAAAGAGTAGCTAGGCCGATTGGCTTTAAATGCGTCAATATCACTGATGTGATAAAACGCTTTTGCTGCACCTTCTTGCCACGCCTGCATACCTTGTTTTCCAGGGCTGACCAACAGCAACTCCCTGCGCTCTGGCGCTAACAAAACTGCTTGGTAGGTATCCAATAAATCCTGCTTGGTCATTTTTTGTAAAACAGATATTTTTTGTGCCCGCGAATCAAATGCAGTATAGCCCAACGTTAAATCCTCAAAAAATCTTTCGGCTTGATCGTTTTGATTTTTAGGTTTTTCCTCTAGCTTTACCATCAACGCGCGCTTTTGTTGCTCAAACCACACATCATCGCGCTGGCTCAGCGTAGAAAAATATTTCGCAATAAAATCGCTGGTTTTAGTAGCAATATCAGCAAGACTGTGCGATGGCGACTGCACTAAAAATACCAAGCCTGGTACGCGCGCCAAAGGCAAGTAACGCGCTGTAACGATGTAACCCAACTGTTGCTCCGTGCGCAGACTGTCAAAATATGCAGGTGCCAACACTTGATCCAGCATCAACAAATGCACCTGCTGCTGCGTATTGTCCGCCGGTGCTTGAAAATATTGCACCAAGGCCGCATCGTTGTGCTGCATAGCATCCACATACAGCGAGGGCTGTTTTTCTGGATTTAACGCAGCAATCAATAAGGGATTTTTATGCTCACTCTCTTTTGAAGAAGCGATAGCACGTTGAATAATGGCACCCAGTTTTTCTGCATTGTCTTTATAAAAATTGCCATACACCAACACATCCGCTTGTGCGTGCTCAGTGAAATTGCGAGAAAACTGTTGCATATCCTGTGGCGTGATGGCATCCAACGCTGCAAGGCACTGCGCACGCGACCAATAACCGTGTATCAGTACCGTAGGTACATCTTCCATCAGTGAAATATAAGGCGCTTGTTTATCGACGCTATTTAATTCATCACGCAACTGTGCTTTCAACAACTGAAATCTATCCTCACCAAACGCTGGTTTTTGCAGTAAATCCACAACGGTTTTCAGCAATAGCCCCTGTTTTTCACTGTAGCCAGACAAAGCAAGACTGATACCGCGCACGCGTTTTTCTATAGTCAAATTCAAACCGCCCAACAATGCGTCATACAAAGTAGGATTCAGTTTGTCTCGCAATAAACGCACCATCAGCTCTGTCTTGACAGCATTCTCCACCGAGTCAGTCACTTGGCTGTTGTACAAGTACGCCATAACATTACCTTTCGGCACCTGAAATTGTTTATCTTGCAAAAACCATAGATTGTAATGATTGGATGCTACTATTTTTTCTGGCACTGTATTCGATTTTTCCAACTCCGAACCAGAAGATTTTAATTTTAGATTCTCAGGAATAAATGGATTGGCAACAGGCAAGGCAATGCCAGTATTTTTTATAGGCTGCGACCACGTTTTTGCTTCCTCAGCAGGTATATGCTCCACCCGATATGCCGCGCCGTAATACTTAGAATGTTTATCGCCTTGAATATCAGGCGCACTGATACTGATAAGCACGTTGCTAGATCTTAACTGCGACAACACAGAATCAATCAACGATTTGTCGAAGTCTTCCATTAAAGAAGTTCCGCGGATAACATCTTTAGCAGGGTAATACTGTAAATTATTCGCCAAACCACTAACGTACATCATCGCATCACTTTTTTCTGCAAAGCGAAATGCGATATCCAACATATTTTTTTGTTCTTGATAACGCCACGCTTCAACACCATGCTTGCGTAGCAGATCAATTGTGTTAAAGCAGAGAGCAATAATGTCATTGATGTGGCGATAGCCCTCTGCTGTGAGTTTGATATCAATATCTAATGTAGCAGCGAAACGATTATCCAAGCCATCACCAGCAGCTAAAGATTCCGCCCAGCCTTTTTGCTTTAACACATAGAGTAAGCTGCCCTCACCTTCATGACCCAACAAGTAACTTGCATAGACATCTGGCTTTACGCGATAAAAAGTCTGTATTGCAGGAATAGGAAATGTCAGCGCCAGATGACGTTCGTCACGTTTGGATTGAACAAACACTTTTGCTGGTAAAAAATCTGAAGCAAATACTGGCTTTGCCGAATTATCGATAGGCAATTGATGATTAGGTACGGCACTAAAATACTGCTCAACCATCTGCTGCAAAACAGGCAGCGGTTCACGCCCCAGCACCACCAGCGTCATCACATTAGCTGAATAATGCCGTTGGTAGTAACGCAGTAAATCATCACGCACTTTATCCCCAGCGCGATCTGCCAATGTATCCAAATTACCTACGCTAAACTTTGAAGCTGGATTTTCTTTTGCGTACAGTTCGCTATACACATCGTCAATGCGACGTGCATCGTCATTGATGCGCGCTTTATACTCAGCATTGACAGCATTTTTTTCGCGCTCAACGTATGCTTCATTGAATAATGGCGAAATAAAAAACTGTGAAAATCGCTCTAAAGCAGGTTTGAGTTGCTGCGGATCAATATCAAAAAAATAATTGGTATGTTCTAAGCTGGTAAACGCATTGTGTGAGCCGCCATTAGCACTGATAAAAGCCTGATACTCACCGGGCTTGGGAAATTTTTTTGTGCCTAGAAAAAGCATGTGCTCTAAAAAGTGCGCCAAACCCTGTCGCTGTAGCGGATCATTATTGCTGCCTGTCGCTACATCTACAGCGGCGGCAGCTTTATCTGCTGCAGGATCTGAAATCAGCAGCACTTTCATGCCGTTGCTCAACTCAATATTTTTATAACTGCGCTGATCGACATCACTCTTAATTGGCGCATCCAAGACCTGCACACCTGTAGTGCTCTCAGCAAAAACAGGCAGTGGCAACAGCGCAAAAACAAGAAATAGCGAAACGAGGGGCGAGCGAACAGCAAACAAACGCGACATAAACTCTCCGTCAGGGAAACCAAACTTTAAGTAGCGTTCAGGCTCGATGCCTGAGCAAGTAGTAGTACACAGAATCGACTTCAGCAGCTTCGAGCAATGAATGCCCACTTTGTTCCGCGAACGCAGAAAAATCACGCCACGAACCTGTATCCGTTGCCAGCACCAGCAAGGTTTCGCCCGCCTGCAAGCTACGCAGCGCCTGACGCGCCTTTAACAGTGGCAGCGGGCATTGCAAGCCACGCGCATCAAGCTGCTGATTGACAACATACGCTTGAAACTTTTCTGGCAATGAAAGCGTCATAACATCACAAAATTCACAGGGATAGCGTTGTGCCTATCGAACCTGTGTAGTATATCCCAGCCCTTTCCCTTTCTGATTGGCAGATTGCTATGACAAATCCAACACTGCGCACTTTTCTGCAAATAACTCGCGTCTCTACCGTTTGCATTTTGACCAGTCTGTGCCTTCCCGCTTTTGCACAAGAAAAAAAAATTTTACTACCTGAATTAGGCGACAGTGTTGGCGCACTAACATCGGATGAAGAAACACACGACCTCGGTCAAGAATGGTTGCGACAATTTCGCGCAAAAGTGCCAGAATCTAACGATGCAGTGATGTACGACTATCTGCAAAAACTGATTCATAAAATTGCACAAGGTTCTGACCTGCAGGACAAACGTTTAGAACTGATCGTTGTTAAAAATCCAACGTTGAATGCTTTTGCTGTACCTGGCGGCATTGTCGGCGTACACGATGGTTTATTTTTGTATACAGAAAACGAGCAACAGCTTGCCGCAGTATTTGCACACGAACTTGGTCACTTATCCTTAAAACATTGGCAACGCAGCGTAGAGCAACAACAGCAAAGAAGCATTCCGACAATGGCGGGCATGCTCGCCGGTTTGGTGTTATTAGCCACATCAAAATCATCTGATGCTGGCATGGCAGCCATCATGTCTACGCAAGCTGCCAACTTGCAATCCATGTTGCACTTTAGTCGTGAAAGCGAAGCGGAAGCTGATCGCGTCGGCATGCAAACCATGGTGAATGACGGCATGGATCCACGCGCCATTCCCGCCATGTTTGAAAGCATGCAACGCTCTGCGCAATACGCAGGTGAAAGACCGCCAGAGTTTTTGTTGACGCACCCTGTGACAGAAAAACGGATAGCGGATTCACGCAATCGCGCAGAACAGTATCCTGTTAAATCGTACGAAAATAATCCTGATTTTGACCTCATCAAAGCACGCGCCAGATTGGAAGTTGCTGACAATCCTTCTGTTGCCATCAAACATTTTCAGAGTGAGCTCAACGGCGACAGCGCAAATCCAGATGCAAGCCGCTACGGCATAGCCCTTGCACAAACCAAGTTGCGGCAATTTGATGCCGCAGCAAAAACACTCAAACCACTATACGAAAAAAATCCTAATAACTTGCTGTACGCGTTGGCGCAGGCAGACATTCTCAATGGTCAAGGTCAATATGATGCCGCGTTAACACTGATGAAAACCGTGCAAGCTGCACATCCACACAACTATCCTGCTGCGATGGTAACTGCCAATATTTTGCAGAACATGAAAGATTACGCAGGCGCTGTGCACACACTGGAAAATCTACTGCCAGAATATTCTGATTTACCTGATGTTTGGCATGACCTTGCTGAACTGCGCGGTTTAGCCGGTGACACCGGCGGCGTTTACACCGCGCGCGCTGAATATTTCATTCTCAACGATGATTTTGATAAGGCGCGACAACAACTGACTTATGCGCTGAATTTTTATCGAGACAACCGCTCAAAAAGCGGTCGCGTGCAAAAACGTTTGCAAGACATTACCGAGATGGAAAGCAAAAAAATGTTGGATGGCTGATTATTTACGCGCTGCTGTAAAATCCAACATCCTCTGCAACGGCTTCATGGCGCGCTCTGCCAACGCCAGATCCACATGAATTTCTTGCTGCTCAGTGGGATTGCGCAACACAGCTTCCAACGCCTGCAAATCATTCATCGCCATCCACGGGCAATTCGCACAACTGCGGCAAGTGGCGCCGCTGCCGGCTGTCGGTGCGATGATGAGTTCTTTTGTATCCCCTGCCGCTTGCTGCATTTTGTAAAAAATACCTTGATCGGTCGCAACAATAAATTGTTTGCGATCCATATTTTTTACAGCGTTAATCATCTGCGAAGTGGAACCTACCACATCCGCCAATTCAATCACGGAGGCTGGCGATTCAGGATGCACCAAGATCGCAGCATCGGGGTACACCGCTTTTAAGTCCAACAAGCCGCGTGCTTTGAATTCCTCGTGCACGATGCAACTACCCTGCCACAGCAGCATGTCCGCGCCAGTTTTTTTCTGCACATAGTCGCCCAAATGTTTATCTGGTGCCCAAATAATTTTTTCACCCTGTGCATCCAAGTGTTCGACGATATCCACCGCGCAACTGGAAGTCACCACCCAATCGGCGCGCGCTTTTACAGCGGCAGAAGTGTTGGCGTATACCACTACGGTACGATCAGGGTGTTCATCACAAAACGCGGTAAACGTATCTTCTGGACAACCCAAATCCAAAGAACAAGTGGCTTCTAAAGTCGGCATATAAACGCGTTTGTGCGGCGTGAGAATTTTTGCTGTCTCCCCCATAAAACGCACACCGGCAACAATCAGCGTACTAGCGGAATGATTGCGGCCAAACCGCGCCATTTCCAGAGAATCTGCGACACAACCGCCACTCTCCTCCGCTAAGGCTTGCACGATAGGCGCCGTGTAGTAATGCGCCACCAAAATAGCATCGCGTTCTTTCAATAATTGCAAAATAGTGTGGCGACTTTCTTGAATTTGTTCTGGCGTCATTTCTGGCGCATATGGATGCGCTAAATAAGCACGCACCACTTCACGCTCCACTGCATCAATCAAATTTTGGTCATCAGATGTATGCAAAGGCATACCACTACCTCATCATTAACTACCGCGCTCATCCCTGCGATACCACTCCAACAACTGCGCCACGCACCATAGCAACAGCACGCCGCTTAATGCTGTAACACACTGCATCCATATTTGATCGCCCGCTATAGCATTTACAGCATCCGCCATCGGCGACAGCATGACACTGGTGCAAAACACCGGCAAAGAGTGCCTGCCCATTACCTGCATCACACGAGGTAGTGTTTTTTCTAACCAAGCACCCTGCGGCACCGTTAACGCCACCGCTAAAGCTAACGCTAAAAAATGCAGTAAACGTGTTCCCGCTAAATCTGTTTTGCTGATGGGATACAACCACTGCGCCACAACTGGCGGCATCCACATATCGTGAAAAGCAGGCCAACGCCACGACACCACCACAAACGCCGATAACGCGAGAAAAAAAATCGTCAGTTGCAATACACCTCGACGCACAGTGGAGCTACGGACCGCCATCCAGCGTGCACAGGCTTCACGATGCGCACCCAATATCGCGCCAATAAAAAACAAAAACTGCCACGCAAAGGGATTAAAAAACCACACCTTGCTTGGGCGCGCCTCTAAGTTCCAATCGCAAAAAATCGCCAACAAATACAGCTCGCCTGAAAACAAAAACACCAATAAAGGACGACTAAATAAAAAAGGCAGCACCACAACCAGCATGCCCAGCAATACGATGTAAAGAGGCAATGGGTCCATCAAGCCTGGGCGAAACTTTAATAATGAGCTGGCAACCATTGCCGCCTTGGGGTTATCGAGAAAATAGCGCAAACCCATTTCATTCACATAATCGCGCGTCAACACATGGTCGTTGACGATAAACAACATTGCCATCAACTGCGTCAGCACAAAAACGTGAGCGATATACAGCGTCCATGTGCGCCGCAAAATATGCATTGCGGTTGAAATATAGCCTTTGCGTTGCAAGCGTTTTCCGTAAGCAATAGCAACAGAAAATCCAGACAAAAAAACAAATAACTCGGCGGCATCGCTGAAGCCAAAATTGCGCATCGTCAATTCGCCAAACAAGCCGCCAGGGATGTGATCCCAAAAAATAAAGACCAGAGCCACGCCGCGAAAAAAGTCGATACGCAAATCGCGTGACGATGGGCGGGCGTGCTGCATGGGGAGCCTACTGCTGCTGGGTGTCGAGAGGCGGCATTATGCCTGTAAAGTCCGGCGGGAAAACCCCAAAACCTCCCCTTGTTAGGGTGAGAAGTGTCGCCTCGGTGAGATGTTCAAAGTGCCGTGGCGTTAATCACTTTCACCCCACCCGCATCTTTTTGCACAGAGGATTCCAACTCTACATCTTTGTTGGGAATGCCGATGATGATGTCGGCTTTGCCATCGCTGTTGATGTCGCCTGCGCTCACGGCGGCGCCAAACAAATCACCGAAAGCATCGCCGTACACGGTTTTGATAGGCGTATAAGTCACGCCGTTCCACACGGTGACGCTGCCTGTGCCCTTGGTTGCAGTGGGTACGTTGTTGTCTTGCGGCGCGCTGGCGATGATATCCAGCGTGCCATCGCCATTCACATCCCCCAGCGCCACGCTGCTGCCCAGCCAGGCTTTTTTCACCGCTCCGAACTGTTTATCGGATAGCAATTCGCCATCGCTGCCGCTAATCACGCTGATACTGCCGGCATCTTTGGTGTGGCTGTCTGCATCGTCGTCCAGTGGTGCGCCGACCACAATGTCGGCATATCCATCGTGATTGATGTCCGCACTTGCCACGGCTTTACCAAATTGCGCTTTTTTGTTTGTGCCGAGTTTTTGCAGCAATTCCGTGCCGCTGCTGTTGTAAACACGCACGCTGCCCACACCGTTTTCATCCGGCGCGCCGACGATGATGTCAGCCACGCCATCGTTATCCACATCGCCCGCTGCCACAGCCGTGCCTGCATGTGCGTTTGTGGTTTTGCCGTAAAAACGCTTGCGGCTTTGCAGTGTGTTGCCATCAAACACCGTCACGCTGCCTGCGGCTTTTTGTGACGACACGGGGCTTTTATCTTTCGGTGCGCCGACAATGACATCGG
>CAYOEO010000017.1:0-34909 GCA_964403125.1 uncultured Pseudomonadales bacterium | reverse complement strand
GGAATTTGCGTCATGGTTTGCACGCCGCCCGCGACGATGACATCCATCGTGCCGCTTATTACCGCTTGCGCAGCAAAATGCACGGCTTGTTGCGAAGAACCGCACTGGCGATCAATCGTCGTGCCCGGCACTTCTTGCGACAAACCGGCAGCGAGCCACGCGGTGCGCGCGATGTCGCCAGCGAGTGGGCCGATGGTATCGACGCAGCCAAAAATCACATCGTCGTATTCGTTATCGGGAATACTGTTGCGTTCTACAATCGATTTCAATACATGCGCGCCGAGATCCGCGCCGTGCACCTGCGCAAGACCGCCTTTGCGGCGACCGGTGGGTGAGCGTACTGCGTCGACAATATAGGCTTCTGGCATTTTTTATTCCTCGTTAAAACGTATTTCCCGCACCAATTTTTGCGCCGTCTGCCAGCACAAAATCGGCTACGCGATTTTTATGAAACGCGACATCGCCCCAGGTGCTGTTCAAGGCCCAAGCTTTTTTCATAAAGATGTGCATATCCACTTCCCAGGTGTAACCCATCGCGCCGTGCACTTGAATGCCGTTTTTTGCGCCGAGCAGTGAGGCTTCGCTGGCAGCGAGTTTGGCGTGCGACACATGCAGCGCAGCGTCTGGGTGATCCTGAGCAATCGAATACGCCGCGCGATGCACAACGGCTTTCGCGTATTCCAGCGGCACAGCGACATTCGCCAAGCGATGTTTTACCGCTTGGAACGAGCCGATCGCTTTGCCGAACTGTGTGCGATCGCTGGTGTATTTCACCGAAATTTCGATCATGCGTTGCGTCAAACCCAAAGCTTGCGCGGCCGCGCCGAGTGCGCCGGCATTCACGGCATCGGCAATCAACTTTTTCGCTTCATCACCTTTTGCTACGCAGGTGGCGGTAGATGGTGTCCACTGCACGCTGAATAATTTGCGCGAAGGGTCGATGCTTTCGTTGTGCGTCAGTTGCACTTGGCCTTTGGTGACGGCGTGCAGTTCATCGCCGTGTTGCAGCAGCAATAAATCGGCGATGTGTGCATCCGCCACCAATAAATTTTGTGACAAACCGACGGCGACTTTCGCTTCGCCGGAAGCGATGCGCGGCAGCCAGGCAAATTTCACTGCATCGACGCTGAGTGCGTTGATCATAGGCACGGCGACCAACACGGTTTCCACCAAAGGCTCTGGCAGTGCAACAAAACCGCAAGCTTCGGCGAGCAGCACAAAATCCACCGCGTTCATGCCCATGCCACCGAATTCTTCTGGCACGGTTAAGCCGGTCAAACCCATGCCTGCCATCGCCTGCCACAAATCATCACTGCGGCCGCTTTCTGTTTCCCACAGTGCGCGAATTTTTTCTGGCGTGACTTCGTTCACCAGAAATTTTTTCACTTCATCTTGGAACAAGAGTTGGTCTTCGCTAAAGGTAAAGTCCATCGTCGTCGCCTCCCTTAGCGCGGCATACCGAGCATGCGCTCGGCAATGATGTTGCGTTGAATTTCGTTGGTGCCGGCGTAAATGGGGCCGGACTGCGCGAACAGGAAGCCATCCAACCAAGTGCCTACACCGGCAGCGGCGGGCGCGTGCGGCAACAACTCGGCGCGCGCCGACAAAATGCTCATCGCGGTTTCGTGCATGCGCTGATCCAATTCAGACCAGAAGATTTTGTTGGTGGAGGATTCAGGGCCGATCTTGCCGCCTTTGTTCAAGCGGCAGGCGGTTTGGTAGGTGGTCAGCGTGTAAGCCTCTGCATCCAGATACGCGCGCGTTACCGCATCGCGCACGGAAGGGTCGCGGTCGGCTTCGGCACGATTGGCTTTATACAGCTCCACCAAACGGCGCGCGGTGTTTTGGAAGCGGGCGGGGGAGCGCAGCATCAAACCGCGCTCGAAACCGGCGGTGGCCATCGCCACTTGCCAGCCTTCGCCCTCTTTGCCGAGGCGGCGTTCCACCGGCACTTTCACATTATCGAAGAAGATTTCGGCGAAACCGGGCAGGCCGTCCAGCTGTGGGATGGGGCGCACGGTGATGCCGGGCAAGTTCAGTGGCACGAGGATGAAAGTCAGCCCGTGGTGGCGGCTGGAGTTGGGGTCGGTGCGGAACATGCCGAAGCATTGATCCGCCCACACCGCGCGGGTGGACCAGGTTTTTTGCCCGTTGATGATGTAGTGCTTGCCGTCTTCGGTGAGCTCGGCTTTGGAGCGAATGGCCGCCATATCCGAACCAGCCCCTGGCTCTGACCAACCCTGCGCCCACACTTCGGTGCCATTGGCCATTTTGGGCAGGATGTCCGCTTTCTGCTCCGGCGTGCCGTACTCCATCAGGGTAGGGCCGAGCAGGAAAATGCCGTTCTGATTCACGCGCAACGGTGCGCCAGCACGCCAGTATTCTTCCTCAAAAATCAGCCATTCGATCAAATCGCAAGCGCGGCCACCGAGCGCTTCCGGCCAAGTCACCATGCCCCAGCGACCGCTGTTGAGCTTGGCTTCCCACTCGCGGTGCTGCTTGAAACCTTCCTCGGTATCGAAAGATTGCAAGGGCGCTTTAGGGACATTGGCTTCCAGCCACGCGCGCACTTCCGCACGAAAGGCTTGCTGTTTCTCGGTATAGGCTAGATCCATGGGCAATCTCGCAAAAGAGGGGGCGGGTATCAGCCAAGTGGGGCTGAAAAACGGGCGGGGATGATACCACGCGGGCGAGGTTGGCTTAAGCTGAGCGTGTGTGCCTTGAGGTCGCTTGACCTTGTTTTTTATGAGACTTGAGGTGCTCGTCGATTAACGCGTGAGAAGAGCTCAGCGGCAGCCAATGACCAAATAAAAATCATGCAGGCAACAAGGAAGCGTTGCTCCGGAATAATAATAAGTGCCTCGGCAAATGAAAAAATAATGAGAGAGACAGCGAAAAGGTGTGTTGGATGTGTGAGTAGTATTTCTCGAATACGAAATAAAAAAGTAAGTGCAGCAAAAATAGCGACAAGATTGAGTGTCAATAGCCACATATGTTTGGGGCGCAATACATCTGGGTTCGGCTTTTCACTGCCTACATATTCTGTCATGGTTGACCCTGTTTCCAGTTGGGCTCCCCACGCATAAAACGAGGTTGGCATCAAAGGTTTTTCAGTGTTGTCATTTGTAAAAGGCATATTGCCAATGCTAACGCTGTAATCGTTGGCATCGGATGTTTTTCCGCTCACAAAAAAACGCTGTGGTTGAGAAGAGACGGATGCAATTTTTTTTGCAATCAGAGCGCCAGAACCGTGATGCGAAAAAGCAATTTCAATGTTACTTGGAGAGTCAGACCATAGCCACACGCTAAAAGTGTATTCAGTGTTTTGGGGTAATGTAGCCCACTGCACTGTATAGGCGCCGGTGCGACTATTGTCCTTAGCAACGGTCATCCTATCGGCAGTGGTTCCTCCTAGTGGATCTTTGGAAATATTCCACAGTATTTCTATATTACGAGTTAACCATGATTTGTCATCGCCTACATCTTCTGTTGTTTCACTAAAGAGTTTATTTTTTGGAGAGTACTGATCAAGGTAGGTGAGGTGTTCGTAGGTTGATAAATAGAAGAGCGCCCTATTAAAAAATAAGCAACTGAGTGATGAATAGTTTCTTTCATGAAGACTGGGTAATAAGCCGCTATTAATGCTGCAATAATTAGCATTTGAGTACATGGGAAGTGCAGGTAAAACAGTATCGTAGCCTACATCTTTAGAGTTTAAATGAATTTCTGTCCAAGCATTTGATGCGGAAGTATTCATGTAGGCGATTTTTCCAGTCACTTTGTAAGTGTGTAGGATTTGTATACTGGGGCAAAGCAAGGCTAGAAAGATAAGGCAATGGGAAAATTTTTTATACTTTCTAGGTAAAAATATGAAACAGAAAGAAGCAATAGCGGTGCTGGCAAGCAAGGGGTAGAAATAAAATGATCGTATCCATGTTGCCATGCCAATCATCACTGCGCCTACGGTAATCAGCACTATGTTGGTAATGTTGTTTTTGTTTTTTGCAAGTAATAAGAACCAAATTCCGTTTAATAAAAGTAATGAAGATGGCGTGTCTGAGAGCGAGGTAAAAATCGTAGGCAAATAAAACACCACATGAATAAGAATGAGTATTGTTAAAAAGGCTATTTTAAGCGGAGAATTTTTTCGCTGCTCGCTGCTCGCTGCTCGCTGCTCGCTGCTAAAAGATTGCATTGTTTTATAAAATAAAAGAACGGAAAGTAGTAGTAATAAAAGATTAGCGTAAATCAAAGCATTATTTGATAGTCCCAATCGAGTTGGTATGCTGAACCAATAACCTACTCCGCCAGGGCGGGTTTCATCGTAGCAGTTATTGTGCAACGCACATTTCGAGCCAATTTCTAAATACGAGCCTGCATCGCAGCATTGTTGAAAAAACTCAGGTAAAAAAGAAGGTAAAGCCATTTTTTAATGTCCCTATGATTTATGTTGTGTGATTTTTGTGATGCGTGTATAGCCTACCCATTGGTAATGTTTTTTCGCATCACCAACATCTTCGTCGTGAGTTCCATCACCAGTTCATCGCGCTGGTTGAACATCAAGTTTTTGCAGGTGACAATGCCGTGATCGGGGCGCGATTTAGACAGCCTCGCCTCCAGTACGCGAATTTCCAAACGCAGCATATCGCCCGCGCAGGCGGGACGGATCAAGTTCATGTGCTCCACACCCAAGCCGGCGGAGTAGGCGGGGCAACGGTCGAGGTTGTTCACCAGCCACGAGCGCGCGCAGATGATGAGCGTGCCAGGGGCAACCAACTGCCCGAACACAGAGTTTTTCGCCGCCATGGGGTCGGTGTGGAAAGGCTGCGGGTCAAAACGGCGCCCAAACTCGATAATTTCCGCTTCTGTGATGAGATAGCCGCCTGCGCGCGCCACAAAGTCGGGCGTCATGTCTTCGAAATAGGCCAGCGGACCAGGGTGAAAGCCAGAAACAGACATAGCCATCGCATCGACAAAAAGGGCGCTCAGTTTATCCTGAGCCGCTGCCGCCGTTACACTGCACGTTTCCGCAACGCGGCGTTTATTCACACAGGAGATTGGCTATGGCAGTTACCCTCGCAAAAGAAGCACTTGATGTCGGCATCATCACCAACAACGGCGAAAAAATGCTTGCGTTTTACCGCGATGTGTTGGGCTTGGCGCAAGAGCCGTCGATTCCATTTCCCGGCTTAGGCACGATTCACCGCCTCGTGTGCGGCAACAGTATTTTGCGCATCGTCGCGGCAGATAACGCGATTGAGCAAGTGGCAGGCGGCGCGTTTGCTTCGCGCAATGGCATTCGCTATCTGACGATCAACATTAGCAATCTCGATGAAGTGGTTGCGGATTGCAAAGCTTTCGGCAGCCCGATTGCGGTGGATATTCGCGAACTGCGCCCCGGCGTGCGCTGCTGTCAGTTGCAAGATCCGGATGGCAACTTTGTTGAGTTTATTTGCGTGGGTTGACCTTTTTTAGCCTTAATACTTGTTTTATTGCTAATAAAGACTTATTTTTAATCGGCGCACAAGGAGGTGCGGACGATGTATGACATCAACAAGTTGGCGTGCAGCCCGACATTTTTTTCAGCGCACAAGGAGGTGCGGACGATGTATGACATCAACTGGCAGCCGAAGGCTGCGCAAGCAAGTTGGCAAGTATTGTTGATCGCGTCACGCGCATTGAAATTGCCGAAGCGGTGGATGGTTTGCAGCAGTGACCGGATTGTCGACAAGTGAAGGCGCTGACCAATCATGCGCACGCTTACCGTTTGCGCGTTGGGCGATTTCGTATTTTGTTTGATGTGGATGCCGCTATTCGCATCATTGACATTCAAGAGGTGAAAGAACGCGATGATCACACCTACTGAAGTGCAAACGATTTTGCAAAACGGTAAGCCCGCGTTCGTTGTGATTCCTTATGGTGATTATTTGCGCCTAGTGCCAGACGCAGTTAAACATATTCCAACGGATGACGCTGTGCCGCACGAAGTGATGCGTTATGTGTTGCGTGAAAATTACACTTTGCCGCGCGCGTGGCGTGAATATCTGGGTTTAACACAGGTGGATGTTGCGGCGCGTATGGGTATTACGCAATCGGCATTGGCGCAGATGGAAAGCGCAAAACGCCCACGAAAAATCACGCTGGAAAAATTAGCAAACGCCTTGGGTGTTTCGGTGTCGCAGTTGATCTAGCTAAAAAAACACCGCCACTGCAATTGCCAATCCGGTGTAAATCACAATTGCAAACCAAAACTCTGTTGGTGATTCTTCGCGGGAAATGGATTTTCCCCACACGCCTGATTTGATAAACACTTCACCGCGCAGTACGGAATACACTACATAGCAAGCGATAAACGCGGCGATGATTTTGAACATGGCGTTATTCCTTTTTTTGGGTAAAAAATTCCACGATCATCAACACCAAACCCATGCCGGTGCTGATTAAGCTGGCGGGTGCGGCGATCACAGCGAGTAAACCAAGACCAATCGGGTTGCCGTCTTTTGGACCTAGCAAAATGTAAAGCCCTAGCGGTGCAACGCCGATGATGCCGAGCACAACACTCCACAACACAATTTTTTTACCTTTCGATTGTTGTAGCCAAGTGGATGTGCTCATGGGTTGTGATTTCCCTGAAAGTGCGGCAGTAATTGTGCAAAACTCCATCCGGCAATTGCGCCTGTCAATGCACAGGGAAAACCCACCAAAAAAGTGATGATGATTTCAAAGGGCAGTAAGTTGTGTGTGGTGGAATCCAGTGCGACATCGACCATTACGCGAGCCAACTCTGCTGCGACGACAGCTAGCGTCATCATCCAGATGGTTTTCCAAAATGCGCAGCGTTTGAATGCGCACAGCAATGCGCTAGATAAAACCACAACGAGTAAGCTGGGATGCAGTAGTGCGCTGGGTAAATTGAGTTGGTGATAGGGGATAAACCAGAACGGTAGACCCACCGCAAAAAAGCTCACGCACATAGCCAGCCACAGCATATCGTTTTTTGGCAATGTTTTTGGTTGCATAGATACCTCAGCCTTGAGATGAGTCTTGCGCGAGTATGCCACAAAGCGTGAACCCTGCATCCAGCACGAGTACACTACGCGCACCATTCACATTGAGGAGAAAAGCATGGAACTCTACGGCAGTTTTACTTCGCCTTATGTGCGCCATATTCGTATCGCGCTGTTGGAAAGCGGTTTGCCTTGCCAATTTATTGAAACCGATGCGGTGGGCAGTGCGATTTTATCACCGACGCAAAAAGTCCCCTATTTGAAATACAGTGAAAACGGGCAAGAAAAATCCTTGAGCGATTCCAGTGCGATTTTGAAATATATCCGTGAGCACAGCGGAAAGACTTTTTTTAATGATGAAAAAAACACACTGGCAGCGTTCAATGATTTTTGTACAGCGAATACGCTGTTGGATGCGGCGATCAATTTGTTTTATTTGGAAAAAGACGGCGTAACACCGGCGAGCAGTGTTTACATGGCGCGTCAGCAAGCGCGTTTGCAAACGGGTTTGGCGGAGCTGAATAAGCTGAAATTTTCTAGTGCTGCGCCGTTTAGTGAAGCAGAGTTGCGTATTGCCTGCTTTCTTGATTGGGCACTGTTTAGAAAGCGTTTGTCGATTGATGGACTTTCGTCGCTACAAAAGTTGCTCGCTGATATGAATCAGTATGCACACTTTGCTAATACCGCGCCGCCGCAAGGTTGATACGCGGTGTTGGAGACCTTGCTCGACAATAATCTTGCGCCTGCTTTTTTGCGACGAGAGTCCATGCTCGCTCTGCAAAAGAGTAATGCGTTGCGCGTGTTTCACGGCGCGGGCGAAGCGGTGTGGGGCGAGACAAAATATCGCGCACTGTTGCAGCAGTTATCGATTGATCGCTTTGGCGATCACGCGTGGGTGACTTTTTGGGAGTCGCCAAACTGTGATCGCAAGCAGTTTGAAACACTGTTGCAAAAAAGTTTGAGTGTTTTTTTGCAGCAGCATTTCACTTCGGCGGTATTGCAGTATCGACCACACAAAGGAACCATTGGCGACCCTGCTGTTTTGTTTGGCGAGCCGCCCGCAGAGCGTTTTGTTGTGTGTGAAGGAGCGGCACAATTTGCAGTACAGATGCTTGGTGTGAAGCATCCGGGGTTGTTTTTAGATCATGCACCGTTGCGGCAGTGGTTGTTGCATAACGGCAACAATCTGCGTGTGCTGAATACATTCGCTTACACCGGCAGCTTGTCGGTAGCCGCAGCATTGGGCGGCGTGGCGCATGTCACCACGCTGGATTTATCGAAAGCCACCGTGCGTTGGGCAGAAGAAAACGGCGCGTTGAATGGCTTACAAGGCGAAAACGCGCGCTGGATTGCTGGCGATGTGTTCGAGTGGTTGCCAAGGCTTAAACGCGAAATCGCGCAGGGTAAACAGCCAGCGTATGACATGGTGATTGCGGATCCGCCTTCTTTTTCGCGTGGCGAAAAAGGCGTGTTTTCCACGGCAAAAGATTTACCGCAACTGCATGCTTTGCTATTGGATGTGTTGGCGCCCAACGGCATCTTGATTACCTCCATCAATTCCGCACAAATTTCATGGCAGCAGTACGAAAAAGATCTGCTGCAAGCTGCGCGTGAGCGGCGCTGTCGTTTGCAGGTCTTGCAGCGCTTAGAGCAGCCCGCCAGCTTCCCCAACTGGCTGGATGAGCAGGCAAGTGAGCGCTATTTGAAGGGCTTTATCCTGCGCGTGGTGCCAATTTAGCCGTGTATACTGCCGCTCCCTAAAACGGTTCAGTCGCATTTTTTATGGCTCAATTTCTTGTGTTTATCAGTCAGCAGTGGATGTTGGTGTCGCTGTTATTGGCGCTGATTGGCTTATATCTGTGGAATGAAAACCGCCGCGCGGGGGCTGGGCTGTCAGTCCATCAACTGACGCAGCAAGTGAACAACGCTAACGCTGTGGTGGTGGATTTGCGCGAGCCGAAAGAGTTTCGCGAAGGTCATGTGGTCGATGCCATCAATATTCCCTATGCCAAATTGGCGGAGCGCATGGTGGATTTAGACAAGGCGCGCCCTGTCGTGTTGGTCGATAAGATGGGTCAGCACAGTGCCGCCGCTGGTCGCAGTTTGATGCAAGCGGGCTATCAGGTTTCACGTTTGAACGGCGGTATGAGTGAGTGGACGGCATCCAATCTGCCCGTGGTGAAAGGAGGTTGATGCCATGCCGAAAGTTACCGTTTATTCATCGGATTTTTGCCCTTTCTGTCGCCGCGCTAAAGCCTTGTTGACCAGTAAAGGAGTGGCGTTTGAAGAAATCTGTGTTGATGGTCGCAGCGATGTGCGCGCTGAAATGGCGGCGCGCGCTGGTCGTAATACCGTGCCGCAAATTTGGATAGGCGAGCGCCACATCGGCGGCTGCGACGATTTACACGCATTGGAATACGCTGGCGAGCTGGATAGTTTGTTGGCAGTCACTCACTCTTAAAGGCTTGTTGGAGATCGGTTATGGCAGAAGAAGGTTTGCAGTTTGGTATCCAGCGCATCTATGTCAAAGATGTGTCGTTTGAATCGCCGCAGGGTGTGATGCTGTTCAACAAGCAGATTAAACCGGCGATTGAGCAAGAGCTGGCGACGGCGATTACTACCGTGGCGGAAGATCACTATGAAGTGGTGTTGATCTTGACCATCACCGCCAAAGAAGACGACCAAGTGCTGTTTCTGGTGGAAGTGCATCAGGCCGGTATTTTTGGCATTCGTGGCGTTGACGAAGAGCAGTTGCGCAAAATTACCTCGACGCAGTGCCCGACCATCTTGTTCCCCTACGCGCGCCAGTTGGTGGACAGCCTGCTGCAACAGGCCTCGTTGCCACCGTTGCTGCTGCCGCCAGTCAATTTCGATGCGCTGATTTTGCAGCCCAAGCCAGACGATGCCGTCACTCACTGACACCTCAAAAAGCTATATCAAAAAACTTTGATATAGCTTCAAGCTCTGCTAGTATCGCCGTCCCAATTTGCTTTATGACGCGCCGATACGCTCATGTTGTCCCACGCCAACCCCACGCCTGAGCCCAGCAGCGATAGCCTGCATCTGGCCAGCTATTTGAAAGCCGTAGCGGATCCGCTGCGGTTGATGGTGTTGCGCCTGTTGAAGCAGGATTCCTTCGCCGTGCTGGAGCTGTGCAGTCTGCTGGCAGTGAAGCAATCGGGCATGAGTCACCACTTAAAAATCTTGGCGCAAGCCGGTTTGGTGGCAACGCGTCGTGAAGGCAATACCATTTTTTATCGCCGTGTGACGGCTGCCGAAGTGGTCGATGCCGCACTGCAACAAGCGCTGTTTGCGCGCGTGGACAGCATGCCTTTGGATGCCGAGATTGCCGCGCGTTTGCTCGATGTGCAACGCGAACGCACCGCCAGCTCAAAAGAATTTTTTGCAGACAATGCTGCGCTGTTTCGCCAACAGCAAGAACAAATTGCCGATTACGAATTGTATGGCTCGGCAGTGGCTGCGCTGTTAGATCGTCTCTCGCTGCCTTCGCATCAGCACGCCATTGAAATTGGTCCTGGCAACGGACAGTTTTTGAGCGAATTGTCTGAGCGTTTTGTCACCGTGTTGGCGATCGACAATAATCAACCGATGTTGGCGCAAGCGGCGGAATCCGTGCGCGCGCAACAATTAAAAAATGTCTCGTTGCAGTGTTGTGAAATTGCAGAGTTGTCACCGGCTATTCAACCCGATTGTGTGGTACTGAATATGGTGCTGCACCACACTTCATCACCTGCGGAAGTGATTGCGGCGATTAGTCATTTGCTGCCGCCGCAAGCGGTGTTGTTGATTTGTGAGTTATCACATCATCAGCAAGCATGGGTGAAAGAATCGTGCGGCGATATTTGGCTCGGTTTTGATCCCAATGAATTGACCAGTTGGTTGGTGCAATCCGGTTTTGTGTGTGAACACAGTCAGTATTTGGCGCTGCGCAACGGCTTCCAAATTCAAATCCACGCGGCGCGTAAGTTGCCGCTTTCCATCCACGCTTTTTGATTGTTTTAATGCAGGAGAGTTGTTATGTCTGAGTATTCTATTTTCACTTCGGAGTCAGTATCTGAAGGGCATCCCGACAAAATGGCGGATCAAGTATCCGACGCGATTCTCGATGCGATTCTCGATCAAGATCAATACGCGCGTGTGGCCTGTGAAACGTTGGTAAAAACCGGTGTGGCGATTGTTGCGGGTGAAATTACTACCACAGCCGTTGTCGATTACGAAAAAATTATTCGAGGCGTGATTAACGACATCGGTTACAACAGTTCGGATGTGTATTTCGATGGCAGCACTTGCGGCGTGTTGAATTTGCTCGGCCAACAATCGCCAGATATTGCACAAGGTGTGGATCGTGCCAAGCCAGAAGATCAGGGCGCGGGCGACCAAGGTTTGATGTTTGGTTACGCAGCGAATGAAACCGATGTGCTGATGCCGGCGCCGATTCAATACGCACACCGTTTGGTGGAACGTCAAGCGGAAGCGCGCAAATCCGGTTTGCTGCCGTGGTTGCGTCCTGATGCGAAATCGCAAGTCACTTTCCGCTACGAAAACGGCAAGCCGGTTGCGGTCGATGCAATTGTTTTATCTACGCAACACGCAGCGGATGTGAGCGATCGCGATATTCACGACGGCGTGATGGATTTGGTTATCAAGCATGTCATTCCTGCGCAGTGGATGTCGAAAGAAACCAAAATCTACATCAACCCAACCGGTCGTTTTGAAATCGGTGGTCCGATGGGCGATTGCGGTTTGACGGGCAGAAAAATTATTGTTGATTCTTACGGCGGGATGGCGCGTCATGGCGGCGGCGCGTTCTCCGGCAAAGATCCATCGAAAGTGGATCGCTCAGCGGCATACGCTGGTCGCTATGTGGCAAAAAATATTGTCGCCGCCGGTTTGGCAGATCGCTGTGAAATTCAAGTGTCTTACGCGATTGGTGTGGCAGAACCGACTTCGGTTTCCATCAATACTTTCGGCACCGGCAAAGTGTCGGATGAAAAAATTGTGCAATTAGTGCGCGAGTTTTTTGATTTGCGCCCTTACGGTTTGACGCGCCAATTGGATTTACTGCATCCGATTTATCGCGCCACCGCTTCTTACGGTCACTTCGGCCGCCCGTCAGAAGAAATTCTTTACAACGGCAAGCCGTGTACAACTTTTACTTGGGAGCGTACCGATAAAGCTGACGCACTGCGCGATGCGGCGGGTTTGAAATAGCGAGAAAATCCCTTGGGACAGCGCAGCAAAATCTGCGAGGTATTCAGACCTTGCTGCGCTGTTAGGGTGGCACCTGTCATGAGCAGCAGGCCTATCGCCCTATCTTCATCGCTTGCGCACCTGAGATAACGGTGATTTTGCCGATGTCTTTGACCATTTTATGTGTGGCAGGGTCTTGTTTATCGGCAGGTGGTGAGGCGGTGACAATGTCTGTATAGCCATCGCCATCAATATCGCCCACGTTGGCGATCGCTTCTCCGTAATGATCTTTTGGCGATTGTCCTGTTACGACAAATAAAGTCTGACCGGTTTTATCAATGCCATAGACAGCGCCGACATCCCGCAGCCATTTGCCGGTCATAGGATTGATTTTGTCGCGGCGGTACGCACCGGCAATCAGGCTTGAGTGACCACTGTGATTGATGTCACCACCTGCTGCGAGGCTATAGCCCAACATGTCGCCAGCGGATTCTCCCATCACCGCAAATAAACGGCTGCCGTCTGCTCCTGAGTAGGCGTAAACCGCGCCAGCATCTTTCATTTTTTTATTGGTGATGGCGCTGGCGGGGTCGTGGCGGTAAGCGCCGACAGCGACATCCGCTTTGCCATCGCCGTTGAGATCGCCCGTGCTGGTGACGGAGAACCCAAATAGATCACCAGCACCTTCGCCTGCCATTGAAAAGAGCGGGCTGCCATCCACGCCTGAATAGACGGCGGCTGTGCCTGCTGCCTTCACGTGTTTGGATGTGGATTGATTGAGCGCGCTATTTTTGGGTGCACCAACAATGATGTCATCATGGCCATCGGCATTGGTATCGCCCGCGCCTTGCACAGCACTGCCGAGCAGACCTCCTTTCATGGTGCCGTTGATGTGGAAAAGCTCGCTTCCCGTAGCACCAGAGCGCACGACAGCCATGCCTGCATTGCTGAGCCCATTGGGGTCGGCTTTAGGAATGCCATAGATCACATCGGCATTGCCATCGCCATCCGCATCACCTGCGTTGGCTACGGCAAAGCCCAGATTTCCGCCCGCCGCTGTGCCGAAATAAGATTGCAGCAGGCTGCCGTCTTGCCCTGAATATACGTAAACAGCCCCTGCGTCTTTTACACGCTTATGCGTTGCACTATCGACAATATCGACACCGTAGGCACCGACAATGATGTCGGCGTGACCGTCGTTGTTAACATCAGCGCCCGCCACGCTGTAGCCAAACCGATCCCCTGCATTGGAGCCTTTGAAGGTGTAGAGCAGTGAACCGTCAAAGCCGGAGTAGACATAGACTTTGCCGACATCTTTCATGGCTTTTTTCTGCGTGGGTGATTTCATGACGCTCCAGTGGTAAGCGCCGACCACAATATCGTCATGCCCATCGTGGTTAACATCACCAGCGTTGGCGACGGCGAAGCCGAAAGTGTCGTGTTGCATTTCGCCCCACGCATTCATCAGGACGCCGGCCGTGTTTGGATGTCCGTCACAGGCATCACCCACGCCATCGCCGTCGCTATCCAATTGATTGGTGTTAGCAACGGTAGGGCAGTTATCAATGATGTCAGGTATCGTGTCATTGTCGTCGTCGAAATCGCAAGCATCGCCTACGCCATCTCCGTCGGTATCGGTTTGCAATGGGTTGGCAACCAACAGGCAGTTGTCTGTGCCGTCATCAATGCCGTCGCCGTCGTCGTCGGTATCGCAGGCATCGCCGATGCCGTCATGATCCGTATCCAATTGCAAGGCATTCGCTACTAGCGGACAGTTATCGCTGCTATCGCCGATGCCATCGTTATCGCTGTCCGTGTCACAGGCATCGCCCATGCCATCGCCATCGGTATCCAACTGGTTGGTGTTGGCAACTGTTGGGCAGTTGTCTGCGCCGTCATCAATGCCGTCGCTATCCGTATCGGTGTTGGTGTCACAGGCATCCCCTACACCATCACCGTCGGTATCGGCTTGTGATGGATTGGCAGCCAGCGGGCAGTTGTCTGTGCCGTCATCAATGCCGTCACCATCGTCGTCGGTATCACATGCATTGCCTACGCCGTCGTTATCGGTGTCGAGTTGATCGGCATTAGTAATCGTTGGGCAATTGTCCGTGCCATCAACTACGCCATCGCCGTCTGTATCCGCAATGAGTGTGCCGCGCAAGAAAACGCCATGCAGTGGAGAGCTGGCAGGGTCGCACTCAATGGATGCACCTTGGTTGGCGTGACCACCCTCCCAACAGACAGAACCAGGCAGCAGCAAGGTGCCGGTAATGTAAGCGTTCACATCATAGGCAACGGTAAATTCAACGGTTGCATCACCACTGCCTGTTATAACGCCGCTGCTATTTTGGTCAACATTAACACTGCCAGCGGCGCTTAATGAGCCGGCAGTGGGCAGTGTTAAGTTGCCGCTGCTCAGTGTCGCACCGCTCAAGGTGGTGGATACATCGCCGACAGTAATTTGTGTGGTGTTGCTGGCTTGTGGCACTACGGTCAGTACACCTTTGCGTACTAATGACAAATCGAGCGTCCAGTTGCCGGCACCAGCGATGTTTACGGTGACGGTATATTTCGGGTGGTAATTTAAATAATTATTGACGAGCAGTAGTTCTGCGCTGGAGCGCAATTGATTGGCGTAGTGTGTTTCAAATTGTGTGGATGAAAAACTTTGCGAAGTGGATGATGTCCACTCGGTTCTGCCATTGGGAAGAGAAAGCAGAAGATTATCATTGAGTGTTATATCAGCGCATATGCCCAATGTTTGGCAACTCAGTACGCCGTCACTCCAAGTGCCTGCACTGTTGTCGGTTGCAGTAACGCTCGTTATCGTCGGTGTCGCTGCAGCGTAAGAAGAAAATAAAATAGATAGCAAAAAAATTAATAGTAAATAAAAAAAATTATGCTGAGTTTCATTTTTAACAGATGCTTTCATGACTAATCTCCTTTGTCATCGCAAAAACATTTTTTTAAAAATTAAATTTCCTGTATAAAATATTCCTGTGCGTTTCTTCAGTGGGAATTCCCAGTTCTTGACACAAAGCTATCATTGCCACGGATGAGTCGCTACTACCCACTTAGGTGGTTTGTAATATTTTTTTGTAAAAATAAGCACAAATTTAATAGGTGGAATCGTCCATTTTTCCACCTATATTTTGTGGTTATGCGGTTCTTACAACGGCAATTTCCTTGACTAAACTGAAGTCCATGGATTGCAGCATCATATTTTTTGCGGCGTTTACAAACTGCTGATCCAACGCCATGGTGGTGACAAGAATATCGCCGTCGCGCTCGGTGCTGTGTCGATGAGAGGTGGCATGCACATCGGTATTGCGCTTGTTCAGCCACGCTTCGCTTTTTGCCGCAATCACACCAATCAGTTGATGGAATCCGCGCTCGTGTGCTACTTGATAAAGTTGCAGCATAAGCAGTGCTGTGGACAGCGCACCTTCATAGGTTCGACTGCTTTTCCCCACCCAGCGACTTCCTTCAACAATGTGCGTTTGTTTAGGCAGCGTGATGTTTTCTGTGAGATAGCCCCACGATGGTTGTTCAAGATCGTAATCTTCGGTAGTGGGAATCAGTCGTATGGCACTGACCAGTTTTTTAGGGTGATTGGGTTGTTTGCTGGTGACTAAAATATGCAGCGTTGTGGATTTTGTGTCGAAATGATCTAGCTCCGTTTTGTCTTGATGATTCATGTGTACATACGGATCGTCAGGTGCGAAGCAGGTGTAACGCAGCTTGCCGTATTGTTTGAGTAGAGCGGCAGGAATTTGGTTGCCGTTATAGGTGTCGATAGTAAAAACAGAATGATTCAACATAGTGCCTCCGGGGGGATTTAGTGTGTAAGCCGCAAAGCATTCGCGGCGAACCTAGTAATCAGCAAGAGGGGTGTGTTGTGCACCTACCTGAGTAGGTAGGGTTTCTGTTTTTATGGGCTTTCTGTTATACAGATAAAAAAATGCAGTCAGAAAAACGGCAATTGCTATGGAATTGGAGTGTGTATGTCAGCAGTAGACTTACTAATAGAAAGGATTTCTTTGAAGTGCCTGCAAGTGGGCAGTGAAGGAAAAATGCCTTGTATTTTTGATTTGGAGCATGCGTTGTATAGCGCCGCGCACAAGATGGGGTTTGAATTTGTACGGTATACCTGTTGGCAAAAAGATGTTTCCGAGAGTGGAGGAAATTTTCCGCAATCGTTTAGCATCAATTTCAGCAATTTTCCTAAAGCGTGGGAGAAACACTACGAGGATAAAAGCTATTACTTACATGATCCTGTGCTCAAAGTCATCGAAGATGTTATTGACGCGAAACAGGTTATATCGGGCACATGGTTACAGGCATGGGTGATGATGGAAAAAAAAGAATCGGGTCATGTGTTAGTGCGCATGCAAGAGCTGTCTTTTGATGCAACACAGTATGGTGTGGTTAGTGGTTTTTACATGGTATTGGTAAAAGGACATAGCCGCTATGTGATTAGTTTAGGATCAGGGCGTACGCCGGAAGAAGTAGAGTTGCAGGCGAGTCAAAATTTACATCAACAGGTGTATGCCTTGATTGTGTTGTTGAGTCAGGCTATTGGCCTCACGCAGGGCTGCAATCAATGTACAAAATCTTTACGCGTACAAGGTGAGCCTTCGGTACAACTGACAAAAAAACAGCGCAGAGTGTTGGAGGTTTTTGCCGAGGATGCCAGTGCAACCAATGTTGAAGTGGCGAAAAAAACGCACGTCTCAACTGAGACCGTTGCTTTTCATTTAAAAGCAGTGCGAAGAAAGTTTAATCAACCCAATGCATCTGGTCATGCTTTGTCAAACATTGCCACTGCCCATGGATTGTTGTGAAAGCTAGTGTTTGAAAAAGCTGGCAGTAAAAACAGAAACACTATTCGGTAGCATTGGTGCATGATGGTTTTGTAACAGCGCAGAGCCAATCACTAAAGCAATACCCAGTATCTGTGTGAGAAAAGGTTTTTTTGCACTTTGCCAGTGAATGATCAAATAAAACAAAGAAATAAACGGGATAAATAGTACGCCCAATCCCCAGAGGATGCTGGTTTTGAAGGCAGCAATGAGATAGCTGATGCCGCCGATCAATAGAAAAAGAATGCCAATTAGAAAAATAATCGTGCTCATGATTTTATTTCTCTGTGTGTTTGTGGTTGTTGATTAAGTGCTCAACGACGGAAGGGTCCGCCAGTGTGGAAATGTCTCCAATGTTTTCCATGTCGTTTTCAGCAATTTTGCGCAAAATACGACGCATGATTTTTCCTGAGCGTGTTTTGGGTAGCGCGGGTGCCCACTGAATTTTATCCGGCTTGGCAATTGCGCCGATTTCTTTCGTGCAGTACTGCGCCAGTTCATTTTCCAACGCGGCATCGCCGTTTTTGTTGTGCATTAAAGTCACAAAACAATAAATACCTTGTCCTTTGATGTCGTGCGGATAACCGACCACCGCGGCCTCCGCGACTTTCGGGTGCAGCACGAGTGCAGATTCAATTTCCGCTGTGCCTAAACGGTGACCGGAGACATTCAACACATCGTCCACGCGACCCGTGATCCAGTAGTAGCCGTCGGCATCGCGGCGCGCGCCATCGCCGGTGAAGTAGTAGCCTGGATGCTGCGAAAAATAGGTGTCGATTAAGCGTTGGTGGTTGCCGTATACGGTGCGAATTTGTGCGGGCCACGAGGCTTTGATCGCCAACATGCCTTCACCCGCGCCGACAACTTCCTGCCCGTTTTGATCGAGCAGCACAGGCTGCACGCCAAACACTGGCAGCGTGGCAGAGCCGGGTTTAGGCGTGATGGCGTGCGGCAGCGGTGTAATCATGTGGACACCGGTTTCGGTCTGCCACCAAGTGTCGACGATGGGGCAGCGACCGTCGCCTACCACGCGGTGATACCACGCCCACGCTTCGGGGTTGATCGGCTCGCCCACCGTACCGAGCAGGCGCAGGCTGGTGCGCGAAGTGCGCATAACAAAGTCGTCGCCCTGCGCCATCAGTGCGCGAATGGCCGTGGGCGCGGTGTAGAGTATGTTGACTTGATGTTGGTCGCACACCTGCCAGAGGCGCGAGGCATCGGGGTAGGTGGGGACGCCCTCAAACATCAGGGTGGTCGCACCGTTGGCGAGTGGGCCGTACACCGTGTAAGAGTGCCCCGTCACCCAGCCGACATCGGCGGTACACCAAAAAATCTCGCCGTCTTGGTAGTCAAAAGTGTGGCGAAAAGTCATCGCCGCCATCAACAAATAGCCAGCCGTTGTGTGCAACACGCCTTTGGGCTTGCCAGTGGAGCCCGAGGTGTAGAGGATGAATAGCGGGTCTTCTGCGCCCATCCACTCTGGAGCGCAGTCGTCAGCTTGCTGGCTGACCAAAGTGTGATACCACACATCGCGTGGCTCGTGCCAAGCAATAGAGCCGCCGGTGTGGCGCACGGTCAGCACGGTGTGTACGTGTGGGCAGTGTTGCAAGGCTGTATCGACACAGGCTTTCAGCGGGATGGATTTGCCGCCGCGCACGCCTTCATCGGCCGTAATCACCACGCGGCAATCGGCATCGAGAATGCGATCTTTCAGCGACTCCGCCGAAAAGCCGCCGAACACCACCGAATGCACCGCACCGATGCGCGCACAGGCCAACATGGCGTAGGCGGCTTCAGGAATCATCGGCAGATAAATACACACGCGGTCGCCGCGCTGCACGCCGCGCTCTTTGAGTGCGTTGGCAAGTTGGCAGGCATGGCGATGCAGGGCGCGGTAGCTGATGTGGTGCGTGTTGCCTGGCGTATCGCCCTCCCACACGATGGCGGTTTGTTCGCCGCGCGTGGCGAGGTGGCGGTCGATGCAATTCACACTGACATTGAGCTGCGCACCTTCAAACCAGCGCGCTTGCCCTTGCTTCATATCACAATCGGAAACCTGATCCCACAGGCGTTCAAAATCCAAAAACTCGCGCGCGCGTTCTGCCCAAAAAGTGTCGGGCTGTTCAATGGATTGTTTGTACATCGCGTTATAGCGCGCACGGTTGATGTGCGAGGCAAAGGCGAAAGTGGCGGGGAAGGGGCAGGCGTACGATGAATGAGACATAACAGCTCCTTGTATGCGTTTTGTGACTATCCTACCTGTCTTGTTTGTCACTTGAACAGCGGTGCGCACTTGTGGTGTGATGGCTGTGCAGTACGGATTCAGACTGATATCAAAACATACCGATAAAAAACAAGGAGCTGGTCATGGAACAATTTGAATATTTCACTTCCGCCGTACAACAATATTTCAATTTTGAAGGGCGCAACACGCGCACGCAGTATTGGATGTTCATACTGTTTTATATGATTTTTTATGTTGTCTGCGCCATTGTTGGCAAAGTGATAGGCACAACGCTGATTGCACTGTTGTATTCATTGGCGTTGTTGTTGCCTAGCATTGCAGCGGCAACGCGCCGTTTGCACGATACCGGTCGCAGCGGTTGGTGGCAGTTGATTACATTAATTCCGCTGTTGGGTATAATTGTGTTGATTGTGTTTCTCGCACAAGACACGACGCCTGGTGAAAACCAGTACGGCCCAAATCCAAAAGAAGCGGCTAACGTATAAAGACATTGCATAGCGGAAATAAAAAACGCCGATGGTGTTGTGCCATCGGCGTTTTTGTTTGGTGTATTTTTAATGTGATTAGACATTAAACCGAAAATGCATCACATCGCCATCTTTCACGATGTAATCCTTGCCTTCTAAACGCCACTTACCCGCGTCTTTGCAGCCTTGCTCGCCTTGGTATTGCACAAAATCATCGTAAGACATCACTTCTGCGCGAATAAAGCCTTTTTCAAAATCGGTGTGAATCACGGCGGCGGCTTTTGGTGCGGTAGCACCAATTTTTATCGTCCACGCGCGCACTTCTTTCACACCGGCGGTGAAGTAAGTTTGCAAGCTCAGTAATTGATAGCCGGCGCGAATCACGCGATTCAGTCCTGGCTCTTCCATGCCCAGTGTCTCTAAAAATTCAGCTTTGTCGGCTTCATCGAGTTCGGCAATTTCCGCTTCAATTTTGTTGCAAATTGGCACGACGACTGCGCCTTCTTCACTCGCTAATTGTTTAACGGCGTCGAGATGTGGGTTGTTGTCAAAACCGTCTTCCGCAACATTGGCGATATACATGGTCGGCTTGGTGGTAATCAAGCACAACGGCTTCAACAGCGCGAGTTCATCGCTATCCAATTTAATGATATTGGCGCGTTTGCCTTCTGCTAACACGGGCTGAATTTTATCTAGCACAGCTTTTAATTGTTGTGCATCTTTGTCGCCACTTTTGGCTTGTTTCTGACAGCGCAGTAAAGCTTTTTCGACGGTGTCGAGATCGGCGAGAGCCAATTCCATGTTGATGATTTCGATGTCGTCTAATGGGTTGATGCGATTGGCGACGTGGATCACGTTGTCATCTTCAAAGCAGCGCACCACATGCGCAATCGCATCGGTTTCGCGAATATTGGCAAGAAATTTATTGCCGAGGCCTTCGCCTTTGGATGCGCCCGCGACTAAGCCTGCGATATCGACAAATTCCATCGTGGTCGGAATCACGCGCTCTGGTTTTACAATCGCGGCGAGTGTATCGAGACGCGCATCGGGCATCGGCACAATGCCGGTGTTGGGCTCAATCGTGCAGAACGGAAAGTTTTGCGCTTCAATGCCCGCTTTAGTCAGTGCATTGAATAGTGTAGATTTTCCGACGTTGGGTAGACCTACAATGCCACAGTTAAATCCCATGATATTTTCCTCAATAAAATCTGAAAATACTTTCTATAGACGCTATTTTTTTTCGGAGTGCAGTTGCAGCATGGCTTTGTCCATGTTGCCGCTTACCACTTCCGGCAGCACGCGCAGTGCTTGCGCCATGCTGTCGGCGGTTAATTCAAATTCCGCAATCGGCGCGCGCTTCAGTACAAAATCTGACACCATTTTTGCGTTTCCTGGATGACCGATGCCGATACGCAAACGCGCAAACGAATTTTGATTGCCAAGCGCGCTGACAATATCGCGCAGTCCATTGTGACCGCCATGACCGCCGCCGATTTTCAAGCGCGTAACACCGGGCGCGAGATCGAGTTCATCGTGCGCCACTAAAATAGTTTCCGGTGCAATTTTGTAAAAATTGGCGAGCGCGCCTACCGATTGCCCGCTGCGATTCATGTAAGTGGATGGCAGCAGCAAGCGTACGCTGTGATTGCCGATTAACACTTGCGCGGTGCAGCCAGCAAATTTTTTTTCTTCTTGCCAATTGGCGTGGTATTCATCACCCAGCAAGCTGACAAAATTCGCGCCCGCATTGTGGCGAGTGTGTGCGTATTCGCGTCCGGGGTTGCCGAGGCCGACGATCAGTTGAATGGCTGTGCTCATCAGTTTTTCCTGCTAAAAAAAAGGCCAGCAACGCGCTGGCCTTTTTCTGTGCGACAACGAATTATTCTTCGCTGCTGCCGCCTTTCACTGCGTGTACCGCAACGATAGGCAGATCGTGGTCAGCACCGTGTGACAATGCAACCGACTCTACACCTTTCGGTAGTTTCAAATCAGAAATGTGAACGATTTGATCGACAACAATCGCAGCCAAATCCACTTCGATGAACTCTGGCAAATCAGCCGCCAAGCAGCTCACTTCCAAATCACTCATGCTGTGATTGATCACGCCGCCTTGTTGCTTAACACCAGCACAAATATCTTCATTGATGAAGTGCAAAGGCACGCGCATATGGATTTTGCGTGTGCCAGAAACACGCTGGAAATCGGCGTGCAAAATGCGCGGTGCAGCAGGGTGGCGTTGCAAATCGCGCAGCAGCACTTTTTGTGCTTGACCATCAATATCCAGCGTGATGATGCTGCTGTAAAACGCTTCCGACTCCAAACATTTTGACAAATCTTTGTGCGAAACGCTGAGCATGGCAGGTGTTTTGTCATCGCCGTATAAAATAGCGGGGACTTGATCGTTCAGACGACGCAGGCGGCGGCTCGCACCTTTCCCCTTGTCGGCTCTTGCTTGAGCTTGCAGAGTAAAACTGGACATGGTTATTACCTCGTTTTGCGGCAGAGCCGCGTGGTTATTCACTGCATTTGCGACCAATGCAGCGGTGTTGCCATCGTGCGTGTTCTATTAGTTGAACATCGCACTGACGGATTCTTCATTGTTGACGCGACGAATTGCCTCTGCCAACAAACTCGCCATTGAAAGCTGGCGAATTTTGGAACATTTTTGCATTTCTGCACTGAGTGGAATGGTGTCAGTGACCACCAGTTCATCCAGATTGGAATTGTTGATGTTGTGCAGCGCATTGCCCGACAACACGGGGTGTGTGCTGTACGCCACCACGCGACCTGCACCGTGTTCTTTCAGTGCATCAGCGGCTTTGCATAAAGTGCCAGCGGTATCGACGATGTCGTCCACCAAGACGCAAGTGCGACCTTCCACTTCACCGATGATGTTCATGACTTCGCTGACATTCGCTTTGGGGCGGCGTTTGTCGATGATGGCTAAATCACAGTGCAATTCTTTGGCCACCGCGCGCGCGCGCACCACGCCGCCGATGTCGGGCGAAACCACTAATAAGTTTTCGTATTTTTGCGCACGAATGTCGTTGAGCAACACCGGCGAGCCGTAAACATTGTCTACTGGCACATCAAAAAAACCTTGAATTTGTTCGGCGTGCAAATCAACCGTCAGTACGCGATCAACGCCGGAAGTCGTCATCATGTCAGCGCAGACTTTGGCGCTGATGGGCACACGTGCGGAGCGCACGCGGCGATCTTGGCGTGCGTAACCAAAGTACGGTACGACGGCGGTGATACGCGCAGCAGAAGCGCGGCGTAGCGCATCAGTGATGAATAACAATTCCATCAAATTGCGATTCGGTGGCGCGCAAGTCGGTTGCACGATAAACACATCGCCACCGCGCACATTTTCATTAATCTCGACGCAAATTTCGCCGTCAGAAAATGTTTTGACTTCTGCGTCGCCTAATTTAATACCGAGTCGTTGCGCAATGCGTTGCGCGAGTTCGCGGTTGGCGTTGCCAGAAAAAACCATGAAGTTAGACATGAGCGGCACTCGACATTTTTCAGCGCAAATTAAAGATGATGAACTGCACAAGTCAAACAAGAAAATGGCAGGGGTAGATGGATTCGAACCACCGAATGGCAGGATCAAAACCTGCTGCCTTACCGCTTGGCGATACCCCTGTAATCTGCCGCTAGATGCAACAACTGGCAGTGCGCAGGAGATACATTCACTCCTTTTGCTACGAACCCTGATACATCGTTGGGCTTTTGTGCCAATACCGCTTCGGCGGCTGCTTGCGTAGGAAACGCAGCAAACACGCTGGCACCGGTACCGGTCATTCTGCTGGGGGCAAAAGTGGCTAACCACGACAGCGTGTTTTTTACGGCTGGATAGGCTTTTTCCACTACAAATTGGCAGTCGTTGCGCGTGGCAACGGGGCTACCCCCCCGCAGAAAGGCGGCTATTGTGATGGCGGCTGTGTTGCGTGTCAATTCCGATGCGTTGAAGATTTCTGCGGTGCTGATGTGGCAATCGGGCGTGAGCACCACAAACCATTGTTCGGGCAGCTCGATGGTGGTGATTGCATCGCCCACACCCTCCGCCCAACTGCTGTGACCGCGCACAAATACTGGCACATCAGCGCCGAGTTGCAAGCCCAACGCCGCCAGCGCGTCTATCGTTAAATTGAGTTGCCATAGGTGATTTAAGCCGAGCAGCGTAGTCGCCGCATCCGAGCTGCCGCCACCCAAACCGCCGCCCATGGGCAAGTGTTTATCGAGCGTGATGTCTGCGCCTAAAACGCAGCCCGTGTGTTGTTGCAGCAAGCGCGCAGCGCGCACGATCAAGTTTTGCTCCGGTGGCACGCCTGCGATATTGCTGTGCAGGTGAATGTCGCCATCTTCGCGCAGAGAAAAGCGCAATGCATCACCCACATCCAATAACTGAAAAACCGTTTGCAGCAGGTGATAGCCGTCAGCGCGTCGCCCGACGATATGCAGAAAAAGATTGAGTTTCGCCGGTGCGCAGAGTGTCAGCGTAGTCATCAATCCAGTTGCCATGTCTTGATAATGAGGGTGATGCGCAAGTCGCCGCGCTCAGCATCAATGCGACCGGGCAGTGTTATGTTCGGTGTGGGCTGCTGTGGATTGCTGAAGTGGATACGCCAGCCGTCCTGTTCCAACTCTGCCAGCCAGCCTGCGGGCGCGTAGCCTGCTTTTTGTGGTGTGGAGTCAGGTGCGGGCAAGCCGCGCAGCCACCAAGTCAGTTTGTCGGCAGGCAGTGGCCAGCCGATCAGTTGTTGCGAGAGAGCTTCTACAGAGGCGGCGTGTACACGTTGCTCACCCTGCTCAAAATCGACGCTGTTCGGCATGCCGTGTATACGCGTCGCTTTCAAACCGGCAGGTCCCGACAGTTGAATATCAAACCGCTCACCGTTTTGCAGCCATTGCATGCGCGCGGATTCCGAATCGTTCGCCGAGCGCACCGCCAATTTGCCGCTGGCATTCCAATGCGTGATGGCAGCGAGGCGTTGTTGTAGTGCGAGATCGGCTTTGCCGCTCGTAATAGCAGCGGGTTGCGTGGCACAACCCATCACCAAGACACTGAGTACGAGCAGCGCAACATAACGCCAGCAACGCGCAGAGTTTTTTTGCATAAAAAAGCGATTCCGTGTGTGCGCAAGAGTCGCCTACCATACCCTAGAATGCGTGATAGTAAAAAGTTGAGGAAGGTGCATGGAAAATCATTGCGTCACACTGAATAACACGCAGTCCATGATTGTGGATTGCGCCGGATATGAAAACGGCAAGCGTTTAAGTACCTTGGCGATTCACGAAGTGCATGAATGGATTACCCATCCGCAGCGTTTTGTGTGGATAGGTTTGCACGAGCCGAGTCGAGAATTATTGCAGGAAGTGCAAAAACAATTTGGTTTGCACGATCTCGCGGTAGAAGACGCATTTAATGCACACCAAAGACCTAAATTAGAGTTTTACGGTGATTCGCTGTTCATGGTGTTACACACAGCACAAAGAAAAAATGCGGTGATTGAATTTGGTGAAACCCATGTGTTTGCTGGTCGCGGTTATGTCGTCACCGTGCGGCACGGCGCATCCAGCTCCTATCGTGAATTGCGCGCGCGCTGTGAGCGCATGTCAGAGATGCTCACGAAAGGTTCTGATTTTATTGTGTATTCGTTGATGGATTTTGTGGTCGATAATTATTTGCCGATTATTGAAGAAATGGAGGGCGAAGCCGATTTGATTGAAGGTAATATTTTGGAAGGGCGTGTCGATAGAAAAATGGTGCATCGCGTTTATGAATTACGCAGACATTTGCGTGCTTTGCACAGTATGGCTTCACCGTTGATTGATATTTCCAGTCGTTTAGCGCGCTTTGATTCGGGTTTGATTGATGATGATATGCGGCTGTATTTTCGTGATATTCAAGATCATGTGATGCGTATTGATAGTGACATTAACGCGCTGCGCGATTTGTTGTCTTCCGCGTTGGAGGCAAACATTATGTCGGCTTCGGTGGAGCAAAACGAAGTGATGAAAAAATTAGCTGCTTGCGCTGCGATGCTGGCCGTACCAACGGCGATTGCTGGCATTTACGGCATGAACTTTGAGTTTATGCCGGAATTGCATTGGAAATATGGCTATATGTTTGCTCTGGGTGTGATGGCAGGCGCTAGTGGTTATTTGTATTACCGTTTTACCAAGGCGGGTTGGTTGTAATCATGTTGTCTGACGGTGATGTGCATGTTTGGTTGCTGCCTTATTTGCCTAAATTGCCCGAAGCGCTATTGGATTTTGTTACCGATGAAGAAAAGCAGCGCGCTGAAACCATGAGTAGCGTGCGCAGAAAAAATGAATGGTTAGCATCACGCGCTTTGTTGCGCGCTTGTTTATTGCACTACACTGATTGTGCGCCGCAGGCATTGCAGTTTGAGAAAACCGAAGCAGGTAAGCCGGTGTTGGCTGATCCAATCAGTAACTGCGCGTTTAATTTAAGTCATAGCTCGCGTTGGATCGCTTGCGCTGTGGTGCGTGCGCAGTGCGTGGGTATTGATGTGGATTGTGATACGCGCCGCAATCGCACGGATGACATCGCCAAACAGTATTTTCATCCAACGGAGCAAGAAGTTTTACAAAATTTATCGGACGAGGCGCAGAGAAAACAACAGTTTTTTCGTTACTGGACGTTGAAGGAGGCGTACATCAAAGCATGCGGTACAACGATCAGCGGAGCGCGTCTACACGACATGGGTTTTGCTGTGCGTGATGAGCAGGAGCCAGAGGCATTGTTTGAACTGCCCGTAGGTAATTGGCATTTTAAGCATTGGTGTTTTGATCGCGATCATCATTTGTCACTAGCCTGTTGTTGGCAGGCATGCGAGACTGGGCGCGATGTTGTAGCACCGCAATATCATTTTTGGCAGTGGGATCCCAGCGCGGATAGTCAACAGAGTTTTGCAATAAACGAGTTTGTAACATCATGCAGTCCATGATTTTGACAGCGCAACAGAAAAACTGTTTTGATTTATTTGGCTATCTCGTTTTTCGCGGATTGCTCGCTGATCGCATACAAAGTTTGCGCGCCGCGTTTGACCAAGTATTTTCTGAAGCGGCGAATGACATTATTCCGTGGGATCATGTGGTGCATCACAATCGTCCGCGTCAAATTATGCCAGCGATTGCTGAAAAAAATGCACTGATAAATGAGTTGGCAAACAGTGATCCGATTGCATCCATTATCGGTAGCTTGCTCGGCGAGCCGTTTCGTTTGCTGGGTAGCGACGGCAATATTTATGATTGCGGCACGCGCTGGCATACCGATATTACGGGCTTGCCTTACAACTGCCGCAACGCAAAAGCGATTGTGTATTTTGATGAAATGCGCGCGGGTGAAGATGCGTTTCGCGCCATCCCCGGCAGCCATCATCACACGGATCGTTTTGCGAAATTACTCAAGAAAAGCATTAAAACACCGGAAGAAACAGTAGGGCTTTCAATTACCGATGTGCCTTGTGATGAAGTGCCAACGCGTCCTGGGGATTTAGTGGTGTTTGATGCGCGCATTTGGCACGCCGTACCTTATGTGGGCAATCGGCGGCACATGATGTCTTTTTTATATGTCGATAAAGATTACCAAGAACAACAAGCACCGATTAGTGATGACTATCGCTAATCGGCGGCGTGGTTTTTTCTTGGCTTAATTGCAGCGCATTTTGTTTTTGATGCGCTTGTTCTTGCGCCAGCAGAATCGGGCGATCACGTTTGTCCAGTTCTTCATATGAATGGCGCGCTTTGAGTATGCCCACCCATCGCGGTTTGGCAACAAAATCGGCGCTGAAAATACTGTCTTTCGTGTTGCATTCTTTGTATTGAATTGCTGTCAAAGTACACCAACCATTCAAAAACAAAGATAGCGATGACGGGCGATGCACGGTGCTTTCCAATGCTTTCATGTCATGTTGCGCTGCCCAGCGTGGCGAAGGCCATACGATGAACGGTACATCATACATATCAATTGTGGGCTTGCTCATGTCGCGACCGTTGAAATCGCGCACGCCAAACACTTCTTCTCCGTGATCGGAAAAGTACAACAGAAAACCGTAGGGATCTTTCGCGCGATAGGAGTCTATCAACTGGCGCACGACGCTATCGTTGTAACGCACGGCGTTGTCGTAATCATTGTAAAGATCGCGCGACTCATCATCGGTGACAAAAGGCGAATCTGTCTTTTGGTTGTCAAAAATAGAAAAGGCTTCTGGATAGCGATACTCGTAAGCGAAATGCGTGCCGATTAAGTGAACCACAATCAGTTTTTTTTCTGCTTTATCTGCCAGCGCTTCAGCAAAAGGCTTTAACACGACTTCGTCATAACTGTTGGCGCTTTGACGGCGGTTGTTGTTGAGGAAGGTTGGCTCATCGGTGAGATTGGCAAACGCGGTGAGCATGGTGTTGCGATGCGTCAATGTTTGTTGATTGGTAATCCAAAAGGTTTTGAACCCCAATTTTTTCATCATCGTCACCACATTCATGGCGCGAAAGGCTTGGTCGTATTTTTCGGGTGGCGTAAAGGTGAGCGTGCTAGACAATGATTCAATCGTGTAAGGGATATTGGCGACTACATCGTTGTACACCAATAGTTCTTTGCGAATTTCTTGCAGTTTTGGGTTGGTGTCGCGTTCATAGCCGTACAAAGACATGCGATTGCGATTGGTGGATTCGCCGATGACTAAGACATAAGTTTGCGCAGCGTTGCTATCTGTGCTGTGAATAACGGCGTTTTGTGCGGCGGCTTCCATATTGGATTGCAGGCGATTGGATTCGCGCAAATTGTCCAAGTATCCGACGTAACTTTGCGCAGTACTCCACGGTTCTGTTGTTGTGAACTTATCGTGCAAACGATTGAGGGTATTTGCGTTAAAGCCATCAGGAATAAAAGGTTTGATGATAAGTACGCAAGCCAGAGCAATAAAAATGGCGCGCGCTGTGTTGCTGGGTGATGCCGCTTTTACGCTGCGACGATAAAACCACCACACAGGCACGCAAAATAAAATACCAGTGGGAATCATCCACCAGCGCAAAAATTGGTGCAGAAACTCCAGTGATTCGCCGGGCGGACTTTCCATGATGGCGACAAAAACGCTCTGCGACATTTCTTGTTGAAACATCAAGAAGTAGCCCACTTTCATCAGCGCGCAAACGCCCATCGCTATGCCGAGTAAGCCAAATACGGCAGCCCAACTACGGCGCGGCAAAATGGCGGGCAACAAGAGCCATGTCAGGCTGTAGAGAATGGCATCGCGCGGACCGCTCCAGCCAGTGTTGCCGGTGGCGAGTACCAGCAACTGCGGCGCGACAGAAAACCACGCGAAAAAGAGATAAAACATCAAAGCGGAATACATAGGGCGCATACAGAAAGATGGGGACGGCGCGCACTCTAGCGGTGCAGTCGTTAAAAAAATGTCAAAGATTGGTTGAGTGTTGTGCGTTACGGATGCCCATCGCGCAAGCGTTGCGTGGGGATTACACTCACGCCTTCGGCAGTGCAATCAATACGGCAGTCAATGCCGTACACCTTGCGCAAATTGTCTTGTGTTAATACTGCCGCTGGCGTGCCGTGACAGTACACCTTACCGTGATGTAGCAAATACAGCCTGTCGCAAAAACGCGCCGCGAGACCGAGATCATGCAGCACCACCATGCCCGCTTGCTCACCCTGCGCGTGCGCGCGCAGTAATTCCATGACATGCAGTTGATGGTAAGGGTCGAGCGCGGCGACCGGCTCATCGGCAAATACCATGCGCGGTTGTGTAGCAAAAATGCGTGCCAACATCACCAGCGTCTGCTCACCGCCGGAGAGTGTGGTGGCAATACGCTGGCGATAGGCAATCACTTCTGCCATCTGCATGGCTTGTTCGATTGCCGCCGTATCTGTGGCATTACTTTTATGCCACATGCTGTGGTGCGGCAACCGCCCTAGCGACACTACGCGCTCCACTGAGATGGGCCACTGCGCACGCGCGCCCTGTGCGAGATAACCGATTTGTCGCGCGCGTGTTTCGAGCGAGTGTGCATGCAACGCTTCACCCTGCCAAAATACACTGCCTTGCGAGCTGGGCTCGATGCCGCACAGCAGGCGCAGCAGCGAGCTTTTGCCCGCGCCGTTGGGACCGATCAAACCAACCAACTCGCCGTTGTGCACTTCGATGTTGATGTCGCGCACGATGTCGATGCCATCAATCGCATAGCTCAGTGCTTGACCTTCTAACAGTGGCGAGTTCAGTGGCGCGCTCATGACCAATAATTCCGCGTGCGCAAAATCAAATACAAGAAGAACGGACCGCCGACGAGCGCGGTGACAACGCCGAGTTTCATCTCACCGCCGTGCGAGAGTAGTTGCACGGTGATATCAGCGAGCAGCAATAAAATCGCCCCGCCCCAAAAACTCACGCCCAATAAACGACGCGGGGAATAGCCGACCAAGGGGCGCAATAAATGCGGCACGACCAAGCCGACGAAGCCGATATTGCCGCTGACGGAAACCGCTGCGCCCACGCTGACCGCCACGCCGCCGACCAACCACCAGCGCAGGCGGCGCACATCAAAACCGAGTGACTTGGCGGTGTCTTCGCCTAGCGTCAGCGCATCGAGAAAGCGACCGCAGCGCCAAATCATCACCCAACCCAGTGCCATAAAAGGCAGGGCGATGGCGACATCGTGCAGGCTGCGGTTGGTCACCGAGCCGAGCAGCCAGTAGACGATTTCTTGCATGGCATAGGGGCTGGGCGCGAAGTTGAGCGCCATCGCAATTAACGCACTGCCGATGGCGTTGATGGCGATACCGGCGAGTATCAGCGTCAACACATTGCTGTTGTACGGTACCAGCAGAATCAAACAGACCACGGCGACACACGCGCCGAGTAAGCCGCCCACCGGCAGCAAATACCAGCCGAGGCTGGCGTAGCCAAAATAGAACATCACCACTGCACCGAGCGCCGCGCCGTTGGAAACACCGATGATGCCCGGCTCTGCCAACGGGTTGCGCAACAGGCCTTGCAGCGCAGCGCCCGCCACACCCAAAGTGCCGCCGATAAACAGTGCCAGCAGCGCACGCGGTAAACGCAATTCACCGACGATTAGCGACTCCATCGTGGTCAGACCGTGATAGAAATCGGCTATACCTTTGCTGACAGAAATATTTGCTGAACCGGTGTTGAGCGATAGGAAAAAACACAACAGCGTAGCGATGATGAGCAGCGCATTCAGTGTGCGTGGTGATTCTTGTAAAAATTTCATCGGTGATCTGCCAGCCAAGCAATTTCATCTGCGACTTGCGGGCCCGCGCAATCGCGCAACTGCGAAGGCACATACATACGATTTTGTTCGGGAATCATCTGTCGCACAACGGGATGGTTGATGTAACTGTAAGCCAGCGAGTTGGGATTGTACGCATAGTTGTCGATGATGATGCGATCCGGTTGCGCGGTGACTAAGGTTTCCAACGAAATTTGTTGAAAGCGTTGAAAACCCATTTCAGCGGAGAGGTTGCGGTAACCCGCTTGCGTCAAAATGGCATTTTCTAAAGTGTCGTTGCCGATGGTGTAGCCGTTGGGTGAATAGATCATCGTGCGCGGTGAATATTTATCGCGATTACGATTTTGCGCGTCTTGAATTTTTTTATCCATCTGCGCAATTAACACTTTGGCTTTTTCTGTTTCACCCAACCATCCGCCTACTTGTAGCAGCATTTGATGTATTCCAGCAATGTCTGTGGGCAGCGGCATCAATTCCACGTGGTAGCCTAGCGTTTTCAAAATACGTATCGCATCCGGTGAACCAAAGCGCGTGCTGATAACCAAATCGGGTCGGTATGTCAAAATTTCTTCGGCTGCGCCGTGATTGAGTGGAATTTTCCCTACCGCTTTTGCCATATAAGACGCTTTAGGGTCGGTGGCTTGATAATTTACGGTGGCGATGCGCGAAGGATCTACTAACATCAATAAAACTTGATCGGTACACAAACTGAGTGAAGCAATACGCTGTGGTTTTTTTTCTGGTTTATTTTTTTCTAGCGCAACATCGGCATGACTACCGAATGACACAGTAGTGAGTAGCAGTACTGTCGCTAGAACAATACTTCGTTTCAAGGTTTGAATACCGAAATATATTTGAATTGCTGCGAGCAGAGAAACTGCGCTTGCAAGGTGCTCATCACGCCGCGTTCGCAGTACAGCAAGTAGTGTTGCTCTTGATTGAGCTCGCTGTGGCGTTTGTGCAGTTGGTAGAAGGGGAGATGTAAAACAGTCGTTTCTGCGAGTTGCAGCGGTTTTTGCTGCTGTTCGTCTGGGTGACGGATATCCAGCACAATGCTGCCGACGGGCGCGTGTTGCACAACGGGTACGGCGATATTTTCGTATTCTGTATTGGCGATCTCGTCGATATTGGTGGCAACACTGTCGACAACTGCCTGCTGTAAGACTTCAAAATTAAAAAAGGCTTCTTCTCGCGCAATGCGTTCTGCTTTGGCGCGTGTGGTCGGTTTTTGTGAAATCACGCCGCAATATTCAGGAATATTTTTAGCAAAGACTTCGGTGCCAATTTTTCTGGCGCAGTCGATGATGTCAGGCTTGTCCATCATCGCCAGTGGGCGCAGCACTAACATATCGGTAGCTTGCGAAATCACAGCAAGATTGGGTAGTGTTTGGCTGGACACTTGCGCCACCGCTTCGCCAGTGACCAACGCTTGAATCTCCAACGATTGCGCAACTTGGCTGGCAGCGCGCAACATCATGCGTTTCAAAATCACACCCATTTGTGAATGGTGTACGCGTTCCTGAATTTCGCGCACAACATCGGCAAACGGTACGCTGACAAATTTCACACGATGCGAGGCGCCGTACTTCATCCACAAATACACAGCAATTTCTTTCACGGCAATTTCGTGTGCGTCGCCGCCGAGATTAAAAAAACAAAAATGCGTGAGCAGACCGCGCTTCATGCTGAAGTAAGTGGAGATGGTGGAATCAAATCCACCGGAAATCAGCGACAACACAGACTCCTGTGATGCCATCGGAAAACCGCCGAGGCCGCGATAATCTTGCTCCACCACATAAAAACGCTCGTCGCGAATTTCGACCGATACATTGATGTCGGGATGCTTTAGTTTGACGCCGCCCGTGGCGCAGTGTTGATTCAAACCGCCGCCGATGTAGCGTTCCACATCGGCAGAAACAAAAGAGTGATTGCCGAGACGACGGCAACTGACGCGGAAGGTTTTGCCCGCCAGCAGAGGCTCGTACAACTGGCGCGTGTGCTGGTAGATGCCATCCCAGTCGACGGCCGACTCTGCCTGTTCATCTGCCGCCGGTAAATACAGCGGAAATTCATGTACACACTGAAAATGGCTGATGCCTGGGGTGCGCTGCAAAAGGTCGATGATTTGCGCCTGCACGGTGTGGTCGGCGTGGCTGACGATGCTGAGGTGATCCCAATTGCGCTCAATATGTGCATCGGCATCCAGCGGCTTGATGAGCGTGCGCAGGTTGTCGCGCAGCATACGCACCAAGCGTTGACGCACCGGTTTGCTTTTGATGGTGATTTCAGCAAACAGCTTGATGGTGTACTGCATGAGCGGTATCCAAACAGGGGGGGCGGCATTATAGGTCAGCGTGCATGAGGCGGCGCGGCGAGTTGCCGCACTATTATTGTGCGCCAAGTGAATCAGATGCACTTTTATAGTGCTTCAAGCCGTGCTGTGGCTTGTGAATCGAGTAAAAAGCAACGCTATCTTTGCTGCAAGCGATGGCATATATTTTGCACCCCGTTATGTGCTCGAAAAATCTTCCTTTTTTTACACCCCGTGTCATGCGGTCATCCGGAGAAAACCATGTCAGAGAAAACCCTGAAACTGATTAAAGATCACGATGTGAAATGGCTTGACTTCCGTTTCACTGATACCAAAGGCAAAGAGCAGCATGTGACGTATCCCGCAAAAGATGCGGATGCCAGCTTGTTTGTGAACGGCAAAATGTTTGACGGCTCTTCCATCGCTGGTTGGAAAGGCATCAACGAATCCGACATGATTCTGATGCCAGACGACAGCACCGCCGTGCTGGACCCTTTCTTTGAAGAGCCAACTGTTATCTTGCGTTGCTCTATCGTTGAGCCTGCAACTATGCAGGGCTACAACCGTGACCCTCGCTCTGTGGCGCAGCGCGCAGAAGATTATTTGAAGTCTGTTTACGGTGCGGATGCGTTTGCCATCATGGGGCCTGAGCCAGAATTTTTCGTTTTCGATGACGTGAAATGGAAAATTGATATGTCCGGCTGCAGCGTCAAAATTGGCTCTGAAGAAGCTGCATGGTCTTCTGATCACAGCTTTGAAAGCGGCAACATCGGTCACCGTCCTGGCGTGAAAGGCGGCTATTTCCCCGTTCCTCCTGTTGATTCACTGCACGAAGTGCGCGGCGCGATGTGCAACGCCATGGAGCAAATGGGCTTGGTGTTGGAAGTGCATCACCACGAAGTGGCAACTGCCGGTCAGTGCGAAATCGGTGTCGGCGGCAACACGCTGGTGAAAAAAGCCGACGAAGTGCAAATTCTGAAATACTGCGTACACAATGTGGCGCACGCTTACGGCAAAACCGCGACTTTCATGCCTAAGCCTATCGTGGGCGACAACGGTTCTGGTATGCATGTGCACCAGTCCATCACTGCCAAAGGCAAAAACATTTTCGCAGGCGACGCTTACGCAGGCTTGAGCGAAACCGCACTGTTCTATGTGGGCGGCATCATCAAACACGCCAAAGCACTGAACGCGTTCTGTAACCCAGGCACCAACTCTTACAAGCGTTTGGTTCCCGGCTTCGAAGCGCCTGTTATGCTCGCTTACTCTGCGCGCAACCGTTCTGCTTCTATCCGTATCCCCTGGGTTAACAGCGAAAAAGCGCGCCGTATCGAAACGCGCTTCCCTGACCCAACGGCCAACCCATACCTGTGCTTTGCAGCGCTGTTGATGGCAGGCTTGGATGGCATCAAAAACAAAATCCATCCTGGCGATGCAGCGGATAAAGATTTGTACGATCTGGAGCCAGAAGAAGCCGCAGAAATCCCAACCGTGTGCTCTAGCCT
>CAYOEO010000016.1:0-40324 GCA_964403125.1 uncultured Pseudomonadales bacterium | reverse complement strand
CGGGTAACTCTCACTTTTTCAAGCAATGTGTCAGATCAGGTCTGGACTTCTACAAATTATGCCGCCGCGTAAAAACCAGCCGTAGAAGAAGAAACGACGGTGAGAGACGGATGCGCTGTGTCATGGCGCGCATCGCGCAAGCACTGCTTGGCGCAGCTTCCGCAACAGCCACAGTCTTCACCAACGCCCAGTTGCTCGCGCAGGTCTTTCATGGTGCGAGCACCAGTCTGTACGGCAGCATGAATGTCTTTCTCGGTGACGGCCTTGCAAACGCAAACGTACATGACACAACCTCCCAAATACCAATGAGATTTATTCTCGTTTGCATTGGTGAGGCTGTCAAGCGCATTTTAGTCTGAGCTGCCGAGGTGGCTTTGTAGGTAGTTTGGCGTGCCCACTTGCTCGATCAAGCTGTGCTGGGTTTCTAGCCAGTCAATGGCTTCTTCACAGTGTTCGAGCAAGTCTTCCAATAGCTCGCGGCTGACAAAATCTTGCTGCGCCTCACAGAGTGCGATGGATTCCACCAGTAGAGGGCGTTGGGCATCGCGCTCGTATTTCAGGTCGCCAGCCAAACACTCCACGGGGTTCTCGCCAATCAGCAGCTTGCCCAAATTTTGCAAGTTAGGTAGACCTTCCAGAAAGAGGATGCGCTCGATGAGTTTGTCGGCTTCTTTCATTGTGCGAATAGAGGCTTTGTAGTCGTGGTCGTTGAGTTTTTCCAAGCCCCAGTTGCGCAGCATACGGGCGTGCAAAAAATACTGGTTGATCGCTGTCAGCTCATTTTTTAAAACTTTATTCAGCGCTTCAATTACTTTTTTGTCACCTTTCATGGTGCATCTCCCATTTGCGATTGCTGATAATTTTGCAAGCCGACCATATCAATCAATCGTAACTGTTGTTCGATCCAGTAGGCGTGATCCATTTCTGTATCATCCAACTGAGTGAGCAACATTTCGCGTGTCACAAAATCTTGTGCAGTTTCACATGCGGCAATGGATTTTTTTAATTCATCGACGACATGGTATTCCAGTGCTAAATCTGCTTTCAGCATATCGTGTACTGTTTTACCTACATGCAAGGTATCGCGCTTGGAGAGGTCAGGCTTGCCTTCTAAAAATAGAATACGTTGGATAATCGCCTTAGCGTGCTGTTTTTCGTGATCAGATTCATGCAGGCTTTTTTCTGCGAGTTTTTTCAGCCCAAAGTCTGCGTACATTTCGCCGTGAATTAAATATTGATCAACAGCAGTCAGTTCTCCAGTCAATAATTTATTCAAAATATCGATTATTTTTTTGTCGCCTTTCATAAAATATCTCCTTGATGAATGCGCGTAATGGGAATGAATCGTATTATCACAAGTGATTGAATTTCTGAGGTATTTATCGTCTTTGCGCGATGAGTTGTCAAGTTTTTTTCTGGCGTAATCGTTCAATCAGAGCAGAGGTGTCGCTACGGTTATGTCCCATATTTTGTAGTTCTTTGTACCACTGATTGATTTGCTCCACGCCTTGTAATTCGCAATGAAAATCTTTCGCAGCAGCGAGAACAATCTCTAAATCTTTGCGCACCCAATCAACCGCAAAACCAAAGTCGTATTCGCCGCGCAACATGGTGCGAGCGCGGTTATCCATCTGCCACGATTGTGCTGCGCCTTGTGAAATCACTTCCAAAACAGCATCGGTATCCAATCCTGCACGCTCGGCAAAAAATAAACCTTCCGCCAAGCCTGCTACCACACCGGTAAAACATATTTGATTGACCATTTTGGTGAGCTGTCCTGCACCGACAGCCCCGATGCGCTTGGCGCGTTTGCTGTAAGCGGCAATGACGGGTTCAATGCGCGCAAAAGCAGCGGCATCACCGCCGGCCATTACCGCCAACTGACCTTTCTCTGCGCCGGCTTGCCCGCCGGAAATGGGCGCATCAATAAAATGCAGATTGTGTTGCGCGGCGAGTGCGTGCAACTCGCGTGCGACGCGAGCCGAAGTGGTGCCGTGATCCACCCAAATGGCATCGGGTTTCATGTGCGAGAAGGCACTGCTCGTTACTTTGCGCAAATCATCGTCATTGCCGACGCAGGAAAAAACCACATCGGCGCCGTTCGCGGCTTCAGCAATCGAAGTGCAGCAGCTCTGCTTGTGCTGTTGTTGCCAAAGTGCTGCACGCTCTGGGGTGCGGTTGTATGCCTGTACTTTGTGTCCAGCCCGCACGAGGTGTCCTGCCATAGGGCTGCCCATGGTGCCGAGCCCAATCCAGCCTATCGTCAGTGTCATGAGTGCGCCTCGCAATGGGGTAGAATCGCGCATTCTGAACCGTATCCATCAACAGGAAAACCACACATGGGTCATATTGCTGTCTACAACGCCACGGCCAAAATTCCCGCTGACAAAGCGTGGGAGAAATTGAAAGATTTATCGCTGGCACATAACTATGTGCCGAATATCACTAAATGCGTGATTACGACTGCGCAGAAGGAAGGCGTGGGTGCGAGTCGCCGCGTATCGGGTCCGCAGCAGGCATTGGATGAGACGGTTACTGAGTGGAATGAAGGGCGCGGTTTTGCTATTCGCTTGCACAATGGCAGCAAACCAGCCAAGCCATTTGGCGCAGCGAATTTCACTTATCGCATTGATAAAGTGGATGAGAAATCATGCAAGCTCACTTGCACCATGACTTACGAAATGGGCATGGGTTTTTTTGGCAGTTTGTTGCATAGTTTGTTCATTGGCAATTTGATTCGCGGCAATATCCGCGATGTCGCACTGTCGATGGCATACTTCTATGAAACGGGCAAAAAGCCAAGTAAAGAAGATTTGGTGCGTCTGCGCGCAGATGATAAAAAGAACGCCAAGCCGTTTCCTTGATTGTCTGCTGTATCTTTCTATTTTTAGAGAATGATGATGAAAAAAAATCTGCTTAACAAAAAAACTTTATTAGCCGCTGTGACAATGGCAAGTTTTACTGCTATGCCTTTGGCGAATGCAGCCAGCAATCCTTTTAGCAATACTGAATTGGCTTCTGGTTACAACTTTGATCATCCCGCCGATCAAAAAGCTGGTAGTGATAAAAAAGACGACAAATCTTGCGCTGATAAAAAAGACGATAAGCAGTGCGATACCAAAGACGGCAAAAAAGACAGTGCCATCCCAGGTCATAGCGACAAAGCGGCTGCAGAAGGTAAATGCGGTGAAGGTAAATGCGGTGAAGGCATGATGAACTAATGAGCTCATTGCCATGATTCATGCAATGTCCGTAGCGGGTGCGGGTTTGGGTATCCGGCGGGCATTGTTGAATGATTTACAGCAAACGAATGCTGTGGTTAATTTTCTCGAAGTCACGCCGGATAACTGGATTCACACGGCAGGTAAGCCACTCAAACAATTACACAAATTATCCACGCGCTACCCCATGTTGGCGCATGGACTTTCGCTGTCTCTCGGCGGTACTGACCCACTAGATGTCAATTTCATCGCGCAATTAAAAGTTTTTTTAGATGATCATCAAGTACAAATCTACAGCGAGCATTTGAGTTTTTGCAGTGCAGAAGGGCATTTGTACGATTTGATGCCAATTCCCTTCACAGATGAAGCGGTACAAAATGCTGCAAAGCGCATACGCCAAGTGCAAGATATGCTTGGTCGGCGCATTGCCATAGAAAATGTGTCGTATTACGCCGCGCCGTTTCAAGTGTTATCAGAAATAGATTTTATTCATGCAGTGCTGCAAGAAGCTGATTGTGATTTGTTGTTGGATGTTAACAATGTTTTTGTCAACAGCATCAATCACGGCTATAACGCGCAAGCTTTTATCCGAGCGTTACCTACAGATCGCGTGGCTTACTTGCATGTAGCGGGACATTACACGCAGGCGGAAGATTTGCGCATTGATACGCACGCCGCACCCGTTTGTGATCCGGTGTGGGATTTGTTGGCATACACCTACCGGCAACACGGCGTGAAACCAACAGTATTGGAACGCGATTTCAACTTTCCGCCTTTCGCTGAGTTGTTGGAAGAAGTGCAGCAAATCAAACGCATCCAGCATGCGGTACAAGGTAATGGCTGAGTTGCGCGATCAGCAGTTGCAGTTTGCCAATCACCTGCGCAACCCTGCGCAATTTCCTGCGCCGCAAGGCGTGGAAGAAAGGCGGATGCAGGTTTATCGCAATTTATTTTTTAACAGTATAGCCAACTTATTGTCTGGTGCTTTTCCTGTCATACGCAGTATTTTGGATGATGCACAGTGGCAAGCTTTAGTGCGGGATTTCTATACCGAGCATCGCTGTGAAACACCGCTGTTTCCGTGGATTGCCGGAGAGTTTGCCGAGTATTTACTCAACGAGCGCAGTAAGTCAGAGGATTATCTTTTTCTCGCGGAGTTGGCGCATTACGAGTGGAGTGAAATCGCACTGCGTCACACGGCGGATGATGCAGAAATCCCAGCGCGTGTGGGAGATAAATCCGTGCTGTCACCGCGCTGTTGGATGTTGTCTTATCACTATCCTGTACATCGCATTGGCAAAGATTTTTTACCGCAGCAGAAAGAAGGGTATCCCGTTTGTTTGTTGATGTATTGCAATCAAAATGACGAAGTAAAGTTTGTGGAGTCGAATCCTGCAACTTTTCGTTTATTGCAGTTGCTGATGGACAATGAGCTGACTAATACGGATGCCGTAACCGCGCAGTTAGCAAAAGAAATACAGCCAGAAAATGTTGCTATTTTTCTAAAGCATTTACAGGAAACTCGGGTGCATTTGCAGAGCTTGGGTATTTTGCTGGCGTAACTACATCCCGGCTGGGCATTTCTCGTTTAGCCAAGTGCCTTGGCTTTTCACATCGATTTGTTGCGCGATGCCGCGAATGGTGAGAATTAACTGCGTGGTGGCTTGCCAGTGTGTGCTATCCAGCAGCCTTACCGTGGTCACGCCAGAGCCGCTCGGCGCAGCGCACTGAATCTGAAAAATATACACATTACCCACATGAATGCCTCGGCTCACCTTGCAGCCGCTACCTTGGTCATTCACAAAATTACCACTCGCAATTTGCTGCGCGTTTACACAGAGCTGTGCCGTGCCATCACTCGCTATGCGCGCATGGTTTTGTCGCAGCATATTGTCTATGTGCATTTGCAATTTTTGTGGTCCCATTCCTACCAGCTTATTGAGATTAGGTACGGCGCGATCAAACAAAAATACTTGGCCGTCTACTTGCCATAAACCGGCGTTGGGGATGATGGGTTCTGCTGCCATGCAAAGCGGGGTTGCTGCCCAGAGCAGAAGACTTAGAGCGGCCGCTAGCGTGATGTTTGGCATGGTGAAAGGTGATTGGGTGAAAAGGGAGACTGATCATACCTTTTTTGGCTGCAATCACTAAGGGAAAGAGGGTGGGCAATGTATAATCGCCCGAACTTTTATCTGTATTTCGTAGTGGTTGATCGTAATGATGAAAAGCGCACAAATTCGCCAAGCTTTCCTTGATTTTTTTGCCAGCAAAGGTCACGCCGTGGTGGCGAGTAGCTCCTTGGTTCCCCATGAAGATCCAACGCTGCTGTTTACTAACGCAGGGATGAATCAATTCAAAGATTGTTTCCTTGGCTTGGATAAACGCGCTTACACCCGTGCGGTGACATCGCAGAAATGTGTGCGTGCTGGTGGCAAACACAATGATTTGGAAAATGTGGGCTACACCGCGCGCCACCACACTTTCTTTGAGATGTTGGGCAACTTCAGTTTTGGTGATTATTTCAAACGCGATGCAATCAAATTCGCATGGGAATTTTTAACTTCACCGCAGTGGCTCGCTATTCCATCGGAAAAATTGTGGATCACCATTTATGCCACCGACGATGAAGCTTTCGATATTTGGCAAAAAGAAGTAGGTGTTCCTGCGGAGCGCATTATTCGCATCGGTGATAACAAAGGCGCGCCTTACGCATCCGATAATTTTTGGGCGATGGGCGACACTGGTCCTTGCGGTCCGTGCACAGAAATTTTTTACGATCACGGTGAACACATTTGTGGTGGCTTACCTGGTTCGCCTGAAGAAGACGGCGATCGCTATATTGAAATTTGGAACAATGTGTTCATGCAATTTAATCGCACAGCAGATGGTGTTTTGCATCCGCTGCCTGCGCCTAGCGTGGATACAGGCATGGGCTTGGAGCGTATTTCTGCAGTGATGCAGAAAGTGCACAATAATTATGAAATTGATTTGTTTGAAAAATTGATTGAATCTGCAAAACAGCAAACAGGAAGCGAAGTCATTGGAGGCTCATGGGTTCCTTTTGCTAATCAAGTAGTAGGATCTCGTCAGTTGAGTGAACAAGATACAAAGTGTTCATTAAGAGCTTTGGCTGATCATATTCGTTCTTGTTCGTTTTTGATTGCCGATGGCGTGATGCCTTCCAATGAAGGACGCGGTTATGTGTTGCGCCGCATCATTCGTCGTGCTGTGCGTCACGGCAATAAACTGGGCGCACAGGATGTGTTTTTCTACAAAATGGTGGCGGCTTTGGTGCAAGAGATGGGCGAAGCCTATCCTGATCTGCAAAAACAGCAAGCGCATACTGAAAAAACACTGCGCACGGAAGAAGAACAATTTGCGCGCACACTCGATAACGGCTTGAAAATTCTTGAGCAGGATTTAGCGGCATTACAAGGAGCAGTCGTGCCTGGCGATGTAGTTTTTAAGCTGTATGACACTTACGGCTTCCCCATGGATCTCACCGCTGATATTGCGCGTGAGCGCGATTTGACGATTGATGAAGCTGGCTTTGAGCAGGCGATGGAAAAACAGCGCAAACGCTCACAAGAAGCAGGTAAGTTTGAGTTGGATTACAACACGCTGATTAAGGTGAATGTTGAAACGCAATTTACGGGTTATGAAACAGTAAAAGGTCACGGCAAAATTGTCGCGCTATACCATGCAGGTGAACAGATTGATGCGTTGCGTGAAGGCGATACAGGTATTGTTGTTTTAGATAGCACGCCGTTTTATGCCGAAGCGGGCGGGCAAGTGAGCGATGCAGGTTTTCTTTATACGCAATTTGCGCATCTTGATGTCAATAACATCACTAAAAGTGGTGGCGCGATTTTGCATCATGTCACGATGGCGCGCGGTTATATCAAGTTGGGTGACACCTTGTACGCCAATGTTGCTGTCAATGCGCGTTTAGCAACGGCATCCAATCACTCAGCGACGCATTTGCTGCACGCCGCTTTGCGCAAAGTGTTAGGTGCGCATGTGCAACAAAAAGGTTCATTGGTGGATGATCAACGCTTGCGTTTTGATTTCTCGCATCCAGAAGCAGTAAACGATGAACAACTGCAAGCGATTGAAACTTTGGTGAATGATGAAATTCGTCGCAATACCGCTGTTGAAACTGCTGTGGGCGACATGGAAACCGCCAAAGCCAAAGGTGCGATGATGCTGTTCGGTGAAAAATACGGCGATACCGTGCGTATTTTGACGATGGGCGCTGGTTTTTCAGAAGGGCATCCATTTTCAGTGGAATTGTGTGGTGGCACACACGCCAAACGCACGGGTGATATCGGTTTGTTTCGTATTGTTTCCGAAGCGGGTGTTGCATCAGGTGTACGCCGCATAGAAGCGGTAACGGGCAAAGGTGCGTTAGCGCGTTTTGATGCGGTTGAAGCAGAAATTGACGGTGCATGCGCAGTTTTGAAAACCAATCGCGCAGGATTCTCTGACAAAGTGCAGTCCTTGGTTGAAAGCAATCGCCAATTGGAAAAACAATTGGCGCAATTGAAAATGAAATTGGCGAGTGGCGGTGGCAATGATCTCAGTACGCAAGCCAAAGAGATCAACGGTGTGAAAGTGTTGGCTGCACAATTAGACGGCGCAGACATCAACGCATTGCGCGCCACTTTGGATCAAATGAAAGATAAATTGAAATCAGCTGTGATTTTGTTGGCGACTGCAGAAGATGGCAAAGCTACTTTGATTGCTGGCGTGACGGCAGATTTAACAACGCGCTTCAAAGCCGGTGACATCATTCGTGATTTAGCACCCTTAGTGGGCGGTAAAGGTGGTGGTCGTGCAGATATGGCACAGGGCGGCGGCACCGATGTGGCGGGTGTACCGAATGCGCTGTCTGCATTAGAAAATTGGGTAGGTCAGCGCTAATCATGGCAAGACTTGCAAATAAAACCGCTACTCGTCAACGCGCATTGCCGTTGGAAGCATCCGTGCGCACACCTGCTACACCCTCTCGTGCCAATCTCGCGCTAGCACGCGGCGTGCGAGAAATTGGTTTGCTATTGTTGGCGTGTTTTATTCTTTTTATTTTTGCGGCGTTGTCAACGTACAGCAGCGCAGATCCAGGCTGGTCTAGCACAGCATCCTTGGGCGATTTTCAAAGTGGTGGTATTCATAATTTAGGTGGTTATTTCGGCGCTTGGCTGGCGGATATTTTATTTTCATTGTTTGGTCGTTTTGCGTATTTATTGCCCATTATTTTGGCGGTCTACAGTGTTTTGCGGATTCAAAAACGCCATCGCTTAGAACCACTCGACCCAACATTATTGGTATTGCGTTGTATCGGTTTGTTGTTGGTGATGGTGGCAGGAACGAGCATCGCTACTTTGCAATGGCCAGCACAGGTAACAAGTGAATTGCCATTTTCTAGCGGGGGGTTGATTGGGCAAGTTGTTGCCGTTTCTGCGGAACGCTCGCTGGGTTTACTCGGCGCAACATCTTTATTGAGTGTTGTTTTTTTATTTGGTTTTACTATTTTTACTGACCTTTCTTGGTTGTGGTTGATGGATGAAGTGGGGCGTTTAACACTTTTGTTGGTAGGCAATTCGCGTCGTTCAGTGATGGACGTGCAACGCGAACGCTCAGAAAAACGTAGCGCAGAAGATGCACGTGAAGAAAGGCAGCGCACGATGGACGCACATCGCCTGCGTATGGAAAAACGCAAAACACCTGCACCTGTGATTGTAGAACCACCAGTGTTGGTGGAAAAAGTGCAGCCGAGCAAACGTGTGGTGCGCGAAAAACAAGTGCGTTTATTTGCTGATGATTCAGTGGCAGGTGAACTGCCCGCATTGGATTTATTAGAAAGAGCTAAAGCAGCCGATAAACGCGGCTACTCGCAGGAATCTCTCGAAGCGATGTCGCGTTTGCTGGAAATTAAGTTGCTGGATTTTGGCGTCAGTGCCGAAGTGGTTTCTGTACAGCCAGGACCGGTCATTACGCGTTTTGAAATTCAACCAGCGGCCGGTATTAAAGCGAGTCGCATTTCTGGATTGGCAAAAGATTTGGCGCGTTCGCTCGCGGTCATTAGTGTGCGCGTGGTGGAAGTCATTCCAGGAAAATCTTATGTCGGTATTGAAGTGCCCAACGAGCAGCGTGAAATCGTGCGTTTGGGTGATGTGTTGGCTTCGCAAGCGTATGACGATTCAAAAAGCCCGCTCACATTAGCACTTGGTCACGATATTGCTGGTATGCCAGTGATGGCGGATCTCGCCAAAATGCCGCATTTGTTAGTGGCGGGAACAACCGGTTCTGGTAAATCGGTCGGTGTGAATACCATGCTGATGAGTTTGCTGTTCAAAGCGGGCCCTGACGAAGTGCGTTTGATTTTGGTCGATCCCAAAATGTTGGAGCTTTCTGTTTATGAAGGTATTCCGCATTTGCTAACGCCCGTTGTTACCGATATGAAAGATGCAGCGAATGCACTGCGTTGGTCCGTGGGAGAAATGGAGCGCCGTTATAAGTTGATGGCAGCACTCGGTGTGCGCAATCTCGCGGGTTACAACAAAAAAATTCTGGACGCGAAAGCAGCAGGGCAAACCATTACCGATCCTGTGTGGCGACCTGATCCAATGGCATTTGAGCCTGTCGATCAACAAACCGCGCCGTCATTGGATAAATTGCCTTACATCGTTATTGTGATTGATGAATTTGCTGACATGATGATGATTGTCGGCAAAAAAGTAGAGCAATTGATTGCGCGTATCGCACAAAAAGCACGCGCTGCTGGTATTCATTTAGTGTTGGCGACACAACGACCATCCGTGGATGTCATTACGGGTTTGATCAAAGCGAATATTCCTACGCGTATTGCGTTTCAAGTGTCATCCAAAATTGATTCGCGCACAATTATTGATCAAGGCGGTGCAGAACAATTATTGGGTCACGGCGATATGTTGTATTTGCCGCCGGGCAGCCCTGTACCCATTCGTGTGCACGGCGCGTTTGTTGATGATCACGAAGTGCACGGCGTAGTGGAAGACTGGAAGCGTCGTGGTCAGCCAAATTATTTGGAAGAAATTATGCAAGAACAGACAGGCATTTTTGTGCCTGGCTTTTCAAGCGGTGATGAAGAAAGTGGTGAAGGCGGTGACCCAGAAGGAGATGTGTTGTACGACAAAGCCGTCGCTTTTGTTTTAGAAACCCGCAGAGCCTCTATTTCTGCTGTACAGAGAAAGTTTCAAATTGGCTATAACCGCGCCGCGCGTTTGGTTGAAGCGATGGAGGCGGCTGGCGTGGTCAGTGCCATGAATAGTAATGGTAGCCGTGAAGTGTTGGCGCAAAATCTTTCCATGAGGTAGGTATGAAAAAAATTATCTCGCTGGCTTTTTTTCTTAGTACATTTACTTTCTTACAAACCGCACAAGCAGATGCGTTGCAAGAGCTACTTGTATTGCTCAAGCCTGTAAAAGGCATAGAGGCAAACTTTGTACAGGAAGTGGTTAATGCCAAAGGCGAGTCGCAACAGCAAAACAAGGGTAAGTTGAAGGCGATGGAGCCTAATCAATTTTACTGGGAAACAGCCGAGCCGTTTCCGCAAAAAATTGTGACGGATGGTAAAACGCTGTGGGTTTATGATCCGGATTTACAGCAAGTAGCAGTAAAACCTTTCGAGGAAAACTACAGTAAAACACCAGCTATGCTGTTTGCAGGAAATGCTGAATCAATCAGTCAGCAATTTACGGTTGAGAAAATTAAAGGCGTAGCGCAAGGGTTTCGTTTATTGCCAAAGCAGCAACAGAAAGATTTATTTCTGTCCTTAGATTTGGTGTTTGATAAATCTTCTCCCGTCAGTATGACGATTCAAGATGCTATGCAACAAAAAACCACGATTACTTTTAGTCAAGTGAATATCAATCCGTCACTGACCAGCAATGTGTTTCAGTTTGTACCGCCTGCTGGCGTTGAAGTTTTACAAGCCCAAGCACAGTAATGACAGACCTGTTCGATAAAGAGTCCCGCGCTGTACAGCCTTTGGCTGCGCGCCAAAGACCGCAAGTGTTGGATCACTATGTCGGGCAGTCGCATTTGTTGGCGCAGGGCAAGGCGCTGCGTGAGGTGATTGAGAAAGGTCATCTGCATTCCATGATTTTTTGGGGCCCGCCCGGTGTTGGCAAAACAACCTTAGCCCGTTTGCTGGCGGCACATGTGCATGCGCACTTTATTGCAATCTCGGCTGTGTTTTCTGGTGTAAAAGAAATTCGCGCTGCGATGGAAGAAGCACGTAATATGCGTGACCAGTGGCAAAAACGCACGCTGCTGTTTGTGGATGAAGTGCATCGCTTCAATAAATCACAGCAAGATGCATTTCTACCGTTTATTGAAGATGGTACGGTCATTTTTGTTGGGGCAACTACGGAGAATCCTTCGTTCGAGCTAAATAATGCGTTGTTGTCGCGCTGTCGTGTCTATGTGTTACAGATGCTAACAGAGCAGGATTTGCGCACAGTGATTACCAATGCCCTAAATAATGATGCAGCTTTGCAAAAGCAGGGCATTGTTGTTGAGGATGCTGCGTTGGATATTATCGTGCGTGCAGCGCAAGGTGATGCGCGCATGGCGTTGAACTTGTTGGAAATGGCGGCGGATTTGGCTGATACGCAAGCCGACGGTAAGTCGCCTATCACTGAGCAAGTGTTGGCAAAAATATTGCAAGGTAATATTCGTCGCTTTAATAAAGGCGGCGAGATTTTTCACGATCAAATTTCTGCTTTGCACAAAGCAGTACGCGGCTCTTCACCTGATGCGGCACTGTATTGGTGTATGCGGATGTTGGATGGTGGTTGTGACCCGCTGTATGTGGCGCGTCGCGTTGTGCGTATGGCGAGTGAAGACATTGGCAATGCCGATCCGCGCGCGCTGGATATTGCTCTGAATGCGTGGCAAGTGGTGGAGCGTTTGGGTAGCCCTGAGTCTGAATTAACGCTCGCGCAGGCAGTGATTTATATTGCTTGTGCGCCAAAAAGTAATGCGTTGTATCAGGCATTTAATAAAGCCAAAAAACGGATCGCAGAAACAGACGATTATGAAGTGCCACTACACATTAGGAATGCGCCGACTGCATTGATGAAAAATTTAGGCTATGGCGATGATTACCGCTATGCACATGACTACCCTGATGCTTTTGTGGCAGGAGATAATTATTTTCCCGTAGAACTTAAAAATGAAATTTTTTATGAGCCTACTGCGCGTGGACTGGAGCAAAAAATTCGCGAGAAACTGCATCATTTGGCGCAATTAAACAATACCAGTGCGTGGCAGCGTTACGGTAAAAACTGTGGAGAGAGTGCATGAATGGTTTGTTGGTCGCGTTAGGTGGCGGCATGGGCGCGCTGGCGCGCTATGGGTGCATGGTGTTGTTGGTGGGCATTACGCGTCACACGGTTTTTCCTTGGGTGATTCTGTCGGTCAACACCGTAGGTTCTTTTTTGGCGGGTGTGGCATTTGCAATGGCGCATGACAAGCAGTGGTTAACGGTGGCGCAGCAGCATTTGTTGATTGTGGGTGTTTTGGGCGGATTTACTACGTATTCCACGTTTTCTGTCGATTGCGTGCGTTTGCTGCAAGCTGGGCAGTGGTGGTTAGCTGGAAGCTATTTGGCTGCGACAACACTGTTGTGTTTTTTGGCAACGGCATTGGGCATCGCACTTGTTCGTATGACTTAATTTATTTTTATTTTGAGAGAGCATTATGTTGGATCCACGATTATTGCGTACCGATATCAAGGCAGTTACGGAAGCGCTGGCTAAACGCAACAACTATGCGTTGGATGTTGCTGGTTTTGAAGAACTAGAAAATCGTAGAAAAGCTTTGCAAGTTCGCTCTGAAACGCTGCAAGCAGAAAAAAATGATTTATCAAAAAACATTGGCAAAGCGAAGACTGCTGGCGAAGATGTCAATGCGTTGATGGCAAAAGTAAACGGCATGGGCGATGAGTTAAATGTCATGCAGGCCGAGTTGAAGCAAGTGCAGACAGACTTGGAAAACTTTCTGTTGCTAGTTCCTAACATGCCAGATGACAGCGTTCCGGCGGGCGAAGATGAGAATGACAATGTTGAAGTGCGGAAGTGGGGCGCACCTAAATCATTCGCTTACACGGCGCGCGACCATGTGGATTTGGGTGAATCGTTAGGGATGCTGGATTTTGAAACGGCGGCCAAAATTACTGGTTCGCGTTTCGTGGTGATGAAGAATGGTTTGGCGAGATTGCACCGCGCCTTGATTCAATTTATGTTGGACACACACACACAACAACACGGCTATCAAGAAGTGTATGCGCCGTATATGGTCAACGCGGATTCTTTGCGTGGCACAGGTCAGTTGCCCAAGTTTGAAGAAGATTTGTTCAAACTGTCAGGCGAGCAAAATTATTATTTGATTCCTACAGCAGAAGTGCCTGTCACTAACATCGTGCGCGACAGTATTCTTGAAGATAAAGAATTGCCGCTGAAATTAGTGTGTCATACACCCTGCTTCCGCAGTGAAGCAGGCAGTTACGGTCGCGATACGCGCGGCATGATTCGTCAGCATCAATTTGAAAAAGTGGAACTGGTACAAATGGTGCGCCCACAGAATTCTATGGATGCACTGGAGGGCTTAACCGCAGACGCAGAAAAAATTTTGCAGTTGTTAGAGTTGCCGTATCGTACAATTACTTTATGTGGTGGAGATATGGGATTTTCCAGCGCAAAAACTTATGACATTGAAGTGTGGCTACCTGCACAAAACACGTATCGTGAAATTTCATCGTGCAGTAACTTTAAGGATTTCCAAGCGCGTCGTTTGCAAGCGCGCTGGCGCAATCCCGAAACTAAAAAACCTGAGTTATTGCATACACTGAATGGTTCGGGTTTAGCGGTGGGTCGCACACTGGTTGCGTTGCTGGAGAATTTCCAAAATGAAAACGGCTCTATCACGGTGCCAGAAGTATTGCGTCCTTACTTGGGCGGATTGTCTGTCATTGGCAAAGAGTAGTTGATGGCAAAAATGCCTGTAAAAACGCCCTGCATAGGTGTGTGTTCAACCGGCATTGGTGATACGGTGTGTCGCGGCTGCAAACGCTTTTCACATGAAGTGATCGCGTGGAATGGTTACTCGCAAGATGAACGACGCGCTGTGTTGCAGCGCATTGATCAGCTATTGGCGGTGATTGTTGCTCGTTGGTTGCTTGTTGAAAGTGAAGAAGTGTTGCGACAACAGTTGCAAGCGCAACAAATTGGTTTTGATCCAGCGCGAGCACCAGCCAGTTGGGTGGTTGAACTATTAAAAGCAGGTTCTAGCCAAATAGCAGAGCCAGAGCAATACGGTTTGGTGCTCTCTCAACAGGCGCAGGGAAAAAATCTTCGCGAATTGCGCGAAGTTATTGAGAAAGAGGTTTATGAATTGTCCTGCGCGCACTACGAGCGCTATTTCCATCGCTCGCCTTTGTAATGTTCAAGAATTATTGTCATGACGGTTGTTGATATCACACCCATAACGGATTTTTTGCATTGTCGAACGCCGCAAGCTTGGATTGATCGCGCGCTTTGTGAACAGGAGCTGCTGTTGATTGATCATGCTAATTGCGAAAAGAAAGCGGCGTCAACCGCTTTGGGTTTGATGTATCGCCACACAGACCAATATGAATTGCTGCAAAAATTGTCGCGTTTGGCGCGAGAGGAATTGCTTCACTTCGAGCAAGTGGCAGCCATCATGAAAAAGCGTGGCATAGCCTATGTCACGATTACTGCTTCTCGTTATGCCGCCAGCTTGCATGAGCATGTGCATAAACGAGACCCTGATAGATTGATCGATACGCTGATACTCGGTGCGATTATTGAAGCACGATCCTGTGAGCGTTTTGCCGCGCTTGCTCCACACTTGGATACTGTATTACAGAAATTTTATTTTTCACTGTTGCAGTCTGAATCGCGCCATTTCCAAGATTATTTGATGTTGGCAAAAAAAATAGCTACTTACGATATTAGTGAGCGCGTGGAGTTTTTTTTGCAGCAAGAGCGATTATTAATTGAATCACCTGATTCCAATTTTCGCTTTCATAGTGGTATCCCGCCGATCACTGCTTTGGCGGCATAAAGTTTTTTTCTAACATTGCAGTAATTTTTTCTGCGGCAATCGCGTGTCCTATAGCATTGGGGTGCGTATCATCCTTGGGGTGAGGGCGAAGAGATTCATAAGGATGGGCGCTAAAGTCATTGAGTAAATCAATGTGGATGATGTTATCTGCCTGCAACGCGCTATCAACCTGTTGATGTATGTCGCGCATGGGATAGTTGCTGTAATCGAGTAATAACGGAAAAACTACGGTTAAAAACTTTGCACCATCCTGTTGTGTTAGTGTCTTGAAGTTGTTTAACGCCTGCGTTGTCGTGTGCCATAAATCAGGGTTGGCATAGATGTTGTGGTAATTGGTTTTTTGATCAAACTGCTGCGTAATATTTTTCCATTGCAAAAATATCCATGCACCTAACTGAGAATACTTGGCAAGCGTTCGAAAAGATGAGACTTGCTGCTTGGCGCTGCCAACACTTTTTACAACAAAAGCAGAAGGAATGGGGTCATTCAAAACATAGGCGAGTAGCACAATATCTGGTTTGTATTCGCGCACACGCGTTTTATAGAGTTCCAATTCTGCTACGGTGCTGTAACCATTGACGGCAAAGTTTAAAACTTCAGCAGGATAGCCATCAGCGTTGAGCTGATTTTCAACGAGGCGCGCAAAGGTTTGCTCTAGCGGAACGCTATAACCGTATGCGACAGAATCGCCGAGGATAGCAATGCGTGTCACGCCAGCGGTTTTTTTCGTAGGGAAGTCTGCACCGCGAAATCCTGCGCTATTGATGTTCGGATCTTTGCGATCAAACTCCATAAACAATACAGGATTGCTGCTTCTCACAAGCTTTGCGTTGAAGCGTTTATTAGCGGTGTCGCCTTTGTCGATAGTTTTTTGGTTAAACACGGGCAAATAGCCCTGTGATTGCAGCGCACGCAGTGCGTATTCTGCCGCTATCGCCGTGAGCAATAGAGAGAGTAGGGTAATAATGCAGTTGATAAGAAATGAGCGCACGGTTATCAATGCTAATAAAGGAGTATTCCGCTAGACTGTAGCAGTGTTTCTGGCGTGTGAAAACCAGCGAATGCTCGAGTGTCACGCGCCGTATCTTGTATCGCGCCCTGAAAGAGGAATAGAGCATGATCTACCAAGGCAACGCCATAAAAGTGTCGCAACAAGCAGACGGTTTCGCTGAATTGCAGTTTGATTTAACCAGCGAATCCATCAATAAATTTAATGTCGCCACTTTAGACGAACTGGCAGCGGCACTGGCTGCATTGCGCAAAGCCTCTGGTGTGAAGGGCTTGGTGCTGACCAGTGCCAAATCTGTGTTTATCGTAGGCGCTGATATCACCGAATTTAACGGTGTGTTCTCACGCGGCAATGAAGCGATTGCTGCCTATCTGTCGCGCGCCAACAATATTTTCAGCGAGTTGGAGTCTCTGCCGTTTCCTACCGTGGTTGCCATCAATGGCTACGCTTTGGGCGGCGGCTGGGAAGTGTGTTTGGCTTGCGATTTTCGCGTGATGAGCGATGCCGCCAAAGTGGGGCTGCCAGAAACCAAACTCGGCATCATTCCGGGTTTCGGCGGTACGGTGCGCTTGCCGCGTGTGTTGGGTGTTGATCACGCAATTGAGTGGATTGCCGGAGGCGCAGAACAAAAACCTGCACACGCACTGGAGGTGGGCGCAGTTGATGCTGTGGTGGCTGGTGATGCGTTGCGCGACGCTGCTTTTGATTTGTGCGCGCAAGCGGTGGCAGGGACATTTGATTATGCAGCGCGACGCCAAGAAAAAAATAGCGCGCTGCCTTTAAGTGATTTGGAATTGATGATGGCATTCACCACGGGCAAGGCGGTGGTGTCAGCACAAGCAGGCAAAAACTTTCCTGCGCCCATGGCAGCGGTGAATGCGATGGAAAAAGCGGCAAGAATGTCGCGCGATGAAGCAGTGAAAGTAGAAACGGATGCTTTCCTCAGTGTGGCATTGACGCCACAAGCACAAGCGTTGATTGGTATTTTCTTGAACGACCAAGCACTCGCCAAAACCGCAAAAACTTGGGAGAAAAAAGCGTCGAAAGCTGTTACACATGCAGCGGTTCTCGGCGCGGGCATTATGGGTGGGGGCATTGCCTATCAATCGGCTTACAAAGGCGTGCCGGTGGTGATGAAAGACATCGCGCAACACGGTATTGATTTAGGTTTGGCAGAAGCCAATAAATTGTTGACCAAGCAAGTTGAAAAAGGACGCATGAAACCTGCGGTGATGGGCGATACATTGAATCGCATCGTGCCCACTTTGTCTTATGAGCCGGTCAAGCAAGTGGATATCGTGGTTGAAGCCGTTGTTGAAAATATCAAAGTGAAACAATCGGTTTTATCAGAGGTTGAAAAATATTTGACGGATGATGCGATTGTTGCTTCAAACACCTCCACGATTTCCATTTCGCTGTTGGCAGAAAGTTTACAGCGTCCTCAAAACTTCTGCGGTATGCACTTTTTTAATCCTGTACATGCAATGCCCTTAGTGGAAGTTATTCGCGGTAAAAAAACATCTGACGATGCGGTTGCTAGAACCGTTGCTTATGCCAACACCATGGGCAAAAAAGCGATTGTGGTGAATGACTGCCCTGGCTTTTTAGTGAATCGTGTACTGTTTCCCTATTTCGCCGGTTTTGTGCAGTTAGTGAAAGACGGCGCAGATTTCCAACAGATTGATAGTGTGATGGAAAAATGGGGCTGGCCGATGGGGCCGGCTTTCTTGTGTGATGTAGTGGGAATTGATACCTGCGTTCACGCAGCACATGTATTGGCAGATGGCTTTCCTGATCGCATGAAACCTAGCTTTAAAACTGCATTGGAAATCATGTATGACAACAAACGTCTTGGTCAGAAAAATGGCGTGGGTTTTTATAATCATGAAAAAGACAAAAAAGGTAAGCCGGTTAAAGTGGCGAAAGACGAAGTGTATGCCTTGTTAGCGCCAGAAGTTGCAGAGCGCAAAACCTTTTCTGAAGAAGAAATTATTGCTCGCATGATGGTGCCGATGTGTACCGAAATGGCGCGTTGCTTGGATGAAAAAATTGTTGGCAGTGCTGTTGAAGCTGATATGGCGCTGATTTACGGCTTGGGCTTCCCTGTGTTTCGCGGAGGTGTCTGTCGTTGGATGGATGCCATCGGTATGCAAGCTTTTGTCGAGATGGCAGAGCGCTATGTGGTATTGGGTAAGTTGTACGAGTCAACGGCTAGTCAGCGTGCAATGGCTGCCGGTCAACAAAAATATTTTGCATAACAGGAGATTCTTATTATGACTTCAGTAAAAGCTGGCAGCGCATTGAATCCTCGTGATGCAGTGATTGTGGATTTTGCACGCACGCCGATGGCGCGCTCTAAAGATGGCTCATTTCGTTTTCGTCGCGGTGACAATATTTCAGCGGAATTAGTGAATAAATTATTGGATCGCAATCCGCAATTGGATCCCGCAACCATCGACGATGTGATTTGGGGTTGCGTCAATCAAACTAAAGAACAGGGTTGGAATGTGGCGCGTATGATCAGCATGGTCACGCGCATTCCGTTCACTGTGCCTGCACAAACGATTAACCGTTTGTGTGGTTCGTCAATGTCAGCACTGCATATTGCCGCGAGTAATATTCATAGCGGTTACGGCAATGTTTTTCTTATCGGCGGCGTTGAGCACATGGGTCATGTGCCGATGGATTACGGTTTGGAACCCAATCCGCAAGCCAGTAAAAAATTGGCAAAAGCAGCAGGTATGATGGGTTTGACGGCAGAGTATCTCGCTATTCTTCACAATATTTCGCGTGAACAGCAAGATGCGTTTGCTGTGCGTTCTCATGCGCGCGCTAATGCGGCGAGAGAATCGGGCAATTTTGATAAAGAAATTATTGCAATTGAAGGTCACGATGCGCGTGGTGCAAAAATTTTGCTGACGCAAGATGAAACCATTCGTCCAGATACCACTATGGAATCGCTGGCTAAATTAAAACCTGCGTTCAATCCAAAGGGTGGCACAGTTACAGCAGCCACTGCTTCGCAAATTACCGATGGTGCTTCGACTATGTTGGTTATGTCTGCGGAAAAAGCGCAGCAATTGGGATTAAAACCACGCGCTCGCGTTTTGAGTATGGCGGTTGCCGGTGTAGATCCATCCATCATGGGCTACGGTCCTGTGCCTGCAACAGAGCGAGTGCTCAAACAAGCAGGTTTAACTATTAACGATATGGAATACATCGAATTGAATGAGGCTTTTGCTGCACAATCTTTGGCGGTGTTGAAAGGTTTGGGTTTATCCGATTCGTTTGACAGTAAAGTGAATGTACACGGCGGTGCAATTGCCTTGGGGCATCCGCTAGGTTGTTCGGGTGCGCGCATCACCGGCACTTTGTTGAATGTGCTGGAACAGCGCGATGCTAGCATCGGTTTGGCGACTATGTGTATTGGTTTGGGGCAGGGTATTTCCACCATTATTGAACGCTTGCCGCGTTAATTTTTGTTGCTGGTACCATCAATGAAAACATTGGCCATTTCGTTTGCGCAGGAATACCTGCCCAATCAGCCCATGTTGGCATTGATTGCTGTTGTTGAATATTCAGAGCGAGGAAATTTGCAGCGTGCGTGTATCACGGACCAGTGTGATGCCTTGCTTGCTTTAGTTGCACAAGAAAAAACTATAGAAGAGATTGCAGCGGCATTACAGATTGCTATTTTGGATTTTTCTCGACCATTTCATTTGCAGCCGGTTTGTATTCCCAAGCCATGGGGACAAGAGATTTGGTACACCGGCATGGAGGAGCGCGGCGTTGCTGCGGTAGTGAGTGCAACTGGCTCAACACCGTTGCCTTGGTTGTTGGCCTTGTCGCGCCAGCATGTATTGGGTCATCAAACACAGCTGAATTTGTTGAAAATTCTTGATCCGCTACCGGATGAAGTATTTGGCGATTTGTATTTTGAATTGCACGAGAAAAAACGCGAAGTGTATATCGTCACGCATATAAATAAAGAAGCGTGGCCTGATGGTGTCGGTACAATTCGTTACGGCTTTTCCGATAAAAAACGTAAAAGCTTTTTACATGATAAAGATTTTCTCGCGGCATACCGGCAAGCGGTGCGTGCGTATGCAGTAGTGCGTCGTGATATCGACCAACAATTGGATGTCATGCGTGAACGCGAAGGGATTTTTCTCAATACACCGGTTAGTGCGACGAAGTTGCACGTTTGGCTGGCAGATATTCCAGCAGATCTGCGCGAAAGCGAATTGACGCTACGAAAAGCAATGGAAAGCTTTACTGCATTGCGGCCTCTGCGTGAAGGCGATGTGTTAGCCGTACCTTTGTTAACGCCGCATGCCTTGCAGCATGGTGTGCGCACCGTTGAATTTCAAACCCCTGTTTATGAAAGAAAAATTCTCTCTTTTGCACAAAAAGTGCTGACGCAAGCGCACTGGGACACAGAAGAAGCACTGCAGATCGCTCAACTGTCAACGCCAGAAGATAAGCCGTTTCCTGTGTTGTTAGATGAAGATGGTGTGCTGCTTGAGCAAATTGTACAGTTTGAGGATTTTGTTGTGCAGCGTTTAATTTTGGCTGCGCATGCGGAGTATTGCTGCGAAACGACTGGCAGTTATGTCTTGGCGATGGCGGTTGTCGGTAGCGTGCAGTGTGCAGGGGCTGTGCTCAGTGTAGAGCAGGCTTGTTTAATACCTGCCTGCTTAGAAGAGGGTGTTCAGCTAAGTAATAGGTCGTCTAGTGCGGCAACGGTTTTATTAGCGCGACCTTTATAATCGAAAATTAAAAAATAAAACATCAAATACAGTTATCTGGTTTCGGTAATCCAGCAATTTTGGCGGCAAGTTTTGCAGGGCTGTCTGGGAATAATTGCAACAGATAAATGCTGCTTGATTTATCTGCGCCTAGCGTCATTTTTAAATACTTGCACAGCGGACGCATAGCGGGAGAGAGCTCAAATTGTTGATAAAAATTTCGCAAGGCATGGATCACTTCCCAGTGTGCAGCAGAGAGCGTGATATTGGATTGTTGTGCGATGCTATTGGCAACGATTTCGTTCCAATCCGTGAGGTTGAGTAAGTAACCTTCATCGTCACAGGGCGGTGCGTTCATACAAACCAGCTGATAACTTTTTTGTGTTGACAGCTCATGGCTACGAAATCGTCATCGCTGACTTTTTGTGCTTTATCAAACCATGCCAGCAAGCCTCGTGCTTGTGCATCTTTTTCTAAAAAGAAAAGGCGTATATTTGCCAGTGATGCAGCTTGAAGAAAGTTGTTATCAGTAAGGTTATAAACCCCGTTTTCTATCAGCAAAATACTGTCACCCTGTGAGGCGCTGCGCAGTAGGCGAGCAATTAAGTCCGTTTGTTCACGCATCGAAGCATTCAGCGTGTGTAGTGCGCTCATAAAGCCACCACGCAATCGGCTTGTTGAAAAATAGTAGAGAGTTCCTTTGCAATGACAGGCTTGGCTGCAATGGTGAGCTGCTGCGCGTTGAGTTGGCGTTCATCCAAAGAGTGTTGATCGACATACACGCTGTTGATGTCGTAAAACTCTAAAGCGTGCAACAGCTTCTCTATGCTTTTTTTATAGATGTTTTCACTGTGTTGCTCGGGTAGTAACGACCAAACACCATCACCACTAAAGAATAGCTGCACATTCTGTTCAAAAGTGGCGGCGGCTAGTGCTGCATCCAGTATTTCTTGTGTGGCGGTATTGCCGTAAGGCGGTCTCTGCAATACAAAGAGAATAGTTTTTGGGGAGGCTTGCATGGCGTTACCCGAATGTAATCAAGCGATCACTGTTGATAATGGCATCCGTCAGCAAACCTAAACCACCAATAGGTATGTGAGGAGAAATATTACTACCTGTTTTCTGCCAGCGTTGACTCTCTTTTTCATCAACCACGCCACGTTTTAGTGCTGCTGAAACACAGGTGGCGGCATCAAGATTGTGCGTGTGACAAAACTGTTGCCATGCATCTGGAATGTTGTGCTCATCTTGTTGCGCAATGGTGTAAGTGTTGGCGTTGTGTACGCCATCACGAAAAAAGAAAACACGGTAGATGCTGTGCCCATTCTTTAATGCCGCTGTAGCAAAGCGCAATGCGGTAGCAGGCGCTTCACTGTTGCTGGCTGATGCTGTAATGAGCAGTGCAAACTTCACGATTACGCCTCAAGTAGTGCCAACGTGGCGTTGTAAATTGCTTTTCGACGGAAAATAAAATCCAAGCGTGAGCCGCCTAATTGCCGCCATAAAATCGCAGAGCGCACACCGCCGAGCAGTGCCGTGCGAATTTGGTTGGCAATACTGTCTTGTTTTAATAAATCCGGTTTGCCGTTGACTTGTACACGAAAATTGAACGTGCTGAGTGTGTCGGAGTACAGGCCAGCAATGCTGGAATACACTTGGCTACCCACTTCATTGCCTTGTAATTCAAGCTGTCTTTGGATTTGTTGCAGTCTGCCACGCAATGTAGAAAGCATAGATTGATCGCGCATCAACTGTTTTTGTAAATGCAACATGCTGGCGCAGTAGCGCAGTGTTTCTGCGTTGCTATTGGTGTCGCGTTCAAACGCTTCGCGTACAGTTTTTAAGCCGATCATTAGGTGGTGTCGATCAATAAAGATACTTTCTGTGTCATCAGCATCCAATTTCAAAATACTGTGTACTGCGCATTGCATAGCTTGCGCGTCTGCGCTGCCAGTGCGCGCTAGTTGGCTAACGAGCGCAGCGGCCTGTGCGATGCCGGCCAGAGCCAGTGTTTGATTCATAATGAGCGTGTTACTCATGCTTGCTCCGATGTAAGTTTTTTTTCAATGATGCCGCCACCTAAACAAATATCACCGTCATAAAAAACAATGGATTGCCCTGGTGTGATCGCGCGTTGCGCCTCTGTGAAATCCACGCGGGCATTGCCGTTGTCTAGCCGTGTCAGGTGGCATCGTTGATCGTGCTGGCGATAGCGAATTTTGCAGTGCAGTGGTGTGGATGAAGAGGGCGCTGCTCCGCTGATCCAATGCAATTGCGAACACGCAAGTGCAGACGCATAAAGCTCGGAGTGCTCGCCTTGTGCAACTAACAGCGTGTTGCTTGCAAGATTTTTATCCACCACATACCAAGGCTCCTCTGGCGCGTCTTTCACGCCGCCGATACCTAAACCTTGGCGTTGACCGATGGTGTAGTACATCAAGCCACTGTGTTTGCCGATAATTTTATGATCGACGGTTTGAATGTCGCCAGGTTGTGCAGGCAGGTATTGTTCAAGAAAATCTTTAAAACGCCGTTCGCCAATAAAACAAATTCCTGTGGAATCTTTTTTCTTGGCGGTAGCGAGATCGTTTTTTTCTGCCAACTCACGCACAGCAGTTTTTTCAAGATCGCCAATCGGAAATAAAGTTTTTTCCAGTGCAGCTTCAGTGATGGCGTGTAAAAAATAACTTTGATCTTTGATTGGATCGCGGCCTTTGAGCAACTGCGTGCGCTGATTGTCTGTTTTAGTGCGACAGTAATGCCCGGTGGCAATTTTGTCTGCGCCGAGCAGTTGTGCGTAATCCAAAAATACTTTGAATTTGATTTCGCGATTGCACAGGATGTCTGGGTTGGGTGTGCGTCCTGCGCGATATTCTTCGAGAAAATGTTCAAACACATTGTCCCAATATTCGCTGGCAAAGTTGGCGGTGTGCAAACGAATGCCCAGTTTGTCGGCTACTGCTTGCGCGTCGGCTAAATCGGCCTTTGCTGTGCAGTATTCACTGCCGTCATCTTCGTCCCAGTTTTTCATGAACAAGCCTTCCACGGAGTAGCCCTGCTGTTGCAGTAAAAGGGCTGTGACCGAGGAATCGACACCGCCGGACATGCCGACGATCACTTTGGTAGGTGCATTCATCCCGCTATTCTAAAGGAGTCCATCCCATAACTCCTTGGTATTGCTGAATTTATGGCTAGTGCGCTTGCTGTGCTGCGCGTTGGCGAAAGACAGTGAGGTAGATGGCGATGACAGCACAAAGCGTCAACGTGGCAGCAATGCGGCTCCAGCCCAAACCGCCATCCGCAAGCGGCTTATCCAAGAAATCACCGACGACTGCACCTAATGGACGCGTCAAAATAAAAGCAGCCCAAAATAATGCGACCCGCGACAGTGATGTTGTGAAATACAACGCAGCAGTTATCGCCAGCAATCCACCAAATATGCCGATGCTGTAGGCGTAGCCCAGCCCTTGTGTGTCTGCTACCCAGTCGCCCAGTGCTGTACCCAAAGTTTGCGAAAACATGATGGTGACCCAATAAAACAATTCTGTGCGTGGCGAGCTGATGTTGCTGGCAGAAATGGAGCCGGTTGTTAGATACCAAGTGATGAGAGAGGCAAGCAATAAACTGGAAAGCAGAAGTGAGCCACCGAAGTAGCCAATACCTAACGAACGATCGGCAAAATCAGCCAGTGTTGTGCCTACAGTAGTAGTGGCAATGATGGTCAGCCAGTAGCGTGTGGCGTGAAAAGAATTCGCACGAATTTGCCAGCTCGCGATGGCAAGAAATAACACAAAGAAAATACCGGTGCTGAGTAAGTAACCCAAGTTAAATGACATAGATAGCGTGTCGCCACCTGTTTCACCCAGTGTGGTTGCTAAAATTTTGATGATCCAAAAAGAGGCAGTAATCGTAGGTACTTTGATGGATGCATTATTTTGCATGACTATCTCCGTATGAAATCAGTCGTTTATTTTTGATGATAAATAGCAGAAAGCGGAATACGAATACCGCTGCGATAATCGTCAATCACTTTTTTCACCAGCGGGCTGCGCAATTCACCTGCCTGCTCTTTAGTAAGTAATGTTTCGTAGTTCATCCAAACGGCTTCTTGAATGCCGTTGTCCAGGTTTGTGTTAAGAAACTCTCGTGCTTCTCCCACAAAAGCAATTCGCAAATAGGTAATGTTGTTGGAGGGCGCGGTGTAGGCATACATGCCGAGCCAGCTTTCTATGTTGACCGACCACGCGGTTTCTTCGCGTGTTTCTCGAATGGCAGCAGCAATTAAGGTTTCACCTTCATCCCAATGCCCTGCGGGTTGGTTGTAGACCATGCGTTGTTGAAAGGTATCCCATTCATGAACCAGCAGAAATTTTTCATCGCGTTCGATGACGGTTGCCACGGTGACATGAGGAGCCCAATCCATTTTTTATCCTTGTTCGCTGCTAGCTGATGTTGCGATATTTTCTTGCGCCTGTGGCGCAAGCATCACGAAATACAGTGCAGCACAGATGGTCCAGTCAATCAACATGGTCCACACATTATGAGAAAGAAAATGTGCGCCTTGCAGCATTCTGCCAAAGCCTAGTAAGCAACCTAAAGTCAGCGTAAATTTCAGTGCTTTTTTGGCTCGCTGTGCGGATTTATCTCGAAATAGAAAGAAGAATGCAAAGAAACTGAAGCCAACGGATGCGTGGCCACCGGGCCAACATTGCCCAGCACTTTTGACCACGGGTGCGCGCTTTTGCATGAGTGAGGAGTAATGCTCTACACCGCCGTAACGCTCCAAACTCCAAGGGCATTGCACAGCAGTGATGCGTTTTAGAGGTGGCATGATGCCGGTTGATAGACCCATAGCAAGCAAAATATAAACCAAATCACGGCGATGGTTTCTAAGCCATACAGGAATTATAGTTAGTTTGCAGTAACTTAGTAGTAAACCAATGAGCGCAGAAAGCGGGATTAAATAGACAGCTTGCTTAACGCGCTCATGCAAAATATTTTCCAGAAAAAAACTTCTTCTGCCGATAAAGCCCGTACTGTGTGTATACAAGTGATCGGCAATCCATAAATCAATGGATACTGGCTCAAAAATTAGTAAGAAAGCCATCAATAGCAGCGGTACGCCAAGAAATATTAGCGCGTCTTTTTTGTTAATGGCAAAGCAATTAAAGCTCATGGTCTATTTCCTTATTGTTTTCCTTGTTTTTTGCAACCTTGTTGGTTGAGTTTGGCTGCCATGCCAAAAGATGCTTGTCATATGCATTGCTAGCTAATTGGTAGTAGGCGATAGCTCGTTCAATCAAAGGGTTTTCATGGGTTGCAGGTGTTTCCTTGCTCTCGCCTAGTGCATCTTTGTGGATGCGGATATTTTTTCCTGGGCTGAGAATGGCAAGATCTTTGCCATCAAAAAGTCCTAAATGTTGATAATTTCCGATGAGTGCGCGTGGTTGCTCTGTTTCTTTTTCTAGTAAATTTCTGCCAAAAAAAGTGGAAACATAATCAAGTTTCAAAAGAGCCATTACTGTTGGTGCTACATCAATTTGGCTAGAGAGGCGTGAAGATTCTTGTGCTTTGACAATTTTTGGTGCGTAAATCCACAGCGGGATATGATAGTTCTGCACGGGTAGGTCTTGTATGCCTGCGCTGCCAGCACAATGGTCAGCAAGAAAAATGAAAATCGTGTTATCAAACCAAGGCTTTTGTTTGGCTTCTGCCAAAAACTGTGCGATGGCATAGTCGGTATATTTCACCGCGCCATCGCGTCCTTTACCAGATTTAATATCAATTTTTCCATCGGGATAGGTGTAAGGACGGTGATTGGAAGTTGTCATGATGTGCATGAAAAATGGCTGCTGTTTTTTATAGTCAGCATCAGCCACTTTAACGGCTTGTTGATAGAGGCTGACATCATCCATGCCCCATGCATTTTTGAAATGAATTTCTGATTCTGGCACGCTACTCTGATCGACAATGCGATAGCCGTTGCCACTAAAAAAAGCGTTCATGTTGTCAAAATAGCCTCGACCGCCGTAGACAAAAACACTGTCATAGCCTCTGGCGCTGAGTTGCTGTCCTAGGCTGGCATAACCGCTTTCATGCCCGATGCGCTTCACAATGGAGCGACCAGGTGTGGGCGGAATAGACAGCGTAACAGCTTCCAAACCTCGGTCTGTTCTTGTGCCGGTAGCGTAAAAATTATTAAAAAATAGACTTTCTTTGCGAATTTTATCGATATTGGGAGTGAGATTTCGCTTGTCACCAAAGCTGCCAAGATACTTGGCGCTCAGGCTTTCAATGGTGACTAGAACAACATTATGTTTGCCAGAGGTTTCGTCTTCATTATTGTTCACCTCGCGGCGTATATCGGCCGGATTTTGCTCTATAAAAGTATTGTCTGTATCTTTGACTTCTTTGCGCAGAATACCGGTAATGTTTTGTTCAGGTAGGTCAGCGTAAAACTCGTCATAATTCAGTGTGTTGTTGCGAAATGCGGCAAAAAAATCATAGGGACCATTGCCCGACAATTCTTTAAGGTAAGTGTTGCCGCTGATGCCGAAGCTGGATTTTTGTACAAGCAGTGCAAACAGTACGGTTAGGGTGATGCTGGTAAGCATGATAGAGATTTTAGGTGCAAAACCTGCAAGCGAAGGTTGTTTTTCTATGCGCTTGAACAGTGGTTGGCATAATGCGGTTACCGTGATTGAAATGACAAACAAGACAGACAGAATCGTATTGACAGGGTAAGACTCTCGAATATTGTCGATAACTTCTTTGGAGTAGACGAGGTAATCAACAGCAATGAAGTTGAATCGTGTGCTGAATTCATCCCAAAAAAACCATTCCGAAACCGCTACAAAAAGCATTAGAAATAGCAACACCGCAGACAGCCCACTCATGATGATTCTGCTGAACACTCTGTTAGGTATCAGTAGCAGAACAAGTAGCAGTGGTGTGGAAAAGTAGGCGAGGAAAACCAAGTCATAGAAAAAGCCTTTCAGGAATACGGCAAACGCACTTAAAAAACTGGCGTGACCTACCCAATCAGGCATGCTGTAAAAAAATAAAGTCGCTCTCGTTAGAGTAAAGAGAATAAGCCAAGCCAAACACAGTGTTAAAAGAAATTGGATGGGCTTTGAAGAATAGAGCGTGGTTAGCAGCGGTTTGAACGGTTTTATAGTAAACATGAAGAATGCGCCCCAGACAGCAATTTGGCGACGCCATTCTGTTGCTGCAACTATCAATATCTTGTTGTTGAAATGTATTTTTTTTGTGAAGTGTGCAAGGTTTTTTTTCGTGAGGTGATGGCTATAATCAGCCTCAATATAAAATGAATGATGGATACCGTAGTGATTGATACTGTAGTAATGGATGCTGTAGCAACTCAGCCACCTGAAGTGCCGTTGCCAACTGATTTTGATGGGTGGTGGAGCGTGCGCGGCGAATCGGTTGAGCCTGCCAATGTACGCCGTGATGGTGAGAGTGGTGTCGAACGCATCTATTCATCCGCGTTGGGTGTGCTGTACATCAAACGCCAGCGTAATCACCTTTTCCGCAGTCTGCGTTACCCGTTGGGGTTGCCTACCGTCATGCGTGAAAAATTTGCAACGGATGCGCTACAGAAGCTAGGTATCACAACGCCTGAGCTTGTGTTTGTGGAGTCGCGTAAAACTGGCGGTGATTGGCGGGCGATCTTGGTGACAAAAGCCTTGGAAGGCTTTGTCGATTTGGAAACCTGGTACCGCAAAGCGGGCAGGGAACGCATCGGTGAGGCGCGGCATCAGCAGCTTTTGCTGAAGTTGGGGCGCGTGTTGGGTGTGATGCACAGTAAACAGTGGCAGCACACCTGTTTGTATCCAAAACACATTTTTTTGACAGCCGGTAGTGTAGAAAGCACGCCCGAAGTGGCTTTGTTGGATTTAGAAAAGGCGCGCCGCAAGCTCATCAGGGGTCATGCTGCGCGACGCGATCTCGATCAGTTGCATCGTCACAGCCGAAAAATTTGGAGTGAGCAGGATTGGCAGTTGTTGTTGGATGGTCACAACAAAGCGTGAATAATTTTTTATTGAGGTGACTCGTGCGCATTTTATTAGTGGAAGACAACCGCGATATTCTCGCTAATTTGACAGATTATCTTGAGCTAAAAGGCTACATTGTCGATTGCGCGCAAGATGGCATGACGGGCATGCATTTAGCGGCATCTGAACAATATGATTTAGCTGTGTTGGATGTGATGATGCCCGGCATAGATGGCTTTACGCTGTGCAAGCGCCTGCGTGAAGCACGCAATAATTTGCCCGTGATTATGTTGACAGCACGTGACACGCTTGATGATCGTTTACAAGGATTTTCTTCTGGCGCCGATGATTATCTGGTGAAACCTTTTGAGTTATCAGAACTGGTAGCACGCATCGAAGCTGTGTTACGGCGCACACTCGGCGCAAGCCGTTTGTTGACAGTGGAAGATCTCACCTATGATTTGGATTCACTCGAAGTCAAACGCGAAGGTAAATTAATTAAGTTAAACCCTATTGGTTTGAAAATATTAGAAATATTGATGCAGCGTAGCCCATCGGTAGTGCGTCGTGACCAATTAGAAGAATTCGTTTGGGGCGATGATTGCCCAGACAGCGACAGTTTGCGCAGCCATATCCATCAAGTGCGCCAGATGATAGATAAACCCTTTGAAACACCGTTATTGCACACAATACATGGGATAGGGTTTCGTTTGTCATCACAGTCTCAGTGAGTTTTTTGTGAAAACACTGAAGAAAAATCAAAAATTATCTCGCCGTATTGTTTTGGCTTTTGTATTGATGGCGGCCGTCATTAGTGCCTTGTTTTCTGTCGGTATTGTGGTTGTTGTGCAGGTAGTTGAAAAGCAACTGATGAGTAACACGTTGCACGATGATTTGAATTTGGCGATTGCGCGTTACAGTGAAGGTCGTGATTTGGGCTTATTGCCAGGCTCGCGTTTTTATCACGAAAAAGACAATCAAGCCGATGATTACAGTGCGCCACCTGATTGGTTAAAAAATTTAGATTTCGGTTTCCATGAAGTGTTTCGTGATGGTCAGGCTTTTCATGCTCTGGTGTTTAAGCAAGGCGATGAAAAATTTTTGTATTTGCGCGATCAAACAAATTTAGAGCGACGCGAGCAGGCGTTATATCTGATTATTTTTGCAGGGTTTGTCTTGAGTATTGTCGCTGCATGGATACTCGGCTATTTTTTGGCTCGCCGCATTATGTCGCCGGTTGTGTTGTTGGCAACGCAAGTGCGTGGGCGTGAGAAAAAAGCGCCAGAAGAATTATTGTTGGCAAGCCACTTTGCCAATGATGAAGTGGGGCAGTTGGCGAGTGCGTTTGATGAAGTGTTGGAAAAAGTACGCAGCACGCTGCAACGCGAACGTTTTTTTACCAGTGATGTCAGCCATGAATTGCGCACGCCGTTAACGGTTATCACAACGGCGTGTGAGTTGTTGCAAGCCTCGCCGCAGTTGGGAGAGAAACAAAAAAATCAGTTGGCACGTATTCAACGCGCAGCACAAGAAATGCGCGATTTGGTGCATACTTTTTTGCAATTGGCGCGCAATCAACTAGAAATGGATGCCGTTGTGAGTCGTGTGACCTTGGCTCAAGTGGCGCAAGAGCAGCATGAATTCTGGATGCCGCTTGCCACAGAGAAACATTTGGCGCTGTCGCTGGATGTGGAATCCGCACCCTCATCCCCGCTTGCTGAGCAGCGCTTTAATGCCGCGCTGTTGCGTGCCGTGCTGTCCAATTTGATACGCAATGCCGTCCATTACACGGATGCTGGCTTTGTACGGATTGTGATGACGCGCGAAGGCTTTCGTGTAGAAGATTCCGGCAAAGCCATCGACGAGGGCAGCAAAGAGGCTATTTTTCAGCCTTTTGTGCGCGGCGCGGCGGCACGCGGCGAGGGGCTGGGGTTAGGTTTGTCCTTGGTGCGGCGCATCTGCGAGCACCAGCACTGGGACATCCGCCTTTACCACCTGCTGGATGCGGGTAACTGCTTTGAAGTGCGTCTCTGCTGAACATTTTTTATACAAAGCGATTTTTTAGCTTGACCAGCCTAGTCTTCCTTCTTATATAGTCGCACCCTCGAAGGGCTGCTCAATCCGAGCAGCCTGTTGATTGATCCAACTCAGCGACACCAGCGCAGGCTTTTATGGGCAAATCTCTCGTTATTGTGGAATCACCGGCGAAGGCCAAGACTATCAACAAATATCTGGGCAATGACTTCGTGGTGAAGTCGTCTATCGGTCATATTCGTGATTTGCCCACCGGTGGTGGCAAAGAAATTGATACCAAGGCGCGCGCCGAGCAAGCGGCGAAAACGCGCAAGATGTCGGTTGAAGAAAAAGCGGTGCATCGCGAGCAAAAAGCACAGGCGCAGTTAGTCACCCGCATGGGAGTCGATCCCGAAAATGGCTGGAAAGCGCAGTACGAAATTCTTCCTGGCAAAGAAAAAGTGGTGGATGAATTACGCAAGCTGGCGAAGCAAGCTGACACCATTTATCTCGCAACGGACTTGGATCGTGAAGGAGAGGCGATTGCTTGGCATTTGAGGGAAGCGATTGGCGGCGATAAAGAAAAATATCGTCGTGTGGTGTTCAACGAAATTACCAAAAAAGCGATTCAAGAAGCGTTTGCACAGCCCGCTCAGTTAGATATCAATCGCGTCAACGCACAACAAGCGCGCCGTTTTTTAGATCGCGTGGTTGGCTTCATGGTGTCGCCACTGTTGTGGGCGAAAGTGGCGCGAGGTTTGTCGGCGGGTCGTGTGCAATCCGTGGCAGTGCGTTTAGTGGTGGAGCGTGAGCGCGAAATTCGCGCGTTTGTGCCAGAGGAGTTTTGGCAAATTCACGCGGATCTGAATACACCAACAAATAGCGCCGTTGTTTTTGAAGTGATGAAACAGGGCGATGTCAATTTTCGTCCCGTTAACGAACAACAAACGCAAGCGGCTGTGGCTGCACTACAAAAAGCGGCTTACCAAGTTGCAGCGCGAGAAGATAAACCCACGCAATCGAAGCCTTCTGCGCCATTCATTACTTCCACATTGCAGCAAGCAGCGAGTTCGCGTCTGGGTTTCAGTGTGAAAAAAACCATGATGCTCGCGCAACGATTGTATGAAGCGGGTTTCATCACTTATATGCGTACCGATTCGACTAATTTGTCGATGGATGCGGTACACGCTTGCCGCGATTTTATCGGTCAACAATACGGTGAAAAATATTTGCCGAGCAAACCGAATTTTTATGCCAGCAAGTCGGGTGCGCAAGAAGCGCACGAAGCAATTCGCCCGTCTGATGTGCGTTTGCAGCCAAATAAATTGTCAGGCGTAGAGCGCGATGCCGAGAGGCTTTACACGCTGATTTGGCAACAGTTTGTCGCCTGTCAAATGATGCCTGCGCAATACACCAGCACGCGTGTGGATGTGAAAGCGGGTGAATTTGAGTTGCGCGCGCGCGGTCGCGTGATGTTGTTTGATGGTTACACCAAAGTCTTGCCACAGATGAATAAAAAAGACGGCGAGGAAGACAATATCCTGCCGGATATGAAAGTCGGCGACAGTTTGAAGCTGAAAAAACTGGATCCCACTCAGCATTTCACCAGCCCGCCTGCACGATTCACCGAAGCGAGCTTGGTGAAAGAATTGGAAAAACGCGGTATCGGTCGTCCATCCACTTATGCCGCGATTATTTCCACCATCCAAGATCGCGGCTATGTGAAACTTGAAAAACGCCGTTTATTTGCTGAAAAAATGGGCGATATCGTAACCGAGCGATTAACCGAATCTTTCAGTGATTTGATGGATTACAGTTTTACCGCGAATTTGGAAGAATCGTTGGATGATGTGGCAGAAGGACACAAAGGTTGGACAGTCGTTTTAGATAATTTCTACGGCGACTTCCGTCAAAAATTGGCGCGTGCGCATGGTGATGCAGGCGGTATGCGCGCCAATGATCCCACAGAAACTGATATCAAATGCCCTAGCTGCGGGCGCAATATGCAAATCCGCACAGGCAGTACCGGTGTGTTTCTCGGCTGTTCTGGCTATGCGCTGCCACCGAAAGAGCGTTGCAAATCGACGATTAACTTAGTAACCGGCGACGAAATTGCGGAAGATGATGACGCAGAAGTTTTGCAGTTGCGCCACAAGCATCGCTGCAAAAAATGCAATGCAGCGATGGATGCCTATTTGTTGGATGAAAAACGCAAATTGCATATTTGCGGCAACAACCCTGATTGTGATGGCTACGACATTGAAGCAGGTCAATTCAAATTAAAAGGCTACGATGGCCCGCTGTTGGAGTGCGATAAGTGCGGCTCCGATATGCAGCTCAAAACTGGGCGTTTTGGCAAATATTTTGGCTGTACCAATAGTGCTTGCAAGAACACGCGTAAATTGTTGCGCAATGGCGAAGCGGCACCACCAAAAATGGATGTGGTCAAAATGGAAGAGCTGCGCTGCTTAAAAGTGGATGATTTTTATCTGCTGCGCGATGGTGCTTCTGGTTTGTTTTTAGCGGCGAGCCAATTTCCTAAATACCGCGAAACGCGTGCACCTTTGGTGTCGGAATTGATTCCGCATCGCGATGAAATCGATCCGAAGTATGAGTTTTTATTTTCTGCACCGCAAAAAGACCCAGAAGGCAATCCAGCGATTGTGCGTTTCAGCCGAAAAAGTAAAGAGCAGTATGTGCAGAGCGAAATTGACGGCAAGCCGACAGGTTGGCGCGCTTTTTATTCTGGCGGTCGCTGGGTGGGAAGTCGTGGTGCAGAAGATGGCGACTCGCCACGCAAAAAAGCAGCGCCTAAAGCAGCAGCAAAAAAGCCAACCGCAAAGAAAACTGTAGCGCGCAAAAAATAATTGCCACGCGAGGTCTTATGCAAACTTTGCCGGTATTTTTGAATATCCAAGGCAAACCCTGTTTGCTGGTGGGTGATGGTGAAGTGGCGGCACGGAAACGCCGCTTGCTGGAAAAAGCGCAGGCCTGTGTGGTTACGGTGGCTGAATCACAATTTTGGGAAGCTTGCTTGGATGGCGTGGTGCTAGTGGTCGCTGCCAGCGCAGATAATGCCTTGAATGAACGCATATCGCGGGCGTCGCAGGCGCGACAGATTCCAGTGAACGTGGTCGATACACCTGCACTGTGCACTTTTATTTTTCCTTCGATTGTCGAGCGCGGCGCGATTACGGTTGCGGTTACCAGCAATGGCACTGCGCCGGTGTTGGCGCGTCTGCTGCGCGCACGAATAGAAGCACTGCTACCTGCATCGTTGGGTAATTTGGCGCTGCAAGTCAGCACATTGCGCAAACAAGTGTTTGAAAAAATAACAGATGCTAAACAACGAATGCGATTTTGGAATCACAGTTTGCAGCATTATTTGGTGGATGCGGGTGGTGATGATTGCGCGCAGCTATCAGAAAATTTAGCAGAACAATTGCGCTATTTTGAACAGCATCAGCACGCGCAAGGCCGTGTGGCTGTGGTAGGCAGCGGCACGGGCGATCCTGATTTATTGACCTTCAAAGCGCTGCGTTATTTACAATCTTGCGACTGCGTGGTTTCTGCCGTAGGCGTAAATACGGTAATTAGCCAGTTGGCGCGCCGTGATGCCCATCAGATCAATTTACAAATGAGTGATGATGTTTTTGCTGTGTTGTGTGACGGCGTGCAGTGCGGTGAATCCATCGTTTATTTGGTGCCTGGCGATCCCTTATCTTTGCGCGATATGTCAGGTTTGTTGATGCGCTTGCAGGCAGCAAACATTATTTTTGAAATTGTGCCAGGTGTAATCGATCAAAGCGGAGCGCAGTTTGATGCAACATAACTACGATGTGTTGGTGATTGGTGGTGGTTCTGGCGGCGTGCGCGCTGCGCGCATGTCTGCGGCAAAGGGCAAGCGCGTTGCGTTGATTGAAAAGCAATATCTTGGCGGCACTTGCGTCAATGTGGGGTGTATCCCCAAAAAACTTTTTCATTACGCTGCGCAACTGCCCGCGCAAACGCATGAGGCGCAAGGTTTTGGTTGGTCTACAGCCGAACATACACATGATTGGTCTGTGCTAACGCGCAATGTCGCTGCCGAAGTGCAGAGGCTCAATGGTATCTACAAAAACATGCTGCAAAATGCAGGCGTTGTTTTAATCGATGGCACTGCAAAACTGATTGATGCGCATCGTGTGGCAGTGGGTGATCAGGTTTTTTCTGCGCAGCGTATTCTGTTGGCGACCGGCGGTTATCCGTGGAAGCCAGGTATCGCTGGTGCGGAACTCGCTATCACCTCAGATGATTTTTTCTCACTGCCGAATCAGCCTGAGCGCGCTATTGTTGTAGGCGGTGGTTATATCGCCGTAGAGCTGGCGGGTATTTTGCATGCAATGGGTAGTCAAACAACACTTTTGCATCGCGGCGATAAAGTGTTAAAAAACTTTGATGTGGATGTCAGCAGTTTTTTGCAACAAGAAATGGAAAAACAAGGCATGGCGTTTCAATGGGATGCCAACATCGTATCCATTGAAAAAACAGCCTCTGGATTACAAGTGCTTTGCAGCAGCGGCGCAACACTTATTGCAGACTGCGTGTTATTTGCCACAGGTAGAAAACCTGCAACAGCGCAGTTGGGGCTGGAAAAGGTGGCGATTCAGTGCTCACGCTCTGGTCATGTAGTGGTTGATGAGCATTTTTGTACCAGTGTGCCTTCTATTTTTGCTGTAGGTGATTTAGTTGGGCACAAAGAGTTAACACCAGTCGCCACGGCAGAAGCAATGTGGTTGGTCGATTACTGGTTTGGTAGTCGAGTACGAGAGAGCATTGATTATTCTCTTGTGCCTAGCGCAGTATTTTCATCGCCCGAAGTTGCCACGGTGGGTTTAACACAACAGGAAGCAGAAGCGCGCTACGGTGTGGATGACGTGGAAATTTTTCGCACAGATTTTCGTCCACTCAAGCACACAGTGAGTGGCAGCAGTGAGCGCATGATGATGAAGTTGATAGTGCAACGCTCAACGGATCGCGTGTTGGGCGTACATATGGTGGGCGCAGAAGCTGGCGAAGTGGTGCAAGGATTTGCCGTGGCGTTACAGGCGGGTGCAACAAAAAAACAATTCAATATGACGATTGGGATACATCCCACAGCAGCAGAGGAGTTTGTGACTTTGCGTACGCCTCTGCCGCGTGTGCCGCATTAAAACGGCATTTTGAATCCAGGTGGCATTTGTAAGCCGCCAGTCATTTTTTGCATCTGCTCTTGCGAGTTGTGTTCAATTTTGCGCACTGCATCATTGATTGCGGCGGCAACTAAATCTTCCAAAATTTCTTTATCTTCTGTCAGCAGGCTGCTGTCGATATTGACGCTGCGCACATCATGGCGACCGTTCATGGTGACTTTAATCAAGCCTGCGCCAGATTCACCTACCACTTCCATTTTGGCGACATCTTCCTGCATACGCTGCATTTTTTCTTGCATCGCCTGCGCTTGTTTCATCAGTTCATTCATGTTGCCCAGTTTCATGGGAATACTCCAAATTGAGTGAGATAAAAATTAGTGGATAGAGCGTTGAAATGGTTCGATAGAGCCGTCAACAATGTGCGCATCAAATTGTTGCAGTAGCGCCGTGACATGAGGATCGCTGCGAAAACTTTCTTCTGCCTCCTGTTGCAGTTGTGCTTTTTTCTGCTGCTGTAAACGATGAGGGGTCATGTTTGCCGTGGCGCCTGTTGAGATGATGGCTTCGCACGCACTGCCGAGAAACTGGCCTAAAGCTTCAGATAAACGCGTTGCATGTGACGCATCGAATAAATTTGCTTGTGCGTTATCTAATGTGAAGTAATAGCGAGAGCCTTCGATACGATCTAAGCAGCAATGTGCGGCAGTGTTGCGTACGATGCCTGCCAAGGGCAGTCTCTGCCACAGCGAAGGCCAGTCTTGTGTTGTTAATAATTTTGCGTTGTTGGTCGCTGTGCTAGTAGCGTTTGCATCAGTTGGAGGTACGGCTTTTGGATGTACAACTGTTGATGCTGTTGTTGGCTGTGTCGATGTTGCTGTGTTGTTTGTCGGAGCAGTATTGGGTTTTAGTTCAGTTTTTTTTTTCTCTGTGCTGTTTGCAACACTTTGCGGGCGAAACGCCAACATGCGCAATAATGCCATTTCAAAGCCAGAACGCATTTCTGGTGCTAAAGGCAGATCGCGCTGTCCGTTCAAACCAATTTGATAATACAACTGCACATCTTCCGCCGTCATATTGTTTGCTAAATGTTGCAGGCGCTCGCGCTCATCGGCGAACTGTTCAACAACAGACGGTGCCGCTTGTATGACGGCAATGCGATGCAGCAGCGACAACAATTCATCCAGTGCGCCGCTGTAATCAGGATTTTGCTCTGCGAGTTGTGCGATGGCAGACAATAATGCTGGAGCATCATTAGCGATCAGCGCATCGAGAATCGGATGAATCAAACGGCGATCCATGGTGCCGAGCATATCGCGCACGCCGAGTTCAGCAATTTTTTCACCGCCAAAAGCAATCGCTTGATCAGTGAGGGATAGCGCATCGCGCATAGAGCCATCGGCAGCACGCGCTAACAGCCACAGTGCAGGGTCTTCGTGCGGAATCATTTCTTTATCGAGAATATTTTTTAAGTGCTCGACAATTTTTTCTGGCAATAAATTTTTCATGTTGAATTGCAAACAGCGAGAAAGAACGGTGACAGGCAATTTATGTGGATCAGTCGTCGCGAGCAAAAACTTCACATGCGTAGGCGGCTCTTCCAACGTTTTTAACAGCGCGTTAAAACTGCTGGTAGAGAGCATGTGCACTTCGTCGATCAAATACACTTTGAAACGACCGCGTGCAGGCAGGTATTGCACATTGTCGAGAATTTCGCGCGTGTCTTCGACTTTGGTGCGCGAGGCGGCATCAATTTCAATTAAATCAACAAAGCGCCCTTCAGTAATTTCGCGGCAGGCTGCGCACTGCCCGCAAGGCTGCGAGCTGATGCCAGTTTCGCAATTCAAACATTTAGCGAGTATGCGTGCGATGGTGGTTTTGCCTACGCCGCGTGTGCCAGTAAACAAGTAAGCATGGTGCAGGCGATTGTGATCCAACGCATTGATCAGTGCTTGCAGCACATGCGTTTGACCTGCCATATCTTTGAAATGTTGGGGGCGCCATTTGCGGGCGAGAACCTGATAGCTCATAGCCTGAAATCGGTGAAAAAACGAGGCGCTAGTATAGACGAAGAGGGTGGTGTCCCTGCCAGCCGAGCCTCGGCACACAAACGGGCTGCTACCGTTGCTCCCTTCCGGGCCTGGCGGGGTTTACAGCTGTTCATTGCGAGGAACCGACAGGGCCACCATGAAAGCGGGCGCGATTATCAAGGGATTGTTATTGAGGTGCAAGTTTTTGTGTTGTGAACCAATCTTTAAGTCTCAGGGCTGGCTTTTCAATAACATGCCAAGAAAATGCAGCGAGCAGTATTGTTAAAGGTAGGGAGTAAAGAAACCAAGTGACAGGCGTATTCGCTAGTCCCCAATATTCTGTCAGGCGTTGTATTGGAAAGGCATACAAATAAATACCGTAGGAATAATCACCAATTCGATTGAATCCCTGTAAAAAACGATTGGGCAAGTATGCGAGATATAACACTAGGTAGGGGAGAGTTAGGCTGTACGCTCCAAAAAATAGACAATTGTTGCCGGTATCTTCAAAAAAAACCGTTTTTGACCAATAAATAATGGCACAAAGGATGAGAAAAATGATGATGCTGAGAGGGATACGGTTGCGCAAAATATAAAAAGCAGCTCCCAAGAAAAACATTGCAAGGAAGCGCCAGTAACTTAACTCAACACTTGCTAACATTTTCGTAGAAACATCAACGGGCGCATAAGCAATCATCATCAGCCCAATATTGGCGAGCAGGGCAATCGTTAGAATAACGATCTGTGCTGCTTTGATATTGAGTAAGCGTGGCCACCAGTACAGCAATGCTCCAACAATAGCCAGAATTGCATACATTCGCACTTCAAAAGGGATGGTCCAAAGCGAGCCATTCATCCCAACATCAATGCCTGGCAGATTGACTTGGGTTTCTAATAGCGTGCTATTAACCCAAACATAGCTCCAAGTTATAGGGTCTTTTAAATAGTCTCCGGTTGGCAGCTTGGTGAGATAGATACCCACAGTCAGTACGGTGATGCAGCAAGATACAAATATGCCTGGAACTAATCGAAGCAATCTTGCGGAGATAAACGCGATAAGACCGTGGCGAGCAAATAAACTATTGGTAACCAAAAAACCGCTTATGGCGAAGAAAATATCCACAGCCATATGGTGTGATGGGACTTGATAGTAAGTTGCCAAAGGGTCATTGGCTGAATAACTATGACCAAATAGCACCATGATGGCTGCAATACAGCGCAGAAGATTGAAATTGTTATTGCGCGTGTTGCTACCGGTGTTGCCAAGCGTTCGCATGATGGTCTATATCCTTCCAGTAGATGGGTGTTATTTTTGTGCGGCGAGCATAGGGGATAGCTTGATAACACACAATGAGGAAACAATGGCTTGCAAATCTTGTAAACCGCCCCATAATCGCGCGCTTCCTTGTACCATAAACTGCATGCCGGCTTGTGCTATGGGCTGGCGGTCATTCTTTTACCCACCACACTGCGGAGAGAAGCAAAGCCATGACTAAGACCTGGAATGAAACACTGTACGATGCTTGGGGTCAGCGCCATGACATTGACAAGGTTTATTTCGAGTTTGATACGGGACATCAGCAGTTGATGATTTTTCACAACGCACTGTTCGGCCGTGTGATGGTGTTGGATGGCGTGGTGCAGACCACCGAAAAAGACGAATTTATCTATCACGAAATGCTGACCCATGTGCCCATTCTGGCGCACGGCAAAGCCAAGCGTGTATTGATTATCGGCGGCGGTGACGGCGGTATTTTGCGCGAAGTGTGCCGTCACAGCAGCATCGAGCATGTGACGCAAGTTGAGATCGATAAAGCCGTTATCGATATGGCGATTGAGTATCTGCCGAATCACTCAGCCGGTGCTTATGACGATCCGCGCGCCAATATCGTGATCGACGACGGCTGCCGTTTTGTGGCGAATTGCCAAGAAAAATTCGACATTATTATTTCAGATTCCACTGATCCTATCGGCCCTGGCGAAGTGTTGTT
>CAYOEO010000015.1:0-41701 GCA_964403125.1 uncultured Pseudomonadales bacterium | reverse complement strand
TGTTTACCCGCGTGAAGGGCATTGATGTGGTGCGTTTTATTTGTGCGGAAAGTAATCTCGGTTACGGTCAGGCGCACAATCGCTGCATCCATCAGGGCAGCGACTTTCATTTGTGCCTCAACCCCGATGTCTATTTGGATATACAAGCCCTTGCCGCTGGATTGAATTATCTTCAAGAGCACGACGAAGTCGGTATGGTGACGCCTTTTGCCATCAACGATCAACAAATGCCGCTGTTTTTGAGCAAACGCTACCCCACTGTGCTGGACTTTACGCTGCGCGGTTTTGCCCCCACATGGCTCAAAAAACTATTTCAGCAACGCTTAGCGCGCTATGAAATGCACAGAGAATATTTATCAGATACCCCTTGTCAGTCAGTAGAAATTGCCAGCGGTTGCTGCATGTTACTGCGCACAGCCCTGCTGCAAAAACTCAACGGCTTCTCCCCCGATTATTTTTTATATTTTGAAGATTTTGATTTATCCATGCGTTTGCGTGAACACGCGCGCATCGCTTTTGTTCCTACCATGAAAATTATTCACGACGGCGGGCACGCGGCGCGCAAAGGTTGGTGGCATATTCGGCAATTTTCTCGCGCCGGCTACACATTCTTCTCACAACACGGCTGGCGCTGGTTTTAAGCCTTTGAATCAAAAGTCGTTATTTATTAACGATTCGCACAACCAGACTCGGATTCTTGGCATCGCCAAACGCAAAAACTTTTTCACAAGTGTGATAAGGATTATCACGACAGAAAAAATTTAACGCGCCAGCGTTATCCACCAAATATTGAATACCGCGCTCGTGTAAATATTCAGGCTGTTTCTTATCCCAATGTGCACGCATAGAGCGCACATCCACCACGCCATCTAAGTTGATGACTTTGCGATGCACTAAATAACTGAGCACACCGGAGTTCATGGAACCTATCACGGCATCCGACGGCGTGTTGTTATTAAGCCATTTGGCTACCGTGAGGTGTGTTGAATGCTCTGTTATCACGCCAGGCAAACGACTGGGTGAAAAACTGATGAGCACTTGCGCGGTACATATCGCCAGCAACAACAGCGATACCACAAAACGCATCTTATTTTTTTCAAGCTCTTGTTCACAAGACTGTAAAGCAGCCGCCATTCCTGCCAACAATAGGAGCAACACCAAACCTACGGGTATGAAATACCAAGTGCGCACGAAACTGCGAAAAGCTGCGTGATAGCAAAATACGGCCAGTACCGCAACACAAAATACCGCTACAGCTTTCAGCTCTGTTGAAACGCGCCGGCTGCGCCAAAACCACAATAAAGCACTGCCAAAAAACAGCAACCATCCCGCTGACATCCACGCCGCATTGCCACTGGGTGCAATAAATAAACGTACAAATAGCTTCATCTGCTCAAAAACTTTGATAGGCAACATCAACCACTCAAAAGCTACGCGCTGCCAACTAAAATGCGGCTCTCCCCAATAAATGGTTTCAATTTTGCCGCTGCTCTGTACCAAACTGCCAAAGTGAATCCAATTCCATAACAGCCAAGGCAATGCAAGCAACCCCGCTAATGCAGCAGAAGCAAAGAGAGGGCGAAATCCAGTAAGCCTTTGTTGATACTCGCGCAAAAATAAAGCAGCAAACAAAACCACCAGCGCAATCGCATTATCGGTGCGCGCTAAAAAAGCCAAACCTGCAACAGCACCAAAATACCAATAGCGCGATGACGATGCTTGTTTATTTAGAAATATGGCAACAAAAGCACTCAACAACATCAGCAACAACAAGGTATTCAACGAGGTTTCCAAACCATTCATCTGAATATCAATAAAAGTGGAATGCACACAAAACCAAAAACTGGCGATAAAGGCGATCACCACACCGGTTTTGCATTGCAACAGCGTTCGATACAACGCAACAACAGACAACAAATCTATCAATACCATCAACCATTGCACGCGATACACAAAAGCAATGCCGTTGTCTGCTGGTGTATAAAACGGCGTGATCACTGCCAGCCACAGCGGATGAAACCCGTTAGTCAGTTGATCGCCGTCATAAGTGATGCGATGTTCCGTCGCAAGATGACTCGCAATTTTGAAATAGTAAAACGCATCATCCACCAAATAAGTGGATAACAGTGAATTGAAATCCAGCGTGCTAAAAGACACTCTGGCGATAACAGCAATGAGCAACAACAGCACAAGACTGATGACAGCATTCCAGCGACTAATCGGCATAACACGCATGATGGCAGAATCCACTCTCGCAGCGGCATAAGCCGCACATTTTGTGGTGTCGTTAAAATAAATACCAGCTTTTACAATGCTCGCACTCTTTTGCTGAATCCACACTGCAATGCTGCCTTTGCTCACTTCTCACTTTGCCGCACTCGGCAATCTTTTCGCATCACCCGTGGCAATAGCACCGTTGCGCGCTGCGCGTTGGGCGCTGCATTCACCTGCAACAGCGGCATTACTCGGTATCGACACGACACAACTGCTCACCGACGACAATTTGCGCTACTGCAATGGCAACACCAAACCTGTAGTAACACCGCTGGCGATGGTGTATTCCGGTCATCAATTTGGGCACTACAACCCGCGTTTGGGCGATGGCCGCGCCATGTTGCTCGGCGAAATCAAACACGCGGGACAACGCTACGAAATCCAATTGAAAGGCGCGGGGCTGACACCGTATTCGCGGCAAGGCGATGGTCGCGCCGTCTTGCGCTCCAGCCTGCGCGAATTTCTCTGCTCGGAAGCGATGTTTGGGCTTGGCATTCCCACCACGCGCGCACTGGCTTTGATCGTCAGCGATGAAATGGTTTACCGCGAAACTTCCGAAAGAGGTGCGATGGTACTGCGCGTTTCACCTTCGCATATTCGTTTCGGATCCTTTGAATATTTTTGCCACACGCAGCAACACGAAGCACTGCAACAACTGGCAGACTTTGTGATCGATCAGCACTACCCAGAATGTCGTACTGCACCGCAACCTTATGTCGCTTTTTTTGAAGCAGTTGTGCAGCGCACCGCGCGTTTAATGGCGCATTGGCAAGCCGTCGGTTTTGCGCATGGCGTGATGAACACCGATAATATGTCGATACTCGGCGAAACATTTGACTACGGTCCGTTTGGCTTTCTTGACGATTACAACCCCAGCTTTATTTGCAATCACTCCGACTATTCCGGTCGTTATGCCTTTAATCAGCAGCCCAATATCGGGTTGTGGAATTGCAACGCGCTGGCGCACGCGCTGTCCCCCTTGATTACGGTCGAGCAGTTACGCGAAATTCTGCAAAGCTATCAACCCACCATCGAACAACACTATCTGTGCTTGATGTGTGCAAAATTGGGGCTGGCAACGGCACAAGACAGCGACAGCACACTTATCGGGCAATTACTCACTCTGATGCGGCAATCTGCTGTGGACTACACGCTTTTCTTTCGTCACCTCTGCAATTTTTCAACGCACACAGAAAACACTTTTCTGCGTGATTTGTTCATTGATCGCAATGCGTTTGATACTTGGTGCGCGCAATACATCACCAGACTACAACAAGAGCACAGCGACGATGAAATACGCAATGCAGCAATGAAACACGTCAACCCAAAGTACATTTTGCGCAATTATTTGGCACAGCAAGCCATCGACCTTGCGCAGCAAAACGATTTCAGCATGGCAGAAAACCTCTTACGAGTTTTGCTGTCGCCGTTTGATGAACACCCAGACTTTGAACACTACGCCAACTTGCCGCCGGAATGGGGCAAGCATTTAGAAATTAGCTGTTCTTCGTAAATGAATTATTTTTTGAAGATTGAGGAATATCGCCATGCCTTTTACTTGCATCCCCGCCACCACAGCCAAAAACTTAATCGACAGCGGCAACGCGACGATAGTCGATATCCGCGACCCTAATGCGTTTGCTTCCGGTCATGTCGCCAACGCGTTTTCACTGAACAACAACAATGTGCAGGAATTTATTTTGCATGCCGATTTTGATAAGCCGCTGTTAGTTTTTTGTTATCACGGACACAGCAGCCAAGGCGCTGCCGACTTTCTCAGCCAGCAAGGATTTTCTGAAGTGTATAGCGTGGATGGCGGCGTTGAAGGCTGGCGCGGCGTATATCCCTTAACCACGGACTAACACACCTTTATTGTTCTGCCAGAAGCTCTTTCAAAAGCGTTTCTAATTTTTCTGGCGTCATATGCCCTTGCACCACTTTATCGACAGCGATATTGGGGCCATTAGGGCAATTCGCCAAGCAACGAAAAGGCTCCAGTCGAACTTTTTTGTTTTCATCGCACTGATAAAAATCGACACCCAACACGCGTTTGGCTGTTTCTGTTAATGCAAGACCACCACGCGAACAGCAATTATCGGCATTGCAGATATACAACAAATGCTTTCCTGGCGGCTGCAAAGAAAATGAAGGCGACAAATCAATCGCCTTATAAATCGCAGGCCGCTCTGAACCTGTTGCATCCGCAATCAACGGTATAGTTTGCGGCGGAATAAACCCAAGCTGATCTTGCAGCTGCGTCAGCAGATCCACCAAATCTTGATCGGGCACAAAAGCGGCGATAATTTCTGCGGCGCGATCAAGAACAGAAACAGCAGGAGCAGTCATAGTTCTTTACACAAATTCGATAAATGATTTTTACGGTGTTGATTATACAGGTTCACAAATCAGCACAGGAATATCACGGTCCGTGCGCGCTTGGTATTCATCAAAATCGGGATACAGCGACAACAAATGCGGCCACAGTGCGCGCTTTTCATCACTACTCGCCTGCCGTACGGCGTAATTTTTCTGCACACCATTTTCCATAATATCAACGCGTGGATTCGTCATGATATTTTTGAACCACACAGGATCTGTATCCATGCCACCTTGCGAAGCCACCAGCAATTTATTGTCGCCATGCGGCAGATGAATCAGCATCACTTCACGACGCTGACCACTTTTGCGCCCCGTCATACCCACCAAACAAATCGGCGCGCCGCCTGGAAATTTATTCATCCAGCGGCCATTGCTTTTCTTGAACACCCACACATTGAGCCGCGTGTAGAATTTCATCATGGCGCGCACAAACGGCACGATTTTAGCGGGGATTACATCGACCTCGCTGCGTTTTTTCTTGATGTAATCCAGATCACTCATCGACCCCCCGCTTGGTATTACGCACATACCATTGATGATACCAGTGCGCAGTTTACCAAACTCAGAGAAGCCGAGACAGCAAATACCAATACCTGCATCAGGGTGTTTTATCAATGCACTGGAACTGGTAGTAAAGATAGTAATCACTGTTTTCTACCAACTCACTCCACTCACCAACTTTTTGAAACCCGGCAGAACAGTGATGCGCCATTTGACGAAACAATTCATTCTGCGCAGATGAAGGAGAAAATGCTGCGTGAGTATTATCCGTATCCAGACTGTACAGCACGCGAATGTTGACCAACTGATCGGCGTCCGTAATTTTGCTGTCTTCTTTGCCACTTTCATACGCCTTGATCACATTAGTGCGCGTCCACGGCACCAACATACTGGATGACCATAACGCATCAGGATTTTTGGCATTCATGAATGCCTGTGCATTCAAGCCATCCGCCATATCAACCAAATGAGTATTCTGCTGCTTCTGCTCATCTGCCTGAGTGATTCCCCAAGCGATGAGCAGAAGGCAACACAGAAAAAATCTTATCACTTTTGCTCTCAATATCATTACGCACCCCCTCTATGCTAACGCCAGATCAAAACTTCACTTCCAAGCCAACGCCAGCTGTTTGTAATGATGCGTCATCAATCAAGGCTTGTGCATTGTCTGTATCAACATTAATTTGTGCGGCATAGCCAAACACTGTCACGTTCTTGTTCAGCGCATAATCAACGCCCAATGCCAATTGCGTGGCTTTAAAGTCGTGTGAAGTACCTGCCTCAAACTTATTGGCAGCATTCGGACTGAACGCTGAACTCGTACTCTGACCCAACTGCGCTTTATAAGCCCAATTACCATTTTGGTATTTGCCGTTAATCATCCACGCATCTTGCTTTTCAATACCGCTGAAATAAGCACCACTACCCACGCCAACAGGTGGTGCTGTATTGTTCAATGCCAAACCATAGCCTTTAGAGCTGTTGATAACCATGCCATCACCTATGCCATCCATTTTTCCATCGGCGTTCTGGTCTTCAAAGTGATTGCTGGCTGTCTGCCACTGTGCATTAAACGTGAAATTTCCCACTGCTGTTTGACCGACCAAACGCGTAATATCCGCGTTTTGTACATTGATGTCATTGGCTAATGCAATCCAGCTTTTATCATTGAAATTATATTTAACGGCACTGGAAACACTGTCGAACAAACCGGAATTTTTCTGTGCACTGTTGTGGAAAGGGTTTTGATTTTTTGAGTTATTGACGCCAGTTTGCTCACCGAGAATGGTAGAGGTAGAGAAAGAAAAGCCGCTAATGATTGGTGATGTATAGATGATAGAGTTTGACTCACGGTTTTCACCCACCATGTAGTTGGAAATATCGCCCAGGATCAAATCATTGAATAAGTCCGTTCCATCGGCAGCCATTTTCATCACGGTATCGTTTTTACCGGCATACAACATACCGTATTTCTTGCTGCTCAAACCTGCATAGATATTGCGCTGGCAAAACGTGTTATTGCTGCCGTTACAGCTATTGAACCCACTATCGGCAAACACTTCAAATTCCATTTTGTAAACCGCATCCAGATCATCGTCGATCTTTACCTTGCCCTTTACACCCAGACGAGAGGCATTGCTGTCGAGTGACCAATTATCTTTTTGCGGCCGATCAAAGTAGTCAAAATTATTGTTCTGCATCGTCAAATTCAACTTACCATAGATAGTGGCATCGGCCATTGCGATACCTGACTGTGCAGCCATGGCCACGCCTATCACTGATAGTTTCAATGTATTTCTCATCATATTTCCCCATATGGACTGGTTGATTTTTATTTCCGGAGAAACCAGTTCGTTATGGAGTCACCGGCAACAAGCAGCACATAGCCATTTGTTGACAGTGATTATGGAAAGGCTTTGTTACAAAATAATGACAAGTCAAATTTTCTTAAAAAAATTTGTTATTTTTTATTAAAGTGTGCAACACGCTCTGCAGGAAAAACTGCAGTAAAGCGGCTGCCTTCACCTTGCCGACTGGTTACCAACAGCAACGCCTGATGACGGTTCAGCGCGTGTTTAACAATAGCCAGACCAAGACCTGTGCCACCAACATCCCGTGAACGACCACGATCCACGCGATAAAAGCGCTCTGTCAATCGCGGCAAATGTTCCGGCGCAATGCCAATACCTGTATCACGCACAGCAAACTCAGCACCGCCTGCATCCACGCGCCATTCCAGCGTAATCGTGCCGCCTGCTGGCGTATACCTCACAGCATTCGAGACCAGATTGGTAAACGCGCCAAACAACTCCACTTCCGCGCCATAAACATCGCCCTGCCCATGACTTTCAACCAGGATGGTATGGCGACCATTCGATAAAGCCTGTGCATCGCACTGCAATTTGTCCAGCATCGCCGCCATATCCACAACGGTAGATGTGGGTGGCGGTGCAGATTCAATGACGGACAAGGTGAGCAAATCCTGCACAATCATTTCCATGCGCGAAGATTGCTCTGCCATCAAGCCAAGATAACGCTTGCGTACATCCGGCTCCAATTCCATTTCCTGTAACGTTTCCAAAAAACCGGACAACACCGTCAGCGGCGTGCGTATTTCATGCGAGACATTGGCGACAAAATCTCGTCGCATACGCTCCAGTCTGTCTGTCTGCGTTACATCTTTGATTTGCATTAACTGTCGTCCGCCAACATAAGGCACAACAGAAATGGACAACACACGCTCCTGCCCTCTCTCTAGCATCACCGTCAACGGCTGAGAAAAATTATTTTCCGATAAATAGGCAATAAACTCTGGCAATCGCACCAAGTTGACGATCGGCAACCCGTGGTCCGAAGTACTGCGCAAACCCAACAACTCCTCTGCCGTGCGATTGCAATACACAATACGCGCATGGCGATCCAGCAACACAATGCCATCGGTTAATGCCTGACCTGCGGCCAGCAGCAAACTCACTTCATGTTCGCGCGCGGCAATCTGGCTGCGCATGTCTTTTTCATGGCGATACAAACGACGAAACACGCCATCCCAAGCGCCTTCACCTTCAAGATCTATATCCACCGTTGGTGCTTTAGACCAATGATCCAGTCGCACCAGATAACGCAAATGAAAAAAAAGTTGCCACATTAATGCCGCAACAAAACACAACCAACCCATCCACGGCTGCGCAAATTGTGCCACCAACAATGAAAGCACAGCAGCCACTGCCATTCGCACCAGTGCTGTAATCCACTGTGTATTCACGCTCACTGTTCTCGTCTGCCTTGCTTACTGTCGTCGAAAGCAATAACCAATGCCGCGCACAGTTTCTACGCAATCTTGCTGCCCGCTGGGCTCCAATGCCGCACGCAAGCGACGCACATGAACATCAACCGTGCGCTCTTCAATAAACACATGATCTCCCCACACTTCATCGAGCAATTGTGTGCGCGAGTAAACTCTCTCTGGGTGCGTCATCAAAAAAGCCAACAAGCGAAATTCTGTGGGACCGAGATCCACACGCTGACCGGCAGCCTCCACTTGGTGCGTGGCGGGGTTAAGCCGCATCGCACCGATTTCTATCATTTCCGTAGACAAATGTGGTGCTCGACGGCGCAACACAGCACGCACACGTGCCACCAATTCTTTGGGTGAAAACGGTTTGGTCACGTAATCATCCGCGCCGATTTCCAAACCTTGAATTTTGTCATCTTCGTGCGCGCGCGCCGTCAACATGATGATGGGTAACCCCCGTGTTCGCTCCTCCGAGCGCCACTGCCTAGCCAATGCCACACCGGATTGCCCTGGCAACATCCAATCGAGAATCGCCACATCAGGCAAAGCAGCGCGCATTTTTTCTGCCGCTTCCTCTGCACTGCTCGCACACAAAACATGAAACTCGGCGTGCTCAAGACTGACGCCAATCAGCTCTTGAATCGCCTGCTCGTCTTCTACCACCAGAATGGTCGATTTCAAATCACACCTTCTTCTTTTCTGGGATGGCGAATATCTCGCCCATCAACAATGTAGACAACGTGCTCTGAAATGTTTTTTGCGTGATCTCCTATACGCTCCACTGCACGCGCAACGGCCATAATTTCAATAGCCGCCGTGATGGTGCGCGGATCTTCCATCATGTGCGTAATGAGCTGGCGAATAATGGCTTTGAATTCGATATCCACATCATCATCTGCACGAATAACTTTTGTTGCCAATACTGTATCCAAGCGAGCAAATGCATCCAGCGCCTGACGCACCATATTCAATGCCGATTCAGCGATATGCCGGACACCTGTACCGTATTGCACGGGCGCATGACCCGCGTCCTGTATCCTTCTGACGCATTTGGCAATTTTTGCCGCCTCATCACCGACACGTTCCAGATCCGTCACAATTTTTGTAATACCAAATACCAGACGCAAGTCAGATGCCGTCGGCTGGCGGCGGGCAATAATCTGGATGCAATCATCGTCAATGATTTTTTCCTGCCGGTTGATGAGATGATCTGCCTCGATAATATCGCTGACACCAATAAGGTCATCGCCGTTATATGCACCCATGGCTGCTGCTACCTGATTCTCAACCAGGCCACCCATCTGTAAAACATGCGTGCGCAATGCGCTCAAATCTTCATCAAACTGACTCGATACATGCTGTGTTTCGTTCATCATAAATCTCCCACTCAACCCATGCGGCCAGTAATATAATCTTCCGTACGTTTATCTTTTGGTTTGATAAAAATATTTTCTGTTTTACCAAACTCGATCAGTTCTCCCAGATACATATACGCCGTGAAATCCGATACGCGCGCAGCCTGCTGCATATTGTGAGTAACGATAGCAATGGTAAAATCCTGCTTGAGTTCTTTAATCAATTCCTCAATACGCATGGTGGAAATAGGATCCAGCGCAGAAGTCGGCTCATCCAACAACAGAACCTGTGGGCGCACCGCCACACCACGCGCAATGCACAAACGCTGCTGCTGCCCGCCGGAAAGACTGGTACCCAACTTATTGAGCTTGTCTTTAACCTCACCCCATAATGCCGCCTTGGTCAACGCCCACTCAACGCGATCATCCATGGCATTGCGCGATAACTTTTCGTGCATACGCACACCAAAAGCAATGTTTTCATAAATCGACATAGGAAATGGTGTGGGCTTTTGAAACACCATGCCTACCTTGGCACGCAGCGCAATTGTATCTATGCCATCAGCCAGAATATTTTTGCCATCGACGATAACTTCACCCTCAGCGCGCTGCCCGGGATACAAGTCATACATTCGGTTAATAATGCGCAGCAAAGTGGATTTACCACAGCCGGACGGTCCAATAAAGGCGGTGACATTGCCACGCAAAATATCAAGTTGAATATTTTTCAACGCATGAACCTTGCCATAGTAGAAATTAACATCGCGCATGCAAATTTCTGTAACCAGTGCTTTATCATTTTTTTCAACAAACGTCATAGGTAGTTCTGCCAATATCCAGATACTGTAAAAATAATGTTCAGTTTTTTGGTGAGGACTGCCGGAATATGAGCCGTGCGATAATGTTCAACAACAACACGCCCATCGTAATAATAAAAACACCCGCCCAAGCCAATTGCTGCCAATCGCTGAAAGGGCTCATTGCAAATTTGAAAATAGTGACCGGCAAGTTAGCCATAGGCTCGCTCAAATCTGTACTCCAGAATTGATTCGACAACGCCGTAAACAGCAACGGTGCTGTTTCGCCGGAAATACGCGCCAATGCCAATAAAATACCTGTAATAACGCCTGCTTTTGCCGCACGCAATGTCACCAGCATAATGACTTTCCAGCGCGGCGCACCCAATGCAAACGCCGCCTCACGCAGCGTATCCGGAATCAGCATCAACATATTTTCTGTTGTGCGCACCACTACAGGTATCACCAGTAACGCCAGCGCAATTGCGCCAGAAAAACCTGAAAATTTCCCCAGCTGTGCCACATAAATGGCGTAAACAAACAAGCCAATCACAATAGAAGGTGCTGAGAGCAAAATATCATTCACAAAACGAGTAGTTCTACCCAGCCAACTGCAGCGACCGTATTCAGCGAGATAAATACCCGTCAGTATCGCCATAGGGGTTGCCATCAACATGGCTAAGCCAACCAGCATAAAACTGCCGACAATCGCATTGCGTAATCCACCCACATTGCCTGGTGCTGGTGTGTCCAACGTGAATAGATGCAACGACAAGGCACCTATACCTTGGCCAATGACCATCCATAAAATCCAGATTAACCAGAACAAACCAAACGCCATTGCTGCAAGTGACAAACCCAGCGCGATGATATTTACCCACTTTCGGCGCGTTCGCAGATGCATCAACTGAACCCTCTCAATGCGCACCGTTATCGGGCTGTTTTTCCAGCGAGTACAGCAATAATTTCGACAGCGACAACACAATAAAAGTAATCACAAACAGAATCAGCCCCAGCTCAACCAGTGCTGCTGTATACAAACCGGGTGTTGCTTCGGCAAACTCGTTGGCCAATGCCGAAGTAATACTGTTGCCTGGCATAAACAATGAAAAATTGCCGAACAAACTGGCATTACCAATGACAAACGTTACCGCCATGGTCTCACCGAGCGCACGCCCCAATCCCAACATGACACCACCAATCACACCGATGCGCGTGTAGGGCAATACCACATGCCTGACCACTTCCCAGGTTGTGCCGCCCAAGCCATAGCAAGATTCTTTTAATAACGGCGGCACTTGCTCAAACACATCACGCATCACCGAGGCGATGAAAGGAATAATCATGATAGCCAAAATAATACCGGCGGCCAAAATGCCAATACCCAATGAGGGACCTGAAAATAATTTATCGATCCAGGGCAATTGTCCCAGTGTCGATGCCAGAAACGGCTGAATGTGTTCTCCAAAAATGGGCGCAAAAACCAACAAGCCCCAAATACCGTAAACAATACTCGGAATTCCCGCCAGCAATTCGATGGCGATACCCAAAGGTCTGCGCAACCAGCCAGGTGCCATTTCTGTAAGAAACAGTGCAATGCCAAAGCTGATAGGTAATGCAATAATCAACGCGATAATGGATGTCACTACCGTGCCGTAAATTGGCACCAGCGCACCAAATCGTTCCGCTGGTGGATTCCATTCTGTACTGGTCAAAAATCCAAAGCCGAATTTGTCGATAGAGGGCCATGCGCTCCAGCTCAGTGACAACACAATACCTGCCAACAACAGCAGCGTGATGAAAGCAACACCACGCGCTACGTTGAAAAACAATGCGTCAGCAAATCGTCCACGAGCAAGAGAATCTGACACAGCCTACCTCGATGTTTTTATTTGCGTTTCTGTCAGTTTAAAGCCAAGACGCTTCCACTTGCTTGACCAACTTTTCTGGCAGCGGGACATAATCCAGCTCCGTCGCCAGTTTTACGCCATTCTGGTAGGACCACGCGAAAAATTTCAGTGCTTCCCCTGTTCGTCCTGACTTCTTCTCTGCTTTCTGAATCAACACAAAGCTGGCACCTGAAATAGGCCACGCGCCACTGGCAGACTGATTTGTCAGAATTTCACCAAACGATGATTTTGACCAGTCCACATCCATCGCTGCCGCCTTAAAACTGGCATCACCAGGGCGCACAAACTCACCTGCGGTATTCTTCATGAGGGTCCAGGCCAGAGCATTTTGCTTGGCGTAGGCGTATTCAACATAGCCAATGGAATTCGGAATCCGCTGCAAAAAGGCAGAGACCCCTTCATTGCCTTTACCGCCAATACCTGTTGGCCACTGCACCACCGTACCCTCACCCACTTTCTGCTTCCATTCTGCACTGGCCTTGGACAGATAGTTTGTAAAAATAAATGAAGTGCCAGAACCGTCTGCACGACGCACCACAGCAATATCATCAGCAGGCAGTTGAAGGCTTGGATTCAACTCGACAATTGCCTTGTCATTCCATTTAACAATCTTGCTCATGTAAATATCCGCCAGCACTTCACCGGTCAGATGCAAATCACCTGGCTTGATACCCTTGATATTCACTACCGGCACAACTCCACCGATCACCGTTGGAAACTGAGCCAAACCATCGCGCGCTAGCACATCGGCTGCTAGGGGCATATCAGAAGCCCCGAAATCCACTGTTTTAGCGGTGATCTGTTTGATGCCGCCACCAGACCCAATGGACTGGTAATTCACTTTGTTGCCTGTGGCTTTCTGGTAGGCGTCTGCCCACTTGGCATACACCGGGGCAGGAAAAGAAGCTCCCGCACCCGTAATATCTGCGGCGTTGACCGATCCAGCAGCCACACCCAAAGCCAGCACTACAGCTGGCATTTTCAATACTCGACTTTTTTGTAAAATCAGACGTTGCAGCATGTTTTATCCTCCTCAAATTAAGAAATAACCTGTTGCAGGCGCAGTGTAAAAAGCCTTTGTTACAGATTGATGACAGCTCTCTCCAAACGGGAAACAACCTCTTTATGCAAAACCTACCCCTACGCTTCACACACCAATACATTCGACACCCAATGTCTGTACAAATCATAGCAACGTTGATGCTGTCACTCTTGTTTTCCCTGCCCACAATGGCCGAACCCGTCGTCGTTCCCGCAGAGATCCTGCAACAACTCACTGCACTCACTCAGCGCGTACAGCAACTGGAAAAAACCGTGGCGCAGCAACAAATTGCTCTACAACAGGCAAAACAACAACAGCCTGTTATCGCCAACACAAATCCTGTGCAGGCTTTGGAGCAGCGTTTGCTGATCATAGAACGCAAGCAACAACTCATGGCGTATGAAGCGGCAGAGCAGAAAAAAAACGCACCAGTGTTAGTGACGGGTGATAAAGGTTTTGGTATGCAATCTGCCGATGGAAAATCTGAGCTGATGTTTCATGGTTTGATGCAAGCGGATATGCGCAGTTTTGAATCTGATCACACGACGGATAACAACTTTTTACTGCGTCGCGCACGCACCACATTGGATGGAAAATTCAACGATATTTACGGCTTTCGTTTAACTACCGATTTTGGCAATGGCATCACAGGCTCTGGACATTTAGTGGATGCCTACATCGACGCAAATTTTGATCCGGCTTATAAAGTACGCGTAGGCAAATTCACCCCTGGCTTGAGTTTGTATCGTTTGCAAGGTTCTAGCGCACCGAAGTTTATTGAGACAGGTTTGAGCAGTAATTTTTTGCCGTCTCGCGATCAAGGCATACAACTATCTGGCGATTTGTTTAACAAAACACTCAATTACAGTGTTGGCTTACTTAATGGAGCAAATGATGGTGCGAGTGGCAACGAAGACAGCAACACTGACAAAGAAATCAACGCGCGTTTATTTGCTTCGCCCTTTGCTAACACTTCAGGTGCACTCAAAGGTTTAGGCTTTGGTATGGGCGTGAGCCAAACCGATGCGCGCGGTGGCAACGGCAGCACTTCACTCGCCAGCTACAAAACTTTTGGTCAAGACACGTTCTTTAGCTATCGCAAAGATGTCAGCGCCAACGACACCGTTTTTGCCGATGGTGAACGCACACGCTTAACACCGCAATTTTCCTACTACAACGGCGCGTTTGGTTTGACGGGCGAATATGTGCTGGAGAATCAAGATGTCACACGCGTGAGTGCTCCCAATATCCAACGCACAGCCGCACTCGACAACAGCGGCTGGGATGTCACTGCGTCTTATGTTTTAACGGGCGAAAAAGCCTCCGGCAAAAATGTGAAACCCGCCAAACCCTTTGACCCTGCCAACGGCGGCTGGGGTGCTTGGGAAGTGGCGTTGAATGCCGGGCAGCTCAAAATGGATAGCGAAGCCTTCCGTGGCAGCAACGGCGTGCTGAACAGCACAGACTCTTTTGCCACTAGCACCAGTGCCGCCGAAGAAGCGCGCAACTACGCCTTGGGGGTGAACTGGTATCTGAACAATGTGTTGCGTGTTTCGATGGACTACAGCGACACAGCTTTTGATGGCGGTGGCGGTGGCACGGCGGCAAATCCAGAGGATCGCGACAACGAGCGCGTACTCACCGGTCGCGTACAACTGAGCTTCTGATGCACTAATCAACCGCATTTTTGCTGCAAACCACGGCGAGTGATGGTGTATCATTACTCGCCAATAACCGAGGCAACTCGGTTTTTTTGCGTCTGGTTTCAACCAGTTTGGCAATCCCACTCACTCCACCGAATAGCAACGCAGGTTTGACATGAGCATCGCTGATCGCTGGCTACTGCCGGATGGCATCGAAGAACTGCTGCCCACGCAGGCAGCGCGCGCCGAACTATTGCGCCGCCAACTCCTAAACCTCTATCAGCGCTGGGGCTATGACTTAGTCGTACCACCCTTGGTGGAATTTACCGAGTCGCTGTTAATCAATGGCAACCACGACCTCGAATTGCAAACCTGCAAAGTCATCGACCAAGTATCCGGTCGGTTGATGGGCGTGCGCGCCGACATCACACCGCAAACTGCACGCATCGACGCCCACGGCATTGCTCAAGCGGGCACTACGCGCCTCTGCTACGCCGGCAGCACCCTGCACGCGCGCCCGAAAACAGCATTGGCTTCGCGCTCGCCGATACAAATTGGCTGCGAGCTGTACGGCGTTACTGGTGTCGATGCTGACTGCGAAGTCATCAGCTTGATGCTGGAAACCGCGCGCGTAGCGGGCGTTTCTGCTGTGACGCTCGATCTCGGTCATGTCGATATTTTTCGCGGTCTCACCGAGCTCGCTGGCCTTAATAGCGAACAAGAACAAACCCTATTCGATATTTTGCAGCGCAAAGCCAACACCGAATTGCGCGCGTTTGTCGCCGCGCACGTCGCACACGCTGACGCTGCCAAAAAATTGCTGTTAGCCCTGCCGGATTGGAAAGGCGACGAGGACGTACTCGCACAAGCCGCCGCTGCCACGGCTGACGCACCCGCTGTAGTGCGAGCCGCCATCAGCGAGCTACAAGCCATCTCCACCTGCATTCGCCAACGCACACCGAATGCCACACTATATTTTGATTTGTCGGAATTGCGCGGCTATCACTATCACACCGGCGTCGTGTTTGCGCTCTATGTTGCCGGCGCGGGCGAAGCGATTGCCAACGGTGGTCGTTACGATAACTTCGGCGCGGCTTTTGGTCGTGCGCGCCCAGCCAGTGGTTTCAGTGCCGATCTCAAACATTTGATGCAGTTGGGTCATGTTTCTGTACCAGCAACCGACACCATTCTTGTTGTGTTGGATGGCTCAGCGACACAGTGGCAAGCTATTTGCGATTTGCGCGCACAAGGTGAATGCGTCGTTGCCATTAGCAAAAATGAATTGCAAGACAAACAGTACACGCGTGAATTAGTGCGCAATGGCGCGCAGTACATTGTTAAAAAGCACACCGTTAAAAATTTCTAACCCTTTCTTTTTTATTTTTTGATTTCGGAGTCAACAAAACCGTGAGTAATTCGCAAGCCAGCAAAAGTATTGTCGTGTTGGGAACCCAATGGGGTGATGAAGGCAAAGGAAAAATTGTCGATTTGCTAACGGATCAAGCGGAATTGGTCGTGCGTTTTCAAGGCGGTCACAACGCCGGTCACACACTGGTAATCGACGGCAAAAAAACTGTTTTGCATTTAGTGCCGTCTGGCGTGTTGCGCGATGGCGTGCTGTGTTTGATTGGCAACGGCGTGGTGCTCGCGCCCGATGCACTGTTAAAAGAAATTCACAACTTAGAAACCAACGGCGTGCCTGTGCGTGAGCGTTTGCGTTTGTCACCCGCTTGCCCGTTGATTCTGCCGCACCATGTCGCCTTGGATCAGGCGCGTGAAGCAGCGAAAGGCAGTGCAAAAATTGGCACCACCGGTCGCGGCATCGGCCCCGCTTACGAAGACAAAATTGCACGCCGTGGTTTGCGTTTAGGTGATCTGCACAACGAAAAACAATTCGCAGAAAAGCTGCGCGAAGTGATGGAGTATCACAACTTCATTTTGCAAAATTATTTCAAAGTAGCGGCAGTCGATTTCCAAAAAACACTAGACGCAGTATTGGAGCAAGGTCGTCAAATTCTGCCGATGATGGCGGATGTCACTTCGCTCTTGCACGAAGCGCGCGAACGCGGCGCGAACATTTTGTTTGAAGGTGCACAAGGCTCGCTGCTCGACATCGACCACGGCACTTATCCGTTCGTAACTTCCTCCAACACCACGGCGGGCGGCACTGCCACTGGCTCTGGTTTCGGCCCGCTATATTTGAACTATGTGCTGGGCATCACCAAGGCTTACACCACGCGTGTCGGCTCCGGTCCTTTCCCCACCGAATTGGCTTACGATGCTGCCAACGACAAAGGCGATGCCATCGGCAAACACCTTGGCACGGTCGGTCACGAATTTGGTGCGACTACAGGTCGTCAACGCCGCTGCGGTTGGTTTGATGCCGTTGCTGTGCGCAAAGCAGTACAAATCAACAGTATTTCTGGCTTGTGTTTGACCAAACTGGATGTGCTCGATGGTTTGCAAACGGTCAAAATTTGCACCGCGTATCACGACAAAAACGGCAAACCCGTTTCGCCGCACCACAGTGACGACTACGAAGGCATCGTGCCGGTGTATGAAGAAATGCCAGGCTGGACAGAATCCACCGTCGGAGCAAAATCCATTGATGAATTGCCGCAAGCCGCGCGCAACTACATCAAGCGTTTAGAAGTATTGAGCGGCGCGCCGATTGATATTATTTCTACCGGTCCCGACCGCGTGGAAACCATTATTTTACGGCATTCATTCGACTGATTTTTATCAATCCACATCACACAGGGACGTGCGTTATGAGAAAACAATTCTTTGCTGGCTTACTGAGCTTTTTCTTTGCCGTTGTTTTCTGCAACGCTGCCACGGCTGAATCAGCAGGCGTGGTGTTAGCTACCGCAGGTCAGGTCAATATTTTGCGCAGCGGTCAAACCATTGCCGCAGCGCGCAAATCGGAATTGCAAGCACAAGATGAGGTGCGCACTACTGGCAAAGACGCGCGCGCGCAACTGCGCTTTGCCGATGGCACCGTCACCACACTGGGCGGCAACACATCGTTTCTGATTCGCCAATATCAATACCACGCGCAAGGTGACAAACCTAACAACGCTGCATTCACTTTACTCACGGGTGCTTTTCGCACCGTGACGGGAAAAATTTTAGAAGCGCAAGGTTCACAATTTGGCGTGAATACACCCGTAGGAACAATAGGCATTCGCGGCACCGATTTTTGGGGCGGCTATCTCGATGGCAGTAATGTCGATGTGTTGTTGATTGATGGCAAACACGCTGTAGAGGTCAGTAACGCCACCGGCAAAGTACTGCTGGAAAAACCGGGTCAAGGTGTAACGCTGAAATCCAATCAATCACCGCTGGCAGTCAAAGTGTGGTCACAACAAAAAGTGAAGCGCGCGGTGGCTACTATCACATGGCCCGATGGCAGCACGCCTCCAACCAATCTTTAATTGCAGCGCGTTTTTACACCCTCAACTCAAACCAAAGAAGTGTTTGATACCCGCCAAGATGCGCGCTTCGTGCTCCTGACTGGTCGATGTTTTTTCTGCATGAGCCAATGTAATTTGATGTTCTCTTTCCGCAATCGTTCGCGCACATTCTTCGGCAATTTCTGGACGCGCTTGAATAATTTTCTGAAAGCCCGCTTTATCCAAACGAAAACATAAAACATCGGTTTTTGCTGTCACGGTGGCGCGACGCGGCTCACCCATAATCAATCCCATTTCACCAAACACCGATCCGGCAAACAGTGAGCTGAGATGACGACGCGGCTGACCACTCATCTCCAGCCACACATCCACTTCACCTTGCACCAATAAATACAGCCAATGCGCGACAGCACCTTGGCGCGTGATCACATCACCTTTAATAAACGGCGCAGCACTTAAAGATTCTGCTAACTCACCTAATTCTTCTTCACTCAAACTCGCAAACACTTCAACACCGGATAAAGCCTGCAAGCGTTGTTGAATTTCTTGTTGATGCAATGCCGCTTGACGCTCTGCACTTTCCGTTGTCACACGCGCATCCAAACTCGGTAACGATAACTGCATACCATTGCGCAACAATGCGGAATAAATATGCACACGTACAACAGAATCGGTACTGTCATCGTGACGCGGATTGGTCAACCAATAACGCACGGCATACGAAGTGGAGCCATTGCTGTAATCCATCACTACGCATTGCGGTGCGGGCTGTGTGGCCACATAAGGAATATCGGCTTCGCGAATGGTTTTTTCAATCACCGCAATCACCATTTGCGGTGGAATTTGAAACCCTACAGGAAAATAAACCCAGCGCCGAAAATGTGGGCGCGCCGTAGAACAAAATACATCCACTTTGGATTTCATCAACATACTGTTGGGAACGACAACTACATCGCCATTGTTGGTCAACACCACGGTGTGTCGCCAATGCACTTCAATCACTTGTCCTTTCGTTGTATCGACTTTTATCCAATCACCAATTTGCACGGAGTTATCTAATTGCAGCGCAATGCCACCCAAAATATTGCCCAAAGTATCCTGCATAGCAAAAGCGACAATCGCAGTAATCACCGCAGACGTCGTTACCAAACTCGCCGGATCAAGACCAGCCATACGTAAGCGCACCAGCGCCCAAGCGGAGTACGCTAGGATGAGCAGCACATCTTCAATGATGCGCGGCGGCACCACACCCACACGCGGCAATACCACACGAAATAACACCAATCCCGTGAGGCGAATCAGCAACACACCCATGATTAACATGGCAATGGCTGCAAACCACCCCGCACCTGAATGCAATGCCAACTGCGGCAATGCGTGGCTCAAACCGCTACATCCCGCCGCCAACAAAGCCAACACAGCGTTCTGCCACAGCAAGCGACGACGCTCACTCGCCACCGCCACATAACGCAACAACAAAATTTGCAGCAAGAGTGCCAGCAGTGCCGCTTCCATCCAACCTGGCGCCCAGCCCTGCGAAAACCACGCCTGCAAGAAAAAGGGTTTAGCGTTCACTCGCGCCTCTCCGTGGTAGTGATATGGAACTAGTCTAGCCTGTCTGCAACCGTTAAGCTTGCGGCTCGTTTTTTTCACGCCGGCAGTTGTTCTGATGCTCACTTATCACGCCATAGATCCCGTCATTGTTCACATTGGTCCCTTAGCAGTGCGCTGGTACGGTTTGATGTATCTACTCAGCTTCGCAGCGGTGTGGTGGCTCACGGTTAAACGCTCAGATGCAGGCTTAGCTGCCACCAAAACGCGACAAGAAGCCGAAGACCTAATCTTCTACGGCGCACTCGGCGTGATACTCGGCGGACGCATCGGTTATGTGTTGTTTTATCAATTCAGCGAATTTCTACACGACCCGCTGTTCTTATTCAAAATCACACAAGGCGGTATGTCTTTTCACGGCGGTTTAATCGGTGTGCTCGTAGCATTGGCTTTATTTGCACGAAAAATTCGCCAACCTTTTTTTGCGGTGATGGATACCGTTGCACCACTCACACCCATTGGTTTGGGTTTGGGCAGGCTCGGCAATTTTATCAACCAAGAATTGTGGGGACGCGCTACGGATATGCCTTGGGCAATGGTTTTCCCTGCTGATCCATTGCAACTACCACGTCACCCTTCGCAGTTATATCAATTCGCATTAGAAGGTGTGTTGCTGTTTGTATTGCTGTATTGGTTTTCGCGCAAGCCAAGAACGCAGGGTTTAGTGTCGGGATTATTTTTAGTGCTGTATGCGTTATTTCGTTTCAGTGTTGAATTTTTCCGCGAACCGGATTCCTTCCTCGGTTTTGATGCCTTCGGCTGGATGACGCGCGGACAAGAATTGTGTGTACCAATGTTTTTTGCCGGCATCATCATTTGCGTGTGGAGTATTCAGCGCAGTAAAAAAGGATAAAGCACATGCAGCAATATCTCGATTTGATGCGCCATGTACGCGACAACGGCGCGGCAAAAACCGATCGCACTGGCACTGGCACGGTGAGCGTTTTTGGCTACCAAATGCGCTTCAATCTCGCTGATGGTTTTCCGCTACTGACCACCAAAAAACTGCACACAAAATCTATCATTCATGAATTGCTATGGTTTCTCGCTGGCGACACCAATATCAAATACCTCAACGAAAATGGCGTAAAAATTTGGGATGAATGGGCTGATGCCAACGGCAACCTCGGTCCCGTGTACGGCCATCAATGGCGTTCTTGGCCGGATGGCAATGGCGGCACCATCGATCAAATTACACAATTGATTGAGATGATCAAAAAAAATCCCGATTCGCGTCGTTTATTAGTGAACGCGTGGAATGTTGCCGAAGTGAACAATATGGCTCTGCCGCCCTGCCACACACTGTTTCAGTTTTATGTCGCCGATGGCAAATTATCTTGCCAGTTGTATCAACGCAGTGCTGATATTTTTCTCGGCGTGCCGTTCAATATCGCCTCCTACGCATTGCTCACGATGATGATTGCGCAAGTGTGCGACCTCGGCGTGGGCGAATTTGTTCACACTTTTGGCGACGCGCATTTGTACAGCAATCACCTCGAACAAGTGGAGCAACAATTGCAACGCAAGCCGAGCAAGTTACCTACCATGCGCATTAATCCTGCCATCAAAAATATTTTTGATTTCAAGTACGACGATTTTGAATTACTGGATTACGCAGCGCAGCCGCACATCGCCGCACCGGTCGCCGTGTGATGCCAATCATCTCCCTCATTGTGGCGCGCACACGCAACGGCGTCATCGGACGCAATAACCAAATGCCTTGGCATCTGCCGGAAGATTTGCGTTATTTCAAACGCGTGACACTCGGCAAACCCGTCATCATGGGACGCAACACTTGGGAGTCACTGGGCAAGCCTCTACCTGATCGCGACAATATTGTTATCACGCGCAACACTAGCTTTCGTGCCGATGGTGCTCATGTGACACATGATTTAGCCAGTGCTTTGCAATACGCATGCTGTATTGCTGACAAAAAAAATATTGAAGAAGTGATGATTATTGGCGGTGCACAAATTTATCGCGCTGCGCTACCGCTAGTGCAGCGCGCTTACATTACCGAAATTGAAACCCATCTCGAAGGTGATGCCTTTTTTCCTGATTTAGACGGCGACTGGCGAGAAACCGCGCGCGAAACACACGTGCCGGGTGCAAAAAATCCATTTCCTTATAGCTTTACCGTGTTAGAAAGAAATTCCCGTAAATGACATACGCTTTTCATTTTTAATCAAAGGATCCAGCAGGCGATGATTGGCACGATACACTGGATCCTCACCGACCTTGCGTACTTCATCCATCGGCATAGCCCCACGCGTCAATAAGTACAGTTTATGGTAGTAATCGTAATCCGACTCTGACGGTGCCGTCTTGCTAGCAATCTCGCCATCACGCACCACCTGCTCGGTAAAATTGTAGGTGGGAAAGTTAGTCATTACACCAAACCCTAACGTGCAAAATTCTTTCGGCAACTCAAGCAAAAAGTTAAATGTTGCGCGCAAATCCTCTTCCGTCTCAAAAGGCACGTTACTGATTAAATCAAAAAAGCCTTTTACTTCAGAACCTAGATCCACAATCTCTTGTGCTGCCTCCAGCACACGCGCCGTGTCGGTTGGGCGATTAAAATACTCTTTAAGTATTCTTGCACTGCCGGACTGAATACCCATCGTAATAGAAATCATGCCTGCATCTTTTAACAAACTCAGCAACTCAGGATCATGGGTTGTAGGATAGGTATAGCACCAAAACGGCAGACCAATCTCTGCTTTATAGCGCGGTAAAAACTCTTTTAGCCAACGGGGATTGACTGTAAACACATCGTCATAAAATAAAATCGATTTAATATCCAAATTATCTTTTGCCCAATGTAATTCTTGTAACACTAAATCAACGCTGCGCCGGCGCAGAGAGTTTTTCTTGCCAAACATATCTTGATAACGCGATTCAATACAAAAAGAACAGGAAAAAGGACACCCGCGCTGCGTCATGATGGGGTATTCCTGCCCTAAATTATTAGGGTAGATGTTTGTTCTTCTGCCTTTGAAATTATTGATGTGCACATAGTGCTCGGGGTGCCAATCAGGGATGGCAATATCATCCAGCTTCATAAGAGGGCGACTAGGATTTTTAATAACGGAACCATCTTTTGCCTTTGCCCAAGTGCCTTGTATATCCGTTAAATCAGCCCCCGCATCAAGCCTATTCGCCAGCTCAACAATAACCTCCTCGCCTTCATTAATGCAGATAATATCTGTTGAGGGGATACACCGTTCCGGCTCTAGTGTTGGGCCTGGGCCACCCCAAATGAACGGCACATCAAAATATTCTTTTAACTTCGCTGTCACAGTAGCGGCGGCAGAAATTGTGCCGGAAATGACACTAAATCCTATTGCATCAGGCTTAAACTCTTGTAAATCTTCAACCAATAAACGATATTCTTTTTCACTGAAAGGCTTATAACAATTCCAAACTTTTTTTACTGCATTGGCATCAATAAGAACACCGGGGTAATCCGTTATCTCATATTCATCTTTGTTTTCATAATTCACGATGTGGTGATCTTTGAAATAAATAATCCGCGACTCGTGACCCGCGCGCATCAACTCACCGGACAGCTGAGCCGGAGCCAAATTGAGACCGGTAAAAACTTTGATGATAGCAATGCGCGCCATTTTTCTGCTATAACAATGAATGAATGTTGAGGGGATGGTACTCAGCCTTATCGGCAAAAACAACCGTGCAAAAACAGGGTTATTGATCAGTCAGCATAGTGCGATAACCCGCCCGAAAATCCGAATACAAAAACTGAAACCCCGTCTGCAGCAAACGAACATTGCTGCACCGCTTCCCTGTTGCTGATTGCCCCTGCCAATCGGTACCAAGCAGCGGATCAGGAACTGCAATTTGAGCGACCAACCACTGCCATACTTCACCAGCCTGCACAGGCAGACAATCACTGGCGATATAGCACGGCGCAGGGAACTGCCCCACCTGCCAGCGACGAATGAGGTGTTCTAACACACGCGCACAGTCATCGGCGTGAATGCGGTTGGTCCACTGTGCCGCTTGCGAAGTTTCGACACGCCCTTCCCGCACCTGCGTCAACAAGCGCCCGCGCCTGGCACCGTAAATACCTGAAAAACGCACCACAGTAGCGGGCAAGCCACTGTCCGCTACCAAAGTCTCAGCCTCTAACAAACTCCGCCCTGAAAATCCTTTACCCTGCGCTGGCGTGCTTTCATCGACTACTTCGCCATCATCCTGCTCATAGACAGAAGTGCTAGAGACAAACAGCAAACGCGGCGCGGCGTGCAACGCTGCAAGCAAATTGCGCATCCCTTCCACATACACCTGCTGATAGCGCGCTGCGCTGCGCTCGCCTGGCGTTAGTGTCACCACCACATAATCAAAGCTGCGCTGGCGCAGAGCATTTGCCAGCGATGCAAAATCACCAACGTCAGCTGGGAGTGATTCTATAAAATGAGGCAGTGCACTTGGATTGCGACGCAGACCCGTCAATGCGTAATCGTGACGCAACAGCGCAGCTAATCGCTGCGCAATGTCACCGCAGCCGACCAGTAAAATGGAAGGGGGTAAAGGTTGCGTCAACGCGTCGCCAATTGTGCAGGCGCGTGGCCGGATTCAATCCAGTTTTTCAGACGATTGGCATCACCCACAGGCGACAACTTTCCTTCTGAATCCAACATCACCAACACGGCGTTGCGATTCCCCAATGCCGCCATCATGACAAGACAGCGTCCTGCTTCCTGCGTATAGCCAGTCTTGCTGACTTGAATATTCCAATCGCTAGACGAATCGCGCACCAAGGCATTGGTATTCCTGTACTGCAAAGGTGCAGCACCAGCAGACAGCGCAACTTCGCGCTCGGCTGTTGTGGTGAATTCATGTATCAAGTTGTAATGGCTTGCTGCACGCACCATTTTTGCCAAATCTTCCGCTGTTGAAGTATTGCTCGGCGTTAAACCAGTTGGATCATAAAAACGTGAGTGCGACATACCCAAGCTCGCCGCTTTGTTGTTCATCGCGCGAATAAACGCTTGGCGTCCGCCTGGATAATGGCGCGACAAACTGGACGCTGCGCGATTCTCAGACGACATTAACGCCAAACGCAGCATGTCGTAACGCGGCAAACGCGCACCCACAGGCAAACGCGAATGCGTGTGCTTCAAATAATCCACATCTTCATCGCCAATAGAAATCACTTCTTGCATTGAAGGGTTAGCATCCAACACCACCATAGCGGTCATCAACTTTGTTATAGATGCAATGGAGCGCGTTTGTTCGGCGTTTTTTGCAAATAAGGTCTGACCTGTCGAAGCATCGACAACAATCGCACTGCCGGATGCCAGTTGCGGATAACGACCAGAAGACACTGTTTTTTCAGGTGCTGACGCACGGCGACTAACAGGCGCTGATTGATTGCGAATCGTTGCAATCACTCGAGGACTACTGCTTTTTGTCGCTACGCTATTTTTTTTCTGCGTTGACGTCGATGTCGTGACGCGCGTGTACAACATCAACGTCTGCCCAGGCTTAATTTGTGTACGGCTACCTAATTTATTGATCGCACGCAGTTGCTCCACAGACATATTGTTGTCTGCCGCAATGCGATACAGCGTCTCGCCATTTTTTACAACATGCGTCACCGGTGTGCCAGCCACGACTAAACCGGCAAGACTCACACCCGCTGCTAGTGCTGCAATTTTTATCATGATTTTTTTGAGCATCATGAACCACCCCTTCGTCATGAAGTCACATGGGAAAAATACAACGACATCAGCTATTTAGCAAGAATTTATAATGTATTTTGTTTGCTGTAGCACAATCTTCAGCGTTATTCTCGCCTCGTTTACCTCTCAGCACCCTCCAAACGTGTGACGACAACAACTATTTCCATCACCGACATTCACGGCGTTGGCGCGAAGCTGGCAGAAAAACTGCTGCGCTTAGACATTCAGCAGCAAGATGATGTGCTGTGGCATCTCCCGCTGCGCTACCGCGATCTCACGCACATCACCCCCATCGGCGCACTGACGCTACACGGCGAAGCTCTGGTAGAAGGCACGGTGCGCGCGTGCAGCGTGGTGTTTGGCAAACGCCGCAGCCTGCTGTGTTTGATGCAAGATGGCACAGGCACGCTCGCGCTGCGTTTCTACCATTTTTCCAAAGCACAGCAGGAACAACTGAAAGTCGGCAACCCTATTCGCGCGTGGGGCGAAGTGCGGCGCGGCACCAGCGGTTTTGAAATGTATCACCCCACATATCGCCTACTCGCCAACAATGAACCACTGCCACTATCAGACAAACTCACGCCGATTTATCCCACCACCGAAGGCGTACAGCAGACCAGCATACGCAAATTGGTCGAGCGCGTTTTGCACAATACACAAAACAATACTTTGCAGGATTGGCTACCACCGTCATTGCTGCCTGCACGTTTAGCTATGCCGTTGTTTTCTGCGTTGCAGTATTTGCATCAGCCGCCCGCCGATGCGCCGGTCGCGCAATTATTGGAAGGCAAGCACCCTGCACAACAACGATTAGCATTTGAAGAGATGGTCGCGCATCATTTGAGCTTATTGCGTTTGCGACAGCAGCAAAAAAAAGAAATTGGCATAGCATTACAATCAAATAGTCAAGCGGTTCAACATTTTCTAGCGGCATTACCTTTTACTCTAACGACAGCGCAACAACGTGTTGCCAAAGAAGTTAGTGAAGATTTACAAAAACCTGAACCGATGTTGCGCCTAGTGCAAGGCGATGTAGGCTCAGGAAAAACCGTTATTGCAGCACTCGCTTGCTTGCAAGCTGCATGCAATGGCAAACAAGCTGCTCTGATGGCGCCGACAGAAATTCTTGCAGCGCAACACGCCACACACTTATCGCACTGGTTTTCTGCGCAAGGTATACGCTGTGTTTTACTAACCGGCAGTACAAAAACCAAAGCGCGGCGTGAAATACTTGCACACATTGCTGGTGGCACAGCACATATCATCATCGGTACGCACGCTATTTTTCAGGATGATGTTATTTTTCACGAATTGGCTGTCGTCATCACCGACGAGCAACATCGCTTTGGCGTACGCGAGCGTTTAGCGCTGCAACAAAAAGGCCAACAACACGCACTGCCGCACCAATTAGTGATGACCGCCACACCCATTCCACGCACACTGGCGATGAGTGCTTACGCCGATTTGGACTATTCCATCATTGATGAGCGCCCACCGGGGCGCACTCCGATTCAAACCGTGGTGATTGATCAACAGCGCCGCGACGACATTATCGAACGGCTACGCGCTGCCTGCGCAGAAAAAAAACAGGCGTACTGGGTTTGCACGCTGATAGAAGAATCCGACGCACTGCAATGCCAAGCCGCAGAAACCACGGCAACAACGCTGCGTGAAGCGCTGCCCGAATTCAATATCGGCTTAGTACACGGGCGACTCAAACCTGCAGAAAAAAATGCGGTGATGACAGCTTTCAAAGCGGGAGATTTCGATATTTTGGTCGCCACCACGGTGATAGAAGTCGGTGTCGATGTACCCAATGCCAGCTTGATGATTATCGAAAACCCAGAGCGTTTAGGGCTGGCACAACTGCACCAACTGCGCGGGCGCGTGGGGCGCGGCAGCGTCGCCAGCCATTGTGTTTTGCTGTACGGCACACCTTTATCGCAACACGCCAAACAACGCCTCGCCGTGTTGCGCGATAGCGATGACGGCTTCGTGATTGCAGAAAAAGATTTGGAATTGCGCGGCCCCGGTGAATTACTCGGCACCAAACAAACAGGCGACATCAATTTTCGTATCGCCAATCTCGCGCGCGATGCGCATTGGCTGCCGCAAGTCAAAAACTGCGCGGAAACACTGTTGCGCGATTACCCCACGCATATCGCTCCGCTGATTCGCCGCTGGCTGCGTTCAGGAGAGCGCTATGCCAGAACCTAAGCTCGACAATTTGATTCAGCACTACAAGACAGCGGAATACCATGTCCACAATACTCCGCCATTTACTTTGCGCATTGATATTGTTTCTGCTGAACTACAAGTGCTTTATCGCCAACATCACATTCACAGTGCGGCGTTTATCACCGCATGGAATCCATACAGTCAGCCGTTGTCATTAAAAGAAAATCAGCAGCGTCAGCAAATATTACAGCAAATGCTTGATACAACTGGGATTACATGGCTGCGCGGCACAGGTAGTAATACGAAAAAAACATGGCGAGAGGAAAGCCTTTTTGCATTAGGGATAGACAAAAAAAACGCCCGCGAATTAGGCGAGCGTTTTGAACAAAATGCGATTGTGTGGTGTGGAGCAGATGCCATCCCAGCTTTATTGCTGTGCAACTAATCACATATCAGGCAAGTTTCTACCGTAGAAAATCTCGTGCATTTCTCTATCGAGCCTGTCGGTGATGCGGCGAATATCATTGCCGGTTAAGTTGTCGGTCGTTGTGCCGAATAAATAATGGTTTAAATCAAAATCATTCAGCATCATTTTTGTATGGAAAATATTTTCCTGATACACATTTACGTCGATCATCTTGTACAACTTCTCGGTGTCATCCGTGAAGTAGTTTTGAATGGAGGTGATTTCGTGATCGATATAGTGCTTTTTACCGCTGATATCGCGCGTAAAACCACGCACACGGTAATCGACCGTGACAATATCAGAGTCCAATTGGTGAATGAGATAGTTAAGTGCTTTCAACGGCGAAATAATGCCGCAAGTAGACACTTCAATATCGGCACGGAAGGTGCAAATACCGTCATTGGGATGCGTTTCAGGATAAGTGTGTACGCAGATATGACTCTTATCGAGATGTGCCGCAATAATTTCTACCGGCCCCGGTGATTCGGTCGTATCCACCGCCTCTTTAATTGGCTCTTCTGCGACCAACATTGTCACCGACGCGCCCTGCGGATCATAATCCTGACGCGCGATATTCAGAATATTCGCGCCGATGATTTGGCACACTTCCGTGAGAATTTCAGTGAAACGCTCTGCGTTGTACTTTTCATCAATGTACTGAATGTACTCTGCCTGCTGCTCCGGCGTTTCAGCATAACAAATGTCATAAATGCAGAAACTCAGCGATTTGGTCAGGTTGTTAAAACCCTGCAATTTGATCTTCTGTACCATGGCAACCTCCGGCGGAGTGGGCGACCTCTAAGGCGCGGCATAATGCGCTATTCTGGCTGACAGTCAAGACCAACCGGATACCTTTTCATGTCCCTCAATACTCGCATCCTGCTGGGCACTGTCGCCGGCATTCTGCTCGGCTTGTCCTTTAGTACGCTGGGCTTGGAAACGCCCACTAGCCACTATGGACTCGCTGCGCTGGGCATCCTCAGCACCGTGTTTGTCGGGCTGCTCAAAATGGTGATGATCCCGTTGGTGTTCACCTCCATCGTGGTCGGTGTATCACAGTTGCAAGTACACCAGCGTATGCGCCGCGTCTGGCTGACCACGCTGTGTTTCTTCACCCTCACCACTACACTCGCCGTGCTCTTGGGCATCAGCAGCATGCACAGCTTTGCCCCTGCCGCCGGCTTGAAATTGGCGATGTTTGAAAATGCGCTAGCGGCTCACCCCACAGGTGCGGGGCTCACCCCCGCCGAGTTTCTCAACCACTTTGTCAGCGGCCTGTTTATGAATCCCGTGCAAGCCATGGCAGAAGGTAACTTGATGGGTGTGTTGCTGTTTGCGCTGTTGATGGGTGTCGCCTTGGTTGCAGGTGGCGAGCGTTACACCCACACCAAACATCTCCTATCAGAATTATTTGATTTGATGATGCACTTGATCGACTGGATCGTGCAGCTCGCTCCTTTCGGTATTTGCGCGCTGCTCGCCAAATTGGTTGCCACACAAAATGCCGCCATGTTTGCCAGCTTGGGCAAATTTATGCTGGTGATTACCGGCACAACACTGTTTCACGGTCTCGTGGTGTTGCCGTTTTTACTCTGGCTGCTGACGCGGATTTCACCCATCACTTTTTTGCGCCAAGCGCGACCTGCTTTATTCACCGCTTTCGCCACCAGCTCCAGCGCAGCGACACTGCCCGTCACGCTGAATTGTTTGGAACGCGACATGAAAGTACCGAAAGAAATCGCCAATTTTGTCGCACCGCTCGGCGCGCATTTGAATATGGATGGCACCGCGCTCTACGAAGCGGGCGCGGCCTTGTTCGTCGCACAGTTGTGCGGCATCCAACTCGATTTATTGCAACAGATTGTTGTCTGCCTCACGGCGATGTTGGTGTCTGTCGGCGCACCCGGCATACCCAGCGCGGGCATGGTCACCATGATTATGGTGCTGCAATCAGTGGGATTACCCGTCGAAGCCATCGCCATTCTGCTGCCAATCGATCGCGTGTTGGATACGGTGCGCACTGCCGTCAATGTCGAGGGCGATATGGCGGGCAGCTTGGTCGTCAATCATTACGCCAACGGAAAAACCGCGACCGCTTAAAAAATGGCAAGAAATTGTCGCCCTAGAGCAAGCATATGCTCGAGTGCTACATCATCATAAGGCTGCGCGGCTACTTTGCCCCACACCGGCGCGGGCCACGCAGCATCCTGCTCGAAACGTGCAATCACATGCAAATGCAACTGCGGCACCATATTGCCCAAGGCACCGATGTTCATTTTTTTTGCTTGCGTGTTCTGTTGTAAAAACTTTGCTAAATGATTGGTTTCGTGCAGCAGTTGTAATTGATCCGCCTCTGCTAGCGCATACCATTCACGCACATCGGCACGGCGCGGCACTAAAACAAACCACGGATAATGTGCATCGCGCATCAACAGCAGCGTACTCAGCGGCAAATCACCAACGATTTCACAGTCTTTTTGTAATTGCGCGTGCAGCACAAACTTCGCATGGTCCGACATCAGTATTCCTCTAGCACTTGCGCTATGATTTCACGCATTCTGACATAACAAGGATAAAGACATGGAATTCAGCACCTACCATTTTTTACTGTTGTGTGTGTTCGGCGCTTCAGCCGTGACTTTTCTCGTGCTGATGTTTATTTCCGCACCTTACGGTAAACAAGAGCGCGACGGCTGGGGGCCTGGCGTCAATATGCGCTTCGGCTGGTTCATTCTGGAACTGCCATCATTCGTCGGCATGTTGTACTTTTATTGGATAGGTGATCACACACTCAACACCGCGCCGCTAGTTTTGTTTGCGCTGTTTCAGGTTCATTATTTTCATCGCACATTTATTTATCCACTCACACTGCGCGTTAAACCCAATGCCAGCTACAAAATTATTCTGCTCTCCTTCGGTATGACATTTAATGCCGTAAATGGCGCACTCAATGGCTGGTTTCTTTCTACACTGGCAACACATTTACACAGCAGTGCATGGTTGTTCGACCCGCGCTTTATTACTGGCATCGTTTTATTTTGCGCTGGCTTTGCACTGGCAAAACAATCGGATGCCATGTTACGCAACCTGCGCAAACCAGGTGAAACGGGCTACAAAGTCCCACAAGGTGGCGCATACCGCTGGGTGTCTTGCCCCAATTATTTAGGCGAGATTCTACAGTGGACAGGATTTGCATTGGCAGGCTGGTCACTCCCGGCACTGGCGTTTGTTTGCTTTACTGCTGCCAATTTAGTGCCGAAAGCCATTTCTTCGCACCGCTGGTATCGTGAAAAATTTTCTGACTATCCGGCTGAACGCAAAGCGATTTTTCCGTTCTTATTGTGATGATAACGCTCAATCATCCATGCCCAATTTTTTAAGGCGGTAACGCAACTGGCGAAATGAAATACCCAATTTCTGTGCAGTGACGGTTTTATTCCAACGATTGGCTTCCAATGCGCGCGTGATAATGCCGCGCTCGATAGATTCCAAATAAGAATCCAATTCAGCAATGCCTTCAGGAATTTCCATTTGCTCTACTTCTGGTAGCAACGCACTTTCACTGACTACCGCGCCCAAATGCAAGTCTTCTGCATGGATGACATCGTTTTCACACAAGGTAAACGCACGTTCGAGTATATTTTCCAACTCACGCACGTTGCCAGGGAAGGTGTAATGTTGCAGAGCCTGCTGTGCAGCATCTGATAAGCGTGCTGGTGGCAACTGCATTTCTTTAGCAAATTGATCCAGAAACCGTTGCGACAATAAAACAATATCGCTACCGCGAGCGCGCAATGGCGGAACCGACAACTCAATGACATTGATGCGATAAAACAAATCTTGGCGAAACCGACCCACCTTTACTTCTTCGGCTAAATTTTTATGCGTGGCACTCAACACGCGCACATCCACCGCCACTTCTTTTTCCGCACCGACAGCGCGCACACATTTTTCTTGGATCGCACGCAGCAATTTCACTTGCATATCCAAAGGTAAATCGGCCACTTCATCCAAAAACAAAGTTCCGCCGTGTGCCGCTTGAAAAAGCCCTGCTTTATCTGTTGTTGCACCGGTAAAACTGCCTTTTTTGTGGCCAAAAAATTCACTTTCCATTAGCTCAGATGGAATTGCGCCACAGTTCACCGCAACAAAAGCCTGCGTAGCACGCGAACCTTGGGCATGAATAGAGCGCGCCACCAATTCTTTACCACTGCCGGATTCACCGTGGATATAAATGGGCGCTTGGCTGCGTGCCAATTTGGCAATCTGTGCGCGCAAACGCTGCATGACATCGCTATTACCCAGCAACAGTTCATTGTCACTCTCGTTGGCAACTACCGTTTTCTGCAACTTCAATGCAGCATCCACCAAACCACGCAATTGCTCCAAGTTGACGGGCTTAGAAACAAAATCAAACGCGCCGGCTTTCAAAGCGTTAATCGCTGTATCCATGCTGCCGAACGCAGTAATCACCGCAACAGGAATATGGGGGTAATCATTTTGAATATGTTGCACCAACTGCAAGCCATTGCCATCCGGTAACTGCATATCGGTCAAACACAGTGAAATTTTTTCTTCGTTCAACAACTGTTTTGCCGTTGCAACATCGCCAGCGCTGACCGTACGCAAATTCATGCGCCCCAAGGTAATTTCCAGCAATTCTCTAATGTCTGGCTCATCATCAACAATTAATGCCGTTACGTTTTTGCTCATGCTCACACAATCACTCGATTGGAATACGAAAATCCGATTTGAAAACAACTCAAACCCTGGCTGGTACGGCGATACTCTAAGCTCGCTTGGTTAGCCAGACAAAGCTCTTTCGCAATATACAGCCCAAGACCCGTCCCCTTCGCTTCTGTCGTGAAGAATGGTTCAAAAAGCTGCTGGCTTTGTTGCGGCGTTAAGCCAACTCCATAATCAATCACATCCAAATACGGCGTATCCATTACTTCGTGAATGTAGGTGCGCAAGGTAATTTTTGATTCGCCCGTAGATTTTTCGCTATATCGCAAGCCATTCGAACACAGGTTGGTGAGTATCTGCTCCAACTGACTCAAATCAAAATAAATTGAGATCGGATTGCGCGGTAAATCCAAAATAATATCTACTGATTTACCGTATGTTTGTTCATGTTGTTTGACAAAAATCTTTAGCCACTCACACAAATCACATTTTTCAGGATTGGATATTTCACGCCGTGAAAGCCGCAACACATTTTCAATAATGCCATTAACGCGCAATGAGTGGTTCTGAATGATAGTAGACAGCCGGCGATCAGCATCTGACAAATTTTCTGATTCCTCCAGCAATTGCGCCGCATGACTGATTGCGCCTAGGGGATTACGTACTTCGTGTGCAATACTGGCGGTAAGATGCCCCAAAGAAGCCAACTTCATCTGCTGCGCTTGTTGCGATACTTTTCGTGTGTCTTCGACAAAAACGAGAATTAAATCATTACCACCATTATCCATGCGCGCAAAATTTAATTGGATTTCTAAGCCACTTTCTTCTACCTGTAATGTAGGCGGTCTTTTGAGCGGATTACCTACCCACTGCTGCAATACAGTCTGCGCAGCAACATTTCTACTGAAATAGATTTGATCGCGCATATCAAATTTGACAGGAAAACTTAACAAACGCGCTGCTGATTCGTTATACAACAGAATCAAGCCTTCCTTATCCAATGCAACAATGCCCGTGTTCATGCGCTGAACAATCATTTCATTGAGCTGCTGCAAAATAGCCGCTTGCTCTGCCTGCTCTATCGCCGACTGTTGCGATGCTTGTATACGGCGCGCCAAATATTGAAATAACAGCGAGGTAATAAAAACCAATAAGCCCAGCAGCGCCACTGCTAACGGGTTGACGCTGGTGTCACTCCAATAACTCGTAGCGAGGCTCTCCAATAAAATCGCAATACAAGCCAATGCAGCGAGCAGCGTAGCAATCTGTCCTTGTAGAAAAATACTGCTCGCCGCAACGGTAATAAAAATAAGCGAGCCAAGACCGGTTGCAATACCACCGCTGCAATACATGATGATGGTGAGAAAAATAACATCCACCAAGCAGATTGAAAAAATCTGACCCGAAACAGGTTCTCTGCGCACCAACAGCACAGCGCCCAACATCAGAGCACTGATAAACGCATAAATAGAAATGGTGTAGCCGTACAGATCGGGGTGTACGCGCCCCAAAACACTGGATGTCACATCAATAACAAACAATGCCAACAACACACATGACAATAGCGCGCGATACCACGCATAAACGCGCAGTAAGCGATAATTATCCTGCGAAGGGTGCCGCAGAAAAAATTCCTCGTATTGCGTCGGCATAAACTGTAGAGCACTCACTGATAGGGTGTTAAGCGTCGATTGTAGCGACAGCGCAGGTCAAAGTACCAGCAACCTGTTACATTGTCTGCGTGCGATAGAAATCACCTCGTAACCAGACAATATGACAGACACTCCAACACCAGACCAACGCGATGCAGGGCTGCGCGCTTTTTCCAAAAGCGAGTTTACGCGGGCTTTTGCACTCTTATTGCCCTATGCTGAAGCCGGAGACACCCACGCGCAAATGCTAGTGGCTCGCATGTATTACGCAGGACACGGTGTCGAAAAAAATGAAGCTCAATACCGATATTGGCTGGAAAAAGCCGCTCAAGGCGATGACAAATCGGCACGCGCACGCTTAAAACGCTTGAACAAAAATCTTAACGCACGAAAAATTTTTTAATGTTAGAGAAATAAATCTCGACTATGTATTTTCTTGCGGCCAAGGCAAACCGCCAATGCAGTTCGCATTGTCTGTTTCGCTAGTTTGCGCACTTCCACGGCAGAAAAATCACGAAGCCCCATCGCAATAAATTCGCCGCCTAAACCAGTGCCCACCTCTGCGCCATGTGATACACGTACCAAGCCTTGTTCAGGAAGAAACTGATAATAGCCATCAAATTCTAACGGCATACCGGCGGCATCCCGATGAAAATCAATACCATATCCCAAGTGCTCCAACATCGCCATCTCAAATGCTCTCAATGTCGGCTCGGGATTTTCCTGCACAGTCAGTTGCGCAATGGCATGCGAATACAAGCTCATCCATTGCGGCTCCACATCCATCGCAGGCAATAAGTGATACAACAATTCGTTGAGATAAAGCCCACAGAATAAATGCGCACCCAACAAAGTAGGCGGCGGATTCACTGCTTCAAAATGCTGCAAAGACTTTAATTCGCCTTTTCCTACCCAAGCTAACTCATACAAACAAAACGGAATAATGGGTTTATTTTTTTTGCCAATTTTTCCGCGCACAGAACGCGCGATGCAGTCCACACGACCATCGGTATCTGTCATAAAAGAAGCGATGACAGATGATTCTTTGAAGGGTCTACTGTGCAACAGGTAAGCGTGCGCCATCCCTATAAGCCACGCGATTTATTCAATGCCTAAGCTATTGAGTGCGCGTTCGTTGTCTGCCCAACCGCGTCGCACTTTGACCCACAATTTCAGCATTACTTTTGCACCAAACATCTGCTGCATATCTAACCTAGCCTGCTGGCCGATTTTTTTCAGGCGCTCACCGCCATCGCCAATCACAATTTTTTTCTGCCCTTCTTTTTCGACAATAATTAAAGCAGCAATGCGCAGCAAGCCGTTATCATCTTCGAATTGTTCAATTTCAACGGCTGTTTGATAGGGCAGCTCTTCACCCAACTGGCGAATAATTTTCTCACGCACAATTTCTGCCGCAAAAAATCGCTCACTTTTATCCGTCAATTGATCTTCGGGGTAGATAAAATCTGAAGCAGGCAAGCGTGCTGCAATCACCGCTTCCAGAGCAGACAATCCATGCCCATGCAACGCGGACACTGGCACTATAGCTAAAAAATTTCGCAGTGCAGAATAGCGCGCAATTACCGGCAACAAAGCCTCTTTGTCGTCAACTTTATCGGCTTTATTCATCACCAAAATGACAGGACTTTCTGTGGACTCCAAACGCTTGAGCACCTGCTCATCCTCTTCTGTCCACGCTGCACGATCGACCACCCAAAGCACTAAATCCACATCATGCAACACCGCACCTGCGGCTTTATTCATGCGCTGATTCATCGCATGCTTGCCGTGTTTATGCATACCTGGCGTATCCACAAAAATCATCTGACAACTTTCAGTGGATTTAATACCCAAAATTAAATGGCGCGTAGTTTGCGGCTTGCGCGATGTAATGCACAATTTTTGCCCAACCATATGATTGAGCAGCGTCGATTTACCCACATTGGGACGACCGACAACTGCCACCATGCCGCAATGTTTTGTGGATGAGGATTCTTGTTCTATTTTTTCTTTTTTCATCCACTCAATCCGACTTACAAACCCAAGTTGGTTAATAGTTTTTTTGCCGCCAATTGCTCCGCCTGTTTGCGGCTGGGCGCTATACCTGTCGCCTTCTGATCCAACGCAGCGACCGAGCACTCCATGGTAAAACTGGCATTATGATCACTGCCACTACGCGCAACTTGCTCATAAACGGGCAGAGGCAAATGCCGCGATTGTAAATATTCCTGCAAAGTGGTTTTGGCATCTTTGCCAATAGCTGGCGTTAACCCCGCCAACACGGGTGCAAATAATTTTTGCACAACCAAACGACACGCGGGCAATCCACCATCAAGATAGACCGCAGCAATAACAGCCTCTACCGCGTTAGCCACCAGTGACGCACGCTGCCTGCCACCGGCTTGCTGCTCGCCAGCACCCAAGCGCAGCAACTCACCCACGCATAATGACTCGCCAATTTTTGCCAACTGCTCACCGCGCACAACGTGCGCACGCATATTGGACAATTCACCCTCTGTCGCAGCAGAATGCTGGCCATAAAGAATATCTGTGATTAAAAAATCCAAAACAGCATCACCCAAGAACTCCAAGCGTTCATTGTGATGCGCGCCAAAGCTGCGATGGGTTAATGCCTGTAGACACAATTGCTGATTGGAAAAAACATACGCTATTTTTTCCTGCAAAAAAATTACAGCGTCTTTCACTAGTGTGCGGAAGTTAAATTTATCGAATGCTTAAAGTGGATAACGACATCTACATTGCCAACGAATGGCGTAGTCACATCATAATTCAGCGTAACAACTGGCGTTACACCTGAACTATCAACAGTTAAGTTACTCAAAATTGAATCATCTATCATACTGACCTGAAAGGTTCTAGATAGCCGAGTCTTGATAACATCCCCAGTGACATCACCTTTAGCCGACTCATTCAACGCATTCAGTGCTGAATCAATATTTCTGTCTTGGATATACACCGGCCCTAGCTTCAACGCTACCGTCACTACCGCTAGAAACACAAATATATACAAACACATTTCCCACATTGAGGCACCACGTTGTTTCTTTAGCTGTTTCATAGACAAAACCTTCTTCAGCGTTGAATGGTTATTGGATTACACCATTGCGCGAGAACGAGGGCAAGCCTGACAGCCCCGCCCAGTGCATCCAGACATACTCTGCTTTGCCAACGATATTCGCCTCCGGCACAGCGCCCCAAAAACGACTATCACTGCTGTTGTCGCGGTTATCGCCCATCATGAAGTACGAACCTGCTGGCACGACTGTTTCATAGTTGCTCTGCGGCGTCGTCAACGACACGCGCTGCAAAATATGCTCTTTCGGCTGTAGGTTTTCCTGCATGATCATCATATAAGGGAAGGACGCATCATCAATACGCAACATATGCTGAGTCATCTGTACCCCATTGATATAAAGCACATTGTCTTTTAGCTGGATGTGATCACCCGGCAAGCCGATGACTCGCTTAATAAAATAACGTTTGTCGTTCGGAGGATAGAACACCATGACATCACCGCGAGCTGGTTCTCCTACCGAAATAATTTTTGTACCCAGCACAGGAAGGCGAACACCGTAAGCAAATTTATTCACCAAGATAAAGTCGTGTACTAACAGCGTAGGCACCATGGAGGCCGACGGTATTTTGAACGGCTCAAAAAGAAAAGAGCGCAATACCAACACCACCAATAACACAGGAAAAAATGACTTCGCATACTCTGCTACGACAAAATCTTTTTCTGCCCAGTCAACGACACGCTGGCGGTCGTCTGTTGCTTTGATTTGTGATAACACGCGCTGCACTTGTGCCGCACCAATTAAATGAATACGTCGCCGTGTAAAGAAAAAACGATCAACACCAACGACAACGCCAGACGCCAAAACAAGCAACACAAGAATAAAAGAAAAATCTCCAATATCTCCTGCTTTGCTCGACACATTCACTAAAACCAGCGCAACCAACACCCATGCAGTCACAATGACACCCGACAGCACACGAAACCACGTCGGCATATTTTCTTTCAAGCTCGCTGCTGTGTTTCCCTGAAGTTTCGTCACCGACTCAACTCTCGCAGATCGACCAAAATTTTCCTGCGCCAGCCACAACAATACACTCAGAATCAATACACCAGACAACACCGTGATAAACATACTCAATCCGCCTTTAGCACTGCGAGAAACGCTTCCTGCGGAATCTCGACATGACCAATTTGTTTCATTCTTTTCTTACCGGCTTTCTGCTTTTCTAACAATTTTTTCTTGCGCGATGCATCACCGCCATAACACTTCGCCAACACATTTTTTCGCATAGCTTTGACCGTGGTGCGCGCAATAATCTGCCCGCCCAATGCCGCTTGAATCGCCACATCGTACATTTGACGAGGAATCAACTCCTGCATTTTCTCGCATAACACACGACCGCGTGATTGCGCATTATCGCGATGCACAATCACCGCCAAAGCATCCACTTTGTCACCGTTAATCATGACATCCAGCTTTGCTAAACGCGCGGATTCAAAACGCAAAAAGGAATAATCTAACGAAGCGAAACCACGACTGACCGATTTCAAACGATCAAAGAAATCCATCACCACTTCACTCATCGGCAATTCATAGCGCAAAGACACTTGATTACCGATAAACAACATATCTTTTTGCACACCACGTTTTTCAACGCACAAACTGATGACATTCCCCAAATAAGTTTGCGGCACCAAGATGCTCGCTTCAGCGATAGGCTCACGCATCTCCTGAATTTTTCCAGCATCCGGCAACTTCGATGGGTTATCCACGAGAACCACTTCGCCACCATTCATCACCACTTCATACACTACAGTCGGCGCCGTAGTAATCAAATCGAGATCGTATTCGCGCTCTAACCGCTCTTGCACAATTTCCATGTGCAACATACCGAGAAAACCGCAGCGAAAACCAAAGCCTAATGCGTCCGATGTCTCTGGCTCGTAAAAAAGCGCAGCATCGTTCAGCGTCAACTTTGCTAAAGCATCACGAAAATCTTCGTAATCATCGGCATTAACGGGGAACACGCCGGCATACACTTGCGGTTTGACTTTTTGAAAGCCAGGCAGCGTAGCGGTTTCAGGAAACGAAGCATGAATCAACGTATCGCCCACGGGTGCGCCGTGAATATCTTTGATACCCGCGACCACAAAACCCACTTCACCCGCTTTTAATTCGTCTGTTTCTTTGCGCTTGGGCGTGAAAATGCCTACAGCATCAACCAAATGCGCTTTGCCAATACTTTTGGCAACAATTTTATCTTTCTTGCGCAGCGTGCCGTGCTTTACGCGCACCAAGGATACGACGCCGAGATAATTATCAAACCAAGAGTCAATAATCAGCGCCTGTAAAGGTGCTTCAATATCACCTTCTGGCGATGGAATTTTTGCCACCAATTGCTCTAAAACATCTTCAATACCCAAGCCCGATTTTGCGCTGCAACGACAGGCATCACTGGCATCAATACCAATAATTTCTTCGATTTCTTTTTGTACGCGCTCCGGTTCAACTTGCGGCAAATCCATTTTGTTGAGGATGGGTAAAACTTCCAATCCCTGCTCAATCGCGGTGTAGCAATTCGCTACCGATTGCGCTTCCACACCCTGCGCGGCATCAACCACCAACAGCGCGCCTTCACACGCTGCCAACGAGCGCGACACTTCATAACTGAAATCCACATGCCCAGGGGTATCAATAAAATTTAATTGATAGGTTTTGCCGTCTTGCGCTTGGTAATTGAGCGTCACGCTTTGCGCTTTGATGGTAATGCCGCGCTCGCGTTCTATATCCATGGAGTCCAACACTTGCGCTTCCATTTCGCGCGCAGATAAACCACCACACACTTGAATAAAGCGATCTGCCAGCGTGGACTTACCGTGATCAATATGGGCGATGATGGAGAAATTGCGGATATGACTCAGGTCGGACACGGGTATTTCCGGCGCAGAAAAAAAGTGCTGCATTCTACCCGATTCAACTATGCCTCGCGCCTCTGTGCGTCAGTTACTGAATCACGATAGAGCGAAAAATGGGCTGCCCCTCGCGAAAGAAACGAATCGGCTGAATACTCCCCACTTCCAACCCACTGACAATTTTCTGGAAATCGGCGGCATTACTTACATTGGAAAAACCGATCTGCACAATGACATCACTGGGGCGCAAGCCTGCTTTTGCCGCTGCACTGCCTTGTCGCACAGCGCGCACCCACACGCCACCAGCAACGCGTAGTTGCGCTGCCTGCCTTGCATCCAAAGGACTCAACTGCATACCGAGCACGCCTTTGACATCATCGCGCTGTGCCTTGCGCGCAAGCCGTTCATTGGCACTCGTGTGCTTATCTGCCAGCTCTCCCACCACTACGCTCAATGATTGCACTTGACCGTGACGTACCAACTGTAATGCTGCTTTGCTATTGGGGGCGACCAATCCAACCAAATGCGACAAATCTCCGGAATACAGAATCGGTTTCCCTTCAAATTCTGTAATCACATCCCCAACTTGGATACCGGCTTTTTCTGCTGGGCCGCCTGTAACCACTTGTGCAACCAATGCGCCCTCTGGCTTGCTCAACCCGAAGGATTTTGCCAAAGATCTGTCTACCTCTTGAATAGAGGCACCCAACCAGCCGCGCGACACGTAGCCTTTTGTTTTCAGTTGCGCAACCACATTGCGCACAACGCTTGCAGGAATGGCAAAAGACAAGCCCATTGAGCCACCAGAGCGCGTGAAAATTTGCGAGTTGATGCCCACCACATC
>CAYOEO010000014.1:0-44016 GCA_964403125.1 uncultured Pseudomonadales bacterium | reverse complement strand
AAGAGCAGTTGGGCGATGTGGTGTTTGTGGATCTGCCCGCCATCGGCGCGCAGTTAGCGCAGGCAGGCGAAGCGGGTGTGATCGAATCCGTCAAAACGGCATCCGATTTGTTTGCACCGGTATCCGGTGAAGTGATTGCTCATAATGCTGTATTGGAAGACGCACCAGAGACCGTGAATGACTCGCCTTACGACAAAGGCTGGCTGTTCCGCATTCAGCCTAGCAATGCCTCTGCCGAATGGGAGCAGTTGCTGGATGCCGCCGGTTACTGTGCCGCGGTCGCTGCCGAGCAAGACGACTGACACCACGGCGTAGTGGAACTTCACGATGCCATCACCATCCAACAGCGGTGATAGACTTTGTTTCCCTCGGAGGAAGCGCCATGAGTAGAGAACTGATTCCCGCCAGTGTGTTGAGCCCCAGCATGGGTTTAACCAGCTACGCGCAGGCGATTAGCGGCATTCCCATTTTGTCGGCCGACGAAGAGCGCCGCCTCGCAGAAGATTTGTACTACCGCGAAGATTTAGACGCGGCGCGCCAGCTCGTTATGTCGCACCTGCGTTTCGTGATGCACATTGCGCGCAGTTACAACGGCTACGGCTTGCCGCAAGCGGATTTGGTGCAGGAGGGCAACATCGGCTTGATGAAAGCAGTGAAGCGCTTCAATCCAGAAAAAGGCGTGCGCTTGATTTCATTTGCGGTGCACTGGATCAAAGCCGAGATTCACGAATACATTTTGCGCAACTGGCGCATCGTCAAAATTGCCACCACCAAACCGCAACGCAAATTGTTTTTTAACTTACGCGGTGCGAAAAAAAGTTTGGCGTGGTTGTCGAACGACGAAGCACATGCCGTTGCCAAAGACTTGGGTGTATCAGTCAATGATGTGCGCGAAATGGAAAGCCGTTTGTCCGGTCACGATGCATCTTTTGATGTCGGCATTGATGACGACGAAGACAAGGCCTACGCCGTGCCAGCCAATTATTTGGAAGCGGAAGACAGCGATCCTTCTCTGCAATTAGAAAGCTCGAACTGGGATGAAGTGTCGACGCGCCAGTTGGCACAGGCGATGACTACACTCGATGATCGCAGTCGCGCGATTTTGCAAAGACGCTGGTTGGATGAAGACAATAAATCCACCCTGCACGATCTCGCTGCCGAATATGGCGTTTCCGCCGAGCGCATTCGCCAGCTGGAACAGAGCGCGATGAAAAAACTGCGTGCCGCGATGGTGTTGTAAGCGGTAAGTAATCGAACAAAAAAGGCAGCGTAAGCTGCCTTTTTTATGGAGCTTGTTTTATTGTTTGGGAGATTGCTTGAGGGAAAGCGCAATCAGTGCACACAACTTTTCCAACGCCCCGCGGTTGCTATCGGCCACTGCTTTGGCTCGCTCGCCATAAGCTTTGCGTGCTGTCTCGTCATTTAGCCACGCGCTAACTTGCGCGGCGATTTGTTCGGCGTTATCGGCAATTGCCAGCGCGCGGTTATCGCGCAGTAATTTTTCTACTTCCGAAAAATTAAAGAGTTGTGAGCCGCTGATCACAGGGCAAGCCCACGCCGCTGGTTCAATCAAATTGTGCCCGCCCACGGGCACTAAGCTGCCGCCGACAAAAGCGATGTCAACTGCGCCGTAAAAAGTGAGCAGCTCGCCCATGGTGTCGCCGATCACAATGTCAGTGTTCGCTGTCGGCGCTGTGTTGTGGCTGCGGCGCGCAACAGAAAAGCCGGAGGCCTCACACTGCTTGCTCACGCTGTCAAAGCGTTCAGGGTGGCGCGGCACTAATACCAATAATAAATCAGTTTGTGTTGCGCGAATTTTTTGAAACGCTTGCAGAATGATGTCGTCTTCACCGAAGTGTGTGCTGGCTGCTAGCAAAACTTTGCGTGTGTGGTTGAGTGTCCACTGTTCGCGCAAGGCAGCAGCTTTTTCACGGGTTGCGGCATCAATATCGAGATCAAATTTGATCGAGCCGGTGACGACCATGTTTTCACGCGGCAAACCCAAATGCATAAAACGCACGCCGTCGGTGCGCTGCTGTGCAACCACTAGTGCGACATCGTTCAACATTTTTTGCGTGAGTGGTGCTATTTTTTCATAACCGCGTGCGGATTTTTCAGACAGCCTCGCATTGGCGATGATGACGGGAATGTTTTGCTGTTTGCAGCTGTGCAGCATATTTGGCCACAGTTCGGTTTCCATCACAATGGCGCACTGCGGTTGTGTGCGCTGTAAAAAAGCGCGCAGAAAAATGGGCAGATCGTAGGGCGCGTATACATGAAAAACGCTATCGCCAAAACTGGCGCGTACGAGCTCCGAGCCGGTGGGTGTGGTGGTGGTGATCACCCACTGCCAATCAGGATTGTCGTGTTGCAATTTTTTTACCAGTGGCACGGCGGCCAGCGTTTCGCCGACAGAAACGGCGTGCAACCAAATCACGGGTTGATCGGCATGAAACAGTGACGCAGAAAAATCGCCAAAGCGTTCGCGCCAGCGCAGGCGGTAAGCGGGTGCGCGCAGAGAGCGCCACAGCAAGCGCAGCACGATAACGGGCAGCAATAAGCTAAAGACAAAGGTGTAGAGCAGGCGCGACATGCACCGCATTATAATGTGCGCTTTCGTGTGCGGGAGCCGTCAGTGCAGACCATTCAAGTGGATATCGCCATTATTGGCGGCGGCATTGCCGGTCTGTGGCTGCTTAACTGCGCGCGCAATGCGGGCTACAACGCCGTGTTGTTGGAGCAGACTGCATTGGGCAGCGGTCAGACCGTCGCTTCACAAGGCATGATTCACGGCGGCGTGAAATACACACTCACGGGCGCGCTGTCGGGTGCATCCGAAGCGATTGCCGATATGCCAGCGCACTGGCATCGCTGTTTGCAAGGCGAAGGCGATGTCGATTTGCACGGCACGCGCGTACTCAGCGAGCATTTTTATATGTGGTCTTCGCAGAGTGTTTTATCCAAAGCGACGACTTTTTTAGCGAGCAGAGCACTGCGCGGTCGTGTGGATAGCGTGAAGCCGAAAGATTACCCGCCCGCGTTTTGTCACGAGCAGTTTCGCGGCACGGTGTATCGTTTGGTGGATATGGTGATTGATGCGCCCTCGCTGCTCGATACTTTGCGTCTACGCTACGCCGATTTTATTTTCCATAGCGGCGACTGCGCGCTGCGCGTAGAAAAACAGCAAAAAGGCGCAGATATTTTTCTATCACACAACGGTACAGAGATTTTATTGCGCAGCCAGTTGTGTGTGTTGGCGGCGGGCAAAGGCAATGGTGAATTGCTGCAACAGTTGGCGATAAAAAATGTCGCCATGCAAATGAGACCCCTGCAACAAGTGATAGTGAAACACCCGCAGCTTTCATCGCTTTACGCGCATTGTGTTGGGTCAGACAGCAAGCCGCGTTTGACGATTTCATCGCACAATATTAATGAAGAAATCGTGTGGTATCTCGGTGGGCAGTTGGCGGAAGAAGGCGTCGGAGTTTCTGCTGCCGATTTAATTCTGCGCGCCAAAAAAGAATTGCAAACATTATTTCCGCAGATCAACTGGAGTGATGCACAGTGGTCAACTTATTGTGTGGCTCGCGCCGAGCCGCAACAGCCAGGTTTGTTGCGTCCTGATAATGCGTGGTTGTCAGCCTGTGATGACTTGTCGCGCTGTGTTGTGGTGTGGCCGACTAAATTGACGCTGGTGCCGAATTTGGGGGTGCTGCTGATGAATTATCTGCGCGCACAAAATATCGCACCGCGATGTGTGGATTTTTTGCCGTGTGATTGGCCGCGCATGACGCATATTGCAGCAACGCCGTGGTGTGCCGCGCAATGGCAAAAGGTGTGACATGTTTTATCGCGCGTTAGGTAGTACCGGTATGCAAGTGAGCGCGCTCGGTTTTGGCACTGTGAAACTGGGGCGCACGGAAGGCGTGAAATATCCGCAAGCGTTTACCGTGCCAGATGATAAAGCGGCGCGCGTGTTGTTAGATTTGTCGCGCGATCTAGGCATTAATTTGATCGACACCGCGGCTGCTTACGGTAATAGCGAAGAGCGTTTAGGCAAATTATTAAAAGCGGATCGTAAACATTGGTTGATCTGTAGCAAAGTCGGTGAGGAGTTTTCTGAGGGACAATCCTCGTTCGATTTTTCAGCCGAGCACACGCGCATGAGTGTGGAGCGCAGTTTGCGTCGCTTGCAAACTGATTACATCGATATGGTGTTGGTGCATTCCGATGGCAATGATCTCGACATCATCAATAACACAGCGGCACTGCAAACACTGGCAGAATTAAAACAGCGCGGTTGGATTCGCGCGTTTGGCATGTCAACGAAAACCGTTGCTGGCGGTTTACTGGCGGCGGAACAATCGGATGTAGTAATGGTCACATACAACCTAAACGAGCAAGCCGATGTCGCGGTGTTGGACTATTGTCATCAGCACCAAAAAGGTGCACTGATTAAAAAAGCGTTCGCCAGTGGTCATCGCTGCGATGGCGATGCTGTAGCGGAAGCCTTAGCGATAATTTTTGCGCATGCAGGCAGCAGTTCAGCGATCGTCGGCACCATCAATCCGCAGCACTTGCGCGAGAATGTATCGAAACTGCCCAAGCGGGCGTAAATCACCTAGATTAACCATCATTTTTTTCATCAAAACGAAGGAGACTGTTATGTCAGGCGCAGTGAAATGAGATCACGCCGTGGATGTGGTTGTTGTGGGTTCTGGCGGCGGTGTGATTTGGGTGCCCAACAGTCATTTGATGGCGGGTAAAGGTTTAAAAGATAGCGCAGAAAAAGGTTTTAACTATCTCAAACATTTAATTGGTGATGCAGTGCCTGATGTGCGCATTCGTGCGTATGTAGAAAAAGCGCCAGAAATGATGAAGTGGCTGCACAAAAAAACTGCGCTGCGTTCTGAGTCTTTAGAGTTGTATCCCGATTACTACCCCGGTGCACCCGGCTACATGGAAGGCGGTCGCAGCCACGATCCCAAAGCATTTAATGCCGCCGCTTTAGGTGATGATTTTGAGAATTTGCGCGGTCAGCATCCGCAAACACTGATCTGGAATATTTTCACCATGGAGACCATGGAATTTCGCGCGGTGTTCAAAAAAGAAAAAGGTTGGATGGGCGTGTTTGCGCGCGTGTTTTTTTGAGTGGCTGTTTGATCTCGGTTACCGCTTGCGCGGCAAAAAACGCAGCCGCCGTTTGACGTTGGGCAATTCTGTGATTGGTTCGCTGCGCAAATTCATGCTCGATAGAAAAATTCCGCTGTGGCTCAACTGTGGCATGAAAGATTTAATCGTGGAAGATGGTCGTGTTGTCGGTGTGTTGGCAGAAAGAAATGGTCAACCTTTCCGTATTCGCGTGAAAAAAGGCGTGATACTAGGCGCTGGCGGTTTTGAAAAAATCAGCAAATGCGTGAACAATATTTGCCCAATCCTACACACACTTCTTGGACCGCTGGTTCGCCGGGCAACACGGGTGATGCGCACCGCGCAGGCATGGCAGTGGGTGCGAATGTGAAATTTATGGACGACGCGTGGTGGAGTCCAACCGTGGTTGTGCCAGGTGAAGAACAAGCGCGCATGATGATTGTGGAAAAATCTCTGCCCGGTTGTGTTTTTGTTGATATGAACGGCAAACGCTATACCGATGAAGCTGCGCCTTATATCACTGTCGTGCAAGATATGTACAAACGCGAACGCGAACGCGAAGGCACGCAAGCAGTGCCAAGCTGGATGACTTTCGGTAAAGATTATCGGCAAAAATATCCTTGTGGTCCTGTGTTTCCTGGCGAAATGATGTTGGATAAACGTGTGTCGAAAGAATTGTGGGGTAGCTATATTTTCAAAGCAGATTCGTTGGAAGAGTTGGCGCAAAAAACCGGTATTGCGAGTTTGGAAAATTTGAAACAAACCATCGCCAACATGAATGAGTACGCCAAAACAGGTAAAGATTTGGAGTACGACAAAGGCGGCAACGAGTACGATCGTTTTTACGGCGACGATCAAACGGGTTTTCCGAATCCCTGCTTGATGCCTATCGAAGGACCTTTCTACGCAGTGAAAGTACACGCGGGCGAGTTGGGTACAAAAGGCGGTTTGAATGCGGATGAAAAAGCACGCGTGCTCGACAAGAATGATCAAGTGATTCGCGGACTGTATGTTATTGGCAATAACTCCGCTGCCTTGATGGGGCCAACGTATGCCGGTGCTGGTTCAACGATTGGCCCTGCGATGGCGTTTGGTTTTATCGCTGCAGACGATGTGGTTTCAGCCTAGGGCTGATTCCTCATCAACTGTTTTTTTAGATCAATGGTTTTCTACCAAGTATTGATCTTTCAGTTTGCGGTAATTATTCGCGCTGTACGTAAAAAAACTTTTTTCTTTGTCGGTTAGTGCGCGCACTGGTTTAGCTGGGCTGCCGACATAGAGAAAACCACTGTCTAATTTTTTCCCTGGCGGCACTAAGCTGCCAGCACCCAGTACCACTTCACCTTCAATCACCGCGCCGTCCATCACAATCGAGCCAATACCAATCAGCACTCGATTGCCTATTGTGCAGCCGTGCAGCACCACACGATGTCCTACGGTGACATCGTCGCCTAGCGTCAAAGGAAAGCCATCCGCTTCATAAGGACCGGCGTGCGTGATGTGCAACACGGAGTTGTCTTGAATGCTGCAACGCGCGCCGATACGGATGCGGTGCATGTCGCCGCGAATCACGGTGTGCGGCCACACGGAGCTGTCATCCCCCAAATGCACATCGCCGATGACGCAGGCCATGGCATCAACATAAACGCGCTCGCCCAGTTGCGGTGTTGTGTTTTGGTAGCTGCGAATGGATGTAGAAAGAGAAGTCACGATGCGCTCCGAGAGGTAGGTTCCTGTCGCTATAATAGCCTTGCTTTTTAAGATTGCCGCGTCATGAATGTTTCTGATAATGCACAGCTTCCTGATACGCCCAAACGCTTTATAGCGGGCGCAAAATGCCCGCAGTGTCAGGCCTTGGACAAGATTATGATGTTTCGTCGCAATGGCGTTCAGTATCAGGAGTGCATCAGTTGTGGGCATCACGCTGAGATGCTGTTTGCGCAAAACTTTCGCGAGTTGGAGACGCGGGTGAATCGCACAGAAGCCGAGCGAGCCAACGAGGTGGCACCAGTACGGTTTATTGATCCGGCTTAAGTCCTGTGCAGAGATGAGGGTGTACGCTGCCCAGCATTTTTCTTCGATAGATATTTACCCTGCAAACAGCGATGTCTATAATTGCCGCGCTTTCTTACCCCAATTTGTTCATTTTTTGAACAGACCCCATTCATGACAAACGGAGAATAAGGGCATGCATTCCAGAACTAAACGGCTGCTGACGCTCTTGCTCGGCTCTGTATCGTCGATCGCTGCCACGGGTGCGTGGGCTGATCTCGCTGAGCGCAGCAAAATTAACTTGTCGCCTGGCGTAACCGTGTTGGGTCACGATATTTATAACCTGCACATGCTGTCTATTTGGTTTTGCTGTGCTATCGGTTTTGGTGTTTTTGCGGTGATGTTTTATTCCATCATCGCACACCGTAAATCACAGGGGCATACCGCCGCGCACTGGCATGAACATTTGGGCGCAGAGTTGGCTTGGACGCTGATTCCTTTCTTTATTCTTGGTATTTTGGCGTGGCCTGCAATCCATGTGCTGCTCAAGGTGTATGACACCAGCGATCCGCAAATCAACATTGTTGCTACCGGTTATCAGTGGAAATGGAAATACGATTATTTGGGCGAAGAAGGGGTGAGCTTTTTCTCCAACTTGGCAACGCCGCAAGATGAAATTCACGGCAAGCAAGAAAAAAGTGAATATTATTTGTTGGAAGTGGACGAACCTCTCCATATTCCCGTTAATACAAAAATTCGTTTCTTAATTACAGGTAATGATGTTATCCACTCCTGGTGGGTTCCTGCGTTGGCTGTGAAAAAAGATGCTATCCCTGGCATTGTGAATGAAGCGTGGACGAAAGCAGAAAAAACAGGCATTTATCGCGGTCAGTGTGCTGAGTTGTGCGGTAAAGGTCACGGTTTTATGCCTATTGTTGTTGTGGTTGATACGCAAGAAGACTACAACAAGTGGTTAGCTAGCAAGAAAGCAGAAGCGAAAAAAGTACGCGAATTGATGGCGCAAACTTTCACGCTGGAACAACAAATTGAACGCGGTAAAAAAGTGTATGAAACCAACTGCGTTGCTTGTCACGGTATGAAAGGTGAAGGTGGTGTAGGCAAGCCAATTGCTGCTAGCAAAATTGCAACAGGCCCTATTGAACATCATTTAGCAACTGTTTTGCACGGTGTTCCAGGTACGGCGATGCAATCATTTGCTAACACGCTGAACGATTTGGATGTAGCGGCTGTTGTTACATACGAGCGTAATGCCTTTGGCAACAATATGGGTGACAGCTTGCAAGCTGTTGATGTGTACAAGTTTAAGAGCAAGAAGTGAGAGGTAGGCAACAATGGCACACGGTCCAGCGAAAGGTTTGAGCCGGTGGTTGTTTACCACCAACCACAAAGATATCGGCACGATGTATCTGTGGTTCAGTTTTGCAATGTTTCTATTGGGCGGTTCATTCGCGCTCGCTATTCGCGCTGAATTGTTCAAGCCTGGCTTGCAGTTGATGGAGCCTGAGTTCTTCAATCAGATGATCACCATGCACGGTTTGGTAATGGTATTCGGTGCCATCATGCCGTCGTTCGTCGGATTGGCGAACTGGATGATTCCTATGATGATTGGCGCGCCCGATATGGCGTTACCACGTATGAATAACTTTTCATTTTGGTTGTTGCCGTTTGCCTTTTTGACCTTGGCTTCTACTTTGTTTATGCAAGGTGGCGCGCCTAACTTCGGCTGGACTTTCTACGCGCCGTTGTCTACTACATACGCGCCGCCATCAGTCACTTTCTTTATTTTCGCCATCCATATTATGGGTCTGTCATCCATCATGGGTTCTATCAATATCATCGCCACCGTGTTGAATATGCGCGCACCTGGCATGACGTTGATGAAAATGCCCATGTTCTGCTGGACTTGGTTGATCACTGCGTTTTTGTTGGTCGCGGTAATGCCAGTGTTGGCAGGTGCAGTCACTATGATGTTGATGGATATTCACTTCGGTACCTCCTTCTTTAGTGCTGCGGGTGGTGGTGATCCAGTGTTGTTCCAGCACGTGTTCTGGTTCTTCGGTCACCCTGAGGTGTACATCATCATCCTGCCGGCTTTCGGTGTGGTGTCACAAATTATTCCTACGTTCTCGCGCAAACCTTTGTTTGGTTATAGCTCGATGGTGTATGCAACTGCTGCGATTGCGTTCTTGTCGTTCATCGTATGGGCTCACCACATGTTTGTGGTTGGTATTCCTGTCGCGGGCGAAATGTATTTCATGATCGCCACTATGTTGATTGCAGTCCCTACTGGTGTAAAAGTTTTCAACTGGGTTGCAACCATGTTTCAAGGTTCGCTTAGTTTTGAAACACCTATGTTGTTCTGTATCGCGTTTTTGATTCTGTTCACCACGGGCGGTTTCTCTGGTTTGATGCTGGCATTGGCGCCTGTTGATTTCCAATATCACGATACCTACTTCGTTGTTGCTCACTTCCACTATGTCATGGTGGCTGGTGCGTTATTCTCAATGTCGGCAGCCATTTACTACTGGTTGCCTAAGTGGACGGGTCGTATGTATTCGGAAACCATGGGTAAAACCCATTTCTGGATTTCATTTGTCGGCTTCAACTTGACGTTCTTTCCGCAACATTTCGTTGGTTTGGCGGGCATGCCGCGTCGTATTCCAGATTACAACTTGATCTTTGCTGACTGGAACATGGTGTCTTCGATTGGTGCAATGATTTATGGTGCTTCACAAATTCTGTTCTTGTTTAACGTGGTGCGCACTATTGTTGCCGGCAAACCGACAACAGAGGCAAAAACATGGGATGGCGCGGAAGGTTTGGAGTGGACAGTGCCTACGCCTGCGCCGTACCACACGTTTAGTGTGCCGCCACAAGTGAAGTAATTATTCTGTAAAAGTATTTTGATGCAGTAGCGGGTAGCAATGGGACAAGTGGATAAAAAAGGCGACAAGCATATTGTCGCCAAGTTGATCCTCGGTGTGGTAGGTATGTTTGCCTTTGCTCTATTTGTGATGCCGCCGTTTTACAACATGCTGTGTAAGGCCTTGGATATCAATTCACCACGCGTGTATTCCAATAAACCTTATGTGGCAGAAAATGTGAAAGTGGATAAATCTCGACTGGTAAAGGTGCAGTTTGTTGCCATTAACAGCGCGGGGATGCCTTGGGAGTTTCGACCTGAGGTGGTGTCTGTTGAGGCGCACCCTGGTGAGCCGACGCGCGTGGTTTTTTATGCGCGCAACCCAACGGATAAAAAAATGATTGCGCAGGCAGTGCCTAGCATTGTTCCTGAACAGTCGGTGGAGTTTTTTCACAAAACAGAGTGTTTTTGTTTTACGCAGCAAACACTGGAAGCAGGAAAAGATATAGAAATGCCCGTTGTGTTTATTCTTGATCAGGCGCTGCCTAAAGAAATACACACAATCACACTAAGCTACACCTTGTTTGATGTAACTGCGTCAGCGAAGCAGGCTGAGGCAACAAAACAAAATTGAGTTGGACAGCCGCTTGTGTAAAAGCAAGTTAATTTTTTTGCAAACAACGAAGTCATAACTGGAGAACATTATGGCAAGTGAACACGGTCAACAGACCTATTACGTCCCAGAACAAAGCAAGTATCCGCTGTTTGCCTCCGCGGGCATTGGGATGATGATAGTGGGCGTAGCTTCTTGGCTGAACGATATTCACGCTGCGCGCCCCGGTAGTCCTGCTTTGTTAATTGCTGGTGCGTTGGTGCTGGCCACTGTTTTATTTCGTTGGTTCGGCACGGCGATCACAGAAAATCTTCAAGGATTGAATAATACGCAGTTGAAGCGCTCATACCGCATTGGTATGCAATGGTTCATTTTTTCTGAAGTCATGTTCTTTGCCACTTTCTTTGGTGGTTTGTTCTACGTGCGTGAATTTGTTGGTTCTTGGTTGGCAGGTCAAGGAAGTCACGGAATTTTCACTAACGAATTATTGTGGAAAGGATTTACCTATAACTGGCCAATGTTGCAAACACCACAACAGGCAATCGGTGGTGTGGCTAATCAAATCGTAGCAAATACCGGCACATTTATTGGTGCGCATAAAAGTATGTCTTGGCCTGGCGCGGCCGACATGATGCACTGGCTGCCACTGTGGAACACACTTTTTCTGGTGACTTCTTCTATCACGTGTGAGTTTGCGCATCACGCGTTGAAAGCAAACAAACGTGGTGCTTTCAAATTGTTTTTGTTTATCACCGTATTGCTGGGTTTTGCATTTATTTATTTGCAAGCAAAGGAGTATCACGAAGCGTACACGGAGTTTGGTTTAACGTTGAAGTCTGGTATCTATGGCACAACTTTCTTCATGTTGACCGGTTTTCACGGCTTTCACGTGTGCTTGGGCGCGTTCATGTTGTTGGTGATGTTCTTGCGTGCGATGAAAGGGCATTTCAACAAAGATGACCACTTTGGCTTTGAAGCTGCCAGTTGGTATTGGCACTTTGTTGATGTGGTTTGGCTGTTCTTGGTGGCCGTTGTCTACGTGTTCTAATCACGCAGATGGTCAAGGAGAAGGCCCGCTACAGCGGGCCTTTTTTGTATTTGGTGCAGTATTTTATTGTTGTGTTTGTGAAGGTTGTTGCGTAATAGCGGGATTATTCCACGGTGCGTGTGATTGCAATTTGCCTGTGTAAAAACCGTAAATCATGGTTGTCAGCAGCGCGGTAGCCAACGTAACGCGCACAACAAGGCTGTGATATGTGCGCTTCGATGTTGGGCTGCCATTGTCTTTGAACAGCAAGTAAAGACTGCGTCCAAGACTCAATGCCATCAGTAGCATAATGACCAAAATCAGCACTTTGAGTTGAACTGTAGACATGGCTTCCTCGGTGAAAAATAGGGCTCGCGGTTATTATACCGTTCGCGACTGAAACAGGTGTGATGCGTATGGCGCGTGAATTTAAATTTGAGTGGCGTATCAGTTTAACAGTCTTATTTTTACTGCCTACGCTGATTGGTTTGGGCTTTTGGCAACTGCATCGCGCTGATCACAATAGAGCCTTGTTGTTACAAGCTGAGCAGCAGCGCAAAGCAGCTCCGGTGATACTGTCAGAGTTTTTGCAAAATAATTTTACTGATATGTTGCAAGAGAATTTGGCTGCTTGGCACTTAAAGCCGGTGAAATTGCGCGGATATTGGCTGAATAAAGTATTTCTATTAGAAAATCAGATTTCTAATGAGCACAACGGCTACTACATTTACGGTGTTATGCAGTTGAATGGCAATCAGGGTTTGTTGTTGGTCAATCGCGGTTGGCTACCGGCGCCAGCATTACGCAGCCAATTACCATCGGTTCCTGCTGTGACAACAGGCGAAGTTGAAGAAGTGGGTGAAATCTATGAATCACCTGCTTTGCATGACAACAAGCCTTTGTTTGCGGAGCAGGGTTGGCCTAAGCGTATCGGTCGCATCAATTTATCGGGAGCAGAGCAAGAATTGCAAACAAAATTATTGCCAGTAGTGGTGCGATTGACATCAGGTTCACCATCGGCATTGGCGACACAATGGACTGTCGTCAATATCATGCCAGAGAAAAATACAGCATATGCCATTCAATGGTTTGCCATGGCGATTGCATTGGTACTTTGTTATGGATTTTATTCATTCAGAAAATAAATGAGAGTAAGTTATGAGCGAACGAACCACGGCTGATGCCAGAAAAGCGCAATACATATTGTTGGTATTGATGTTGATTCCTGTGCTGGTGGTATTGGCGGCAACTTTTGTTTTTTATACCGGTATTGGCTTGCCAAAAACTACACACAATAAAGGCGTGCTGATTTCACCTCCACAGCAAATCAATGAGTTGCATCCTGTCGATGCGGCAGGAAAGGTTTTTTTATTTGATGGGCCTAAAAATGGCAATTGGACATTTTTGACCGTGCACGATGCTACTTGTAATGATGATTGTCGACAGCGTTTTTGGCTGAACAGACAAACGCGCATGGCTTTGGGTAAATATCGCGGGCATATTCAGCGTGTTTGGCTGGTGACCAGCGGTGTGATAGATGTTAATACTGAGCAGTGGTTGAAAAAAGAACATGCAGATGTGATTGTGCTACGGGGTAATGAAGCACAGTGGCGCAAGTTGTTGAGTCAATCCAACTATCCCAGTGCTGTCGGCACAAAAACGAATTTCTTTTTGGTGGATCCGCGTGGTTTTGTGATGATGTATTACACCGTCGATAACACTTATAAAGATGTGATGGCGGATATTAAATTTTTGTTGAAAGATGTGGAGTAGCAAATGAATCGCAAACCCGGTTTTTATCTCGCTGTCTTTGCTTTTTGTGTTGCTACGGTGGTGATTGTATTAGGTGCGTATACTCGTTTAGCGCATGCGGGTTTGGGTTGCCCTGATTGGCCAACGTGTTACAACCATTTTTGGGTGCCGACCACGCCAGAAGAAATTCATAAAGCCAATCAAGATTTTGCTGCAACGCCTGTGGAAACCAACAAAACATGGCCTGAGCAAATTCACCGCATTTTTGCATCCAGTCTCGGTGTTTTAATCATCGGTTTATTGGTTATCGCAATTAGAAATCGTCGCAGAGCAGAGCAGCCAGTTAAGTTGCCCGCATTCATGTTGGGGTTTGTGATTCTGCAGGGCTTGTTTGGAATGTGGACGGTCACGCTCTTGCTGTGGCCGCAAGTAGTGACTGCACATTTGCTGGGTGGATTTACTACGCTGTCTTTGTTGTGTTTGTTGGCGCAACGCTTGGGTGGATTTGTTTGGCAGTTGCGTGCAGAACATTTGCAAAAAGCCATGCGTTTGCGAACTTTGGCGGTTGTGGGCTTGCTGGTGGTAATTATGCAAATTGCTTTAGGCGGCTGGACGACATCTAATTATGCAGCCTTGGCTTGCCCTGATTTGCCAACTTGTCATGGCGAATGGATTCCCGACATGGATTTCTCATCTGGGTTTAATATTTTTCAGCACATCGGCCCTAATTATTTAGGTGGACAACTCGATAATGCGGCGCGTATAGCGATTCATTTTATGCATCGCGTCGGCGCTGTTGTTGTGATGCTGGTATTGTTGTCACTCATTACCTGTTTGTGGCGCACCTCAATTGCTGAATGTCGAAGGATGGCGGTTGTTGTGTTGTGTGTGCTGCTGCTACAAATTACGCTGGGTATTAGCAATGTGTTTTTTGGACTGCCTTTATTGGTTGCTGTTGCGCACAATGCGGTTGGCGCATTGCTGTTATTGGTGATGGTGACGTTGAATCATCGATTATTCACTGCAAAACTTCTTACAGAAAAAGAAGGCTGATATGACAGAAATAGCGAAGCCTCCGCGCGCGTTATTGCGCGATTATCTCGAATTGTGTAAGCCCAATGTTGTGGCGCTGATGATTTTGACTTCCGTTATCGGCATGTTGTTGTCTGTGCCGGGCGCAGTGCCGTGGCAGGTATTACTGTTTGGTAATTTGGGTATTGCGTTGTGCGCAGCATCGGCCGCTGCTGTAAATCATATTGTCGATCAGCGTATTGATTTGAAAATGGCGCGCACGATCAATCGCCCCGTAGCGCAAGGGCGCATCAATACTAAACAAGCGGTTTTGTTTGCCGCTGTTATTGGCGTGTTGGGCATGGCGGTATTAAAAATATTTACCAATGATCTCACGATGTGGCTCACATTTGCTGCACTCATTGGCTACGCATTTGTGTATACGCGTTTTCTAAAACGCGCTACACCGCAAAATATTGTTATCGGTGGCTTAGCGGGTGCAGTGCCGCCTTTGCTGGGTTGGACTGCGGTGACCGATCATATTCATCACGATGCGTTGTTGTTGGTGTTGGTGATTTTTTCTTGGACGCCGCCGCATTTTTGGGCGCTGGCGATTCACCGTCGCGATGAATACGCCAAAGCGGGTATTCCTATGATGCCTGTAACGCACGGCGTTAAATTGACGGCGTTGCACGTGATTTTGTACACCATTATGTTGATTGCGATCACTTTGTTGCCGTTCGCAACTGGTATGTTTGGTTGGTTGTATTTGGTGAGTGCAATTGTGTTAGGTGCTGGTTTTTTGTTTTGGTCGATCCAGTTGTATCGAGAAAAACCCAAAGCAGGCATGGAAACTTTCAAGTATTCCATTATTTACCTGATGGCGCTGTTCGTGGTCATGTTGCTGGATCACTATTGGTTTTGATGGGAGTTTTCTGTGAGCGAGAAATTAAAAATTCGTCTGACGATCTTGGTTCTCCTGTTTTTTATGGGAAGCGTTGTGGCTGGCTTTGTGCATCGCATGATGTCGCCCGCTATTTTTAGTAAAGAAAAAATGGAAACCTATGGTGGATATTTTTTTGATAAACCAAGAATTTTTCGTGATCCAGTGTTAATCGATCAAAATGGAAAGCCCTTTGATAAAAATTATTTTCAGGGTAAATGGACGTTGGTTTTTTTTGGCTTTACTTCCTGCCCAGATATTTGTCCGACGACATTGGGCGTACTAGATAAGTTTTATCGCGAGCTGCAAGAAAAACATGAGGCAGGCGATGTGCAGGTCGTGTTTGTTTCTGTGGATCCAGCAAGAGATACGCCGCAGAAACTGAAAGAGTACACGGCTTACTTTAATCCTGCTTTTATGGGATTAACCGGCGAGCATATGGATTTAATTCGATTTACAACCGATTTGAATACGGGATTTACCAAAGTGCCGATTGAAGGCGGTAGTTACTTGATGGAACACAGTGGCAATATTGCCGTGATCAATCCGCGCGGGCATTACCACGGATTTTTTAAGCCGCCCTTTGATCCTTTGCGTTTGCGCTTGGCGTTTAATGCCATGCGTGCGCAATATGAGCGCGATTACGGCAAATAATTACGCGCGTTTAATTACATGAACCCCAGTTTTTTGAGCTGGGCTTCCATCTCTGCCCAGTTCCAAAATGCACTCATGCGCGTGATTTTTCCGGCATTATTCACTTCATAGACGGCAATCATTTCTACTTCGGTTTTGCCTTTGCCCATATCGTTAATGGCTGTTTGCAAAACTGCACAAGAGCGCTCGCCGCTTGGTATGCGTTTGTGTACATTGATGGTTAATTTCGACGGACCAATCACCATATCCCAAAATTTGGCGATCGCTGCTTTGCCTTGATGACCTGCGCCGCTGGCATCAAACGGTGAAACGCCCACAGGGTCTTGCACCACTGCATCGTCGGCATAGAGTGCCAACCAGCCTTCACGATCGCCTTGCATGGCGAGCGCAACGGATTGCATATTGGCTTTGATGGCGAGATGCTCTGTGTGCTCAGTAGCCATGATGATTCCTTTTTTTAATTGTGTTAATTGAGATTGAGTGTTTGCCACAACGCATCGACGCGTTGTTTTACTTCCGTATCCATCGCTATCGGTTTGCCCCATTCGCGCTGCGTTTCGCCCACCCATTTGTGCGTGGCATCCAGTCCCATTTTGGAGCCGATCCCCGAAACGGGTGAAGCAAAATCTAAATAATCAATCGGCGTGTTATCGATCAGAACTGTATCGCGAATCGGATCCATACGCGTGGTAATCGCCCACACCACATCTTTCCAATCGCGTGCATTTACATCGTCATCGGTCACGATGACAAATTTGGTGTACATGAATTGTCGTAAAAAAGACCACACGCCCATCATCACGCGCTTGGCTTGTCCAGGGTATTGTTTTTTTATTGTCACGACTGCAAGGCGATACGAACAGCCTTCAGGCGGCAAATAAAAATCGGTAATTTCTGGAAATTGTTTTTGTAACAGCGGTACAAATACTTCATTCAGAGCCACGCCGAGAATCGCGGGTTCATCAGGTGGTCTGCCGGTATAAGTGCTGTGATAAATCGGTTTATTGCGATGCGTAATGCGCTCGACGGTAAAAACAGGAAAGCGATCGACTTCGTTGTAATAACCGGTGTGATCGCCAAACGGCCCTTCGTCTGCCATGTCGTCGGGATAAATAACGCCTTCCAAAATAAATTCAGCAGAGGCGGGCACTTGCAAATCGTTGCCGATACTTTTAACGACTTCGGTTTTTTCGCCGCGCAATAAACCGGCAAAAGCGTATTCCGATAATGTATCGGGAACGGGTGTTACTGCGCCCAAAATAGTTGCGGGGTCGGCACCGAGTGCAACAGAAACAGGAAACGGTTTACCTGGGTTTTGTTGTTGCCATTCGCGAAAATCGAGTGCGCCGCCGCGATGCGACAACCAGCGCATAATCAAACGGTTTTTGCCGATCAATTGCATGCGATAGATGCCGAGGTTTTGTCGCTCTTTGTGCGGGCCGCGCGTGATAACGAGCGGCCAAGTGATGAGTGGAGCGGCATCTTCAGGCCAACAAGTTTGTATCGGTAGTTGATATAGATCGACCGCGTCGCCTTCCAAAACATTTTCTTGGCAGGGCGCATCGCGCAACACTTTCGGTGCCATGTTGAGCACTTGTTTCAGTGTGGGCAATTGACCGATTAAATCGCGAAAACCTTTCGGTGGTTCCGGTTCTTTGAGATAGGCGAGCAGTTTGCCGACATCGCGTAAATCATCGACTGATTCTCGACCCATGCCGAGCGCGACGCGTTTTTCGGTGCCGAATAAATTGGCCAGTACAGGAATGTTGTAGTCTTTGGGATTTTCGAACAGCAACGCGGGACCGCCTGCGCGCAAAACGCGATCACAGATTTCTGTCATTTCCAGGTGGGGATCAACTTCGGCTGTGATGCGTTTGAGTTCGCCGTTTTTTTCGAGGAAGGCGATAAAGTCGCGCAAATCTTTGTATTTCATCGCGTCTTGTTTCCTGTCTAAACAGCGGCTACTTCCGTTTCATCGAAGCAAAGAATTCTTCGTTGGTTTTGCAATCTTTCAGCTTGTCGACGAGGAATTCTGTTGCTGGCGTGTCTTCCATATCGTGCAACAGTTTGCGCAGTATCCATGCTTTTTGCATTTCATCTTCCGCCATCAACAATTCTTCGCGGCGTGTGCCAGAGCGACGAATATTGATCGCAGGGTAGACGCGTTTTTCTGCAATTTTGCGATCGAGGTGCAATTCCATGTTGCCAGTGCCTTTGAACTCTTCGTAGATCACTTCATCCATTTTGGAGCCGGTGTCGATCAGAGAAGTGGCGATGATAGTGAGGCTGCCGCCGTGTTCGATATTGCGCGCTGCGCCGAAGAAGCGTTTCGGACGCTCCAATGCGTTGGCGTCGACACCGCCGGTCAACACTTTGCCGGAGGAAGGAATCACGGTGTTGTAAGCGCGCGCGAGTCGCGTGATGGAATCCAACAAAATGACGACATCTTTTTTGTGTTCGACCAAACGCTTGGCGCGCTCAATCACCATTTCGGCGACTTGCACATGGCGCGTGGGCGGTTCATCGAAAGTGGAGGCGACCACTTCGCCGCGCACTGAGCGCTGCATTTCCGTCACTTCCTCAGGGCGCTCGTCGATCAGCAAAACTATCAAATGGCATTCGGTGTTGTTGCGTGTAATCGCCTGTGCGATGTTCTGCATCATGATGGTCTTACCGGCTTTGGGCGGCGCGACGATCAAGCCGCGCTGACCTTTGCCGATGGGCGCGATGAGGTCGATGATACGGCCGGTTAAATCTTCACGAGAGCCATTGCCCGCCTCCAGCTTCAAACGCTGATTGGGGAACAGCGGCGTCAAGTTTTCAAACAGCACTTTGTTTTTCGTGCCTTCGGGGCGGTCGCCGTTGATGGTGTCTACCTTCAGCAGAGCAAAATAGCGTTCACCTTCTTTCGGTGGGCGAATTTTGCCGATGACTTCATCGCCCGTGCGCAAGTTGAAGCGGCGAATCTGGCTGGGCGAGACATAGATGTCGTCAGGACCGGCGAGATAAGAGGAATCGGAGGAGCGCAGGAAGCCGAAGCCATCCTGCAGAATTTCTAATACGCCCTCACCGCTGATTTCCTCGCCGCTTTTGGCGTGGCGCTTGAGGATGGTGAAGATCACATCCTGTTTGCGATTGCGCGCCATGTTTTCTAAGCCGATGCTTTCGGCGATTTGTAACAGTTCTTCGATAGGCTTGGCTTTCAGATCCGTCAGATTCATAGCGTCTTTTGTCATGTGTTTGGGATGAGTGAGTGAAGGGATAGGCGCGCGCGGTATGGCTGCGTTGAATGATTTTTTTTTTTGAGAGTGTGGAGATAGTGAGATTGGCTGTTGTGCAGGCTGTCGGTGTTATGGGAGCCGACTTCGATGACGCTGCATCAGTGGATGGCTAACTATATGTCGCCTTGATTGCCCTTGTCCAGTGGGCAGAGCGAGGAGGAGGTTGCCTCCCCGCGTAGCACAGGTGATTACAGGTTACTGTTGATGAACTCTATCAGTTGCACTTTAGACAGCGCGCCCACCTTGGTGCTCTCTAAATTGCCGTTTTTGAAAATCATCAGTGTTGGAATGCCGCGAATATTGAACTTGGCTGGTGTTTCTTTGTTGGCATCCACATCCATTTTGCATACTTTGATTTTGTCGCCAAATTCTTTCGCCAGCTCATCCAGAATCGGCGCAATCATTTTGCAAGGACCGCACCACGCTGCCCAGAAATCCACCAACACGGGCTTACCGGATTTGAGCACCTCAGCATCAAAGCTGGCATCGGTAACGTGGGCAATGGCATCGCTCATGGCGTTCTCCAGTGTGGAAGGAAAGGGAGGCTAATGATAGCGCAAGCACCCGACCGCTCCAAGGTTGACAACGGTTTTGTCTAGCTACTACTGCGCGTGCAATCGCTCACGCGTGCTGCGAATCGCATCACTATTAGGTTCCAATTTCAAACCTTCCGCCCACATTTTTTTGGCTTCATCCGGTTGACCGGTCAGCCACAACACTTCACCCAAGTGTGCCGCCACTTCATCGTCAGGATTTAATTCAAAAGATTTTTTCAAACGCAGCAGTGCTTCTTCTTTTTGTCCCATGCGAAATAACAGCCAACCCATGCTGTCGAGAATGGCCGGATCTTCTGGCTGCAATGCCAGAGCGTGCTGTAATAATTTTTGCGCTTCGTCTAATTGGCGATTGCTGTCTGCCAATAAATAACCCAGCGCATTTAACGCTTCTGCATTATTGGGGTCGGCGGCGAGCACGATGCGGAGGTCTTTTTCTGCTGCGGCGGTATTACCTGTGCGTTGATAGACCAGCGAGCGCGCCATATTTAGGCTGGGCGTGTTGGGGAATTTTTGTATCGCTTCATTCAATGCTGTGAGGCTGCGTGGAAAATCGTTGCTGCGAAACAGAGCATCCGCTTCAATTAAATATAAAGCCAATGCTTGATCAGGATGCGCTTTGCGCTGCTCAGCGAGCCACTCTTGTCCTTCGAGACGATGATTTTGTTGCATCATTAAAGCAAACGCTTTGGTGGCAGCAGGTAGGTATTCGCTGCCGCCTTCTACGCGGCGATAGTGCTCCAGTGCTTTGCCGGTTTTTTGATTGCCTTCGTCAATTTCGCCTAGATAGTAGTGCGCGGTATCGGCATTTTTCTTGAGAAATAAAAGTTGCTCAAAAAACTCTCGCGCTTGGGCTAAATCTTTAAGTTGATAGTTCACCAACGCACGCGCCAGTAGCAAATTGGGTTCCAGTGAATTGCGTTTAGCTAAAAAATCAAATTGTTCGCGTGCTTTTTTGAGATCGGTTTCACTCAGCATGCGTGCATATTCCATACGCAAGCGATCATTGTCAGGTTCATCGTTAATCACATCGCCCATGCGTTTAACAGCGAGATCGGGGCGACCACTTTTGTAAAGCACATCAACTTCCAATAAACGTGCAGGGAGATTTTTTTTATCCGCAGCGCGTGCCTTATCAATTAAAGCCATGCTGTCTTCGTAATGTTCATTCGCGGCTAATAGCGCAGCATTACCGAGCATGAGATCGGTATTGTCTGGATTGTCTTTTAACAGAGATGCGTATTCGTTGGTGAGAGCTTCCAGATTTTTCTTGTTGGCTGCTAGCGGATTGGTGGCAATGGAAAGAAACAGCGAACTGGCGTGCAATGCCAATAATTTTTTAGATTGCTGCAAAGCTGCTTGCAACTGACCGCCGTCAATAAAATATTGTCCGGCGATATAAATGGGTTCGGCATTGTCGGGTTCGATAGCTGACCACAATTGCGCGAGATCCAGCGCTGCTTGGTTGGCTTGTAAATAGCCGGCCAACATAGTCGCGCGTCGCGCAACACCGGCATCGCGTGTTTTGTAGGCTTGCTGGTAGTAATTGGCGAGCGCGATATCCAGTTGTCCGCGATTGATTGCCACTTCTGCAACGAGCAGCGAGTACAACGCATCGGGTGGGAATGGGCGATCCAATGCCACTTTGGGTGTTTTGCTATCTTCTTTGGCGCTCGATGCGGAGTAGCTACAGCCGCATAGTGCAAGCGCTAAAAGCAAGCTAGCTGTCAGCCAGCGAAAGGTGGAGCAATAGGTGACCATGGGGATGCCTAGGTGATGAGCGCGTTGAGCATGATATAGACAGACTGCGGATTACCCAACACGAGCCGAACAGTATAATGACGCCGTATTTTGCGGGTCACTGCATGTCTTTATTGGTTGTCGGCATCAATCACAATTCGGCTTCTCTGGCGTTGCGTGAGCGCGTCAGTGTTGCGCCTGCGCAAATGACAGAAGCGCTGTACGCGTTGTCGTCCGCGATGGGCGGTGCAGATGCTGTAATTTTATCCACCTGCAATCGTACGGAATTGTATTTATCTACCGCAGACCATGAACAAACGCACGCAGTATTAGTGTGGCTGGCCGCTTTTCATCAGTTAGACGTTGAGGAATTGCGGCACTGCCACTACAGCCATAGCGACGATGCTGCTGTGCGGCACTTGATGCTGGTGTCCTGCGGTTTAGATTCTTTGGTGTTGGGTGAGCCGCAAATTTTTGGGCAAATGAAATCGGCAGTCGCGCAAGCATTAGAAGCCGGCACCTTGAACGGTTCTTTACACCAAACTTTTCAGCAAGTCTTTGCCATTTCCAAACGTGTGCGCGCCGAGACGGCGATTGGGCATAACCCCGTGTCTGTTGCTTACTCCGCCGTGCGTTTGGCGCAACGCATTTTTTCTAATTTGCGCGATAACACGGCATTGTTAGTTGGCGCAGGCAAAACCATTGAGTTGGTGGCGCGTCATTTGCGCGAGCAGGGTGTCGCAAAAATTATTATTGCCAATCGTACATTAGAGCGCGCAGAACAGTTGGCGGAATCCATTCAAGCCGAAGCAATTTTATTGGGCGATATTCCGCAGCGCTTGCACGAAGCCGATATTGTTATTTCCTCCACCGCCAGTCAGTTGCCCGTGTTAGGAAAAGGTGCCGTTGAACAAGCATTAAAAAAACGCAGACATCGGCCGATGTTTATGGTGGATATTGCTGTGCCGCGTGATATTGAGCCGCAAGTCGGCGAATTGGATGACGTGTATTTGTACACCGTCGATGATTTGCATGATGTGATTGATGAGAATTTGCGTGCGCGCGAACAAGCAGCAGAAGATGCGCGCGTGATCGTTGAAGAAGGTGTCGCTGCATATCATCAAGGAAAGTTTGAGCAGGAAGCGGCGTCCAGTATCGTGGAATACCGCCGCAAAGCCGAAGCGTGGCGAGATGCTGAAGTGGCGCGCGCTTTGAAAGCTGTATCACAGGGGCAAACTGTCGATGATGCGGTCAAAATATTGGCGCGTAATTTGACCAATAAGTTGTTGCATCACCCTACGGAGATGCTAAAGCGCCTGCCAGAAAATAAAAAATAAAAGAAATCATTTATTTAATTTTTTGTAACGGTAAATGGTGTACTGGCCGTCTTCCTCCTCGCCGATATCGTAGTTGTCTTGCAGAAATTGATACAGCTCGTGGAATTCTTTGAGTCGATTTCCGCCTGCTGGATGAAAAAAGTTGTGGATATAAACAAAATAGGCAGGTGGATTTTTAGCCATATCATTCAGAAACTCACGGCGAAACGCTTGCGTCACGGGTGAGTTGGGCTGCAAGTACAGTGGAATATCTTCCAGAAAGCGCGTGGCATACGTAGCGCGCGCCAATAGCAACGCGCCTTGACCGTCGCCAGAGCCATCTAAACTTTGTACTTTGTCATTGGGTTGTAGATGAGCAATGAGATAGCGCGCAATTTTTTGAGAGCGAATATCGTGATTCTCTGCGGTGTAATGTAGGCTCTCTAAGCGTTTGATGTTGTAAGAACCAAGAAAATAAGTAATGCCGATAAACATCAATATTGGCAGTGGTGCAAAAATTTTTTCGATTATGTTTGCGGAGTTTTTTATAGGCGTTAGCAACAATGAAAAGCACAAAATTGCAAAGAAGTGGGGTGGCAAAAGGTGTGCAAACCAAAACTTACCTGCAATGACTTCGTGCCAACTGATCGCAAAAGTCATCAGTGCAAGTGCGCGTAGGCGAATCAGTAGGGCGGGGTTGTCGCGGTGTTGTCGCCAAGCCCAGAGTAATCCAGGGATGGAAAGCATTGCCATCTTCATAAGATGGTCAGCTTGCATGGAAAATAATTCTAGCCATCGTTGTTGTGCATTGTCGTAGTGAAAGAGGTCTGATCGCGTGTTGACATAGAGTTCTGTGTAGCCACCTTTATAAATATCGATGAAGGCTTGGTAGTCGGCGTGCTTCAATCCCCATAAAAAAGGGATGGCAAAAATACAGAGAAAAGCGAGGGCGGCAGGGATAAAGGTTTTTCGCAACTTCTTGCCAAACGCGCCATCTATTTTTGTAAGCAGTATCCAATACAGCGCTGGCGCAACGACGATGAAGTTTGGTTTTAGTGAACAAGCGGCACCGCACAATGCTCCCACCCATAAGGCATTGCGCACAGGTTTGTTGGTGCGATTGCATAAAATGGCGAGTGCTAAAATTAACGGAACGATAGCAATATAGTCGCGTTGAAATGCGGCAACGGAGCCGCCTGTGATGTAAACCAAGGCAAAAAGTGCTGGTGCTAGCAGGGCGCTTGGTTTAGAGAGCGGCGCAAGCACTTTCCAACTGCATACTGCAATGGCAGCGAGTATGCAGGCATCAATGATGCGAATAGGCGGCGCGCTGTAGCCAAAAAGTTTGCCAATGAGGGCGTGAAAGAAAAATGGGCCAGGAAGGTTGTTTTCAAAAATGTCTCGATACAACAAAAAATGCTTTTCATTGATCAGAAAAGCACAGTAATGCAGCATCGCCAAGTCCATTTCTATGGGTTGGTATCTCGCTAACCAAAGACAGGCTAATACGGTCAATGTGGCGAGCAGTGCGCTAATCCACGCGACGGTGGTGGTAATGCGGAGCACGGCGTGCATTCCTTTTAATTGGGGAAACGATTAAGGATACAATGCCGCACAGTTCGCGGGTACAAGAAATGAAACCTTCCATTCTGCAAAAACTACAAATGCTCTTGGAGCGCCACGAGGAGTTGGCGGCTCTGTTGGGTGATGCAGAGGTCATCGCCAACCAAGAAAAATTCCGTACATATTCGCGCGAGTTTGCTGAGTTGGAGCCTGTGGTGGCTGGTTATCGCCAGTATCTCAAAGTGTTGGCGGATATTCAGACGGCGCAGGAATTGCTGCGCGATGGCGATGCGGATTTCAAAACCATGGCGGAAGAAGAATTGCGCGATGCCGAAGAGCGGTTGCAACACTTTGAAAATGAGCTGCAAATGCTGTTGCTGCCGAAAGATCCCGATGATGGTCGCAATGTATTTTTGGAAATTCGTGCAGGCACGGGCGGCGATGAAGCGGCTATTTTTTCTGGTGATTTGTTTCGCATGTACAGTCGTTATGCGGATGAATGCGGATGGCGCATCGAAATTATCAGTGAGCGAGCGGGTGAACACGGCGGCTATAAAGAAATTATTACGCGTGTTTCTGGTGCTGATGTGTATTCGCGTTTGAAATTTGAATCCGGTGCGCATCGCGTGCAGCGCGTACCGGCGACGGAAGCGCAGGGTCGCATTCACACTTCAGCGTGCACAGTGGCGATATTGCCGGAAATGGATGAAGTGGAAGCAATCAATATTGATAAAAATGATGTGCGTATCGACACTTTTCGCGCATCCGGTGCGGGTGGTCAGCACGTCAACAAAACCGATTCCGCAATTCGCATCACACACATTCCAAGCGGCATTGTGGTGGAGTGCCAAGATGAACGTAGTCAGCATAAAAATCGCTCACGCGCGATGGCGTTGTTGGTGGCAAAATTACATAGTAGTGCGGTGAATCAGCGGCAACAGCAACAAGCGGATGAGCGGCGCAATTTGGTGGGCAGCGGCGACCGTTCCGAGCGCATTCGCACTTATAACTTTCCGCAAGGGCGCATGACGGATCATCGTATCAATCTCACTTTGTATTCGCTGGATGAAATTATGCAAGGTAAGTTGGATGCAGTAATTCAACCCTTGATCAACGAACATCAAGCAGATTTGCTGGCTGCTTTGTCCAACGAGTGACCCATGTCATCTCCTCAAACGATTGAGGTATTACTCAAACGGGCGATCAGTGCGTTGTCCGTAATGAGCGACTCCGCGCGTTTAGATGCAGAAGTATTATTGGCGAGCGCGCTGCAAAAAAATCGCGCGTATTTATATGCTTATGGCGACGCAAAGTTGGATCAAGAAACGCAGAATCTTTTTTGGCAATCGCTAGAGCGGCGAAAAAATGGTGAGCCTGTTGCTTATATCTTAGGGCAGCGCGAATTTTGGTCGCTGCCTTTAATGGTGGGTGCCTGCACTTTAATTCCGCGCCCTGATACCGAAGTGTTAGTGGAAACGGCTTTGCGACTTTGTGATAAAAAATCTGCACGTGTATTGGATTTGGGAACAGGAACGGGTGCGATTGCTTTGGCGTTAGCGCATGAAAGACCTCAGTGGCGTATTGAAGCGGTTGATAGTCAACCGCAAGCAGCAGCCTTGGCAAAAAAAAATGCAGAAAATTTGCAGCTATGTAATATCAATGTTTATGAAAGTGATTGGTTTTCTGCTGTGAGTACAGATACTGGTTTTGATTTGATCGTTAGCAATCCGCCGTATATTTCAGCAAGCGATAAACATCTATCTGAAGGTGATGTGCGCTTTGAGCCGCGCAGTGCTTTGGTGGCTGATGATGATGGTTATGCCGATTTGTTTTTTATTGCGCGCGCAGCAAAGAACCATCTGGCTGAAAATGGCTTTCTGTTATTGGAACATGGCTGCGAACAAGGCGAACGCCTGCGCAATTATTTATCACAGTGCGGTTATGTGTCTGTGAAAACTGAACAAGATTACAACGGCAATGCGCGCGTGACATGGGCGATGTAGTCTGGAGAAAAGCCGCATGAATGATCAACAGTTATTGCGTTACAGCCGCCATATTGCCTTGCAGGGTTTTGATATCGAAGGGCAGGAACGTGTCAATCAATCAAGCGTATTAATCGTCGGTGCGGGCGGATTGGGTTGTCCGGCGGCGATGTATTTGGCTGCCAGCGGTGTGGGAAAAATTATTCTGGCGGATGACGATGTGGTGGAGCTGAGTAATTTGCAGCGCCAAATTGCTCATGGCAGTGCGGATATAGGTAAAACCAAAGTTGCATCTTTAGCAACATCACTGCGCGCACTAAACACCGAAATTATCGTTGAGGAAAAATTCTTGCGTTTGGTGGGAGGTCTATTGGATGAGCAAGTTGCTGCTGTCGACATGGTGTTGGATTGCTCCGATAATTTCACCACGCGTTTAGCGATCAATCGCGCTTGCGTTGCACATAAAAAAGTTTTGGTATCTGGCGCGGCGATTCGCAGTGAAGGACAAGTGTCTGTATTTAACGCTAGAGAAGAAAGCCCGTGCTATGCCTGTCTCTACGGCGAGCAAGATGCACAAGAAAATCTCTCGTGCAGCGATAGCGGCGTGTTGTCACCTTTGGTGGGTATTATCGGTGCGATGCAGGCAGCAGAAGCATTAAAAATACTATCCGGTTACGGCGAGTCTTTGGATGGCTGTGTGTTTTTGTTGGATGCAAAGGCGATGCAAGTTCGCACGATGGTTTTGCGTAAAGATTCTGCGTGTGCAGTTTGTGGTGCGTCCGAACAGTCAATCTAGCTGTGTACGCTTCTGCCGCCATCCACTTTAATAATTTGCCCTGTGATATAAGGCGCATCGCGCAATAAAAATAAAACTGTTTTTGCAATGTCTAACGCTTCACCTGTGCGTTGTAATGGGATTTTTTCCAGAATTTTTTCTTGGGCTGTTATCTGATTGCCCTCGGTATCTTTTGGCCAGAGGATTGCGCCAGGCGCGATGCCATTGACGCGAACATGCGGCGCCAATTCGTGTGCGAGTGATTTGGTTAGCATGATGTTGCCGGCTTTAGCCATGCAATAAACCGTGTGCTGTGCCAGCGGTGTTGTGGCATAAATGTCAGCGATATTGATAATGCAACCGCTTTGTTTTTTTAAGGCATCTGCAAGAGCTTGCGCTAAAAAAAAAGGCGATTTCATATTGCTATCAATCAATGTATTCCAATTATCTTCAGTTGTTTTTCCGATTGGTGTTGGAAAGAAACTGGAGGCGTTGTTGATCAATGCATCGATGCGATTCCATGTAGTAATAGATTTTTCTGCTAATAACAGAATGGCGTTTTGTTTTTCTAGGTCGGCGGCAATACAAGTGGCAGAATTGGAGCGGGCGCTATTGAGTTGTTGCGCCAAAGTTTCTGCCGATTCGCGCGAATGGCGGTAGTGAATGATGATGTTGTAGCCCGCCTTGTGCAGATGTTCTGCAATAGCTGCGCCTAGTCTTTGTGCGCCACCGGTAATCAGTGCAACAGGGTTTGTGCCGTAGTTGGTGCTCATGTGATTTCCTGATTCGGTTGTGCAATCGCTTTTAAGGCGTGAATGCGTAAGTGCCGCAGCTCCTCGCCAAAGGCTTTGCCGACAAATCGTTCGTTATCGATGTCTTTGCCGGTGATAGCGCTGCACAGTGCGTAAGCCTCGCGCAAAAATGCAGTGGGTAGATACACGCAGTTTTCAAATCCAGTGCGACCGCGTGCATCCGCTTCGCAAGCCAGTAGAAAAGGTTCTAGTCGTTGCGATCGCCGAAATGCATCGAGATTTTCAAATAACTCCAGAATGGTTGCGGCGCGTAGTGTGAGCGCGCGATGGCAGTGCGTGTGATACACCGCCGTCAGCACAGCGAGGTCGCGATATTCGGTGGGCACGCCCAAGCGTTCGCATAAAGCGATGACTAAAGATTTACTTTTCGCTTCATGTCCAATATGACGCGGCAAAACAGATGCCGGCGTGAGTGCTTTGCCTAAGTCGTGGCACAGTGCAGCAAAACGTGCGACAGTATTTTCGGTGAGTCTCGCGCACTGCTCGACAACCATCAGTGTGTGTACACCAGTATCAATTTCTGGGTGATGTTGTGGTGGTTGCGGCACGCCAAACAACGCATCCACTTCAGGAAAAATCACAGCCAATGCGCCGCACTGTCGCAAAACAGAAAAAAATACCTGCGGACTTTTTTCGCCCAGTGCGCGTTCGCATTCTCGCCAAACGCGCTCCGGTGTTAAAGCATTCACTTCGCCGGCATCTACCATTTCACGCATTAGTATTAGCGTTTCTGCGGCGATGCAAAAACCTAAATGATGGAAGCGTGCAGCAAACCGCGCTACGCGCAAAATGCGCACGGGATCTTCTGCAAAAGCGAGGGATACATGGCGCAATACTTTTTTCTGCAAATCCTGTTGGCCCTTGTAAGGGTCAATAAGATTGCCCTGCGCATCTTGTGCAATCGCATTAATGGTTAAATCGCGACGCGATAAATCTTGCTCCAATGTAACGCTGGTATCCGTGTGAAAAACAAAACCGTGGTAACCGCGCGCCGTTTTCCTTTCGGTGCGCGCCAATGCGTATTCTTCGGCAGTTTCTGGATGCAAAAACACAGGAAAATCTTTGCCTACCGCTTTGTAACCGAGTGCGAGCATTTGTTCGGGCGTCGAGCCAGTCACAACCCAATCGCGTTCATGCACAGGTAAGCCGAGCAGGCGATCGCGCACTGCGCCGCCGACTAAAAAAACCCCCATATTGCTCTGCGACATCGTAAAAAATCAGTTGCGATAGTTGTAGGGCGGTTGTGCGTAGCCTTCATTGGATGGCACAACTCGGCTTCCGCGCGGGCTATCCATCAATCGAACGCGCTGACCAATGCTGAACCCTTGCTCAGAGTTTGGTACAGCAATCGCAACAGTGCGCCCGCTATCGAGTTGGATGATCAACTCCCAGCCATCGGCGGCTGTCATGCCTTGCTGTGTTGCGCTGCCCGCCAAGCTGCCGACCAGAATGCCAATCATCGTGCCAAAGCCTTTATCCCAGCGCCCAGACACGGCATTGCCCGCCACGCCGCCAATGACAGAGCCTGTCAGTGCGCCCACACCGTTGCTGTAGCCGCGCAGATTGACGCGGCGCATCTCACGCACCGTGCCGTATTCCACGTTCATGGTTTGATTGGCTTCGTAGCGCGCGTAGCTGTCTTCCGAGCGATGGTTGGTACAAGCGGCAGAGAGTGTGATTAGGCTAATTGCTAATGCGAAGTAGAGAATTTTTTTCATAGCGCACTCCTTGAGTGTTTGTCGAGCATAAAACAACGAGCGAGATGGGAAGTCAAACGGGTGTAAATCCTTGTAAAAACTTCGATAATGCAACGCGATAACAAAGAGCAGTGATGCATGAGTGAAGCTATTTTAGTAACAGGTGGCGCGGGCTATATTGGCAGTCATGCCTGCGTGGCACTGCTGAATGCAGGCTACACCGTGGTGGTGGTGGATAACTTTTGCAACAGCCACCCCAAAGCGTTAGAACGCGTCGAAAAAATTACCGGCAAAACATTGGTGAGTTTTCGCGGTGATATGCGCGATCGCGCATTGCTTGGTCAAATTTTTAGTCAACACGCGATTAGCGCGGTGATGCATTTTGCCGGATTAAAAGCAGTAGGCGAATCGTGTAGCGAGCCACTTCATTATTACGAGAACAATATCAATGGCACGCTAGTACTGTTGCAGGCGATGCAAGCGCACGGTGTGCATCGGTTAATTTTTAGTTCTTCTGCTACTGTGTATAACGCAAAAAATTCAATGCCTGTGAATGAAGATTCACTACTCGGTGCATGCAATCCTTACGGTCAAACGAAACAAATCACAGAACAAATTTTGCGCGATGTGTGTGCAACGGCGGCGTGGCAAGTGGCGTTGTTGCGCTACTTCAATCCTGTCGGCGCGCATGAAAGTGGATTGATTGGTGAAGACCCTGCGGGTATTCCGAATAATTTATTGCCGTATATCGCACAGGTTGCTGCTGGTGTGCGCACTGAGTTGCCCGTGTTTGGTGATGACTACGCAACACCTGATGGCACGGGCGTGCGCGACTATATTCATGTGGAAGATTTAGTGGCGGGGCATCTCGCAGCGTTGTGTTTATTGTTATCAAAACCAGAAGCGCAATCGTTTTGCCGCGCGTACAACTTAGGCACGGGGCAGGGCTACAGCGTGTTGGATATGGTGAAAATTTTTGAGCGTATTAGCGGTAAACCCGTGCCGTATCGCATCATGCCGCGCCGCGATGGCGATGTCGCAGAGTGTTGGGCAGATGCCCGCCGTGCGCGTGAAGAATTGCAGTGGGTGGCAGAGAAAAATCTTGAAACGATGTTGGCGGATAGCTGGCGCTGGCAGTCAAATAATCCGCAGGGGTATCGCGGTTAATTATTGAGATGCGCGGTTCAACGCGCGTCGTGCACCACCATGGTTTTGCCTTTCGTGCTAATCAAATTTTGTTCTTCTAGTGTTTTGAGTACGCGGCCAACCATCTCACGCGAGCAGCCGACAATGCGTCCGATTTCTTGGCGCGTGATACGAATTTGCATGCCTTTCGGGTGCGTGACCGCATCCGGCTCTTTGCACAAATCCAACAGCGTGCGCGCGACGCGGCCAGTGACATCCATAAATGCCAAGTCGCCGACTTTGCGTGTGGTAGAGCGCAAGCGGTGCGCTAATTGTTTGCCCATCGCCAGCAAAATTTCTGGATGATGGTCGCTGATTTCGTGAAACTTGGTGTAACTGATCTCGCCCACTTCGCAAACATTTTTGGCGCGCACCCACGCGCTGCGCGGATTATTTTCATCATCGAATAAACCCATCTCGCCAAAAAAATCGCCAGCATTGAGGTAGGCGACAATCATTTCTCTGCCATCTGCGTCTTCAATCAAAACCGTGACCGAGCCGCTGATTATGTAGTACAGCGCGTCGCTGGTATCGCCCGCATAAATGATGGTGCTTTTGGCGGGATAGCGACGGCGATGGCAGTGCTCAAGAAATGCATCGACATTGTGAATTTTGGGTGTGAGTGAAACTGAAACCAAAGCGACATCTCCTTTTTCTTTTTATGTACGCCGTGCTTTGTAGCAGGGGGTTTGTGATAATGGGCATGAAAACAAAACCTTGAGTGATTAGCAACGATGAAATCGACAGTGAGATGGGTGGGTGAGGCGATGTTCCTCGCCGAATCAAGCAGTGGGCACTGCGTACTGATGGACGGTCCGCCAGATCACGGTGGTCGCAATTTAGGACCGCGCCCGATGGAAATGTTACTGATGGGGATGGGCGGCTGCGCCTCGTTTGATGTGGTCAGCATCTTGCAGAAGTCGCGTCAAGCGGTAACGAACTGTGTCGCGCAGCTGGAGGCTGAGCGCGCTGACGAGATTCCTGCGGTGTTCACACGCATCCACATCCATTTCGTTGTCAGCGGCAAGCAGTTGAAGGACGCGCAGGTCAAACGCGCGGTGGATTTGTCGGCGGAGAAATACTGTTCGGCTTCATTGATGTTCAGCCGAGCTGGCGCCACGGTCACGCACAGCTACGAAATCGCGCCAGAAGTGTGAGCAGAGAGCCGTTTACGGGTTTACAGCGCCGCCTTCATGCGGCTAAAATCTGCGCCCCCGCCAAGAGCGGGTCGTTAATTACTACCGGAAGAACACATGCCTTCAGTACGTTTGAAAGAAAACGAGCCATTTGATGTTGCACTGCGCCGCTTCAAGCGCTCTTGCGAAAAAGCGGGTGTATTGGCGGAAGTCCGCCGCCGCGAGTTCTATGAGAAGCCCACTTCAGTGCGCAAGCGTAAAGCCGCTGCTGCGGTAAAGCGTCACCTGAAAAAGCTGTCTCGCGAAAACCGCCGTCAGCAACGCCTGTATTGATTGCTCTGCCCGGTTTCGCTGGGCATTTCAGCACTCTTTGAAAAACCACGCGTGAGTTTCATGCGTGGTTTTTTGTGTTTGCAGTATCATGGAAAATCTTGCGAAAGGATGTAAACACTAGCGGTATGGCCGGTCTGATTCCCCAATCCTTCATTGATGATTTGCTCGATCGCGCCGACATCGTCGAGGTGATTGATCGCCGCGTGCGGCTGAAAAAAAGCGGGCGCAACTACATGGCCTGCTGCCCGTTTCACGACGAAAAAACCCCTTCTTTTAGCGTCAATCAAGAAAAACAGTTCTACCACTGCTTCGGCTGCGGCGCGAGCGGCAATGCCATCGGCTTTCTGATGGCGTTTGAGAATCTGGATTTCCCGCGCGCCGTGGAGAGCTTGGCGCAACTGCAAGGCGTGGAAGTGCCGCGCGAGCAGTTGTCCGAGCAGGAGCAGAAAAGCCAGCGTGTGCAGCAGGATTTGTGTGCCTTGCTGGAACAGGCGGCGGTGTATTTTCAGCGGCAGTTGCAGCAGCACCCGCAAGCGGGCAAAGCGCGCGCGTATTTGCAGCAGCGCGGCCTGAGCGAGGCGGTGATACAGCAGTACGGCATTGGCTACGCGCCCGCAGGTTGGGACAATCTCATGCTGCATTTGTTGAATGCGGGTTGGCAGGAGTCGCTGCTGTTGGAGAGCGGCATGTTGGTTGATCGCGACGATACCGGCAAACGCTACGACCGTTTTCGCGATCGCGTGATGTTCCCTATTCGCGACTTGCGCGGTCGCGTGATTGCTTTTGGCGGCCGCGTGCTGACCGATGAAAAGCCCAAGTACCTGAACTCGCCGGAAACACCGGTGTTTTCTAAAGGGCGTGAACTGTATGGGCTGCACGAAGCCAGTCGCAGCAAGAGTACTTTGTCGCGCCTCGTGGCGGTTGAAGGCTATATGGATGTGGTGGCGCTGGCGCAGTTCGGGCTGGTCGGAGCAGTCGCTACGCTGGGTACGGCAGCAGGGACAGCGCACTTGGAAAAAGCCTTTCGCTACGCCAACGAAGTGGTGTTTTGTTTTGATGGCGATGAAGCGGGTCGTCGTGCTGCGGTGCGGGCGCTGGATGTCTCGCTGCCCGCCTTGCGCGACCAGCGCCAAGTGCGTTTTCTGTTTCTGGGTGATGGCGATGACCCCGACAGTTATGTGCGTCGCAGTGGCGTGGATGCCTTCACCGCGCTGTTGGAAAAAGCGCTGCCGCTGTCGGAATACCTATTTGAACAAGCCAGTATCGGGCTGCAATTGGACTCCGCCGAAGGGCGCGCTGCGCTGGCAAGCCGCGTGGCACCGCAGTTGCAACGCCTGCCGGATGGTCCGTTTCGCCAGCAGATGTTTGTCGATTTATCGCTGCGTACCCAGTTAGATATCACTTACTTACAGCGCTTGGTTGGGGAGCGCGTCAGCGTGCTGGAGCAGGGTGCGACGAGTGTTCCACCCGCTGCGTCGGCGCAAAATGAACGCGTTGCCGGTCAGCCAAAAAACGCACCGAAAGTCGCCAATACGCGACGCATTGCACTTAGCCTGCCGGAGTCGATTCTGCATCTGCTGCTGCACTACCCGCATCTGCATCAGCAAATGCTGCCGGTGCTGCCGCGCTTACAACAGGGTGAACCGAGTGGCGAACTGCTAATTTTGCTGCGCCTGCTGAACTTACTGCAGGAGCATCCACACGCCAGCCGCAGTCGTTTATTGGGGTTGTGGCACGGGCAGTACGGCGGCGAGAGCGGCGCGCGTTTGTACGAATTGGCGAATCGCGAAAAATTGGTCGATAGCGAATTGCAGGCAGCGGAGCAGTTGCAAGATGCGTTGGCGCGGCTGCTGACTAGCATCGAAAAAGAAGATCCGCTGCAACGCTTGATCGAGCAATCTCGCACCCGCGAGCTGACCGAGCTGGAAAAACACGATTTACAGCGTCTGCTGCGCGAAAAGCACAGCGCGTGAGCCGGAGGCATCGCGCGCAATCTCGCCTTGTAATCTAGAGATATGTCCCCACCATCCGGTATAATCCGCGCCCTTTAACGCCTTGAAAACACAGACTGGATCGCCTCAATGTCCGAGATCGTCAAACAGCAACAATCCCGCTTGAAAGACCTGATTGCCCGCGGCCGAGAACAGGGCTATCTGACTTACGCCGAGATTAACGATCACTTGCCGGAAGATATTTCGGATCAAGATCAGATTGAAGAAATCATCCACAATCTCAACGACATGGGTATCCGTGTTTTTGAAAATGTGCCGGATGCAGAAGCCCTGTTGATGGCAGACGGTGAAGCGGCGATTGATGAAGCGGCAGCGGCAGAAGCGGCGGCAGCATTGGCGGCAGTAGAAAGTGAAGTAGGTCGCACTACTGACCCTGTGCGTATGTATATGCGCGAAATGGGCACGGTGGAATTGCTGACGCGCGAAGGCGAAATTGTTATCGCAAAGCGCATTGAAGAAGGCATTCGCGAAATGATGGCGGCGCTGTCTTTTGTGCCTGGTTCGGTTGAAGCTATTTTGGGAGAGTACGCGCTGGTAGCAACAGAAGAGCGCAAACTCAGTGAAATTATTAGCGGTTATTTAGATCCCATGGAGACCATGCCGGTTGCTCCTGGAGCCGCTAACAATAACGATGACGAAATGCCGGAGCCAAACGCGAAAGGCGCAAAAGCTAATGGCAAAGATGATGAAGATGAAGATGACAGCAGTGATGATGACACTGAAGTCGATACAGGACCGGATCCAGAAGAAGCTAAAATTCGCTTTGGCGAGTTAAAAAAACAATTTGATAAAGCACAAAAAGCTTTGAATAAGCATGGTCGTGATAGCAAGCAAGCTGGCAAAGAAATGGATGTGCTGGCAGAAGTGTTTAAATTTTTCAAATTAACACCGCGTCAATTTGATCCGATTTTGAAAAAATCACGCGATGTGCTGACGCAGATTCGCGCAGAAGAACGCGCCATCATGACGCTGTGTGTGCGTCGCGGTGGCATGGATCGCAAGCATTTTATCGAGGTTTTTCCTGGCAATGAAATCAATGAGAAGTGGTTATCTGCGCAACAGCGCTTGAAGAAAAATCAGGCCATTACAGATCGCTTGGAAGGTATCAAAGCCGATGTACAACGCAGCCAGAGAAAGTTGGCGCAGATCGAAGTGCGTATGGATATGCCATTGGCCACTTTGAAAGAAATCAATCGTCGTCTTTCACTTGGCGAAGCGCGTATGCGTCGTGCCAAACGCGAAATGGTGGAAGCCAACTTGCGTCTGGTTATTTCGATTGCCAAAAAATACACCAATCGTGGATTGCAATTTCTTGATTTGATTCAGGAAGGTAACATCGGCTTGATGAAAGCGGTCGATAAGTTTGAATACCGTCGCGGTTACAAATTCTCTACTTATGCGACTTGGTGGATTCGTCAGGCGATTACGCGCTCGATTGCCGATCAGGCGCGCACCATTCGTATTCCGGTGCACATGATCGAAACCATCAACAAATTGAATCGTATTTCGCGTCAAATGTTGCAAGAAATGGGGCGCGAACCCACGCCGGAAGAATTGGGCGTGCGTATGGAAATGCCAGAAGACAAAGTGCGTAAAGTGTTAAAAATTGCTAAAGAACCGATCTCCATGGAAACCCCTGTAGGCGACGATGAAGATTCGCATTTGGGCGATTTCATTGAAGACACGACGATTCAATCGCCAGTTGAAGCGGCAACCACTGAAGGCTTGAGCGAAGCTACGCGCGAAGTGTTGTCTAGTCTCACAGCGCGCGAAGCAAAAGTATTGCGCATGCGTTTCGGTATCGACATGAATACTGATCACACGCTGGAAGAAGTGGGTAAGCAGTTTGATGTGACGCGTGAACGCATTCGTCAAATCGAAGCCAAAGCGTTACGCAAACTGCGCCACCCCACGCGCTCCGATCACTTGCGCGGCTTCCTCGACGAATAAACCAAAAAGTTACGGGGCCTATAGCTCAGTTGGTCAGAGCAGTCGACTCATAATCGATTGGTCGTAGGTTCAAGTCCTACTGGGCCCACCACTTTTTAAATGCATGCTGCACAAATAAAAAATCCACCGAACGGTGGATTTTTTATGTCTGGTTGTTGCTGGTGAGTTAGTTCGCTAACGCCTGCTCCACCGATGCCAGCTTCACACAAGTGGTAAAAATCGCCATGCACAAATCCACTTCTTCCAATTTCGGGAAGCTGGGTGCGAGGCGGATATTTTTGTTGTCAGGATCTTTGCCGTAAGGAAAAGTCGCGCCAGCGGGTGTGAGTTTTACACCGGCTTCTGCGGCGAGTTTGACCACGGTAGTTGCAAGCCCGGCGCGTGTGTTGAAGGACACAAAATAACCGCCGACTGGCGCTGTCCATTCGCCTAAGTCGCTATTGGCAAATGCGTTCTGCAAATATTGCAGCACACAATCAAAACGCGGTTTCAAAATCGCTGCGTGTTTTTGCATGTGATGGTTGACGGCGGTGGTATCCGGTAAAAAAGCGAGGTGGCGCGCTTGATTGATTTTGTCGGGGCCGATGGTGCAAATACCGAGCTGTTTGCAAAACACAGCGAGGTTTTCTTTCGACGCACCCATGAACGCCACGCCAGCACCGGCGTGTGTGATTTTAGATGTGGAAGTGAATTGCAGCACGCTGTGTTCCGTGCCGTGCGCGCGGCAGCGCTCCATGATGTTGGCGAGCGCGGGTGCGTTATCGATTAAATCGTGCACCACATAGGCGTTATCCCAGAACACACGGAAATTCGGTGAGGCAATTTTGCCAAGTGCGGCGATACGATCGACTGTTTCTGCGCTGTAAACACAACCGGTGGGGTTGCTGTATTTGGGTACGCACCACATGCCTTTGATGGCGGCATCCGCTTTGATCAGCGCTTCCACTTGCTCCATATCAGGGCCGTTATCCGTTAAGCGCACAGCAATCATTTCGATGCCGAGCTGTTCGCAAATAGCGAAATGGCGATCGTAGCCCGGAGATGGGCACAAAAATTTTACCGAGGGCTCATTGCGCCACGCGCTTTTACCGTCGGGGCCCAACATCCACGCGTACTGCATGGCTTGGTACATCATGGTGAGGCTGCTGTTGCCGCCGGCGATTACTTCGCTGGCATCGAGGCCGAGTAATGCTGCGCCCAATTTGCGCGCTGAAGGTAAGCCCTCCAAGCCGCCGTAGTTGCGCAGGTCGGTATTGTCGAGCGTGTAGTTGCCGTGCAAGTTGCCGTCCAGTGCATCAGACAGAGCCAACTGCTCGGCAGAAGGTTTGCCGCGCGTCAAATCCAGTGACAGCTTGCGTTGTTGATAATCGGCATACTGCGCACGCAGTTCCTTGCGCCAGTTTTCCAATTGTTCACGGGAAGCTTGTTGGATTTGCACGGGATTACCCTCAAAGAAAAAAGCGCGCAATTATAGGCACAAGCGCCGCACAACCGAAGGGCTCTGGGGTCAAAAAGGCTTCAAGACAGCGAGTAGGATGATGGCGATCAACGCGAGTACCGGCAGCTCGTTAAATACCCTAAAAAATACATGGCTGCGCGTGTTGTTGTCGCTGGCAAATCGGTGCACAAAATATCCGCAAAATCCGTGATAAATGATGAGCAATGCGACCAAAATTAGCTTGGCTTTTATCCAGCCCATTGCGAGCAACGCGCTGTTGAGGTGCAGCATCCACAACCCAAAAACCAGCGTGGCAACGGCGGCGGGTGTCATGATGCCGCGATACAGTTTGCGTTCCATGATTTTGAAGCGTTCACAGCTGATCGCATCGTCGCTCATCGCGTGATAAACAAACAAACGCGGCAGATAAAACAAGCCTGCAAACCAACTGATTACTGCCATCAAATGAAAGGCTTTCAGCCACAAGAACAGCATGATATTTCTGCAACCTGAAGTGGGAACCGCTAAAATGATACCGGATTCAAGTGAAATGCAGGTGTTCGTGTGATCAAGGTTGGGATTGTTGGCGGCACGGGTTATACCGGTGTCGAGTTGTTGCGTTTGTTGGCGCAGCACCCACAGGCGGATGTGCAGGTGATTACTTCGCGCGGTGAAGCCGGTATGCCGGTGTCGCAGTTGTTTCCCAATTTGCGCGGCCGCTTCGACTTGGCGTTTTCCGCGCCGGATGTTGCGCGGCTCGGTGCTTGCGATGTGGTGTTTTTTGCGACCCCACACGGCGTGGCGCAATCCATGATGGCGGAGCTGATGAAAACCGGCACGAGGGTGATTGATCTGTCTGCAGATTTTCGTATCCGTGATATCGCCGTGTGGGAAAAATGGTACGGTCAAAAACACGCCTGTCCTGAGCTGGTGCAAGAAGCGGTGTACGGTTTGGCTGAGGTCAATCGTGAGGCGATCCGCCAAGCGCGTTTGGTGGCCTGTGCAGGCTGCTATCCTACCGTTATTCAATTGGGATTATTGCCGTTGCTGGAGGTCAAACTGGTACAGCCGAGCAGCTTGATTGCCAATGCGGTGTCAGGCGTGTCGGGTGCAGGGCGGCAGGCGAAGGTCGATATGCTGTTCTCTGAAATCAGCGGCAGCTTCAAAGCCTATGCCAGTGGCGGTCACCGTCATTTGCCGGAAATTGAGCAGGGTATTCGTGCGCTGCAAAAGCCCGATGAGACTCCGTTCGAACTGACATTCGTGCCACACTTGGTACCGATGGTGCGCGGTATGCACGCCACGATTTACGCGGATTTGCTCGACGATTCTGTCGATCTACAGCAGCTTTATGAAAAGCGTTATGCCAACGAGTATTTTGTCGATGTACTGCCTGCCGGTTCGCACCCTGAAACGCGCACGGTGAAAGGTGCCAACACTTGCCGCATTGCGGTGGTCAAGCCGCAGGGTCGCAAGCGCGCCGTCATCATGGCGGTGATAGATAATCTGACCAAAGGCGCGTCCGGTCAGGGCGTGCAAATCATGAACATTATGCATGGTCTGCCAGAGCAGACGGGCTTGGAAAATCTGGCGTTGATTCCCTAAGGGTTGACCCCATAATCAGGAACATGCCGAGGAGTAAACCATGAGTGCAGAAGCATTAGCCGCAGAAGAAATCAGCGTCACCGCCAGCGCCGCCAACAAAGTGCGCCGCCTAGTGGACGAAGAAGCGAATCCCGATTTGAAGCTGCGCGTGTTCGTGACGGGCGGCGGCTGTTCCGGCTTCCAGTACGGCTTCACTTTCGATGAAATTGCCGCCGAGGATGATGCCTTCATCGAGAAAGACGGCATTACCGTGTTGGTCGATCCGCTGAGCTATCAGTATTTGGCCGGCGCGCAAGTGGATTACGAAGAAGGGTTGCAGGGGTCGAAATTTGTGATTCGCAATCCAAACGCGCAGACCACCTGCGGTTGTGGCTCGTCTTTTTCTATCTGATTCTTCTGTCTCTGTTCCAGCCTAATTACGGCTGGTAAACGCCGCCTAAAATACAGGGGAGGCTGGCTCCGGTAACGGCTGGTGCATTGCCCGCTTTGCGTTCTAGCCTTTGCTTTGCCAGCCAAGCAAACGCCATCGCCTCCAACCAGTCTGCCGATACACCAAAATCTGTGGTGCTGCCGACCTGTGCTTGCGGCAACAGAGCGGCGATGCGCTCGTGCAGATAAGTATTGTGGCTACCGCCGCCACAAAGCAACACGCGGTCTATCGCAATCGGCTGTTGTTGGATGGCAAGAGCAATACTGCGCGCCGTCAATTCCAGCAGGGTTCGTTGCACATCTTTTGTTTTGATGGAATCACACTCAGCAAGCTGCGCTTCCAGCCAAGCGAGGTGAAACATTTCACGCCCCGTACTTTTGGGGGCGGGTAAAGAAAAATAGGGATGAGCGAGTAATCGCTGGAGTAGCGCCTCGTCGCATTGACCGGATCGTGCCCAGCTACCTTCGACATCGTGTGTGTGTCCTCGATGCTTTTGTATCCAACTATCCATCAAAACATTGCCAGGGCCGGTATCAAATCCGCTGACAGAAAAGTTTTGTGCAAGCAGCGTGATATTTGCCATGCCGCCGATATTTACGATGACGCGATTTTCTTTTTCGGTGCGCAAAACCGCATTATGAAAAGCAGGGACTAATGGCGCGCCTTGACCACCTGCCGCAATATCCATGCGACGAAAATCAGCCACTGTGGTGATGCCAGTGCGAAATGCAATGGTGTTGGGGTCACCAATTTGCAAACTAAAAGGCGATGCGTGATAAGGATGATGGCGCACCGTTTGCCCGTGACTGCCGATCGCACGTACTTGTGTATTTTTTACGCCGATTTTTTGTAAAACGCTGAGCGCGGCGCTGGCAAATAATCCACCGAGCTCTACATCCAACGCGCCCATGCGATTGATTTCGTCGTCGGCGGGTTGACACAGGGCTGCAATACGAACGCGCAGAGAATCGGGGATTTCCCAATTTTCTGCGTGTAGTAAGTGTGGTGATTTTTCGTTGGTCAGATCGACCAGAGCAACGTCAATGGCATCCAAACTGGTGCCAGACATCAAACCGATATAGAGGTCGGTTGATGTTTGGCTCACTGACGAATAGCGCCCGATTTATTCATGGCTAAATTTTGTGATGGATGAGCAGCAGTGTTCGCTAACTGTTTCATTTCTGCCATCACAGAAGATGTCTTTTTATTGAAATCTACTTTTTCTGCTTTTGATAATGGTTCTGCCATGGCGACGTTCATGTTAGCCAATGGATTTACCGCTGTGCCGTTGACATGGAACTCATAATGCAAGTGAGGACCTGTTGCTAAGCCTGTTTGACCCACCGCGCCAATGACTTGTCCTTGGCTCACGCGCTGACCATTTTTAACGCTGATTTTGCTCATGTGCCCGTACAAAGTTGCATAAACGCCGCCGTGTTGAATCATGACCACGTTGCCATAACCGTTGCGAACACCGGCAAAAACTACTTTTCCATCGCCCGCTGCTTTGATAGGCGTGCCGATAGGCGCCGCGTAATCAATGCCTTTGTGCGCGCGAATTTTATGCAGAATGGGGTGGTAACGGTTGGTGCTGAAGTATGAAGATACGCGCGCAAAGTCGATGGGTGTGCGCAAAAACTGTTTGCGCATGATGTTGCCATCGAGCGTGTAATAACTGGTGGAGCCGTTTTTGTTGGTGTATTGAACTGCGCGATAAGTTTTACCTTGGTTGGTAAACTCTGCAGCAACAATATTGCCGTGACCGATAGATTTTCCATCTAAGTACAAGTCTTCATACATGACAGAAAAACTATCGCCTTCTTGAATGTCCTGCAGGAAGTCAATGTCGTAGGCAAAAATGTCAGCGAGCTTTAATGTCATTTTGTCATTCAAGCCAGCTTTTTGTCCGGCCATAAATAACGAGCTGTCGATAACGCCATGCGCATAGCTGTAACGCACTTCTGGCACGAGAGTCACTTGTTTGCTCTCATAAGTATCGCCAACGCGAGTGACGGATACACTTTCTAATTTATTGCGATGCAGGCGCAGCTCTTGTGCTTTGCCGTCTTTCATCAATACATCGATTTGATCGTCCAAGCCCAAAGAGGTTAATTTCTGTGCATCTTTGCTGCTGTTGGTGATGTCGTGAATGTCGCTCAAAGACAAGCCGGCTTTTTGTAACAGACTTGACAAGGTGTCGCCTTTGCGCACGGTTAAATGCAACCAAGGATCGGTTTCAATAATGGGTGCAGTGCTTACTTCTTCTGATACAGGGGTGTTAGAAATTTCTGTTTCCGCAGTAGTAGGCTTTGCAATTTCTGGCAGCAAGCCTTCGTGCGCGCGATACGCAACAACGCTGTCAGGAAGAATGACCAACGCAACAATAATGAGAAGTGAAATACTGCAGGCAGCTACCAAATGATGGCGAGGAAAGTAGTGTGTCCAGACGCTGCCGGTGTTGTGATTTTCTTTAAATAACATAGTTTTAGTGTGGCTATAGTGGGACAAAGTGGTCGATTGTAGGCATGCCTTGCTGGTCATGGCAACCCACGATTATGGTCGGGTAATCAGATTGACGGTATTGTCGCCTTGGTATTTATGAGGCATTTCGGTAACGTGTGCGCCTTTGTTGAATAGGCGTAGAGGGTTCAAGTGGTGTGTGTGAAAGATCTGATTTCGGAGCTACAAAGCCGAGGATTGGTTAACCAAATTGCTGGTGGTGATGCGCTGGTGGATCATCTGGTGACAGGTAGCCGCACGGTCTACTGTGGCTTTGACCCCACGGCAGACAGCTTACACATCGGCAGCCTTGTGCCTTTATTGGCGCTGCGCCGCTTTCAGTTGGCAGGGCATAAGCCGGTGGCGTTAGTGGGCGGAGCCACAGGTATGATTGGAGACCCCAGCTTCAAGTCAGAAGAACGCAAACTCAACACGCCCGACATTGTGGCTGGCTGGGCGGATAAGATTCGCGCGCAAGTCTCTCGCTTTGTTGATTTTGACGGCGATTGCGCGGCACAGGTGGTCAATAACTACGATTGGACGGCGAATTTGAGCGTGCTCGATTTTCTGCGCGACACGGGCAAGCATTTTTCTGTCAATGCCATGATTAACAAGGAGTCGGTGCGCCAGCGCATCGAGCGCGAAGGTGAAGGTATTTCCTTTACCGAATTCAGCTATATGTTGTTGCAGTCGATGGATTTTGCCGAGCTCTATAAAAGGATGGAGTGCACGGTGCAAATCGGTGGCTCGGATCAGTGGGGCAATATCACTGGCGGTATAGATTTGACGCGCCGTCTGTATCGTCAACAGGCATATGGCCTGACGCTGCCCTTGGTTACCAAAGCCGACGGCACCAAGTTCGGCAAAACAGAAAGCGGCACGGTGTGGTTGGATGCATCCAGAACATCGCCCTATGCTTTCTATCAATTCTGGATGAATACCGCAGATGTCGATGTGTACAGTTTCCTGCGCTATTTCACTTTTCTGGATATTGCAGCTATCGAAGAGATTGAGCGCGCTGACGCAGAGGCGCAAGGGCGGCGTTCTGCTCAGGGTATTTTGGCGCGTGAGGTAACCACTTTGGTTCACGGCGCAGAAGGCATGCAGGCGGCTGAGCGTATCAGTCATGCGCTGTTTTCTGGTGACACCAGTCAGTTGGCGGAAGGCGATTTTGCGCAACTGGCGCAAGATGGTTTGCCTTCGTTAGTCGTTTCCGGTGGCGCACGCGCGTTGGTGGATGTCTTGGTCGAAACGGGATTGGCTGTTACACCGCGCGGCGAAGTCACCATTGGGCAGGCGCGTAAGTTTGTGCAGGAAGGCGCGGTATTGGTGAATGGCGAGAAAATGGCTGATATCTCCGTACAATTGAGCGCGCAAACCGCTATTTATGGCAAATACCATTTACTGCGCCGTGGAAAAAAACAGTTTTATTTGTTGGTGTGGCAATAATTCTAAAATTTTTTCAGATTGTAGTTGCAACGCGAATTGAGTTGCCTATAATGCGCGTCCGCACTGAGCGAGCCTCAGGCGAGTTGGTTAACAAGGTATCAGACAATGCGTGTGGGTACTTGTATTGATAGCAGTAGAATCAATACATTACCTGACAATTCATTTTGTGTAAGTTGTGTATTGAGCCGAGTTTTGGGTGTTTGGCGGGTTACTGCTAAAGCATCCGCTCTTG
>CAYOEO010000013.1:0-49904 GCA_964403125.1 uncultured Pseudomonadales bacterium | reverse complement strand
GTTGAATCAGCTCCATCGCATTGCCGATGCAGTGCGCGATAGTGGCACAGGCAGAGGAAATGGAATAGTTCACGCCTTTGATTTGGAAAGGTGTTGCTAAGCAAGCAGAAACCGTTGAGCCCATGGTTTGTGTGACGCGATAAGGGCCGACGCGCTTGATGCCTTTCTCGCGCATGATGTCTGCCGCTTCCACTTGGTTCGAGGAAGATGCGCCGCCGGAACCCATGATCAAACCGGTGCGAGGATTGGAGACTTGCTCGAGCTTTAAGCCGGCATCTTCAATGGCTTGTTGCATAGAGAGATAGGCAAATGCAGCAGCGTCACCCATAAAACGCAGGATTTTGCGGTCGATCAGTTCGTTCAGGTTCAGTCGCACGGAACCAGAAACATGGCTGCGAAAACCCATATCGCGATAGGTTTCATTGAGCCGAATGCCGGATAGACCTTCGCGCAGAGAATGGGTGACATCGGCGGCGTTGCTGCCCAGGCAAGACGTGATACCCATGCCGGTGACGACGACTCGTCTCATGCGTTAAACCTCATTATTCAATCGTTGCTTGCCATTATAGGCTATCGCAAAACAGTCTTTGCTTTAGAAATTATCGGTGGAGGTAAACAGTCCCACTTTCAAATCTTTGGTGTGATAAATCTCTTTACCATCGACAGACATGATGCCATCGGCAATACCCATGATGAGTTTGCGCTCGATAACGCGGCTCAAGTGGATGTGGTACGAGACTTTTTTGGCGGAGGGCAGCACTTGCCCAGTGAACTTCACTTCGCCTGAGCCCAGTGCGCGTCCGCGCCCCGGATTGCCTTTCCAGCCTAAATAAAAGCCAACCAGTTGCCACATGGCATCCAGACCGAGGCAGCCGGGCATCACAGGATCAGAAATAAAGTGACAGTCAAAAAACCACAGGTCGGGGCGTATATCTAATTCGGCAATGATTTCGCCTTTGCCGTAATTGCCGCCAGTTTCTGAAATGTGTGTGATGCGATCCATCATCAGCATGTTGCCAACGGGAAGCCTCGCGTTGCCGGGACCGAATAATTCGCCGTTGCCGCAAGCTAGCAGTTCGTCGCGAGTGAATGCACTTTGTCTGGTCATGCTGGAGTTCCCGATCCCTGTCGGCAAAAGTCCGTCAGTTTAGCGGCAGATATACGGTTGTCCAGCCAATACAGTAGAAAAATGCTTTACGTGGCAGGCAGTTGCGCGCATTTCTTACTGCGATAATCCTGTATGCTTACGCACCGCAAAATACGCGCAATCTTGAAACCATTTCAGCCCATTTTTTCTTTGCAGGACATCTCATGATCAACAAATGTTTGTTCCCTGTTGCCGGTTATGGCACACGCTTTTTGCCCGCGACTAAATCTATGCCGAAAGAGATGTTGCCTGTGGTGAACAAGCCGCTAGTGCAATACGGCGTTGAAGAAGCGTTGGAAGCGGGCTTGGATGACATTTGCTTTGTGACCGGTCGCAGTAAGCGCGCCATCGAAGATCACTTTGATCTCAACTTTGAGCTAGAACATCAAATTGCAGGCACAGGTAAAGAAAAATATTTGGAAAGCATTCGTCATGTGATGGATAACGCGTCGTTTTCTTTTACGCGTCAGCGTGAAATGAAAGGTTTAGGGCACGCCATTCTCACGGGTCGTCGTTTGGTGGGAGATCAAGCGTTTGGCGTAATTTTGTCTGACGATTTGTGCATGCCGCCAGAAAACGGTGCAGGCGTGATGGCGCAGATGGTGAAACTGTACAAACAATTTCGTTGCAGCATTGTGGCCATTCAAGAAATTGAAGGTGCGGAGATTGAAAAGTTTGGTGTTGTTGATGGTGAAAAATTAAAAGACGGTATTTACCGTGTTTCCAACATGGTGGAAAAGCCAAAGCAAGCCGACGCACCGAGCAATATGGCGATTATTGGCCGCTACATTTTGACGCCAGATATTTTTGATATTTTGGAAAAAACGCAGCCAGGTAAAGGTGGCGAAATTCAGTTGACGGATGCCTTATTGCAACAGGCGCAGGAAGGCGCAGTGCTGGCGTATCGCTTCAAAGGCACGCGTTATGACTGCGGTAGCGTCGAAGGTTTTATCGAGGCTACCAACTATGTCTACGAAAATATTTATCGTCAGCCAAAAAACTGAGATTCATCGCTAATGAGTGCTATCCAAATTAATTGCTTTAAAGCCTACGATGTTCGTGGTCGTGTGCCCGATCAACTCAATGAAGATATTGCTTATCGCATTGGCCGTGCTTTTGTGCAGTTTCTCGGCGCAAAAAGTGTTGTTGTTGGTCACGATATTCGCCTCTCTAGCCCTGCATTGTCTGCGGCGTTAGTGCGCGGTTTGCGCGAGCAGGGTGCGGATGTCATCGACATTGGTTTGTGTGGCACAGAAGAAGTGTACTTCGCGACTTTTCATCTCGGTGTGGATGGTGGTATTGCAGTCACAGCGAGCCACAATCCAATGGATTACAATGGCATGAAGTTTGTGCGCGAAGGCTCGCGTCCGATCAGTGGCGATACCGGTTTGAAAGATATTCAAGCATTGGCAGAAAGCGGCAATTTTGCGGTGCCGCAACGCGCAGGCAATTATCAAGAGCAAGCCACGCGTGAAGCCTACGTGCAACATTTGTTGGGCTATGTTGATCGCGCAGTATTGAAGCCTTTGAAGTTGGTAATTAATGCAGGCAATGGCGGTGCAGGTTTAGTGATGGACGCGCTGGAAAAACATCTGCCGTTTCAGTTGACCAAAGTTCATCATCAACCCGATGGCACTTTTCCTAACGGCGTGCCAAATCCATTGCTGGAAGAAAATCGCGGCTCAACCATAGAAGCATTGAAAACGTCTGGCGCAGACATGGGTATCGCGTGGGACGGCGATTTTGATCGCTGCTTTTTCTTCGATGAAAAAGGCAATTTTATTGAAGGCTACTATGTTGTCGGTTTATTGGCGGAAGCATTTTTGGCGCGTAATAAAGGCGCAGCTATTGTTCACGACCCGCGTTTAACTTGGAACACGTTGGCGATTTGCGAGCAGTTTGGCGGTCGAGCGGTGCAGAGCAAAACCGGTCACGCGTTCATCAAGGAGCGCATGCGCAAAGAAGATGCGGTATATGGCGGCGAAATGAGTGCGCACCACTATTTTCGCGATTTTGCCTACTGCGATTCCGGCATGATTCCTTGGCTGCTTGTGGCAGGTTTGGTGTGCAGCAGTGGCAAGTCGTTGTCGCAATTGGTGGAAGAGCGCATGCGTGCTTATCCCGTCAGCGGTGAAATCAATCGTGAAATTGCTGATCCAAAAGCGGCTATTGCGCGTGCGCGTGATCTCTATATTGGCGATGCAATACACGAAGACAACACCGATGGTCTGAGCTTGGAATTTGCCGATTGGCGCTTCAATTTGAGGATGTCAAATACCGAGCCAGTCGTGCGTTTGAATGTAGAAACGCGTGGCGATCAGGTTTTGATGGAGCGCCGTCGTGACGAGCTGGTAGCACTGCTCGACGGTTGACAGAAATCGCGGACAATTTTTGTCAGTGACTGCGATTTTTTCTGAAGTCGCAGTCGTCAACACAAGTAACTCTCTGATTTGACAAGAAATAGCTGGTTGGCACGCTTCTCGCTTATCCATGGATAAGGTAAGTGAGGAGTTGTAGCCATGAACGAGAGCAACAAGGTAGCGCATCTTCGTGCAAAACATGAAAAAGAAGAGTTGCAGCGCATCAATCGCTTGACAGGCTTGGCGTTTGAGTCCATTCCCGCTTCGTTGCTGAACATGCAGGATGAAAATAAAAGCCTCGCCGAGTCGCTACTCAACGAGGCTTTGAATATCTGGAAAGAAGACTCTCAACCGGTCAGTGGTCAAGCCTAAAGCGGTCAAACAACCGCAACTAACTTAGGCACTTTTGCGGCTGCCTTATCTGTGCTCTGCACAAACAATTCATCCACCACATACTGCGGGCAGTGATCCGGCACTTCGAGATGCATGCTCATGTCGGCAATTCTGCCCACCGCGTGCAAGGTAATCACACCAGAGAGCAACAGACTGCCACCTAATTCGCTGGAGGCTGTGTCAACTTTGATTTCCTTGCTGATGTTGTCTTGGTCGATGTACTTCAACACCAGACTAATTTTGCAGGGGCGCGCTTGCAGTAGGCGCACCCAGCAGGCGGCATTGAAGCTGCAACTCCACTGTGTGCGTGCAGACAGTTGTGGGTGAGGGATATAAGCCTCTGGGACTTTGGCGATGAACTTGTCTTTCATACGGCACGCTCCGACGAGTTTTCGTAAGCACACACTAAGTGTTTTACAAAACAATTTCAGTGTAGTGGTTGGCGTTCAAACTGTGCGGTTATTCACCAAATGAAGAATTTCTTTGGTGATGATAGCGGTCAATCGTGGCTTTTGTTGAGGCATCCAACGATGCATCTTCGTCGCCAGAGAGTGCGGCAAAAATTGGTCCCGATAATTGCTTGCCCAATTCCACGCCCCATTGGTCAAATGAATTGATATCCCACAACACGCCTTGGACATACACCTTGTGTTCGTACAAGGCGATGAGCGCACCTAATGTGGATGGCGTTAATTGTTCGATGGTGATGAGATTGCTGGGGCGGTTTCCTGTAATTACTTTATGTGGTGCAAGCTCTGCAATTGCTGCGGAATCTAAACCTTGTTTTTGTAATTCTGCTTCGACAACCGCGCGCGATTTTCCACACATTAACGCTTGGCTTTGCGCCAAACCATTCGCCAGTAAGTGGCGGTGCTGTTCACGGCATTCTGTGTGATGCGGCTGTAATGTCAGTACAAAATCCGCAGGAATAAAATGCGTGCCTTGATGCAATAACTGATGAAAAGAATGTTGACCGTTTGTGCCAACCGATCCCCACAGCACAGGGCCTGTTTCATATGGCACATCTTCGCCGACGTGGTTCACATGCTTGCCGTTACTTTCCATATCTAATTGTTGCAAATAATCGGGAAAGAAACGCAAATAGTGATCGTAAGGCAAGACCGCGTGCGTGCTGGCACGCCAAAAATGGCGATACCAAAAACCGAGCAGTGCCATCATCACCGGCATATTGTGTGCAAGATGCGCCTGCTGAAAATGTTCGTCCATCGCATGCGCACCCGACAATATGGCGCGAAAGTTTTCCATACCGACAGCGAGCGCAATCGGCAAACCAATCGCCGACCATAAAGAGTAGCGACCACCCACCCAATCCCACATTGGCAAAATGTTGTCAGTATTGATGCCAAAATCGGCTGCTTTTTTGACCGCACTCGACACGGCGACAAAATGGCGTTCAGTGGCGTTGTTATTGGGTGCGGAAGCAAGCAGCCAGCGTCGTGCCGCCTCTGCATTTTGCAAAGTTTCCAGCGTGGTAAATGATTTAGACGCGACAATAAATAAAGTGCGTGATGGTGCAAGATGCTGCAACAAATCTTGCAAACAAGAAGGATCGACATTGGAAACAAAATGTACGCGCACATGACCCGTGTGAAAGGGTTTGAGTGCATGTGTTGCCATTTGTGGGCCGAGGTCAGAGCCACCAATGCCGATATTGACGACATCGGTAATAGTTTCATTGCTGTAACCGCGCCATTTTCCGCTGTGAACGGCGTGTACCAATGCTTCCATTTTGGCGAAAGCCTTCGCGATGGCGTCAGCTTCAATGACGGGTTTGGGCGAGCGCAAAGCGGTGTGCAGAGCGGGGCGTTTTTCGGTGTTGTTGACCATACCACCCGACAATAATTGCGTAATGGCATTCGGTAAATTGACTTGGCGCGTCAGTTGCATCAGAGAATGTATTAATGCGCCGTCGATAAAATTTTTGGAATAATCCAAACGCAAACCAGCCGCTTCGATTGTGTGTTGCGCAGTGCGGTCAGGATTGTTATCAAACAATTGTGTGAGCGATTGTGCTTGCAGGCGTTGTTGGTGCGCTTGCAAATCAGACCAGCATGCGAAGCGTTGTGCTAAATGCGGTGCAGTCACAAAAAACTCCTTTTTGAAATTGTTAAATCAAACGCGTCGTTTGACGGCAAAGTGTGCCAGTGCTGTTAATTCATCGCGATAGCGCGATGCGGGCAGGCGGTGCAAACATCCCAGAGCGGATTCCACTTCGCGCAGTGCTGCTTGCTCGGTGTATTGCAATGCGCCGTTGTTCTGCACGATGCGGATAATGTCTTGTAATCGCGCAGTGCTTTTGTTGGCAATCGCTTCACGGATGCAGCTTACTTCATCTGCTGCGCCAAATTGCAGTGTATAAATTAATGGCAGAGTGAGTTTGCCTTCGGCGAGATCGTCGCCGATATTTTTGCCCATTTCTTCGCTGCTGCCAGTGTAATCCAGCATATCGTCCACTAATTGAAACGCCATGCCGAGGTGGTGACCGTACTGCGCCAATTCTTGCTGCATATCTTCGTCAGCGTTTGCAAGAATGGCGGCGCAGTGGGCGGCGGCTTCAAACAATTGCGCGGTTTTATTGGCGATGACGCGGCGATAGCGCTCTTCATTGGTGGTGATGTCGCCCGCATTCACCAACTGCAACACTTCGCCTTCAGCGATGGTGTTGGTGGTGTCGGCCATGATTTGCATGATGCGCATATCACTCAGTTGCACCAGCATTTGAAACGCGCGTGAATACAAAAAATCACCGACTAATACACTCGGCGCGTTGCCCCATTGTGCGTTGGCAGTGGCGCGTCCACGGCGCAGTGCGGAGACATCAACCACATCGTCGTGCAATAAAGTCGCGGTGTGAATAAATTCAATCACGGCAGCCATGTCGATATGGCGCGTGCCTCGGTAAGCAAGACTGCGCGTAATGAGCAGCACTAACAACGGACGCAAGCGCTTGCCGCCAGCGTCAACAATGTAGTGACCAATGTTTTCTACCAGTGCAACACGAGAGTGCAGTTGTTCGATGATGAGCGCGTTAACAGCAGCGAAATCTTCTGCGACGGCTTGGTGAAATGAGAGCACAAAAAGCCTGCTGAATAGAGGTTAAAAAGCAGGCTGCATGCTAGGCGCGGCACTAGGGAGTGTCAAGGAATGAGGCGCAGTCTCAACAGTGCTTGTGATAGCATGGCGGCGGCAAAAACAGGCAGTTTTTGCGCGAGTTTTCTGTGTATGGGGCGATACATTCGATGATCGAAATAGACCAGTTTCCCGATGCGCGCCAGTTGGTGTCGCCGGCGGCGCAGGAGCGTGAAGATCACCAAGATCGCGCGATTCGTCCTCGGCGTTTGGCAGACTATGTCGGGCAGCCGCAAGTACGCGAGCAGATGGAAATTTTTATCCAAGCAGCACGTCAACGCAGCGCACCTTTAGATCACACGCTGATTTTCGGTCCCCCAGGTTTAGGTAAGACAACGCTCGCCAACATCATCGCCGCTGAAATGGGTGTGGCGCTGAAAACCACTTCTGGACCCGTGTTAGAAAAAGCGGGTGATTTAGCGGCGTTGATGACGAGCCTTGAGCCTGGGGATGTCTTGTTTATCGACGAAATTCATCGTTTAAGCCCAGTGGTTGAGGAGATTCTCTATCCCGCGATGGAGGACTACCAGCTCGACATCATGATCGGCGAAGGTCCTGCTGCGCGCTCCATCAAACTGGATTTGCCACCGTTTACCTTGGTGGGTGCAACGACCAGAGCGGGTTTGCTGACTTCGCCGCTGCGCGATCGCTTTGGCATCGTGCAGCACTTGGAGTTTTATAACCATGAAGATTTGACTTCCATTGTTTCGCGCTCGGCGCATTTGCTCGGCATGACCATGGCAGTCGATGGAGCAGTGGAAATCGCGCGGCGCGCGCGCGGTACGCCGCGTATCGCCAATCGTTTATTGCGTCGTGTGCGCGATGTGGCCGATGTCAAAAATCAGGGCAGTGTCAGCGCGGAGATTGCCGACATTGCGTTGCGAATGTTGGGTGTCGATCACTTGGGTTGCGACAACATGGATCGCCGTTTGCTGTCGACAATTATTGAAAAGTTTGATGGCGGCCCCGTCGGTGTTGATAGCTTGGCAACCGCTATTGGTGAAGAGCGCGACACCATCGAAGAGGTGTTGGAGCCGTACTTGATTCAGTGTGGCTATTTGATTCGCACTGCGCGCGGTCGTATGGCGACTAAGCTGGCGTACGAACATCTGGGTGTGCCTGCGCCGCAGCGGAGTGAATCGTGAACTTTGCCATCGCTGTGCGTGTCTATATTGAGGACACCGATGCCGGCGGCATTGTCTACTATGTCAATTATTTGAAGTTTATGGAGCGCGCGCGCACTGAGTTCATGCGCGCTCAGGGTTATGGCAAAACCGCTATTTTTTCCAAGGAGAAAATGTTTGTGGTGCATTCCGCCAATGTGCAGTATCTTGGTGCTGCGCAGTTGGATGATGAGTTGACCGTAACGGCAACACCGTTAAAAGTGGCGCGCAGCAATATCGTATTTGAACAGTTGGTTTCTCGTGGGGGGGAACTGCTGTGTCGCGGTGAAGTGCGAATAGCCTGTGTGGATCGTGCAACACAAAAACCTTGCGCAATGCCTACTGTGATGTTTGAGCAAGTCAAGCAAAGTTTGAAACAGTAATACTCGATTTGAAGCAGTGCATTTGATTTAAAAAAGTAGTTTGGCGCTGAGTTAGCGCGTTTGTTGAGGGGGAATTACCGTGGAAGCAGCCAATCAATCGCTGTCGTTAATCGGATTATTTATGCATGCCGCGCTGCCGATCAAAATGGTGATCTTGGTATTGCTCGGTGGCTCGTTAGTTTCTTGGGCGATGATTATTCGCCGCTGGCGCGATTACCGCGATGCTGAAATTAGCTTCCATCAATTTGAGCACGCTTTTTGGTCCGGTATCGATCTCAGTCGTTTATATCGTGAAGGCAATGATCGCGCGCAGCATGGTGAAGTGAATGGTTTGGAAAGTATTTTTCGCGCAGGATTTAAAGAGTTCACGCGTTTGCGTAAACAGCCAGGTATTGAAGCGGATGCGGTCATGGAAGGCACGCAGCGCGCCATGCGTGTTGCACTGGCGCGCGAAGAAGAGTTTTTGGAAAAGCATTTGCCATTTCTGGCGAATGTGGCATCTGCTAGCCCGTACATCGGTTTGTTCGGTACGGTGCTGGGGATCATGGATTCTTTTCACGGTTTGGCAGCAATGAAACAAGCAACACTCGCTGTGGTTGCGCCAGGGATTTCTGAGGCACTTTTTGCAACAGGTATCGGTTTGTTTGCTGCAATTCCTGCTGTTATCGCCTACAACCGTTACACCGCGCGTTTGAATCGCCAGCTCGCACGCTACGAAACTTTTGCGGAAGAGTTTTCCAGTATCTTGCATCGTCAGGCGCACACCATTACGCGTGGAGGCGGCGAGTGAGACGGCGCAAAAAACACGAGCAAAAAGCAGAAATCAACGTCGTTCCGTGGATTGATGTCTGTCTTGTTTTGCTGATTGTTTTCATGGTGACAGCGCCGCTGCTGATGCAAGGTGTGGAAGTGCAATTGCCGCAAGCCAGCACGGAGCCGATGGACACCGATGAAGAACCGTTGATTGTTTCGGTGAAGCAAGACAAAACGTTTTATATCAATCTCGGTGCCGATCAAAAAGCAGCGCAGCCTTTGGCTGATATTGCTGAACAAGTGCGTAAAGTGCGCGCGAATAAACCGAAAACACCGATATTGGTGTGGGGTGATACGCGTGTGGATTACGGCACCGTGGTTGAAGTGATGGGCGCGCTGCAAGCCGTGGGTGTTGATAATGTAGGGTTGGTGACGGAGCCGCCATCTGCCCCCGTGAAAAAGTGAGAAGCCCCCGTGTCTGATACGCGCGATGACGGCCTGATTCGCCCACTGGGGCTGAGCCTAGGTTTCCATCTTCTGTTGGTTTTTTTTATGACAGTCGGTTGGCTGTGGCACCGAGATCAGAAGGTCATGGCGCCTCCTGCCATGATGAAAGCAGCTTTGGTGTACGCACCGAAATCCACTATGCCGCAACAGCGCACACAGACGCAGAAGCAAGAAAAAACTAAACCGCAGCCTGAGCAACCCAAGCCAGAGCCGCCGAAACAGGAAGTAGTAAAACCCAAGGAAAAACCGCCCGTGGTGAAGCCGATGGATAAGCCGTCTCCTGTTGTTGTTAAGCCTGAGCCGCCGAAACCAGAGCCTAAAAAAGTTGAACCTAAAAAGACAGAAACGAAAAAAGCTGAACCTAAAGCAGAGCCTAAAAAACAGCCAGAAAAAAAAGTAGAGCCGCCGAAGCCAGATGCAAAACAAGCTGCAAAAAAACAAGCGGCGCAATCAGCAATTCAAAAAGAAAAAGTGAGTAAAGATGCTGATATGGCAATACAAGCCATGCTCAATGACGAAGACATCACGCGCACAGGTGAATTAAGTGATGAGCAGTTGGGCAAATGGGTGGGGTTGATTGCAGATCGCGTAGAAAGTAACTGGAATCGCCCACCCAATGCGCGTCAGGGTATGGTGGTTGTGTTGCGTATTCAATTGTCGAGTACGGGGCAGGTGGAAAATGTTACCACCGTACAGAGTAGCGGCGACCGAGCGTTTGATTTGGCGGCTGAATCTGCTGTGCGAAAAGTAGAGACTTTCAAAGATATAACCGACAAAATGAAGCCAGAAGAACTTAAAATGTTCCGTGATTTTGATCTCAAATTTGATCCTCAAGATCTTCTTATGTAAGAGGCCGTGCCGATATGAAGAAACTTTATATGAAAAAAATTACTGCCTGTTTTTTATTTCTTTTTGCATGCGGCGCAGTCAACGCACAGCGTTTGACCATCAATATTGATAAAGGTGGTCGCAATCCCACGCCTATCGCTGTCATTCCTTTTGCGTGGAGTGGTGCAGGATTTAGTGGCGATCAAGTGGCAGAAATTGTGTCCAGTGATTTGTATCGCAGCGGGCAATTCAAACCAATCGACAAGCAAAATATGTTGTCGTTTCCGCACGCGGAATCTGAAGTGGTGTACCGCGATTGGCGTATGACGGGCGCTGAGTATTTAGTCACAGGTCAATTATCACCATTGGGGAATGGTGGTTTCGCTGCAAATTTTATTTTGTGCGATGTGAATGGTCAGAAAGTGATGTTCAGCAAAACCATTCAAGGTGGTCCGAATAATTTGCGCGATGTGGCGCATTACATCAGCGATCAAGTGTATGAAGCGTTAACAGGTTATCGCGGTGTGTTTCGAACGCGCATTGTTTATGTTGGCGGTGAAGTGGGCAATGTCAAACTGTACATGGCAGATCAAGACGGCGCGCGTGAACAAGTGTTGATGACCAGTACCGAGCCTGTGTTGTCGCCCGATTGGTCGCCCGATGGCAAACAAATTGTGTATGTGTCTTTTGAAGGTGGTCGCCCTGGCATTTATTTGCAAACACTGGCGACTGGCCGTCGTGAACGCCTGACCAGCTTCCCTGGTTTGAATGGTGCGCCTTCGTTTTCACCGGATGGTCGCAGCTTGGCGATTTGTTTATCCAAAGGCGGCAACCCAGATATTTATGTGCTGGATATTGCCAGTCGCCAGTTGCGCCAAATCACTAACCATCCCGCCATTGATACTGAGCCGAGTTGGACAGCCGATGGCAGCGCCATCATTTTCACTTCCAGTCGTGGGGGTAAACCGCAGTTGTACAAAGTGTCTTTGAATAGCGGTCAAACCGAGCGTGTGACTTACGAAGGTGATTACAACGCGCACGGTCGCATGAGTCAGGACGGCAAGTTGATTTCATTTATCCATCGTCGCGATGGCGTGTTTCATACGGCAGTACAAGATGTGAAATCAGGTCGCATCACTATTTTGACGCAGACCAATCTCGATGAATCACCCACTCTTGCACCGAACGGACGCATGATCATGTATGCAACCAAACGCGGTGGTCGCTCGGTGTTGTCTACCGTGTCGGTTGATGGTGGCGTACAGGTGACGGTTCCTGTGCAGAACTCCGATGTGCGCGAGCCAGCATGGGGGCCGTATCGCGCGCCTTGATATGAAATAGGCGGGCATCATTAGCGTTTAGAATGCTATAATCGCGCCCGCTATTTGGTCGATGACTGAATCACTCACTAAATCACTTGTTACAAAGGAAATACTTATGTCCGTTATGCAAAAAATTCTCGGTGTTGTATTTGCTGTTATTTTGGTTGCTGGCTGCTCTAGCCAACAAAGCAGCGATGACAAAGATGCTTCAGCCAATGGCAGCGGCGCAGATGGTTTGAATGGCGCTGACACGCGTGGTATTGGTTCTGGCAGCGGTGATTGGGGTTCTGTTTCTGATAAATACGGCAACGTGGTGTATTTCGAATTTGATAGTGCCAACATCCAGCCTGCTTCAGAAGAAATGTTGAACGCGTACAGCGAACTGCTGAAAAGCTCTGGTCAACACGCCGTATTGCAAGGTAACACCGACGAGCGCGGCACGCGTGAATACAACATGGCACTCGGTGAGCGCCGTGGTAAATCCGTTGCAGATTACTTGTCAATGCGCGGTGTGAGCTCTAGCCAGTTGGAAGTGGTGAGCTTCGGCGAAGAGCGCCCTGCGGTGCAAGGCAGCGACGAATCGGCGTACAGCAAAAATCGTCGTGTAGAAATTGTGAAATAAAAAAACACCAAACTTTTTTGGTGGTCAGTGTGATAACTGACAAAACAAAGGGTCAGCGTCAGGCTGGCCCTTTTTATTTTTAAGCTATTGGAGGCAAATCCATGAGCAAAATAAACAAAGCAGCAGTAGTGGTGAGTTTTTTGTCATTCGGCAGCTTGGTGTGGGCAGCGCCAGCGCAAGTGGTCGATCTCAGTACACAACAGCCGCGCGTAGAAGTGAATGAAGGCAATGGCGTTGCTGATGATGGCGCGCAAACTTATGGCACAGCGCAAGGCGCAGCCAATACAGATACCAACAATAATGCGGCTACAGGTAGTGGCGGATTATTTTTGCAAGTGCAACAGTTGCGCGATCAGGTTGCCAATTTGCAAGGACAATTGGAAGAACAACAGCACACCATTGAAAACCTCAGCAAGCAGCAGATGGAGATGGAACAGCGCATGGCGAACGGTTCATCTTCTTCCGCTAGCAATAACGCAAGTGCTGCGTCCAGTGTTGCAGGGAATAGCAGTGCTGCTACCAATAATGATGGTCAAGCGGAATACGATGCAGCGTATAACTTGTTGAAAGGCAGAGAATATGACAAAGCTGGCGCAGCGTTTCAGAATGTGACAAACAAATATCCGAATAGTGATTACGCTGGCAGCTCTTTGTTTTGGTTGGGATTTATTTATCAAACCAAAGGCGATATGGATGGCTCTGCTAAAGCATTTTCTTCTCTGATTGAACGGTTCCCCAATCACAGCAAAGCAGATGATGCGCGTTACAACTTGGGAAAAATTTACAGCCAACAGGGAAAAACCGAGCAGGCAAAATCTTTGTTGAAAGCGGTAGCGGCTGGCAATTCAAAGTCTGCGCCTTTGGCAAAAAGTTATCTTGAGTCCATGTAATTGTTAGATTGTTTTTGTGAGTGCTTCTGACAAAACATTGCGCATCAGCGAGATTTTTTTCTCGTTGCAAGGTGAAACGCGCACGGTAGGATTGCCAACCGTTTTTGTGCGCCTCATGGGTTGCCCGCTGCGCTGTGTGTATTGCGATACTGCTTACGCTTTTGAAGGCGGGCAGTTGATGATGCTGGATGCCATCCTTTCTGCTGTAGCTGAATATCAACCGCGTTTTGTTACCGTGACGGGTGGTGAGCCGTTGGCGCAGCCGAATGCCATTCCTTTGTTAACAATGTTATGCGATGCCGGTTATGCTGTTTCTTTGGAAACAGGCGGCGCGATGCCAATTGATGAAGTCGATACGCGTGTATCGCGCGTGGTGGATTTAAAAACACCAGCATCGGGCGAGTTGTCGCGCAATCGCTATGAAAATATCGCGCAGTTGACGCATAACGATCAAATCAAATTTGTGTTGTGTGATCGCGCCGATTATGAATGGGCGCGTATGCAAATCGATCAATACCAACTGCAAGAAAAGGTGAATGAGATTTTATTTTCGCCTTCGTTTGGTCAGTTGTCTTATCGCGATTTAGCGGATTGGGTCGTCGCGGATAATTTGCCTGTGCGTATGCAAGTGCAGTTGCATAAAATTATTTGGGGTGACGAGCGTGGTCGCTGAATCTTCTTCGCCTAAAAAAGCCGTCGTATTGGTGTCGGGTGGGTTGGATTCTGCAACCGTGCTGGCGATGGCGCGTGAGCAAGGCTACGACTGCTACACCTTGGCGTTTGATTACGGTCAGCGTCACCGTTCGGAGTTGGCAGCGGCAGAAAAAGTGTCGCGCACAGGCGACGCTATCACGCACAAAGTTGTCACGCTGGATCTTTCTACCATTGGCGGCTCAGCCCTCACTGATGAAAGCATTGCCGTACCAACGGATGCCAGTGAAGGCATCCCTGTTACTTATGTGCCGGCGCGCAACACGGTATTTTTGTCGATTGCGCTCGGCTGGGCGGAAGTGTTGGATGCGCGCGATATTTTTATCGGTGTGAATGCCGTGGATTACTCCGGCTATCCTGATTGTCGCCCTGCGTATATCGAGGCTTTCCAGAACTTGGCAAATCTCGCCACCAAGGCGGGCGTAGAAGGGCGCACCATCACCATTCATGCGCCGCTGTTGCAGATGACCAAGGCGCTCATTATTCAAACAGGTAATCGCTTGGCTGTAGATTACGCGCAAACTGTGTCGTGTTATCAGGCCGATGCCAGCGGTGCGGCTTGCGGTGTTTGCGATAGCTGCCGCCTGCGGCGCGCAGGGTTTCACGAGGCAGGCGTTGCGGATCCAACCCATTACCAAACATCGAAAAAAGCGTAAAAAATGCTTGTTTTTTTGCGCTCAGACATTAACATGAGCGCCTCTTTCGAGGGTCGTTAGCTCAGTCGGTAGAGCAGTTGGCTTTTAACCAATTGGTCGATGGTTCGAATCCATCACGACCCACCATCTCTTCAAAAAAAGCCTCCCGCGCGGAGGCTTTTTTGTGCCTCTTCGATACGCATTGCTCTCCAGTGTATCGTGACAGCGCATCTCAACTGGGAACCATTTGAGGGTATATTTTTAGAGTGGTGACAGAGCCTATGATTTATCTACGCATATTTTTGCTGAGCGTGATGTCTGTTGGCGTTGAAGAAAGATTGCACAAAAAAGCATTGCGCTTGTAAACAAGGATTTTTTTATGACGACATTACTCCCCATCATCATGGCTGGCGGCACTGGCAGTCGCCTGTGGCCGCTGTCGCGTGAATTGCATCCCAAACAATTTTTGAGCTTGGAAGGTGAGGCTGCGATGTTGCAAGTCACCATTCAGCGGCTTGCAGGGATCAATTGCGCAACGCCGTTAGTGATTTGCAATGAAGCGCATCGTTTTTTAGTGGCAGAGCAATTGCGTCAGTTGGAAATGCTCGATCGCAATATTTTGCTGGAGCCTGTGGGGCGCAACACCGCACCTGCCATTGCACTCGCGGCATTACACGCGACTGTGCATGGTGAAGATCCTCTGTTGTTAGTATTAGCCGCCGATCATGTGATTCGCGATGTCGAGTCATTTCACGCCAGTTTGCGTAACGCTATTCCATTTGCTGATGCAGGTGCGTTGGTTACTTTTGGCATCGTCGCGCGCAGCCCCGAAACGGGCTACGGCTATATCCGTCGCGGTGACGCAGCCGGTGACGGTGCTTACAACGTTGCGCAATTTGTCGAAAAACCTAATCTTGCGACAGCAGAAAAATATGTTGCCTCTGGTGAGTATTACTGGAACAGCGGTTTATTTTTATTTCGCGCCAGTCGTTATTTGCAAGAATTGAAACAATATCGTCCCGATATTCTGCAAGCCTGCGAAGTTGCAATGTTGGGTGCAAATGCAGATATGGATTTTATTCGGGTTGAAAAAACTGCATTTTTTGCTTGCCCTGATGATTCCGTGGATTACGCCGTGATGGAAAAAACCAACGCCGCTGTGGTTGTGCCGTTGGACGCAGGTTGGAGTGATGTCGGCGCATTTTCTTCGCTGTGGGAAGTGTTGAAAAAAGATGAAAATGGTAATGTCTTACAGGGTGATGTGTTGGCGCATGATAGCCGCAATAATTTAGTGATGTCAGAAAATATGCTTGTCGCCACTGTTGGTTTAGATGACGCAGTAGTGGTGCAAACCAAAGATGCCGTACTCGTCGCTGCGCGTGATCGCGTGCAAGAAGTGAAACAAATTGTCGCACAGCTCAAACAGTTGAATCGCAGCGAACATCAATTGCATCGCGCGGTGTATCGCCCTTGGGGTATGTACGATTCCATCGACAGTGGTCATCGCTACCAAGTCAAACGCATCAGTGTGCAGCCGGGCGCGAAATTATCTCTGCAAATGCACCATCACCGCGCCGAACATTGGATCATCGTTTCTGGTACCGCCAAAGTGACCGTGGGTGATGAAGAAAAATTAGTTGCAGAAAATGAATCGATCTTCATTCCGCTCGGCACAGTTCACGCGTTAGAAAATCCAGGGAAAATTCCGCTGGAGTTGATTGAAGTGCAAACCGGCGCGTATTTGGGCGAAGACGATATTGTGCGATTTGAAGATTGGTACGGGCGCGCTCCTCAGGCTTGAAAACCATAAGACCGATAAGACTTGCTACGGTGTGTCGCTTCCGCTAATTGTTCTAGGCGATCTTTAATAGCGGGTTCTAGGTGGATGGTTATGGTGGTGGGCATAGCGTCACCTGCTGTGTTCAGTTGTGTACTCGCTAACACGGTATCGAAATTGTATAACTTAGCAATGATCAGCTCCTGAATATTTGCTCTTTGTTTTTAATTATACATATACTTGCACATATATTTTGAGATGTGGTTATGGGGCAAGTAACAATCTACCTTGAGGATGGACTGGAAGCCAAAATGGTGGCTGATGCCAAGGCGCGCAAGTTGTCCAAAAGTAAATGGATAGCGGCTGTCATCCGTGAAAAACTCCACGACGAATGGCCGCACGCAGTGCGTGAAACAGCGGGTAGTTGGCAGAATTTTCCCTCCTTAGAAGAAATACGCGGTGAAGCGCAGCTCGATAGCCGGCGGGAAAGTTTGTAATGTGGGTGCTGGATACCAACACCCTTATCTATTTTTTTAAAGGCATGGGACGCGTATCGGAAACACTGCTGAGTCATCCTCCCAGCGACATCGCTATTCCTGCTATTGTGCTGTATGAGTTGGAAGTGGGAATCGCTAAATCAACCGCACCAACAAAACGCCGCCAGCAACTGCAAACTTTTATTGCTGCCACGCAAGTTTTGTCTTTTGGCGCAAAAGAAGCGCAGGCTGCCGCACAGATTCGTGTGAACTTGGAAAAAAACGGTCAGCCAATTGGTGCTTACGATGTACTTATTGCCGCTACTGCACTCGCGCAAAAAGCGACTTTAGTTACACACAATACAAAAGAGTTTGGGCGAATTAAGCAGTTGGAGTTGGAGGATTGGTTTTGATTCCATCCATAGAAGCCGTAAATTAAACCGCCGCACTCACCAACACCGGAATTTCTTTGTACGGTGGTGTGCGTGTGTACATGGAGAGTGACGACGCTTGTAGCAGCGGTGTGGCTTCAGGAAAGTAAGCGGCAGCACAGCCAGTGGGAATGTTGTAGCGCACGACTTTGAAATTTTTGACGGTGCGTGTGTCGTCTTCGTCGCCGCAGCTATGCAAATCGACTAAATCACCGTCGCGCAAGCCGCGTTTTTGTAAATCGCTTTCGTTCATAAACACCACATTGCGCCCGCCGAACACGCCGCGATAACGGTCGTCTTGTCCGTAGACAGTGGTGTTGAATTGGTCGTGCGAGCGCACCGTCATCAGTGTCAAAACATCATTGCCGTGTTTCAAACGTGCGCGCTCTACGGGACCGTGCGTGCGCAAGGGGTGTACACGAAATTCTGCTTTGCCGCTTTGCGTTTTCCACTGGCGCAGGCGCGCGGTGTTGGTGAGTGTGAAGCGCCCCTGCTCAGCGAGTTTGCGGTTGTAATCGCTGAAATCATCGACTAAGCCGTGCTGGCAACGTTCGATGCTGTCACGAATCACGCTGTAATCGTCGGCCATGATTTTCCAAGGGATGCCGCTCTGGGGAGCCAATGTATCACCGAGTAGAGCGACGATGGCTGGCTCGCTCATCATTTGGTCTGAGAGTGGTGCTTGCACGCCGCGCGAGCTGCGCACATTGCTCATGGAGTCCTCAACAGAGATGACTTGTGCGACACCTTGGCGCAAGTCGATGTCGGTGCGGCCGAGTGTGGGCAGCAACAGCCCGACTTCGCCTGGATAGCAGTGTGTGCGGTTGAGTTTAGTGGCTATGTGCAGGGTGAAGCGGCAGCGGCTCAAGCCTTCCAAGACGCGGGTGGAGTCGGGCGCGGCAATGCCGAAGTTGCCGCCCAGTGTGAGGAAAGCGCGCATTTCACCCTTGAATAGGCGCGGCATAACTTGCCCTGCATCCAAACCGGCGGTACGGCTGAATTGCGCTTGCGGGAAGACGGCGGCCATGTTGTCCAGCCAACGATCTGACACCACGGAAGTCGCGCCCATGGTGCGGTCGCCCTGCACATTGCTGTGTCCACGCACCGGCACAGCACCAGCACCTTTTCGACCGATATTGCCGCGCAGCAGTAGTAAGTTCACCAGCGTTTGGATGGTGTGCACACCATTTTCGTGATGTGTCAGTCCCATACACCAAGTCGCCATGGCGGCGGGTGCGGCGGCGTAGATTTCCGCCAGCTCGCAGATGTCAGCTTGCAGAATGCCCGATTGCTCGCACAGTGCATCCCACGAGGCTGCCGCTAAATCTGCGCACAGCGCCTCAAAACCTTGGGTGTGTTCGGTGATAAACGCTTCGTCTAAAACACGGGCTGTAGCATTGGCTTTGGCTTCTGCATCCATCGCCAGCAGATGTTTCATCACGCCTTTGAACAGGGCGAGGTCGCCGCCGATGCGCACTTGGTAGATGCGATGCGCGACAGCCATCCCCGTGTTGGCGATCATTTCACCCATGGCTTTGGGGTCAGAAAAATTGGTGAAGCCGCGTTCGCGCAGTGGGTTGATGGCGATAACTTTGGTGCCGCGCGCAGCCGCTTCGTGCAGTGCGCCCATCATGCGCGGGTGGTTGGTGGCGGGGTTTTGTCCGATCACCATGATCAAGTCGGCGTGTTCAAAGTCAGCCAGCGAACAAGTGCCTTTGCCGACGCCGATGGATTCTTTCAGCGCGAAGCCAGAGGGCTCGTGGCAGAAGTTGGAGGAATCGGGCAGGTTGGCGCAGCCGTAAGCACGAGCTACCAGTTGCCACAGAAAAGCAGCTTCGTTGCTGCTGCGCCCTGAGGCATAAAACGCCGCCTGTTCTGGTGCAATTGCTCCCAGTTCAGCGGCAGCGACTTCAAAAGCGCGCTCCCACGAGATGGGCGAGTAGATGCCGCTTTCGCGGGTGTAGAGCATGGGTGTGGTCAGGCGACCTTGGAACTCCAAGCCGTAATCGCTGCGTGCGCGCAGTTGCTCCAGGGTCTGATTGGCAAAGAATTCTGGCGCAGTGGCTCTGCGCGTCATCTCCCAGGCGATGGCTTTGTGTCCTTGCTCGCAGCTATCAACCGCAGGCTTGCCCTCTTTGTCGGGGAAGGCGCAGCCGGGGCAGTCAAATTTGGCGAGCTTGTTGGCTTGCAACAGCATGGATACCGTTTTCAGCGGCGACATGCCCTGTTCGCTGTAGGCGTGAAAAGTGCTTTTGACGGCACCGCGCCCGCCCGCTGGTTTGTCGCTGTGGTCGATGCGGATGTCCTGTGTGTTCACGGCTTCAGGCATGGCGGCTATCTCCAACGGTGTGGGCGCGAATTTTGGTGGGGCGCGTATTGTAAATGCCGTTTTGTCTCACCACATATCAAACGCAACGTGTGTCATTTTTCCAGCAAAAGGAAAGGGCGCTTCGTATTGCGGAGAAACGGGCGCACCAGTGTCGCGACCTATATCTAAGCCTTCCCATCCCACCATGAACGGTTGATTGATCACAACGCTGCCGTTTTCTTTGCCGTTAATCAGCAGCGTGCCTGTGCCTTTGAGTACGCTTAAACGATTGAAACCTAAACCTTCGGAAAACAATCCTTTAGCAACCGCTAAACCGGTAGAGACTTTGTCATAGCGAAATTGAATCGTACTGTTGCCGATTGGTACGGTGTCATTGGAAACCAAACGAATCACATCAATGCCTGTGTTGCGTTCGTACACCACGTGATTGTTTTGCAAATACAACGAGTAACCTGAAAAGCGATCGCCTTGCGCAGCAATCACTCCATTTTCTTGATCGTTATCGCGCTGAATATTCGCGGTAATCGTGTAAGACTTGCCGGGCAAAATCGGCGCTAAGTTATGCGGCACTGTGCCGCCGCCGATAGGAAAATCCATGTGATTGGGTTGCGGCAACAAAATAAATTTTGAATACAGCGCGCGCTCTAATAAACCAACATCAACAAGAGGCAGTACGTGATACTTTTCTGCCGCTTGCCACCATTTTTTCTCTAACTCTTTCACTTTTTTTGGATATTCCGCCGCGAGATCTTTTGATTCAGAAAAATCATTATTGAGATCAAATAATTCCCATTTTGGCGTGTCGTATTTTTCGCTGCCATCACGATAAGTGGCAATTTTCCAGCCGTCGGCTATGTAACCGCGATTAGCTTCTAATTCGTAATACTGCTCTTTTTTGTGCGAAGGTTCTTGCGGTTGTGTGAATGTGTAAGCGAAGCTGATGCCTTCCATCGGCTTCACAGTATGCCCTTGATATTGCGCAGGATCTTGGATGTGCAACATATCGAGAATAGTTGGCGCAATGTCATCGACATGATGGAACTGCGGGCGAATTTCACCGTGTGCTGCAATACCTTTTGGCCAACTGATAATGAATGGCACATTGACACCGCCGCCGTGCACATTGCGTTTGTTGTGTTTGAACGGCGTATTGCTCGCTTGTGCCCAACCGAGTGGATAGTGTGGATGCGTGTTCGGTCCGCCAATATCATCAAAGTGCGGTAAGTTTTCTGCCGTGGTGGTTTTGTTGTAGTGATAGTAGGCGAGGCTATTCCATTGCCCTTCGACATCGCCTTCAGGGCTGGCGCCGTTATCAGACATGAAAATAAAAATAGTGTTATCTAATTGGCCGGTTTGTTGTAAGTAGTCGCGTAGTTTTCCAACTTGCTGATCGAGATTATCAACAAAGCCCGCATAATTTTCTTGAAAGCGGGCATACATTTTTTGTTGATCCGGTGTGAGTGCGCTCCAATCTTGAACTTGCGGATTGTGTGCTGTCAGCACCGTGTTGGGCGGTGCGATACCCAGTTGTTTTTGTTTGGCGAGTCGCTCCTCGCGAATTTTGTCCCAGCCTTCTGCGTATTTACCGCGATAGCGTTCGCGATCTTCTAATTTGGTGTGATGCGGTGCGTGTACAGCACCTGGTGTGTAATAAAGAAAGAAAGGTTTTTCACGATTTACTGCGCGCAAATCTTTAATCATTTGAATCGCGTGATTAGTGAGGTCATCAGGAAAATAATAGCCAGGTGTTTTCGGTGTTTCTTGTACTTCGTTGCCGCTGACAATTTGAGCGGGTTCAAATTGATCGGTTTCGCCTTCTAAAAATCCCCAGTAGCGATCAAAACCTTTTTGTGTCGGCCATGAATTAAACGGTCCGATACGCGAGCGATGTTCACCATTGGTGAGATGCCATTTGCCCGCTGCGTAAGTGGCATAACCGTGTTGCTGCAAAATTTGTGGCAGTGTCACGGCATCCGGTGCGAGTTCACCGCGATAGCCGGGGTAACCAAAATCCCACTCCGCTACCCAGCCGACACCTGCCGAGTGATGGTTGAGTCCTGTGAGCAGTGAGGCGCGTGTGGGTGAGCACATCGCTGTGGCAGTAAAACGGTTGTAACGCAAACCGCTGTCTGCCAGTTGTTGAATATTGGGTGTGCGAATTTCACTGCCGTAAGGAGAGATGTCGGAATAGCCGAGGTCATCTGCCACCACAATAACAACATTGGGCGCGTTGGCTGGCGCTTGCGGGTCTATGCGAAAGTCGGGTGTGGAATTGCGGATGCTGTTTTCCGCGTCACCTGTAAAAACGGTTTCTTTGCCGTCTGCTGTGGATGCGTGGCTTAGAGGTTTTTTGCCGCAGCCTGAAAGCGGTAATAGCGTTAAAGCAGCAATCAGCGGAAACAAACGGAATGCTTTCATGGTGTAGCCCCATCCATATAGTCGCGTGAGTATATGACGGCTATTTCTACGGTAGAAGCAGTAGATGCCCCAAATAGAATCATCGGTTATTCTGATGCGCCGCATCATTCGATGCGTTGAACGCTGAAAAGGTACTGCTATGTTTGGTTTTGGTAAAAAAACAACGCTGCCACAAAATGAGCAAGATCGCTCTTGGTACATGTTGGAAAAGTTAGTCAACGAATCACAAACTGAACAACGGCGCGCTCGGCGTTGGGGTGTTTTTTTCAAATGTTTAACTTTTATTTATTTGATTGGCGCGCTGTTACTTTTTTCACCCATTGCACAGCAAGGAGGCATAGAAGAATTGTTTTCTGTCGCAAAAGAGCATACCGCAGTGGTGCGTGTTCACGGTGTGATTGCTGAAGACAGCGAAGCCAGTGCGAATGCCATCGTGATGGGTTTGCGCGCTGCCTTTGAAAGCAAAAAAACCAAAGCCGTGTTGCTGGCGATTAACAGCCCCGGTGGCAGTCCTGTGCAATCCAATTACGTTTACGATGAAATTAAACGCTTGCGCGCCAAATATCCTGCAATTCCTTTGTATGCCGTGATTGGTGATATTGGTGCATCGGGCGCGTATTACATCGCTTCAGCTGCCGATAAAATTTATGCCAGCGAAAGCTCATTAGTCGGCTCGATTGGCGTGACAGCCGCTGGCTTTGGTTTTGTGGAAACGATGAATAAATTGGGTGTGGAGCGACGCAATTACACATCGGGCGCACACAAAAGTTTTCTTGACCCTTTTTCGCCAGAAAAACCGGATGAAACGGCATTTTGGCAGCAGGTGTTGGATCAAACACATGCACAATTTATTAAACGCGTGCGCGATGGTCGCGGCTCGCGTTTGAAAGAAACGCCCGATATGTTCACCGGTTTAATTTGGAACGGTGAGCAGGCGTTGAAGTTGGGCTTGATTGACGGCTTGGGCAGCCCCGGACAAATCGCGCGCGATGTGGTGAAAGCAGAAGACATCGTGGATTACACGCCCAAGAAAAATCCGTTTGATTCGCTGGCGGGTAAATTAGGCGCTAGTGCAGGTGCAGCGTTTGCGGAGCAGTTGGGGCTTTCTAGTGCGCTGCATTTGCAATAACGGTATTTGAAAATACAGATAGTGGTATCAGCGTCGAATCACGCCGACGCTGATACCTTCAATGTGACAAGACTGCTCGCGCAAATCGACTTCGATGGGCGCGTAGTCGCTGTTCTCGGGTAGCAGTGTTAATTGATGCGCGCTTTTGCCTTTTTGATAGCGTTTGACCGTCACTTCATCTTCGATGCGCGCGACCACAATTTGTCCGTTGTGCACTTGCGTGGTGCTGTGTACCGCAAGTAAATCGCCATCCACGATGCCGATATCTTTCATGCTGTCGCCGCGCACCTGCAAAAAATAATCGACAGTGGGGTGAAAAAAATTGGCGGGAATTTGGCAATAATCCTCAATGTGCTGTTCCGCAAGGATGGGATTGCCGGCAGCCACGCGACCAATCACTGGGATGCCTTGCTGCTGTTGCTCAGGCAGACGAATGCCGCGTGAAGCGCCCGCCACCATCTCAATTGCGCCTTTGCGCGCTAGAGCCTTGAGGTGTTCCTCGGCTGCGTTGGCGGATTTGAAACCCAGCTTCACGGCAATTTCCGCGCGTGTGGGTGGGTAACCTGTCTCGTCGATGTGGTGGCGAATCAGGTCGAGAATTTCCTGCTGGCGCGGCGTTAATTCCTGCATGGCGGCTACTCTGTTTATATATCCAGCTTGTGATTATATACAGTAATGCGGCGGCGACAAGAGCTGCGTTAAGGTGCTGACCATCTTGGGTGGGGAAGAAAAAATGTCACGACGATTACTGCTGTGTGTTTTGCTGGGCTTGAGTGCTTTGGCAGGTTGCTCTGGGAAACAGGAAGGGCCTGTCGTTCAAACAGCACAGGGTGAGGTGCAAGGCTTCATCAAAGAAGGTGTGCATTTGTTTTACGGCATCCCCTACGCCGCACCTCCAGTGGGCGATTTGCGTTGGAAAGCGCCGCAAGCGCCAGCGAGTTGGCAAGGTGTGCGCGCGGCAACAAAAGCACCTCCGCAGTGTTTTCAATACATGTTGTATATGCAGCGCGGGCAGGAAGATTGTTTGTTTTTGAATGTGGCAACGCCCGATACAAAACCGGCCAAACCCAAACCGGTGATGGTGTGGTTTCACGGTGGCGGTTTTATCGGCGGTGATGGTTTGGAAGGCACGCCTTTGCGGCGATTAGCCGCGCGCGGCGATGTGGTTGTTGTGAGTATGCAATATCGCGTTGGCGCTTTAGGTTTTTTGGCGCATCCCGCGTTATCGGTTGAATCAGAAAAAGCGGGCAATCCTCACGCATCGGGCAATTACGGTTTGATGGATCAACAAGCGGCATTGCGTTGGGTGCGCAACAACATTGCTGCGTTTGGTGGCGATCCAAAAAATGTCACAATTTTTGGTGAATCTGCTGGCGGCATGAGTGTTTGTGCTCATTTGGCTTCGCCTGTAAGCAAAGGTTTGTTTCAGCAGGCGATTATCGAAAGCGGGCCATGTTTTGGTCACAACGCCAATTTGCCAGCGGCAGAAAAACAAGGCGAGTGGTTAGCGATTCGTGCAGGTTGCGAAGGGCGTGGCGATCTTTTGCAATGTTTGCGCAGTAAAAAACCGGAAGAAATTTTGCAAGCGCTGCCCAATGATCCTGCGTTTGTTTTTGGTGAAGGAAGTTTTGGCGTTTGGGGGCCGGTGACGGACGGCTACATACTTCCTGAAAGTATTCAAAAAAGTTTTCAAACTGGGCATTTCAATCGTGTCCCCGTTATCAATGGCAATAACGATGACGAAGGTACATTGATGGTGATGTTTTCCCACGAATACCGCTTCAAACCATTAAAAGCAGAAGATTATGAAAAACGTATCCGTTATTTAGTGGGTGATAATCAAGCAATTATTGATAAAGTGAAGGCGCGCTATCCGTTGGAAAAATATGTAGACCCAGGTGCTGCTCTGTCTGAAGTATTGGGTGATAGCTATATGGCGTGCAGCATCCATCAAATTTCAGATTTGTTATCCAAGTGGACGCCGGTTTACGCATACACTTTTACCTATCCTGATGCTAAATTTATTTTGCCTGAGATGCGCAAACTGGGTGCTTTTCACAGTGCAGAGTTGCAGTTTGTTTTTCATGCCCCGATGAATTGGTTTCGCAGTCATTTTTCTGGCGATGAATTAAATTTAGCGAATAACATGATGGATTACTGGTCGCAGTTTGCGCACACCGGTAATCCCAATGCAGAGAAACATTTGGTCTGGCCTTTGTATTCAGATAATCAAAAGCAAATGATGTTTGATCGTCAGTTGTCAATTTCAAATAACAGCAAACGTGAGGCTTGTGATTTCTGGCACTCGTTAGGGCTCGAAAATCGTCACGCTTTACAGCAGTATGAAGTGGCTTCGCCTGCGCAGCAGTGAAGTGTAATTACCGGTCGTGATAAAAAATGTTAGGAGTGATGTAGTGGATAGCGCAAAAATGGTGGAAGCGTGGCGCGTGATGCGTATACAAGCAGAGTTGGTGGACGGCATTGAGCATCTTACCGGTTTGGGGCCTGCGGTGACGGTATTTGGCAGTGCGCGCTTGCCGGAATCGGATCCGTATTATCAAGATGCCTGCCGTCTTGGGCAGTTGCTAGCAGAGGCGGGTTTGGCGGTTATTACTGGCGGCGGCCCTGGCATTATGGAAGCGGCGAATCGCGGCGCGTATCAGCAGGGTGGGCGCTCCATTGGTTTGAATATTGAATTGCCGCACGAGCAGGGCGCGAACGAATACCAAACGGTGTCGATGAATTTCCGTTACTTTTTTGTGCGCAAAATGATGTTCGTTAAACACACGGTAGGTTTTGCAATTTATCCCGGTGGTTTCGGTACCATGGACGAATTATTTGAAGCGATGACTTTGGTGCAAACAGGAAAAGTGGCGAAGTTTCCCATTGTGTTGGTAGGGCAAGATTATTGGCGCGGTTTAGTCGATTGGCTAAAAAACACTATGTTGGCTTCTAGTTGCATACACCAAGAAGATTTGGATTTGGTGCAAGTAGTGGATTCTGCTGATGAAGCGGCGAGAATTATTATTGATAGACACCACGCCTATCCTGATGTTATCGGCGGCGGTTTTTAGTTTTTTTCATGCGCTTGCAGCGGTGAAAAATTGACGCAGTTGAGCATTGTGGTAAGTGCAATCAACGGCAATCCAACGAGTGCGCTGTGATCATCACTGCGTACAGATTCCAGTAAAGCAATGCCCAGCGATTCACTTTTGCAACTGCCTGCGCAATCAAATGGTTTGTCTTGTTGTAGATAAAAAGCAATTTGCTCATCAGAAAGTTGGCGATAACGCACAGTTGTCGGTATCAGTGCTTGCTGTAGTTGATTGTTTTCTGCATCGAACAATGCGAGCGCGCTGTGTAGCACCACCGTTTTTCCACTGAGCATTTTTAATTGCTGTACGGCTGTTTCGTAATTGCCGGGTTTTCCGAGGATTTGTGTTTCAAAAGCAAGTGTTTGATCGGCACCGATAATGAATGCGTTAGGGAATTGAGTGGCAACTGCGCGTGCTTTCTCTGCCGCGAGCCGTTCTGCAAGCGAGACAGCCGTTTCATGAGGATGTGCCGATTCATCAATGTCGGGGCTGGCGCAAACAAAGGGTAATCCCAATGTTTGTAATTGAGCTTTGCGATAGGGTGATGACGAAGCGAGTACCAGTGTTTTCATAAATGTGCGTTAGGGTAGTGCTTCGATGTTGTCGAAGCGCATTTGTGGAGTTTCGCGCATAAAGCGTTTTTTTCGACGATAAGGAAAGATGTCTTCTACGCTGCCGTGTGCGATGCGGTCCTGCATCTGTCGCCAAAAATCCACGTGGTAAAGGTCGCTGTGGTATTTCTCAAAAGCGCGCTTTGCCTTGGGGTTGCCGGTGAAAAATAGACGAAATTCCTCGGGAAAAACGTCAAAAGCTCCTACGTGATACCAAGGCGTTGAAGACATGGCTTGTTCTTCGGTTTGCGGCTCTGGTATTTCGCGGAACACACATTCCGTTAAGAAACAAATCTCGTCGTAATCGTAAAAAACCACACGACCGTGGCGCGTGACACCAAAATTTTTTAACAGCATGTCGCCAGGAAAAATATTGGCGGCGGCAATTTGTTTGATGGCATTGCCGTATTCGTCCATCGCTTCTTCAATTTGTTCGTCTGTCGCATCATGCAAGTACAAATTGAGTGGTGTCATTTTTCTTTCTGTGTACAAATGATGAATAATCAACTCGTCATTTTCTATGGTCAGTTGCGAAGATGCTACTTTATTTAACTCGGTGAGTAATTCATCTGAAAAACGCTTCAATGGAAAGCGAAAGTGGCTAAATTCTTGTGTGTCTGCCATACGTCCTACGCGATCATGACGAGAAACAAGACGATATTTTTCACGTACAGTTTCGTGGCTCATTTCTTTCGGAGGATCAAACTTATCTTTAATGATTTTGAACACAATACCGTGCGAGGGCAGTGTGAATACCGTCATCACCATGCCTTTGATGCCAGGCGCAATCACAAATTGATCATCAGATTGCTGTAAATGATTGATAAAACTGCGATAGAACTCAGTTTTTCCGTGTTTATTTTGACCGATGGCGTTGTACAACTCAGCAATTTCTTTATTGGGCATCAGTTGTTTTAAGAACGCGACAATTTGCCCAGGGATGGGTGTATCCACCATGAAATAAGAGCGTGTAAAAGAAAAAATGATACTGACATCGTCAGTATCAAAAATGGCGGTATCCACATACATGGCGCCGCGTTCATTATTAATCAGCGGTATGACAAAAGGCATTTGGCAATCACTACTAAAAATGCGTCCGACCAAATATGCGCCTTTGTTGCGATAAAAAATGGATTTGAGTAGCTCGACAGAAATGCGGTCGCGTTCAGCCAACATATTGGGAAGTACGCGCTCTTTGATGGCGAGCACGATATTGCGCACATCGCGCTCCACATTTTCCATGCTGATGTTGAGTTGGTAGTCCGCGAGGATGCGATAAATCAATGCGCGTATGCTGCTGCCAATGGCGTAGCGATTGAGCAAGTTGTCATCTGTTGTGCAGACTGTTGGCTGAGCTTCGCTTGTGACAAACATCATGCGATCGTCCACGCGCGCATGTCCAAACAGATAACAACAGACCGAGTTATAGAAGGTTTCCAGCAGTTCTCGGTTGTCTAACGCAGCAATTTGCTGGCGAAATGTGGGTTTGAGTGCCTGCCAAAACTCAATTTCAATACCTTGTGCGCCGAGCTGCTCGTGCAGTTCGCTGGAAATCTCAATAATAATTTCTTTATATAAATCAATACGTTGCTTGGCTATTTCCTGTGCCTCCATCCAGCGAGCCTTCTCAAATAGCCCGCGCGCGCCCTGAGTCATCAACTGAAAGCATTGAAAATATCGTCTAAAGCCGGTGAGAATAAGGTCGGTGGCCTGTTCAAGGTTTGGCATCCGGTTGTTTGCACCTCGCTGAGTGAGCAAGCATCCTATCACGCAGACAAGAAACGCCATGAATAAAAGACGAGCTATGCAGATAAAAAATAGAAACAAAACAACAACGATTTTTTTACACAAGTTTACGTTGTCGCGTGTATTACTTCTCGTGACTGCGTTGCTTGTTCCTCCATTGGCGGATGCCACGCTCTACGTTTATCGCGGTCCACACGGCGAAAAAATGGTGACCAACATTCCGCGTTATGACTACGGATACAAATTGCTGGGTCAAGACGAAACGGTGGAAGGCGTTGGAAAATTTATGGGTCGCAAAGGTTGGACAGCGGCTGATTTACCTAAGTGGGCTTCCATCAAAACTTATAAAAGAAAGTGGGTCGATTCATCCGAGTTTGATTCCTATATTCGCACAGCAGCACTGAAATACGGCGTTGAGCCATCATTGGTAAAAGCAGTGATTCAAGTGGAATCCAATTTTGATCCGGGTGCGGTTTCACGCGCCGGTGCTCGCGGTTTGATGCAGTTAATGCCGGATACCGCGGCGCAATACTCTCTCGGCATGCAACAAATTTATAACCCGCAAAGAAATATAGATGCAGGTGTGCGTCACTTGGCGTATTTGAAAACGCTATTCCCCAACAACATCGCCTTTGTTGTTGCCGCGTATAACGCAGGTGAAAACAACGTCATTAAATATAACGGCATTCCACCATTCCCTGAAACAGTTGATTACGTACAAAAAGTCAAATACTCGCACAATATTTTTAAGCGCGTATTTTTCTGATTACAGATAAACATAATTAATCAATTGTTATTTTGGCGTAAAACTTCAAATAAACACACACCCGTTGCTACAGAAACATTCAGACTGCTAGTTTCACCTTGCATGGGAATAGCAATTAGTTCATCGCAGTGTTCCTTGGTTAAGCGACGCATGCCGTTGCCTTCTGCGCCCATCACAACAGCTAGTGGCAACGCGAGTTTTGTTGCATAAAGCGATGCTGTTGCTTCGCCCGCCGCGCCGATAATCCACAATCCGTCTTGCTGCAATTGCTTGAGTGTTCTCGCCAAATTGGTAACAACCACCAAAGGCAATAAGTCGGCAGCGCCCGCAGCGACTTTGCGCACCGTGCCGTTCATGCCGGCAGAGTTGTCGCGCGGCACAATCACCGCGTGCACGCCAGCGGCTTCTGCTGTGCGAATACAGGCACCGAGGTTGTGAGGATCAGTGATGCCATCCAACACTAATAGCAGTAATTTTTTGCCGTGTTGTTCGATGAGTGTAGGCAAAAAATCTTCGTCGTACTGCTCGCTCGGCTGGCACTCCGCAATGATGCCTTGGTGATTGCCTTCTGCGCGTTTATCCAATTCTTTGCGCGGCTCGCGAATAATTTCGATGCCGTGGCGTTGTGCCACATCGATCATTTTTTGTATGCGATCATCTTGCCGACCTTGTTGTACATACATGCGCAACAAACGCTGGGGCTGAGATTTCAGAACGGCAGCGACGCTGTGTATGCCGTGTATCCACTCATGTTGACTCATGCTTGTTGACTCACAGTTTCTTGCTGACTTTTTTGCGTTTTTTTGCGGTGCGGCTAATGATGTCCTGCAACTCTAAGTCAATTTTTCTGTCGTCTAAATTGACGCGCACCACGCGCACATTTACGCTGTCACCCAAGCGATAAATTTCACCGCTGCGCTCACCGACTAAACGCTGATTGTCGGCGTCGTAACGGTAGTAATCGCGCTTCAGCATGGTGACATGCACTAAACCTTCGATATAAATGTCTTTCAGTTCGACAAACAGTCCAAAACTGGTAACAGCATTGATCACACCTTCAAAACTATCGCCCACATGCTCAAGCAAGTATTCACATTTGAGCCATGCCACCACATCGCGTGAAGCTTCATCGGCGCGCCGTTCGTAGGAGGAGCACTGCATGCCGAGTGCGTCCATCGCAGCGTCGTCATAGGGATAGATTTTTTTCTGTGGCAACGCCGGTGCAGTATCCACGCAATGCACTGTTTTTAATTCACGACGATTGCGAATGAGGTAGCGAATGGCGCGATGCACCAATAAATCTGGGTAACGGCGAATGGGCGAGGTGAAATGTGTGTAGCTGTCATAGCCCAAACCAAAATGCCCGACATTGTCTGGTTGATACACGGCTTGGCTCATGGAGCGCAGCAGCATGGTTTGGATCAAATGTGCATCATTGCGTTCAGTAACAGCGCCGAGCAGTTTTTGATAATCAGAGGGCGTGGGCTTTTCTCCGCCGCTCAATGCAAGCCCAAGGCCGCTGAGAAAAGCGCGCAGGCCTTTGAGTTTTTCTTCGCTAGGGCCTTCGTGTATGCGGAACAAGGCGGGGACTTTTTGTTTTTGTAAAAAGGATGCGGCACAGGTATTGGCTGCCAGCATACACTCCTCAATCAACTTGTGTGCTTCATTGCGTATTACTGGCACGATGCTGTCGATTTTTTTGTCATCACTAAAAATGATGCGTGTTTCCTGCGTTTCAAAATCAATCGCGCCGCGTGTGTCGCGTGCAGCGCGCAGTGTTTGATAAAGCAGATGCAGCTGATCAAGATGTGGCACGAGTGCGGCGTATTGTTCGCGTATCGCGCTGTGTGCGTTATCTTTTTCTTCAATGATATTGGCAACTGTGGTGTAAGTCAGCCGCGCCTGTGATTGCATCAAACCTTCATAAAAACGGTAGCTACTTGTGCGCCCTGTGGCACTGATATTCATTTCACACACCATGCACAGGCGATCGACATGGGGATTCAGTGAGCACAGACCGTTGGATAATTTTTCTGGCAGCATCGGTACCACGGAGCCTGGAAAATAAACCGAAGTGGCGCGATTGATGGCTTCACGATCGAGCGGGCTGCTGGGCAAAACATAGTGCGAGACATCGGCGATGGCGACATACAGTATCCAGCCGCCGCTTTTGCGTTTTTCGCAGTAAACCGCGTCATCAAAATCGCGCGCGTCTTCGCCGTCGATGGTAACTAAAGGTAAATGACGCAAATCCACGCGATGTTTTTTATCTTTGGCGAGCACAACATCTGAAAGCGCATTGGCTGCTTGCTCAACATCCGTTGGCCACTGCCAAGGAATGCCGTGGTTGTGCACGGCGATGCGAATTTCCATGCCAGGGTCGAGATGATCTCCCAGTATTTCAGTGATGCGACCCGTCGCCATGTGGTGATGGTCGGGATAGTTTTCAATGTCAACGATCACCATCTGCCCATTTTTTGCGCCGTTGCGGTGTTGCGGCGGAATTAAAATTTGCATGGCGATGCGCGTACTGTCAGGTTTGACAAACAACAGCCCGTTTTCTTCCGTCAATCTGCCTGCTAATTGATGGTGCGCGCGCTGCAAAATTTCAACGATGACAACTTCGACGCGTCCGCGTTTATCAATATGGCGCGGGCTGGCCAAAACAGTGTCGCCGTCAAACACTTTTTGCATTTCGCGCGCACTGAGAAACATATCTTTGCTGCCGTCTTCAGGGCGCAAAAAACCAAAGCCGTCGCGGTGCGCTAACACTTTGCCTTTAACGAGATCTGCTTTTTGCGCAGGCACAAAACCGTTGCGACGATTTTGTAACAGTTGCCCATCGCGACACATTGCGCCCAAACGACGGCGCAGTGCTTCAATTTGTTCTTCATCGCGCAACTTCAATTCAGTGCAGAGTGCTGTATGATCCATCGGCCCTTTGCTGTTCTCTAATATAGAAAGAATAAATTCACGACTGGGGATGGGCTTGTCGTATTTTTTAGTTTCACGCTGAAAATGTGGATCAGTGCTCCCAGTGCGCTGGCGTGACGAAGACTTGCTCGATGGTTTCTTGGTTTTTTTCATCTATATATGTCGCAAGAAGTAGAAGTAGGCTCGGCGTGGTTTTGATTATTGCAGACCGCCGTGCGCATAGCGAATAGAACATTGACAGTGTGGGAGCCTGCCAGTACAGTTCGCGCCCTGAGCCCAGATGGCGGAATGGTAGACGCGCTAGCTTCAGGTGTTAGTGACTTATGGTCGTGGAGGTTCAAGTCCTCTTCTGGGCACCACTTAAAAAATTGAAAACCCGCTGCGGCGGGTTTTTTGTTGCCTGTCGCTTTATGATGTTTACCATTATCGATTAGAAATCGCCGGTTAAAAAACTGTTGGAGCGCAAGCTATGAAATCTCACATCGCGTTACTGTTCCTGTTGGTCTGCACTTCATCAATTGCTGTTGCAGAAGAAATTGGGCACGTGGATACCGTGTTCAAATGGATAGGTCCTGATCACAAGATTGTGGTTGAGGCGTTTGATGACCCATTGGTGCGCGGTATTTCTTGTTATGTCTCGCGTGCGAAAACAGGCGGTATTAAAGGTGCGTTTGGTTTAGCAGAAGACCCTTCAAATTTTTCTGTGGCTTGTCAGCAGGTGGGTGCTATCAGCTTTGTTGCACCGTTGCCCAATAAACAATCCGTCTTTAAAGAAGGTGCGTCATTGGTGTTCAAGCATGTGCAAGTGGTACGCATGGTGGATAAAAAACGCAACACGCTGGTGTATCTGACTTACTCCGATCGTGTGATTGAAGGCAGCCCAGAAAATTCCATCACTGCATTTGCCATTCGCGATCAAGAAATTCCGTTGAAATAATTTTTTGAGGATAAAAAAAAGCCCGACTCTCTGGGGGGAGGAAATCGGGCAAAGACCATTAAGGAGTGAAACATTTAAGGAACTGAACCCTATGGATAACTTGCGTTACCCAACCCTTCTGACTTGTGGGGGGGTGTCAGAGGGGCGAGTTCAGTATTGACCAAGTGGCGCAGAAAGCCAAGCCCTATTTTCTTTTCGGGTAGAATTTGCAGGTTGCACCCCTGAATGCTTATTGCTCATATCTTTATTTATCAATAACTTACTGGTTGTTTATCATGTTTAAGATTCAAACGTTCAATAAGATTGCCGTCAAAGGGCTCAACCAATTTGCCAGAGAGCGCTACGAAGTCGCAAGTGAGTTGGGGCATCCCGATGCCCTGTTATTGCGCAGCCATAAGCTGCCTGCGGAGGATGTCGGGGCGAGTGTCTGTGCCATTGCTCGCGCGGGTGCAGGGGTCAACAACATCCCTGTGGCAGAGATGACGGAGCGCGGCATCGTGGTGTTCAACACGCCAGGCGCCAATGCCAACGCCGTGAAGGAGCTGGTGCTGGCGGCGATGCTGCTGGCTTCCCGTGACATCCTCGGCGGTGTGCGATTTGTGCGTGAGGAACAGCAGGAGAGCGATGACGCGGCGCTGTCACGTCTCTTGGAAGCCGAGAAGAAACGGTTTGCCGGTAACGAGCTGGCGGGCAAGACGCTGGGTGTGGTGGGATTAGGCTCTATCGGCTCCTTGGTGGCCAATATGGCGCTGGAGTTGGATATGCAGGTACTGGGTTACGACCCGGCAATTTCGGTCGACGCCGCGTGGCGCTTGTCTCATCGTGTACAGCGTGCAGAGAACCTGCAGAGCCTGATGATGCGCTCGGATTTCATCACCTTGCATCTGCCTGTATTGGATGCGACTCGCGGCTTAATCAACGCGGAGCTACTCAAAGTTGTGCGCCCTGATGCTTGCCTGCTGAACTTCGCGCGCGAAGAGATCGTCGATAACGCTGCCGTACTGCAAGCCTTGGAGCAGGGGCGGCTCGGTCGTTTCATCACGGATTTCCCAACTCTGGCACTGCTCAAGCACCCTAAAGTGATTCCTATGCCGCACATTGGTGCCAGCACCGAGGAGGCAGAGGAAAACTGTGCGGTGATGGCAGCTAATCAACTGATGGACTTTTTAGAGAACGGCAACATCCGCAACTCGGTCAATTTTCCCACGGTGTCGCTGGAGCGTACAGCCAGTTATCGCTTGGCGATTACCAACCGCAACATCCCTAAAATGCTGGGGCAAGTGCTGTCGGTGATTGCTGAAACTGACAACAATGTGGCGGATATGATCAACAAGAGTCGCAACGATATTGCCTATAACTTGATTGACATTGCCGTGCAGCCGGATGCGGCCACTTTGGCTCGTATTCGTGCAATCGAAGGCATCATCAATGTGCGTTTGATTTAAGTTTTTCACGGTATGCTGCTGGGAGTTATCCACTCGGCGGCTAGCGTGTAGAATGCTGCATTCCTCATGAATTACTTTAAAAAAACAAACCGATAGATTCATCGCAAAAATTGTTATTTATCAATATATTGCGTTGATTTTCTAAGGAATAGCATCAAGGATTCTTTCGTTATGCGGCTCAAACATGTCAAGCTGGCTGGCTTCAAATCTTTTGTCGATCCGACCACCGCCACATTCCCCAGCAATCTCACCGCCATCGTCGGACCGAACGGCTGTGGCAAATCCAACATCATTGATGCTGTGCGTTGGGTCATGGGGGAGTCATCTGCCCGCAATTTGCGCGGCGAGGCAATGACCGACGTTATTTTCAATGGCTCCAACAATCGCAAGCCGGCAGGGCAGGCGAGCGTTGAACTGATTTTTGATAATTCTGATCACTCGCTGTTGGGTGAGTACGCTGCATACAGTGAAATTTCTATTCGGCGTTTGGTCACGCGCGATGGGCAATCGCAATATTTTTTGAACGGTACAAAATGCCGCCGCCGCGATATCACCGATATTTTCCTCGGCACCGGTTTAGGGCCGCGCAGTTATTCGATTATCGAACAGGGCATGATTTCGCGTTTGATCGAAGCCAAGCCTGAAGAGCTGCGTGTATTTATTGAAGAAGCGGCAGGCATTTCCAAATACAAAGAACGCCGTAAAGATACTGAAAGTCGCATGAAGCGCACGCGTGAAAATTTGGAGCGTTTGACAGACATCCGTGAAGAATTAGAGCGCCAGTTGATGCACTTGCAGCGTCAAGCAGCAGCGGCGGAGAAGTATGGCGTTTACAAAGAAGAAGAGCGCTTGCTAAAGGCGCAATTGGCGGCGTTCCGTTGGCAAAAATTAGATGGCGAAGTGAGCCAGCGCGATCATTTGATCCGCGAGCTGGAAGTACAGGTTGAGGCGTTGGTGACGGCGCAGGTGTCGATTGACACGCGCATCGAAAAATTGCGCACCGATTTCACCGAGCAGACCGATCGCCTCAATCAAGTGCAAGCGAGTTATTACGCCAGCGGCTCTGAAGTGGAACGCATCGAGCAGACAATTCGTTTCAACCAAGAACGCCAGCGCAGCTTGCGCGATGATTTGTCGCAGACGGATAACAACCTCATCGAGTCGCAACGCCTGTTGCAACAAGATGAAGAAAAAATGGCGATGTGGCGCGAGGAATTGGACGAGTTGTCGCCCGAATTGGAAATGGGTCGCGAAACAGAATTGACGCTATCCGATCAATTACTGCAAGCTGAACAAGCCATGCAACAGTGGCAACACGAGTGGGATGAGTTTAATCAAGCGGCTAACGCGCCACGGCAAGAAGTGGAAGTGCAGCAATCGCGTTTGTTGCATTTTGAAAAATCACTGGCGCGTATGGGTGAGCGCATTGAGCGTTTGGAGCAAGAAAAACGCAGCTTGATTCAAGATTCCGAAGAGCAAGAAATTTTGATGCTGCGCGAGCAGTTGGCGGAATTGGATGCGCAGACCGAAACGCATCAATTTGCGATGGAGCAAGCGGTTTCTGTGATCGGTATGCTGCGCGATGAAAATACACAGCGCGCACAAGCGTTGGATGCGGCGCGTTTGCAATTCCAAACGTTGACCGGCAAGCAGGCCTCTTTGCAGGCTTTGCAGCAGGCGGCGATGGGTAGCGGTGATAACAGCGTCAACGCATGGTTATCCTCTCATCAATTAGAAAAGAATCAGCGTTTGGTTGAGCGCCTGCGCGTTAACAGCGGTTGGGAAATTGCTGTTGAAACCGTGCTGGGCAATTATCTGCAAGCTGTGTGTGTGGATAGCGTTGATGCGTTGGCGACACAAGCCGCTGCGATGGAAAAAGGCGCATTGGTGTTGTTGGATAACAGCACAACAGCCAATGCATCGATCGGCAGTGATTGGTTATCGAAGAAAATTGAAGGTGCAGAGCAAGCTGGTGCATTGTTGTTTGGCGTGCGCTGCGCGGAATCGTTAACGGAAGCACTGGCGTTGCGCAAACAATTGGCTGCGGGTGAATCGGTTATTACGCGTGAAGGTATTTGGCTGGGCAGTAATTGGTTGCGTGTCGCGCGTGATACCGATGTGCACAGCGGTGTGTTGGCGCGCAAAGCGGAACTGGAAACCATTATTGCTGAATTAGAGCAAGTGCAGCGTGTGGTTGAGCAAGGCGATGGCGCGTTACAAGCGGTTCGCACTTCCTTGGCAGAAAAAGAAATGCAGTTGGAAGAGAGCAGACAAGCATTGGCGATGCTGACGCGCAAACACAGCGAAACGCGTGCGCAACTATCTGCACGTGAAGCGCGTGTCGAACAAATTCTGTCGCGCCGCGATGCCTTGGCACAAGAAATCAGTGAAGTGCATGAACAGTTAGCGGTTGAAAAAGAAACGCAGGCGGAAGCGCGCGCAATTTTGGAAATAGCTATTGAAAAAATGGAGCGCGACACTCAACGCCGCGAAACTTTATTGGATGTGCGTGATAAAAATCGTCAGACCTTGGATGATGTGCGTCAGCGCACACAGCATCAGCGCAATCGCACGCACGAGTTGGCGATGCGCGAACAATCTTTGCGCACGCAGTCCGATGCCATGATGCAGTCCATCGAACGATTGCGCCAGCAAGTGGCAGCTTTGAATGATCGCCGTGCACAACTGAGCGAAAGTTTGGAACACAACGATGATCCGAACGAAGAATTGAAGTTGCAGTTGGAAGAAAAGCTGCAACAACGCTTGGTAATTGAAGAGCAATTGAAACAGGCGCGCATCGTGTTGGATGAAGTGTCACACGACTTGCGCGAAGCCGAACAAAATCGCTCCGTAGCAGATCGCAATACGCAGGGTGCGCGCTCACGTTTGGAGCAGGAGCGCATCGCCGCACAAGAAGCGCAAATTCGTCGTAAAACACTGGATGAACAGTTGAGCGAAACCGAGTTCGAGCGCGAAACGCTGCTGAGTCAGTTGCCGGCAGACATCAGCGAAGAACGCTGGGTGGCGGATTTGGAACAGGTATCCGTGCGCATTGCACGTTTGGGGCCGCTCAATTTAGCAGCGATTGATGAATACAAAGCGCAATCGGAAAGAAAAACTTATCTCGACACGCAAAACGATGATTTGCAAGAAGCATTGCAGACTTTGGAAAACGCGATTCGCAAAATTGATCGAGAAACGCGCACGCGCTTCAAAGAGACTTTTGACAATATCAACAGCGGGTTCCAAGAATTGTTCCCGCGCGTGTTCGGCGGCGGTCATGCCTATTTAGAAATGACGGGCGAAGATTTGCTCGATACTGGTGTTTCTATCATGGCGCGCCCACCGGGCAAACGAAACAGCACGATTCATTTGCTGTCGGGTGGTGAAAAAGCAATGACAGCCATCGCTTTGGTGTTCTCAATCTTTCGTTTAAATCCTGCGCCGTTCTGTATTTTGGACGAGGTGGATGCGCCCTTGGATGACGCGAATGTCGGGCGTTATTCAAAAATGGTGGTCGAGATGAGCGAGAAAGTGCAGTTCATTTTTATCACGCACAATAAAGTGACCATGGAAGCCGCTAATCAATTGATGGGTGTCACCATGCACGAGCCTGGCGCATCGCGCTTGGTGTCGGTCGATGTCAATGAAGCGGTGGAGTTGGCTGCCGTTTAGAGGAGTATTTATGCGTCGTTTAATTATTTTATTGTCAGGTTTGATGTTGAGCTTTTCGGCAGTTGCCGCTGATGTACGTCATTCCGTGGTGCAGGTTTTTAATCAAGGGCGTAATATTAATTTTCAATATCCGTGGCAAAACGGCGATATATCTTCTGATTACGGCACAGGTGTCATTATTGCGGGTAATCGCATCTTAACGAATGCGCATGTCGTTGATAACAGTTTGCAGTTGCAAGTGCGCAAAGTGGGTTCCGATAAAAAATACGCAGCAGAAGTGAGTTTTATTTCTGATGAGCGCGATTTGGCTTTACTGACGGTAAAAGATCCAGAGTTTTTTCGCGATACCGAAGCACTGGAGTTGGGTGCGTTGCCTCTGCTGGGAGACGAAGTGACGACCTACGGTTTTCCTGTCGGCGGCACACAATTGGCAATTACGCGCGGCGTGGTTTCGCGTATTGATTACGATATTTACGCGCATTCGGGCTACCCCAATTTGGTTTGTCAAATTGATGCGGCAATCAATCCAGGGGCGAGCGGTGGGCCAGCTATTGTGAACGGACATCTCGCTGGATTGAACTTTCAAGGTTTGCCCAGTGCGACAGCGGGCAATGTGGGTTACATCATCCCGCCGCCAGTGATTGAATCTTTTTTGAAAGATATTGAAGATGGCAAAGTGAATGGTGTGCCTGAAATCGCCATCGTCACGCAGACTACAGAAAACCCTCAATTGCGTCAGCGTTATGGACTGAGTGAACAAGATGGCGGTGCATTGATTGCTAGTCTTTCTGGATTGGAAAAAGAAAAAGGTTTGTTGAAAGTCGGCGATGTGATTGTGACTATGGATGGGCAATCCATCGGTAATGACGGCACGGTACGTTTCGCAACAGCTGATCGTATTGATAGCAATATTTTGATTGCTAGACGGCAAATCGGTGAAAGTATTCCATTGACGGTGATTCGCGATGGAAAAAAAGTAGACATCAATTATCCGTTGACTTATACACTCAAGGATTCTCGTATTTTGCCTGGTCATCAATCCAATTTTGTACCGGATTACGAAGTGCTAGGTGGTTTAGTGATTGTTGAAGTGAATGAGGATTTAATCCATACGTGGAAATTTGTTCCACCAGCCGTGAGTATTGAACGTTATCAGTATCGTAAAACAGGCAGCGCCGAAGATGATCGCATGCTCATGGTTATTAATGTTCTTCCAGATGATATTAATCTTGGGTACGAACAAATGCGATTTGGTATTGTGAAATCTATCAACAATGTAGCAGTATCAAACTTAAAACAATTGCGTGAGCAGTTGAAAAAAGTGCAAGGCGATTATTTGACGTTAGGCTTCTCTCCACACGATGCACAAGTATCTTTTTCTCGCAAAGATTTAGCGGACAGAACGCCTATTATCGCTGAACGTTATGGCATTAAGCTGCCGCAAGAAGCGCCAGTTGCTTTATTGCCAATGGCACCTGTTACATCCACATCAAAACAGCCGGTTAAAAAAGCAGAAAAGCATTGATTTTATACGATGACGCCTTATGTCTTGGTGTTAGATCAAGGCGGGCACAGCAGTCGTGCGCTGGTTTTTTCTTCGCAAGGTGATGTAGTCACACAAGCCAGTGTTGCAGTTGCGACAACGTATCCCGCTGAGGGTTTTGTTGAACAAAACCCTGATAAAATTCTTCAATCTTTATATCAAGTCATTGCTGAGGTTGCTGCGCAACTAGGTGAATGTTGCAGCAATATTACGCAAGCGACATTGATCGTACAGCGTTCCAGTATTGTGGCAGTGGATACAGAGTCGCGCAAAACACTGTCACCTATTTTGAGTTGGCAGGACACACGCAATGCGGCGTGGCTATCTCAGAAAATAAGTAGCGATTTACCCTATATGCGTCAAAAAACGGGGCTTTATGCCAATGCGCATTACGGCGCGAGCAAAATTCGTTGGTTGTTGGATAACAATGCAGCGGTAAAAAATGCAGAGAAAAATAACAGCTTGCGCATTACACCGTTAGCAAGTTTTTTGTGTTGGCAGCTAACAAATTCAAAATCTGTTGCGGTGGATGCGGTGATTGCATCCAGAACACTGTTGACGGAAATCAGTGCTCTACAATGGTCGCCTGCTTTGCTGGATTTCTTTGCTATTCCACAGAATGTTTTGCCCGTTATTTATCCCAGTCTGTATGCGTACGGCAATATCGCTGTCGGAAAATGCAGTGTGCCTCTGCAATTAGTGGGCGGCGATCAGAGTTTCTTTATGCTCTCTCATGCATCGCAGTTTGATGAGAGTGCTATATTTATCAATGCAGGAACAGGAGCATTTGTTCAGCAGCGAATGTTTGCACAAGATGTGCCAGAAAAATTATTGGCATCGCCCTTGTTTATTGCTGAGGAAAAGAACCAGTCGATTATCGTGGCAGAAGGCACAGTCAATGCGGCTGCGACGGCTTTGGCATGGTGGTGGCAACAACAGGGAGCGGTTTTTTCCAGTGGAGATTGGCAAACCGCAGAGCAGGAGAGTCAGCGTCATGCAAATCAAATGCCCGTTTTTATCAATCGCATCACGGCAACAGGCTCGCCAGATTGGTTGCCGATTGGTGAATCTTATTTCACTACAGAATCGCCTAATGCGTTAAAAGCCTTGGCGGTATTGGAGTCAATTGTGTTTGCTTTGCAGCGAAATATCGATTGTTTGTGCATGGTAAAGCCGAGTAGTGCAATAGTTTTGAGCGGAGGTCTATCGCAGATTCCAGTTTTTTGTCAGCGTATCGCGGATCTTTCTGGTGTAACCGTGTTTCGCGATATGGATGTGGAGGCTTGTGCGCGCGGCGCGGCGGCGCAGTTGTTACCCAGTGTGATTGAAAATCAGTGCTATGAAAAATTTATACCACAACCTGCGATTGCACTACAGAAACGCTATCGGCAATGGACAGCTTTGATGGATCAATTATCCATTTTAGGATGATGAAGTGGCAGAGTGCGTGTATCCGCTTTGCGCGCGCGTTTCCCCAAGTACTTAATAACCATTGGTAATAATTTTTCCGCTGTCGCGCGATAGGCTGTGAGTTTTCCACCGTAAACACTAATCAGGCCTTGCTCATCGAGAAAGCGGGTATCGCGTTGTCGGAAAAAGGCGCGTTGTTTGGATTGCGGTAGTACGCGCAAGCCACTAAATTGCTGTGCGATTGTTAAATCTGCTGCGGGAAAATATCGCTGCACAGTATCTAATAAATATTGAATTTCTTTTTCAGTCGGCGCGGTGTTTTCTTGCTTGCCTTGATAGAGTGTTTCTGTCGTTCCGACTAAAGTTTTGTCATGCCAAGGTAAAACAAACACAGCGCGGCTATCGCATGCTTCAAGATAAAAACAGGTGTCGCTGATTTTTTGATCGAGTACGAGATGCGCGCCTTGTACTAAGTCGATAGCCAGTTTTTCGCTGCGTCCGCAACGATCAATCACTTCATTTACCCAAGGGCCGCTGGCGTTGATAATCAGTTGGCTTTGTAATGTGTGTACCGTGTTGTCGCGGTGTACATCAATTTTCCATCCACTTTTTTCTTTGACGGCAGACAAGAGTTCTGTTTGCTCCCATGCATCACATCCCAAAGATTGCGCACTATTTTTTACAGCAATAGTCAGTAAGCGATCATCGGTTTGTGCGTCTTGATAACAAAAAACTGCGGAGAGATTTTCGGTGACTAAACCATTCAGTGCGAGCCATTGCTTGCGTGGAATGATCTGAAAGCGACTGTGTGGCTGTGTAAAACCGGCTAGGAGGCGATACAGGGTAAGACCTAGCCATAATTTCCACGCAGGAATTTTAGAGTGTTGATAAACAGGCAAGATGAATTGGTTGATGCGTGCCAGTGATGGTGCGTTTTTAAGTAAGAGTTCACGCTCCTCTAAACATTCACGCACTAGTTTGAACTGCCCTGTTTGCAGATAGCGCAAGCCGCCGTGCAGAAGCTTGCTGGATTTGCTGGAAGTGGCTGAAGCCCACGTGTTTTTTTCTAAAAGTAAACATTGGTATCCGGCAGCCGCACAGGCTTGCGCGATGCCTGCGCCGTGTATGCCGCCGCCAACAATAATAATTTCATAGTTGGATGAGGTGTTATCTTTTTCCATAAATGCCTAGCATTTCTCCAATGGAGAAAGTTTCAATAAAGTTTGCGCCACGCGACAGTAAATGCTTGCCGAGCACGATGTTGTCCACTTCATAAACAGCGACGCTGCCATTTTCCATCTGCAAAGAATCGTGTTCTGGAATGCGTTTGTAATTGCAAATAATCATTTCTGCGTTGAGCTCTTGCGCTAGTTCATAGCGCATATTCCACTGCCTGAGCACGGGGGCTAAGCGTGGGAAGCTGGACTCTTTAGCCAAGCGTAGCGCATCTATATCAAAGCTGATCAAAATGCAGCTTTCTAATACGGGCGTTAAAACTTCGTGTATGCGCGATAAACAAAACGTCTCACCGTAATCTCTGATGGCTTCTTCTTTGAGTTCCACTAAAACTTGTATGTGTGGATTCTTCTGCATGATGTCAACAAGTGATTGCAAAGGAGCAATTTTAATTTCTTGAAACCGTGTGGTAAAACGAGAGGGTTCGTTGGCGGTGATGTTAACGAGTTCATCAAAAGTACATGCACTCAGTTTTTTATTGATGCCCGCAATGCGCTGCAGATCATCATCGTGGCAGAGCAGAGGAGCGCCATCGGCAGAAAATTGCACATCAATTTCAATATATTCTGCGCCGCAAGCAATGGCTTCGTTGATCGCGCGCGGTGAGTTCTCAGGAAAATGTTGCTGGTAGCCGCGGTGTGCAATCAAATGCTGAGCGGGAATGCCGCTAGGCGATAGGTTGGTGGGTGTAGACATCGTGTTTGTCCGATGGTTTTCACCTCAGTATAGCGAGCGTGTTGTTTTTTGTCGGCTAGTGCGGGGTTTGTTAGACTGCATGCATCGTTTATTGCTGAAAAAAATCCTATGAAAGTTGCCGTGGTTCCCGTTACTTCCTATCAACAAAATTGCTCGCTGATTCTCTGCGAGGAGACAGGGAAAATTGCCGCTGTGGATCCGGGCGGTGACTTAGAACAACTGGAAGCGCAAATGGCTGCCATGGGTGGCAAGCTGGATGTGGTGTTGCTCACACACGGACACATGGATCACTGTTCGCAGGCGCGCGTTTTTGCCGATCGTCACGGCGTACAAGTGATTGGGCCGCACGAGGAAGATCGCTTTTGGATTGATATGCTGCCGGAAACTTGCAAGCGCGTCGGCTTCCCACATGCCGATGCTTTTGTGCCAGACCGTTGGTTGCAAGATGGTGATACCGTTTCTTTTGGCAGTATCACCATGCAAGTTTTACATACGCCGGGGCATACGCCGGGGCATGTGGTTTTTTTTAATGAAAAAGAAAAATTAGCGTTTGTCGGTGATGTGATTTTTCACGGCTCGATCGGGCGTACAGATTTTCCGCGCGGCGATTTTGATACTCTGATTCAATCCATTCGCGAAAAACTTTTTCCCTTAGGTGATGATGTGACTTTCGTGCCAGGTCACGGACCAGTTTCTACTTTTGGTGAAGAAAAACGCAGCAATCCGTTTATGAGTGGCGTTTACCGTTAGTAAGAAACGCCACTGTTTGTTGCTATAAAACTTAGTGGTGATGGCCGCCAGGTCCGTGCACATGACCGTGATCCAGTTCTTCTTGCGTTGCTGCGCGCACATCCACAATCGTCACATCAAAATTGAGATGTTGACCGGCTAGTGGGTGGTTGGCATCGACGGTGACCGTGGTGTCATTCACAGCCGTAACCGTCACACGCTGTACATAACCGTCGTGATTTTGTGCTTGGAAAGTCATGCCGAGCTCAATGCTGTCTGTGCCTTGAAACATTTCGCGTGGAATTTGTTGAATCAATTCCAAATCGGTTTCGCCGTAACCTTCTGAAGGAGTGACGCGTACTTGTGCGGTATCGCCAGCTTTTTTCCCCACCAATGCATTTTCTAAACCGGGGATAATGTTGCCCGCGCCTTGCAGATAAGTGAGTGGCTCGCCACCGGAGGAGCTGTCGATCACTTCGCCGTTATCGCCAGTCAATGTGTAGTGCATAGAAACAACGCTATTGGATGCAATTTGCATGTTGTGTACTCGTGGAGGTTGAGAGTTATCGTTGCAGTACTTTTTTGTAAGCGGCAACGGTGGAGGGAAGACCTTGATACAGTGCGTCAATGGTTAATGCGTGACCGATAGATACTTCATCTAACGTAGGCAATGCTTGCACAAACGTAGGAAGGTTTTGCAAATTTAAATCGTGTCCTGCATTGATGCCTAAGCCTAAAGCGTGCGCGTGCGCAGCAGCGGTGGCATATTGTTCCAACAGTATTTGCCATGTAACAGAATCTTGTGTTTGCTCAGCAAACGCTTCAGCGTAAGGGCCGGTATAGAGTTCGATGCGATCCGCGCCGATTGCTTTTGCCAAACTGATTTGTTCACAATTGGCATCCATAAACAAACTGACGCGGCAACCCAGAGCGTGCAATTGTTGAATGAGTGGCTGCAAACGCTCACCGTCCTTTTGCAAATTAAAACCGTGATTGGAAGTGAGTTGGTTATCGGTGTCCGGCACTAAAGTGCACTGATGCGGCAAAGATTGACGCACCAGTTCCATGAATCCTGGATAAGTGTCGCGTCCAACGGCAAAAGGATTGCCTTCAATATTGAATTCAAGCTTGGGAAAATCTGCCAATAATTTTTTTAATGCGGGAATGTCGTCGGCGCGTATATGTCGCTGATCGGGGCGCGGGTGCACTGTGATGCCATCCGCGCCGAGCGCAATACATTGCTTGGCGTAGTGCAAAAGATCAGGGAAATTGCCTTCGCGTGAATTGCGTAAAAGAGCAACTTTGTTGATGTTGATGCTGAGTGCAACCACTGGATATTACCAATCCTATGGCAGGCGTTTGATGCCGAGGATGATGACATCTTTGTCTGGTACATCTTGAAACATGCCGCGAGTTCCTGTGTGTACTTGCGCGATGCGTTCAACCACATCCATACCTTTAGTCACTTTGCCGAATACGGCGTATCCTGCTCTGCCAGGGTTGGCGTTGAGATAATCGTTATCAACCACATTGATAAAAAATTGCGCTGTCGCACTGTCTGGGTCACTGGTGCGCGCCATCGCTATCGTGCCTTTGAGATTTTTTAAGCCGTTCATGGATTCATTGACGATGGGTGCACGTGTCTTTTTTTCTGTCATGTCTTTTTCAAAGCCACCGCCTTGAATCATAAAATCAGCAATTACTCGATGAAAAACCGTATTGCTGTAAAAGCCGCTATCCACATATTGCAAAAAATTGGCAACAGTTTTTGGTGCGGCTTTTTCGTTCAATGCCAGTGTGATGTCACCCATATTGGTGTGCAGTAAGATTTGTGGCTCGCTCGATTTAGCGTAAGCGCTGAGTGAGAGTAGGGAAAATAGACAAGTGAAAAACAGCTTTTTCATTAGTACCATCCATCATTGCGGCGTTTGGTGAGTAATTTAGAGAGTAGGACGCTGACGATACAGCTCAGTGCTACCAGCAATCCCCCATATAAAAACCACGTTTGGTTTTTGCGGTCTTTCAGTCGCTCGTTATCGGTGGTTAACAGTTCTTTATCGGAAATTAACAGACTGTTTTGCTTAACCAATTCAGTATTACGTTTATGTGTATCTAACTGAGAAGTTGATATTTGTTTGAGAGCAACTAATTGTTCTTCCAGTTGTTTTTTTTCAGTTTGCAATAGTGTGATTGTTGCGTTGGCTTGCTCCAATTGAATGCTGGCAGGCGCTTCGGTGCTGATGTATTGCGCTCTTACCCAGCCTTCTACATTGTTGGCAGCGCGAATATGTACATAGCCTGTTTTGTCGTTGGTTTCCAGCACAGAAACAGCTTCACCGCTGGGTAGTCCTTCATGCACCAATTTGCTTTTGTCGTTTTGATCGGCGTGTACGGGTGCAAAAAGTTTATCGGTAATGTAATGCGCGGGTTCTTCTGCGGTGCAAAATGAACTGAACATAAGTAAGAGAAATAAAAAATATTTTTTATTCATGATATTTGATCTGATTGTGATTCTTGTGTGTTTTTGACGTGAGGCGCAATTACAAGTGCGGAGAGGATGGCTAAAAAAGGCGAAGCAGCTAAGCTCCATAATTTGTAACGAACCCATACTTCCTCTGGAAAACTAAACGCGACAATTAAGTTGAGCGTTCCCATCAACAAAAAATAGCCGACCCAAATAAACGTGAGTCGAGTGTAGATATTTTTGGGGAGTGGCATTTGTTCGCCGAGCGCGCGTTCCACCAATCCTTGTTTTGAAAAAAAATGCGTACTTAAAAAAGTGGCTGCTAGTGCCCAGCTCAGCACAGTGGGTTTCCATTTAAGAAAGAGGGGGTTGTGCCAAAATAAAGTTGCGCCACCTAAGATGAGCACCATTGCCAACATGCTCCACTGTCCTTTCGTGAGTGCGCGTTTCCAGAAGCCGATCGCAGCAAACACAATAACGGTTGATAGCATCAGTGCGGCTGTCGCGCTATAAATGCCGTCAAATTGATAATGAATTCCCGCAACATCTAGCGTTTTTCCGTGTAGAAAATAAACGATACCAAAAATGATGACGGGCAGAATTTCGAGTAGAGCGAGCATGTTGTGTTTGTGCTGAAAAGGAGCGTTCGACATTCTAACCGAGTCTCCCGATAATCTCCGCCTCGTTGGAGAGTGCGCATGAGTCAGTTTTTTCAAATTCACCCAGAAAACCCGCAGCCACGTTTGATTAAACGGGCAGCCGAGTTGATTCGCGATGGCGCGGTAGCGGTGTATCCCACTGATTCCGCCTACGCGCTGGGGTGTCATTTGGGTGATCGCAAAGCACTGGATCGCATCATGGCTTTGCGTGCGGTAGACAAGCATCACAATTTCACGCTGATGTGTCGCGACCTTTCCGAATTGGGCACTTACGCCAAAGTCGATAACGCGACTTTTCGTTTGCTCAAAGCCAATACCCCTGGCGCTTACACTTTTGTGTTGCCTGGCACGAGCGAGGTGCCGAAACGATTGCTGCATGAAAAACGCAAAAGTATCGGCCTGCGTATTCCCGATAATCACATTGCTCTCGCATTGTTGGAGGAGCTTGGAGAGCCGCTGCTGACGAGTACTTTGATTTTGGCGGGTGAAACAGAGCCGCTCAATGATCCTTACGATATTCGTGATCGTTTAGAACACCTTGTGGATTTGGTAATTGACGGCGGTTACTGCGGATTAGCGCCAACCACCGTTGTTGATTTGCGCGAAGGTGCGCCGATTGTGTTGCGTGAAGGTGCGGGGAGTGTTGAGGTGCTGGGTTTGTGATTGACAAATATTGAACATAAAAAAGCCCACACATGCATGGGCTTTTTTGTTCTTGTGTAATCAGTGTCAGACTTTAATCGCCGCCAACACTTCCTTCGCCGCCACCGGAATCTGCGTGCCGGGGCCAAACACGCATTTCACGCCAGCGTTGAACAGGAAGTCGTAATCCTGTTTGGGGATCACGCCACCCGCGATGACGATGACATCCTCTGCGCCGAGTTTTTTCAGTTCGGCAATCAGTTCCGGTACCAGTGTTTTGTGACCAGCCGCTTGTGAAGAACAGCCGACGATGTGCACATCGTTTTCCACGGCCTGTTTGGCGACTTCTGCCGGTGTGGAGAACATCGGTGATAGGTCGATATCAAAGCCTAAATCCGCAAACGCAGTGGCGATAACTTTCGCACCGCGGTCGTGGCCGTCTTGCCCCATTTTGCACACCAACATGCGCGGGCGACGACCGTTTTTGTCGGCAAATTGCTTCACATCTGCCACGATGTTTTGCCAATCCTGATCCATCTGGTAAGCGCCTCCGTAAACGCCAGAAATAGTGCGGGCTTGCGCGTTGTAGCGACCAAATTCTTTTTCCAGTGCCGCAGAAATTTCGCCAACCGTAGCACGCGCACGCGTGGCTTGCACGGCGAGATCCAGCAAGTTGCCGTTGCCTGTTTTTGCCGCTTCGGTGAGGTGATTCAGAATGGCTTCGACTTTGGCATTGTCGCGCTTAGCCTTCAAATCGTTTAAGCGTTTGATTTGCGATTCGCGCACGGCGACATTGTCGATTTCCAGAATCTCAACATCGTCTTCTTTTGCGAGTTTGTATTTGTTGACGCCGACGATGACATCTTCGCCGCGATCAATACGCGCTTGTTTTTTCGCCGCCGATTCTTCGATGCGCATTTTGGGCAGGCCGGATTCCACCGCTTTCGCCATGCCGCCTTTGCTTTCGATTTCTTCGATCAGCGCCCACGCTTTGTCAGCCAATTCTTGCGTCAGGCTTTCCATCATGTACGAGCCGCCCCAAGGGTCGACCACATTACAAATACCGGTTTCTTCTTGAATGATGAGCTGGGTGTTGCGCGCAATGCGGGCTGAAAACTCAGTCGGCAGGGCAATGGCTTCATCGAGCGCGTTGGTGTGCAGCGATTGCGTGCCGCCGAACACGGCTGCCATTGCTTCAATCGTGGTACGCACCACATTGTTGTACGGGTCTTGCTCGGTCAACGACCAGCCGGAGGTTTGCGAGTGCGTGCGCAACATTTTCGAGCGCGCGTCTTTCGGGTTGAATTCGCTGACGATGCGTGACCACAGCAAGCGACCTGCGCGCAGCTTGGCAATCTCCATGTAGAAGTTCATGGAAATACCCCAGAAGAACGACAAACGACCGGCGAAAGCATCAATATCCAAGCCCGCTGCGAGTGCAGTACGGATGTACTCTTTACCATCGGCCAGCGTGTAGGCGAGTTCCAGCGCGGCATCCGCGCCGGCTTCTTGAATGTGATAACCGGAAATAGAAATGGTGTTAAATTTTGGCAGATTTTTTGAGCAGTAGGCGATGATGTCGCCTATGATTTTCATGGAAGGCGCGGGTGGATAAATATAAGTGTTGCGCACCATGAATTCTTTCAGGATGTCGTTCTGGATAGTGCCGGCGAGCAGGTCTTGCGTCACGCCTTGTTCTTCGGCGGCGATGATGTAGCCCGCGAGCACCGGCAGCACCGCGCCGTTCATGGTCATCGACACCGAAACTTTATCCAGCGGAATGCCATCGAACAGCACCTTCATGTCTTCCACAGAATCAATCGCGACACCGGCTTTGCCGACATCACCGGTCACGCGGGGGTGATCGGAGGCGTAGCCGCGGTGGGTCGCGA
>CAYOEO010000012.1:0-51622 GCA_964403125.1 uncultured Pseudomonadales bacterium | reverse complement strand
TGGTTTCCTATGGGTGAGGCTGCATGATACAAAGCCTAGACTTCTCAGACGAAACTTTCCGTGTTTCCAGAGCCTGACGAAGTTACGATTACAGCCACGTTCAAAGAAACACCACGGCGACCACTACAAAAAGCACAAGCATGAAAGCTTTTTGTCGGACTTATTTGATTTCTGAAAACTAAGGTCTTTATGAAACCCACTTTATTCCTTTCACGCTTATTCAAAACTGCACTGTGCTTCACATTCACCACCTCACTCGTACTCGCCGATGAAATTTCCGTCGCTGTGGCGGCGAATTTTTCTGAACCGATGCAAAAAATCGCCGCCACCTTTGAACAGAAAACAGGGCACAGCGTGCAGTTGTCGCCTGCTTCTACCGGCAAGTTATATGCACAAATTAAAAATGGCGCGCCGTTTGATATTTTTCTCAGCGCGGACGACACAACGCCAAACAAATTAGCCACAGAAGGCTACACCATCGCAGGCAGTCAATTCACTTACGCCACTGGAAAATTAGTGTTGTGGTCTGCGAAAAAACATTTTGTAGATGACAACGGCTCCGCGCTAAAAAATGGATTATTTGCACATCTTGCCATCGCCAACCCCAACACCGCGCCCTACGGCACAGCGGCTATCGAAACACTGAAAAAAATGGATTTACTAACAGCCGTGCAGCCAAAACTTGTGCAAGGTGAAAACATCACTCAGACTTTTCAATTTGTGAGTAGCGGCAATGCCGAGCTGGGTTTTGTCGCGCTGTCGCAGGTGTACAAAGACGGCAAAATTACTAGCGGCTCTGCATGGATTGTGCCCGCTTCACTGCACACACCCTTACGGCAGGATGCGGTGTTGCTCAAAATCAGCCAACCAAAACCAGCGGCAAAGCAGTTGTTCGATTACCTAAAAAACGACGATACGGCCAGACAAATTATTCGCAGCTATGGTTACGAAATCTGAATAAAAAAATATGAGTGATTTCAGCACAAATGATATAGCTGCAATTTGGCTGACGCTGAAATTAGCCACCGTGGTGACGCTCTTGTTATTGCTACTCAGCACGCCGCTGGCGTGGTGGCTGGCGCGCACAAAATCACGTTGGACAGCGGTGATCGGTGCGATTGTCGCGATGCCCTTGGTGTTGCCGCCAACCGTGATCGGTTTTTATTTGTTGCTGTTGATGGGGCCAAACGGTGCAGTCGGTCAGCTCACGCAAGCACTTGGCATCGGGCTGCTACCTTTCACTTTTGAAGGCTTGGTGGTGGCATCAATCATTTATTCCCTACCTTTTGTTGTGCAGCCACTGCAAAACGCATTTTCCACCGTGGGCGAGCCGCTGTTGGAAACAGCCGCCACACTGCGCGCCAATACCTTCGATACTTTTCGCAGCGTTGTACTACCGCTTTCAGTTTCTGGCTACATCACTGCTGCAACGCTAGGTTTTGCGCATACAGTGGGCGAATTTGGTGTGGTGTTGATGCTGGGCGGTAATATCCCGAAAGAAACACAAGTGCTGTCGGTGCAGGTTTACAACCATGTTGAAGCCATGCAATACAGCAACGCACATTGGTTATCGGCAGGTATGTTGCTGTTCTGCTTCATCGTGCTTTTGTTGCTGCAAGGCGCGCGCAAAGTAGGATGGTTACGTGTCTAAACCATCGCTGCACATCAATTTACAACAGCAGTACCGCAATTTTTTATTGCATTGCGATGTTGCTTTACCGATGCAAGGCATGACGGTAATTTTCGGTCGCTCCGGCTGCGGAAAAACCACACTATTGCGCTGCATTGCAGGGCTGACACAAGCGCGCGGCACACTACAATTTGGCGAAAAAATTTGGCAAAACGATACGCAGTTTGTGCCGACCCACCGCCGCCCACTCGCCTATGTGTTTCAAGAACCGCGTTTGTTTCCGCATTGGGATGTGCGCGGCAATTTGCAGTTTGCTCTGAAGCGTGTGCCGATCAATCAACGGCGCATTCAGTTTGATGACGCTGTGGCGTGGCTATCGCTGGAAAACTTGCTGACGCACAAGCCTGCACAACTTTCTGGCGGTCAGCAGCAGCGCGTTGCCATCGCGCGCGCCCTGCTCGCCAGCCCGCAGTTGTTGTTGATGGACGAGCCGCTCGCCAGCCTCGATCTCGACAGCAAGGCAGAAATCCTGCCCTACCTTGAGCGGCTGCACTCGCAGCTCGATATCCCCATTCTGTACGTTACGCACGCGCTGGATGAACTGGCGCGGCTGGCTGATCGTGTGCTGCTACTGGACAACGGTCGCGTGCAAGCGATGGGGGCGCTCAACGAACTGTTGACGCAGCCGCAATTGCCGTTCTCGCATTTTGATGATGCCTCCGCTGTGCTCGATGCCACCATCACCGCCCACGATGCTCACTATCACCTCAGCCAAGTGGCGATACAGGGCGGCACGCTCACCGTGGCGCTGTCGCCTCTGCCCATCGGGAGCCACACGCGAGTGCGCATCCTTGCGCGCGATGTCAGCATCGCTCTGCAACCACCGCAGCACAGCAGTATCCAAAACAGCTTGGCAGTGCAGATTGTCGATCTCAGCTCTGACCGCGACCCCGCCCGCGTGCTGGTGAGGCTCACCCTCGGTGATACCCATTTGCTCGCCCGTATCACACGCCGCGCTGCCGATCAGCTCAATCTGCAAGCACAACAAAAGGTGTACGCACAGATCAAAACAGTGGCTTTAATGCCTGTGCTTTCTACCTAACTTGATGCTTATCAAACAAAAGCCGATTACAGCGATTTAGAATGTCGCGCGTTCACTCCCGTGCTGGATGTAGCAATGCTCAACAACCCCCTCGCTTTTCTTTTTTCTCCGCATAAACAATGGCAAGTCGTGGCTAACGCCAGCCTCAACGCTCAGCGCACGGCTGCTCTGTATGTGTTTGTGCTGGCCGCTCTGCCCTGCTATGCGTGGTACTACGGCACCACCACCGTGGGTTGGCAATTGCCAGGCGGTAGCGAGTTGGTTCACCTCTCACCCAGCAGTGCATTCAAAATCGTGATTGCGTTTTATTGCGCCATCATTTTGGCGCTGTGGGGTATCGGCTACGCTATCCACTGGATGGCCGGCACTTACGGCTCTATCACCACATTCACCAAGGGCTATGCCGTTGCCGCCTACGGTGCGACGCCACTGTTTATTGCAGGTTTGGCCGGCTTTCATCCCAACCTCAGTGTTGATTTGGTGATTGGCATGGTCGCGGTCGGCTGGGCGGTTTATCTGCTCTATGTCGGTCTGTCTGTGGTGATGAAAATTCCTGAGGAGCGCGGCTTTTTGTACGCCAGTGCTGTGCTCGGTGTCTGCATGGTTTCACTGATGGCGATGATGGGCGCCACGGTCGTTTTATGGAATTTTGGTTTGATGCCTGAATTCGTAGATTGACGCGTAGTTTCCACACTCTCATCACTTTTTATTTTTTTTCATGAAGTCAAAGGCGTTCTATGCAAGCTGACAATTCCAATACAGCTCCCGTGATCTACAACTATCGGGTGGTTCGGCAATTTACGGTGATGACCGTCGTTTGGGGCATCGTCGGCATGCTCGTCGGTGTTTTAATCGCCGCGCAACTGGTCTGGCCCGATTTCAATTTCGGCCAAGCGTGGCTTTCATTCGGACGCCTGCGCCCACTGCACACCAACGCGGTAATTTTTGCCTTTGGTGGCAGCGCGTTGATCGGCACATCGTTTTACATTGTGCAGCGCACCTGCCAAGTGCGTTTGTTTTCCGATGCACTGGCCTCATTTGTTTTTTGGGGATGGCAACTTGTGATTGTGCTAGCGGTTATCACCCTGCCCATGGGTTTTACCACGAGCAAAGAGTATGCAGAGTTAGAGTGGCCAATTGATATTTTGATTGCATTAGTGTGGATCGCTTACGGCATTGTTTTCTTCATCACTATCGCTAAACGCCGCACCTCGCATATCTATGTTGCCAACTGGTTTTACGCCGCGTTTATTATCGCCATCGGCGCGTTACACATTTTGAACAGCGCAGAAATTCCCGTCACACTGACAAAATCCTATTCCGTTTACGCAGGCGCTGTGGATGCCATGGTGCAATGGTGGTACGGACACAACGCCGTTGGCTTTCTGCTCACCGCAGGTTTCCTCGGCATGATGTATTACTTCGTGCCCAAACAAGCAGAGCGCCCTGTCTATTCTTATCGTTTATCTATCGTGCATTTTTGGGCATTAATTGCCACTTACATTTGGGCCGGCCCTCACCATTTGCACTACACCGCTCTGCCTGCATGGGTGCAAAGTTTAGGCATGATTATGTCGATCATTTTGTTAGCGCCCTCATGGGGCGGCATGATTAACGGCGTGATGACACTCTCCGGCGCGTGGGACAAATTGCGCACCGATCCTGTGCTGCGTTTTTTGGTGGTGTCTTTATCGTTTTACGGCATGGCAACTTTTGAAGGTTCAATGATGTCGATAAAAAGTGTGAACGCGATGTCGCACTACACCGATTGGACGATTGGTCACGTACACTCCGGCGCACTCGGTTGGGTCGCGATGATTACTATTGGCTCGGTGTATCACTTAATCCCTGTTTTATTCGGCAAAAAAAGTTTGTACAGCATCAAATTAGTCAGCGTACATTTTTGGCTTTCAACAGTCGGCACCGTGTTATACATCGCATCGATGTGGGTCAACGGCATTATTCAGGCGTTGATGTGGCACGCTTACAACACTGATGGCACGCTCACTTACAGTTTTGCTGAATCGGTTTCTGCCAGCCACCCTGGTTACATCGTGCGTTTTGCTGGTGGAGCTATGTTCCTTACAGGTATGTTAATCATGGCTTACAACATGTGGAAAACCTCGCGGATGCCAGCGGCGACAGCGGAGCAATCAGCATGAGTGGACAAGAAAATCTTCATAGCAAAATTGAAAAAAACATTGCATTGATGATGGTGCTCATTGTCATTGTCATCAGCTTCAGCGTGTTGGTAGAAATTCTGCCACTCGCTTTTCAAAAAGATGTCACACAACCGATCAAAGGCTTAAAACCTTTAACTGCGCTGCAATTGGAAGGCCGTGATATTTATATTCGCGAAGGCTGCGTAGGATGTCACTCGCAAATGATTCGCCCTTTCCGCGCCGAAACTGAACGCTACGGTTTTTATTCTGTTGCGGGCGAATCTGTTTACGACCACCCATTTTTGTGGGGCTCCAAACGTACAGGACCCGATTTAGCGCGCGTCGGCGGTCGTTACAGTGACGAATGGCACAGCGCGCATTTGTACAACCCACGCGACGTAGTGCCTGAGTCTGTAATGCCTGCTTACAAATGGTTGTTTGATAACACATTGGATGGCAAAGACACTGCCGCCAAAATGCGTGCGCTGCGCGAATTGGGTGTGCCGTACACCGATGCCGATATCGCCGGCGCGCAAGCTGCGGTGGCAGGTAAATTAGAAATTGATGCGTTGATTGCATACTTGCAACAACTCGGCACACTCATTCCCGCGAACCCTGCGATTCAACAACGCAGCCAAGCGAAAGCGAGCCAGTAATCATGGATATCAATACCGTGCGCGGTTTAATTACGTTGGCATTATTGATTTTATTTATTTGGCTGGTTGTGTGGGCGTACAGTAAAAAGCGCGCAAAAACTTTCAACGAGGCAGCCAACCTACCTTTTGCTGACGAAGATATTTCAGCGCAATCCGCTGCCAAAGCAAAAACAGGAGATCTCTCATGAGCAGTTTCTGGAGTGCATGGGTCATTATTCTGACAACGATTGTTCTCGTCGGTATCGTGTGGCTATTATTCGGCAATCGCACGCGTTCGGGCAATCCCGATGCGACAACTGGTCATATTTACGACGGCATTGAGGAGTACGACAACCCCATGCCTGCGTGGTGGTTTTATATGTTTGTCCTGACATTGATTTTTGCTGTCGGCTATCTTGTGCTGTATCCAGGTATGGGCAATTACAAAGGCACACTGAATTGGACACCGGAAGGACAGTGGCGCGAAGAAAGTAAAGAAGTGGATGCAAAAGTGGATGCCGCGCTGGCACCTTACGCCAATATGTCGATTGAAGAATTAGCAAAAGATGAAAAAGCGCATCGCATTGGTCAGCGTTTGTTTGCATCGAATTGTGCGGTATGTCATGGCGCAGATGCTGGTGGCAATAAAGGCTTCCCCAATTTGCGCGATCACGATTGGCTATACGGTGGCGCACCCAACCAAATTTTAGAAACGATTACTAAGGGAAGAAAAGGCAGCATGCCGGCATGGAAAGGTGTGCTGACAGAACAACAAATTGATGATGTCGCTACTTGGGTCACCACCAAAGATGTCAGTAAAAAGCCAGAAGCTGGCGCAAAAGTTTTTGCTACGTATTGCGCGGCTTGCCACGGCCCTGACGCCAAAGGCAATCAACAAATCGGCGCACCCAACCTAACGGATGACACATGGCTGTATGGTGGCGAACTCGGCGAAGTTAAAATCACTATTCACAACGGGCGCAACGGCCAGATGCCCGCGCATGAGCATTTATTAATTCCAGAAAAAATACGTCTGCTGGCAGCCTTCGTATATGGATTGAGCCAAGACGACACCAACACAGCAGGGAAGCGCGAAGGAGTCACACAGTAAGCCCTTCCATCACTGCACCGTGGTATGAGCAATGTCATCCAATGAACCTGAGAAAATTCCACTCGTAAACGAATATGTGCCAGACAAGCTGGCACTCAAGGAAGTCTCGGAGCTAGACCTCTATCAAAAGCGCGAAAAGATTTACACGCGCAGTATTGAAGGTTTTTTTCAGCGTATCCGTTTATTTACAGGCTGGCCGCTACTGGTCGGTTATTTTTTTCTGCCGTGGACGCAATGGCACGGCCATCAAACTATTCTTTTTGATCTGCCGGCACGCAAGTTCTACATTTTTGATTTGGTGTTCTGGCCGCAAGATTTAGTGTTACTGGCGTGGTCGCTCATCATTGCCGCGTTTGCTCTATTCTTTTTTACCTCGCTTTTTGGTCGCATTTGGTGCGGTTACTCCTGTCCGCAAACGGTATGGACCAGTATTTTTATGTGGATGGAACAAAAAGCGGAAGGTAGTCGCAATCAACGCATCAAACTCGATCAAGCGCCGTGGTCTACCGAAAAAATTCTACGCAAAGCTGCCAAACACGCCATGTGGGTGGGTTTTGCTTTTATCACAGGCTTCACTTTTGTCGGTTATTTCACACCAATTACCGATCTCTCTTTTGATTTCTTTTCTGGCAACGCTGAGTTAGCGGCGTATGCATGGATTGGTTTATTTGCATTTATGACCTACCTCAATGCAGGCTGGCTGCGCGAACAAGTCTGTTTATATATGTGTCCATATGCGCGATTCCAAGCTGCGATGTTTGATAGCGACACACTAACCGTCACTTACGACAACGTGCGCGGTGAGCCACGCGGCGCACGACGCGTCAACGACGGAGAAAAACCTAATAATCTCGGCGATTGCATCGACTGCATGCTCTGTGTACAAGTGTGCCCAACTGGCATTGATATCCGCGATGGCCTGCAATACGAATGCATCAACTGCGCTTTGTGTGTGGATGCCTGTAATGCAGTCATGGAAAAAGTGGGATACGCACCCAACTTAATTGCCTACAGCTCAGAAAATCGCGTGGAAGGTAAAAAATTTCACTGGCTGCGACTGCGCACGGTGGGCTACGGCGGCGTATTGCTCATCATGTGTGGATTATTTATTGGCGCTCTGGTGTTGCGCGAAACCATGGATTTAAAAATTCTGCGCGAGCGCAATGCGCTCTACCAAGTGCGCGATGGAAAAATCGAAAATGTCTACACCTTAAAAATTGGCAATCGTGATCGCAACAGGCATCGCTACACTCTCAGCGTCACTCGCAAAGATATGAGCATTGTGGGCGAAACAGCGATACAAGTGGATTCCGGCGAAGAAATTAGCATTCCCCTGCGTTTATCTTTGCCACTGTTAGCATGGAAAAGACGCAGCTTTGATGTACAGTTCAACGCCTGCCTCGCTGATACCGCCGAGCAACAACACTGCGTCAAACAGAAAAACCGCTTTACAGGACCGATGCAATGAGCGCACCACGCCGCACTGACACCAAACCGTGGCATCGACAATTCTGGCCGTGGTTCATTCTCGGCTTGCTCTTTTTTGCAATTAGTTTTTGCTCCGTATTTATTTATTTGGCTGTCACGCATGCAGACCCCGTGATTGATCAAAACTATTACCAAGACGGTTTGAACATCAATAAAACACTGGAGCACAAGGATGATCGCTCCAATCACTAAAGCGATACACAGCATTTATGCGTGAGACGGCATCACAATGCTTTCACTGCCAAGAAGCACTGCCGCGTGAAAATCCGTTGCAGTTTTCCGCCATCATTAACCACGAAACGCGCTATTTTTGCTGCCCCGCCTGCATTGCTGTCACCGATGCCATACACAATCTCGGTTTAGAACAGTATTACCGCCAACGCGACAGCAAACCGCAGCAACCAACCGATACAGAATCCTCTGTTCGTATAACAGCAACGGCATTTGAAGATGTCGTGCGCGATATCGACGGCACTTTGTGTGAAGTGCAGCTTTTTATTCCAGACATTCATTGCACTTCGTGCTGCTGGCTGATTGAAAAACGTCTGCAAAAACTAACAGGCATTACAGAAGCATCGGCACAGTTTCATTCGCACAAAGTGACCGTGCATTGGCATAAAAACCAGATCACTTTGGATAAAATATTGCACGCACTGCACACCATTGGCTATCGCGCCACACCGTGGCAGCCGACACAGCAACAAAATATCACCGCGTTACAGCAGAAAAAAATACTGCAACGATTAGGTGTTGCAGGTTTACTCACCATGCAAATTCATATGGTGGCGATGGGTGGCTATTTTGGCTCTGACGGCAGCATGCAGCACTGGCTGAATGTAATTGCTTTACTGCTTTCACTCCCTGTTTGGTTTTATTGCGCCGATGTTTTTTTTAGCAATGCAAGCAGAAGTATTCGCAATGTCTTTCAACACAAGCAAGAAACACTGTCTATCAACATGGATGTTCCCATTGCTTTAGCCATTGTGGCTGCGGCAACTGCCAGCGTGCTGGCAGTTATAAAAAGAAACAACGATGTGTATTTTGATTCTATCGCCATGTTTGTTTTTCTTTTACTCGGCGCACGTTATTTGGAAGCGCGCGCCAGAAATCGACTGGCAGAGCACGCACAAGAGCCTCTGCTGCCACAAACTTGTATTCGGTTACGCGACCAACAACAAGAATTGATTAGTGTTCATGCATTACAAATCAACGATTGCGTTATGATTGAAGCGGGCATTATTCCCGTCGATGGAAAAATAATTGAAGGCAACGCCGCTGTTGAGCAATCCGCCATAACGGGCGAATTTTTACCCGTACAAAAAACAAAAAACGATACGGTTTTAGCCGGCACAACTCTGATAAGCGGCCGCCTTATCGTGCAAGCGGAACACTGGAGTAAAGACAGCCATATCGCACATTTGCATCAACGCATGGAACAGGCGCTTTCTAATAAACAAAAAAAACAACACAATACACACGCACTGTATGATCGCGTAACACATTTTTTTACACCCACTGTTTTATTACTCGCCTCTATCAGTGCGCTGTATTGGTGGTGGATGGATGCCAGTAAAGCGTTGCCCAGTTTTCTCACTGTGTTAGTCGCCAGTTGTCCTTGCGCGTTAACGCTGGCTACACCGACCGCGCTCACCGCCGCCACACTGCGTTTGCGCAAAATTGGCATACTCATCACCGGCAGCCATGTATTAAAAGTACTACCCACTATTACACACTATATTTTTGATAAAACCGGCACGCTGACCCAAGGCCGCATGCACATTGCAAAGATTCAGTGTTGCGGCGCACGCAGCGAAGCGGAATGCCTCGCTATCGCCACAGCAATGGAGCGCCACTCTACACACCCTATCGCCAGTGCTTTTCATTTATTGCCGAATCAACAAAATAATTTTGCGCTAGACGATGTGCAAGCAGAATTGCATTGCGGTGTAGAGGCGAAACTAGGTAACACCTTTTTTCGCTTAGGAAACCCAGACTGGACTGGCACAGAAAACGCGCCCACTTTTCAGCAACAACACACTGGCACACAACCACTTTTTCTCAGCGAAAATAGGCAATGTTTAGCGATATTTTTCTTGGGCGATCCATTGCGCACCTCCGCCGCGCAATGCGTACAAACGCTACAAAACAACAACATTCAATGCACGATTGCCTCCGGCGATCACTCTGACGCAGTTGATGCCGTCGCACGTGCTGTCAACATTCATGACGCACATCGCCAATGCTCACCGGAACAAAAAGTAAAACTTATCGAAAACCTGCATCAACAACAACAAAAAGTGTTAATGGTGGGTGACGGTGTCAACGATGGTCCTGTTTTAGCGCACGCCAATGTCTCTGTCGCACTTGCCGATGCCAGCCAAACCGCACAGCTCGCTGCCGATGTGATTTTGTTAAATAACCAATTGGATGATTTGTTGAAGTTGCATAGCGTTGCACTGAAAACACGCGCCATCGTAAGACAAAATGTCTCATGGGCACTGCTATACAATGCCAGCATCCTACCTTTAGCGGCTACGGGTTGGCTCACACCAGTCAACGCCGCTATCGGCATGGCGCTCAGTTCGCTGTTAGTCACGATCAACGCACTGCGTTTGCTGCCGCAAAAAAATATCACTCGAGTAGAAAAATAAATGGCCAGTTTTTACCTCATCATTCCAGTCGCCATTATTTTTTGCGCCATCGCCATCAGCGCGTGGCTGTGGGCAAGCCGTAATGGTCAATACGATGATTTAGATCGTGAAGCGCGGCGTATACTCGAAGAAGAAGACATCAACACACAGAAAAAAAATCGCGATGAGTGATGCACTGCTCGCACTGTTTTCTGCTTTTGTGCTCGGCTTAATGAGCAGCGGGCACTGCTTGGGCATGTGCGGTGGCATCGCCTGCGCGCTTGGACTGCAACAACATCCACAAAAAAAGTTAGCGCTGTTGATTTATCACGCTGGTCGCATCAGCACTTATGCATTACTGGCTTTATTGTTTGGCGCAGCGCTGCAACATCTCACCCATCAGTTTCCGTTACTCGCGCCAATTTTGCGCACCAGCGCTGGGCTTTTATTACTGGCGATGGCGCTGCATGTCGCGCAACTATGGAGTGGTATCACCGCACTCGAACAAATTGGCACACGTTGGTGGAAACCGGTACAGGCATTGGCAAAACCGCTACTACCCGCCAACACACTGCCAAAAATATTTGTTTTGGGATTGCTGTGGGGCTGGCTGCCCTGCGCACTGGTGTACAGCACACTGGCGTGGAGCGCGAGCCGTGCCGATGCAACCACATCCGCTTTATTAATGATTTTTTTTGGTTTAGGCACAACGCCAGCGCTGTTTGCCAGCGGTGTGTTAGCGCAGCAACTACAACAGTTTTTTCAGCACGAAAAATGGCGTTATGCCAGCGCAAGTTTTTTATTTTTATACGCTGTATGGACGATTGCTTCCAGTTGGCAGCATTTTGGTCACGGCATGCAGCACTAAAAATAAAACGCTTTACCGCTGTCCCTCGTCACGAGGGTGGGACGATATTGCCACACCGCTTCAATGACATCAGGACGCAAACAAGCATCTGGCGCACCTTCTGTGACGATTTTTCCTTCGCGCAAAATACACAGTTGATCGCAGTAGCGCGCGGCAAAATTAATATCGTGCAACACTGCCAATACACCCCAACCCTGTTTGTGCGCGGCTTTGTGTGCGAGATGCATGATGGCGTGCTGTTGCATCATATCCTGCGCGGAAATCGGTTCATCCAACAACAACAGCGGCGGCTGTTCTGCTTGCGTTAGTTGCACCAAAACACGCGCCAATTGCACACGCTGCTGCTCGCCACCAGACAGCTCGGTAAATAATTTATCGGCTAAAGCTGTGGCGTGCGTGCGCGCCATTGCCTCTTCTACCAACACCGCCAATTGCTTGCGCTGAATACTTAGAGGAATACCACCTAGTGCCACCACTTCACGGGCCGTAAACGGCAAACTCAAACGACTGGATTGTGGCAACACCGCCAAGTGACACGCTAATTCGCGTCTATCCCACTGTTGCAATGAACGGCCGTGAAAAATCATTTCACCTGTGCCGCGCCATTCGCCGGCAATCAATTTCAAAAAAGTCGATTTTCCTGCACCATTCGGCCCCAATACACCAACCAGTTGCGCAGCCGATAAATGCCATTCTGAAATTTCTAACACCGTTTTTTCGTGACGCACAAAATGCACATCGCGCAGAGTCAGCATCGTGTTGACCGTCATATCACACACCATCTGGCTTGCTGCGTTGGCGCAACAACAGCGAAAGAAAAAATGGCGCGCCGAGTAGTGTTGTCACCAAACCGACAGGCAATTCCGCAGGTACCACTTGTGTGCGCGCAAATAAATCTGCCAATGCTAATAACAATGCACCGGCTAAAGCAGATAAAGGCAACAGGCTGCGATGATCGGGTCCTGTCAATAAACGCATCGCGTGCGGCATTACCAAACCAACAAAACCGATAATGCCCGCCGCCGCCACCGCAACGCCTACACCAATAGCCGACAACACAATCAACACCCATTTCAAGCGTTCAACATCAATGCCCAAATAACGCGCTTCGGCTTCACCTAAAGCCAAAGCATTGAGCGCTGCCGCGTGGCGTTGAAAAAAAATCGACAACAACAACACGGTGATTGACGCTAACAAAATATGCGTACTATTAGCACCAGCAACTGAACCCATTTGCCACAGTGCAATATCGCGCAACACTTGATCGCTTGCGGAATAATTTAAAAAACCAATGGCTGCACCACCGAAAGCAGACAGCGCAACACCCGACAATAACAAAACAGCAATGGATGTGCCTTGCGGCGTGCGCGCAAAACGGTACACCAGCAGAGTGGCGACCAAACCACCAAAAAATGCAGCAATGGGCGTGCACCAAACGGCCAACACCGGCGGCAATAACGCGATGCTCAACACCGCGCCCAGCGCAGCACCGGTTGAAACACCCGTGATGCCTGGGTCAGCCAACGGATTGCGGAACAAGCCCTGCATCACCACGCCGCATTGCGACAGCAGCGCGCCGACTAACATCGCCAACAAGAAACGCGGCAAGCGCAGTTGCAGCACAACCGTCTGTTCGTAATGCGCTAGCGCCGTGCTGTGCTGCACCGTGGCAACATCCCACACGGTTTGCAAACTCGCCAACATCGGCAGTGGCATAGGCCCTGTTGCGATCGACAATACCGCCACAAACAACAAAGTGGCGCACAACAACAACGCCACTCCAAGCGCAGAAAATCGCTTCACTGTTTTTGTGATTCCATTTTCTGCAGCTGCGTTTGTAAACGCGCCGCTTCATCCACTGTCAACACACTCAAACCGGCGACCAGAGTTTCACTGCGCACATTAATTAACTTGCCTGCCTTGACCGCTGGCATTTCTTTGAGTGTGGGATAGTCACGCAGCAAGTTTTCTGTGGTGTTTTGCCCACCATCTGCTGCCAATAAGATGAGATCAGGATTGGTGCTCATAATCGCTTCAGCAGAAATAGACTGATAACTGTTGTACGTCATCACATTATTTGCACCTAGAAGACGAATCAGCGCATCGCCACCGGTACCAACACCTGCAGCACGCAGACCACGATTACCGGCTGACAACAAGAATAAAGCACGCGTATTTTTTGGCAGTGCATTTTTTTGCAGCGCTGTTATTTTTTTATCCTCTTGTTGCACAACGGTTTGTGCTTGCTCGGGTTCGCCCACAGTTTTCGATAGCAAACGAATATTGTTCAACAAGCCTACGCCATCGCTCACTGAAGGCAAACGCAGCACCTTAACGCCCGCCGCCTCCAAAGCTGTCAGCGTAGCAGCGGGTCCCATGTGTTCACTGCCGATTAACAGTGTGGGACGCAGTGCCAACAAACCTTCGGCCGCTAACTGCCGGTGATAACCAATCACCGGCAGCTTTTCTTTTTCTGATTGCGGGCTGGTGACATCAATTCCCACCAATTGTTGCGCCACACCAAAATCACGTAGCAATGCGGTCACGCCTGCATCGGCACTAATAATTCTTGCAGGCACTTCGACCGCTTGTATTGTCATCGATAAAAAAACCAAACTCGCTGCGACAAACAAGCAACATGGCTTCATCCATTTTTTAAGATGCATTGATTAACTCTCCAAAATGAAAAATAAAAATGACTGAATCATTTATTTATGAATTATTTACTACTGAATCATGAACTCAATTGGCACTTGCACACGCGAGCTCACGGCTACGCCATTCATGCGATATGGCGCGAGCTTCCAACCGGCTACGGCAACTTTTGCCGCATCATCCAAGGATTGAAAGCCAGAGCTGCGCACAATGGATAGCTGCATTTGTTTGCCAGTTTCTGACAATAAAATTTCTAACAAGACCGTCCCCTGCTGACCACGACGACGCGCAACCGGCGGATACAACGGCTGCGTAGGTGGCAGTAAAAATTGTGGTTTTTTAATCAATACTGGCTGCGCTGTTGTTGCCGTTGCACTCACTGATTGATTTTCAGTTTTTGTAATTGCAGTTTTGGCGGTTGCTGCTTTTGCCTCAGTCGCTGTTTGTGTGTTTTGTGTTGTGGGCGCGCGCTCAGGTCGATGCGGGCGAGTAATTTTCCGCACCACTTTCTGTGGCGCAGGCTTTGTTGCAATAGCGGCTGGTAATGGCAGCGGAGGAACTGTAGCGGACACAGGTGTCGCAGCGGCAGGCGTAGCCACGGGCATCACCATAAAAGTCTCCATCACCGGCGCAGGTTTGGTCGAACCCGTGAGCAGCGGCGACGACCAGCCGTTAAACAACAGCGCATGCAGCGCGAATGCCACAGACACGCTCAACAGCCATCCAGCTTTGTCTTCCCATGTTTTTTGCATTTTTTCACAAATGATAATGATTCCTTTTTACAAATATTATCAAGAGTGATTATCATTTGCAAATCGAGTCGTAATCATCAAGGAGTCACACACAGCCATGCCCACGCCTTCCCGCACACCACTCTTTCGTTTAACACCGTTGGCACTATCGTTCGCCGCCACGTGGCCTGTATTAGCCGATGAAAAAGCCATCACACCCAGCACAGATTTAGAAACCACCATCGTGACTGCTGTGCGCAGCGAGGCGGATGAGAAGCAAGTGGCGAGACCTTTAGTCGTCGTGACGGCAGAAAAAATCCAACAAAAACAACCAACGTCAACAGCTGAAGTGTTGAAAACTGAAACCAATATCGAGGCCACCGGCGGGCCGCGCTCAAATAGCCAATTGGTGAACATTCGCGGCTTGGAAGGCCAGCAAGTGCTGCAAACGGTGGATGGTGTGCGCCAAAACTTTGGCTCCGGCCACCGCCCCAGTTTCTTTCTAGACCCAGTGTTACTGCGCAGCGTGGAGGCACTCAAAGGCCCAGCCAGCAGCTTGTGGGGCTCCGGTGCAATTGGCGGCGTAGTGGCACAAAACACCATCAACGCCAGCGATATTTTGAAACCCAACCAAGACATCGGCGGTTTGGTGAAATACGGCTACAACGACAACGGTGAAGCCAGCTCAACCACATTTGCTGTTGGCACGCGCACAGAAACACTCGACCTGCTGGCATCTGGCTACTACCGCGACAGCAATGACATCGAACTCGGCCACAAGGGCTATCACCTCGATGACACACTGGAAAACTCCGGCAGCCGCGATCAGGGCGGCTTGCTGAAAGCGCACTGGCAATTCACAGACAGCCAAAGCCTCGCACTCAATTTACGCAAATCCGAAGCACAAGGCAGCGTACCCACCAACAGCGCAGCGCCTGTTTCACCCACAGACAATTATTTGATTCAACGCGATACCGACAACGAAAATATTTCTTTAGATTATCGTTTAGACACTGCGTCACCGCTGATCAATGCACAAGCGATGATTTTTCAAAACAAAACGCAGATGGATGAATCGCGCTTAAGCGATGGACGCAGCGACAGCACCGAATTAAAAACGCGCGGCTTTGCACTGAATAACCGCTCCGATTTTTCTGGCGTGAGTTTGCTGTACGGTTTTGACGGTTATCACGATGATTTCACCACCGAGCGCGGTGGCACAAATCGTCCGACACCACCAGAAGCGACCGTCGATGTGCTGGGAAAATTTGTGCAAGCGACGATTCCTTTGGTGGATAACACGCTCCGCGCCGAGTTGGGTTTGCGCCATGACAGCTTTGAAACCGAAGCCAAAAATTTGAATGTGTCTCGCGAAGACAGCGCACTATCACCTTCTGCTGCTTTAGTTTTACAAGCAACAGATTGGATGGAAATTGCAGCGCGATACGATGAAGCCTTTCGCGCACCTAGCACCGAAGAAATGTACACCACAGGTACGCACTTCTGTATGTTCCCCGGCTTCTGTAACCGGTTTGTTTCCTACCCTGATCTCGATGCAGAAAACGCGGCTAACAAAGAATTGTTAACACGCATGAATTGGAATAATGTACTGACTAGTGATGACAAACTTGCATTCAAAGCGTCTATTTTTCGCAATGATGTCGATAACTTTATCGAGCAAATTGTCACACCACCTTCTTTTGCAGGCCCGCCACCGGCTTGGGATCCAGGGCAAACCACATGGGTCAATGTCGATAAAGCACGCATTAAAGGTTTTGAATTAGAAGCGCGCTATCAATGGCAAAATCTCAATACACGCATCAGCTACGGACAAACGCGCGGCACTGACAGAGAAACAGGTGAGGCACTTACCAATATTCCAGCCAACAAATGGGTATTAGATACAAGCTACGCATTTATTCCCGAACAAAAATTGTTGACCGGCGTTCGTTTCACACATGCAGCCGCACAAGATCGCACACCCGCCTCCACCGCAAACGAATATGACGGCTATAACATCGTGGATCTCTACAGTAGTTGGCAGCCAGCAGGTGAAAACTTAACGCTAGATCTCAGCATCAACAATGTAACCGATGAATATTATCGCGTTGCATTTCAAGAACTGTATCAACCGGGGCGCGAAGTGCGCGCGTCCGTCACCTATCGCTTTTAATTTTTAGAGAAACGAGGAAAAAATATGAGTGAAACAACGCTACAACTACCAGGATCACAAGTACTGGACTTGCTACAGAAAATTAGCACATGGGGTAACACCACAACCATTATTTTGCACGGTGGCAGTGTGTTTGAGTTCAAAGGAGATTTCCCCACCGGCACGCTGGCAGAAGGTTTTTACAACCTAAAAGGTGATTCCGGATTTGAAGGTCACCTGAACTTGGACAGCATACAAAGCATCCAATTTCAAAGTAAAAACCATCGCGGCCGCGAAAGCCACGCCCTCGTTTTTATCGACAAAAATAGCGATGTCATTTTTAAGATTTTTTTAGGACGTGACGCTGATGGCAATTTACTCACCCATCAACTGGAACAATTTGAAAAACTAAAATCATCACGATAAATCACACCTATTACATAGTAACTCTGAGGAAAAAACATGACGGCATCGAACCTAAAACAATCCACACAAGACAACTTGCAAGGCGAAATTACCGATTTTATTCAACTGCAAAAAACCTTGATTTTGTCGTCCATCGACCCACAAGGTCAGCCCTATGCTTCTTACGCGCCATTTGGTATCGGTGATGAGTGCCTGTATGTCTTGCTATCAGATATTGCACTGCATGCAGTCAATTTAAAATTAAATCCCACTCCGTCAGTCATGATTATTCAAGACGAAAACGCTTCGGGTGAATTGTTTGCACGCTTGCGCGTCACTTATCGTGTTGAAGCGACAGAAATTGCTCACACCGCGGGTGAAGCGTATGAAACCGGCATCAACGCCTTGGTAGCGCGTCACGGTCAGCGCATCAATGAGCTGAAGCAACTCCGTGATTTTCATTTATTTCGCTTACAACCTGTCAGCGGGCGTTATGTAAAAGGTTTTGGTCGCGCCTATGATTTCAGCGGCAAATCTCTCAACGGCAACAGCATTTCGCATTTGCGTGATGGGCATGTCAAACGCCCTGCCGCTTAATCCGCATAAACTGTACAGGTACACCACAGAACCCGATGTTCGCTGCATCGGGTTTTTTATGGCTTGCGTTTAGCCACTACGCCGATGCTGTAAGCAATCGCATACAATTTGCGCTCTTGTATATCCATCGTATCGGAGCTGCATATGGCATCTGCAATCACCATCCCTGAATCTCACCACGACATTCTCCAAGGCAATAACTACGCGCAAGTGGCGATGGTGATGCCCAACGGCTCACTGGCGAATAATGTGGTCGCTTTTGTGTGGAACGGCGAATATGTGCGCTTCAGCACGATCAAGTCACGACAAAAATATAAAAACCTCGCGGGCGATCAACGCGTGGCGCTGTGCATTGTCGATCCTAAAAATCCATGGCGTTATGTAGAAATTCGCGGCCAAGTTGAAATTCACGAAGACACTGATCGCAGCTTTATTAACAGCATCGCTAAAAAATACATGAACCAAGAACGCTATCCATTTGATCAACCTGGCGATGTGCGCATGGTTTTCACCGTGAAGCCAACACGCGTTCGCGCCGAATATGTACACGCCGCCGATGGCACGCCAGAAAATATCGGTATACAGCGCGGATAAAACACGAATAAAAGGAAAAGCAAATGTCTGCACAACGCTCACCTACCAAACACTGGTTGATTGTTTTTATCGCCTGCTTTGGCTTACTGATTGCTTTAGCTGGCTACAAATTTTTACAAATTCGCCATTTGTTAGCCGTGGCAGCTTCGTATCCAGAACCATCAGAAACGGTGGAAGCTACCACGGTACAAACGCAAAACTGGCAATCTACCGTGACAACGGTGGGTGAAGTGCTTGCGCCGCAATCCATTGAACTGCGCAATGAATTGGAAGGTCGCGTGGTAGCTGTCGGTTTTCACGCCGGTGATGCCATCAAAAAAGATCAAATGTTATTGAAGCTGGATGCCAGTGAAGACATCGCACAACTGCGCGCCGCGCAAGCCGATGCTGAATTAGCAAGAGCATCACTAGCGCGCTATGACAAATTGGTCGCGCAAAAATTAACCAGCCGCGAGCAATACGATCAAGCGCGTGCGCAATACTCCGTTGCCATCGCGCACGCACAAGAATTACAAGCCACTATCGACAAAAAAACACTCACCGCACCTTTCGACGGCTACGCCGGTTTGCATCATTTGCAGATTGGACAATATCTCGCTGCCAACACATTCATCACGCAATTGGTCGGCACACTCACCACCGTGTGGGTAGATTTTTATTTGCCACAACAACAAGGCGGTATCGCACTCAATACGAGTGTCAACATTGTCGCCAACGGTATTTTGTCTGCGCCTTTAGCAGGAAAAATTATTGCTGCTGATCCCGCCATTTCCACCAGTTCGCGCAATTTGAAATTTCGCGCGGCTATTAGCAATCCAGAAGAAAAACTCAAGCCAGGCACCTTGGTTGATGTGCAAGTACCAACAGCTTCTGCGCTATCGGTGATAACGGTGCCATCAACTGCTGTGCAATACAGCGATGCAGGACATTTTGTGTTTGTGCTCACGCCCGATAAAGCTGGTGTGCTGCGTGCTACGGCACGCAATGTGGAAGCCGGCGAAGAAAAGAATCTGCAGCGAGTGATTAAAAGTGGTTTGCAAGTGGGCGAGCGTATCGCTACCGATGGTTCATTCAAGTTGCACGACGGTATGCGCGTCAACATCAAGGAGCAGCATCAGGAATCAGCACCATGATTCACGACATTCACCAAAAGTCACCCACCGATATTTTTATCAAACGACCGATTATTGCCATTGTCATTTCACTGGCACTGACTGTGGTGGGTTTATTTGCTGCGCACAAATTACCGGTACTGCAATTTCCACGCATTGAAAGTTCATCATTAGTTGTCACCACACCATTTGTCGGCGCATCCGCTGAACGCGTACAAGGTTTTATTACCGACCCCATAGAGCGCGTCGCCGCCACTGTCCCTGGTGTGGATTATGTGGATTCAACAACCATCGCCGGCATGAGCACGGTGACGGTTTGGTTAAAACTCAATGAAAACAGCACAGCTGCACTTGCCGAATTGACCGCGCGTCTACAACAAATTCGCTATGAATTACCCGCAGGTGCAGAAGACCCTTCTGTTCAAGTCAATCGCGCTGACAAACAAGGTGCCGGTTTTTATCTCGATGTGCCAATAACCGGCACTCACACGCGTGCATCTATCACCGATTATTTAACGCGCAATGTGAATCCGCGCCTCGCTGCCATCCCCGGCGTACAACGCATTGGTTTGGAAGGTGGTCGCGCACCCGCGATGCGTATTTGGCTCGACCCTTCGCGTCTGCAAGCATTCAATCTCAGTGCCAGTGATATTGATGCGGCGTTACGTGCGAACAATTTAATCGCCACCATCGGGCGCAGCGAAAATAATGCACAGCGCATTGATTTACTCGCCAACACCACACTAAAAACGCCAGAAGATTTTGAGCAGCTCATCATCAAAGATGTCAATGGCGCACAAATTCGTTTACGCGATGTCGCCAAAATTAAATTGGGTGAAGATGAAGGTGAAAATAACGCACGCATGGATAACCGTGACGCGGTATATATCTCCGTGTGGCCTCTGCCTGGCGCTAATGAAATTGAAATTGCTGATGCGCTGTACAAAGACCTCGCTGCCATCAATCCCACTCTGCCGACAGGTATGCATATCGGTATCGGTTACGACATCACCTTGTATATGCGTTCAGCGTTGCGTGAAATTTTTCACACACTTGCTGAAACTATTTTGTTGGTCGGTATCGTCGTACTGGCATTGATGGGCTCTGCACGCACGGCTTTGGTTCCGTTAATCACCATTCCTGTTTCGCTGCTCGGTGCAATGGCCGCCATGTTGGCGATGGGGTTTTCACTCAACTTACTCACCGTGTTGGCGATTGTATTGTCTGTCGGTTTGGTGGTGGATGATGCGATTGTCGTGGTTGAAAATGTGGCTCGACACATGCGCGAAGGCAAAAACCGTATTGAAGCCGCCTTAGCCAGTTCGCACCAATTGTTTGCACCGATTATCGGCATGACAATCACACTCGCTGCGGTGTACGCACCGATTGGTTTTTTATCCGGTTTAACGGGTGTGCTGTTCAAAGAGTTTGCTTTTACTTTAGCAACAGCCGTACTGATTTCTGGCTTCGTAGCTCTGACCTTATCGCCCATCATGAGCGCCTATGTCTGCCCGCCACACGGACAAGAAGGACGCATGACTCAAACTGTCAACCGCTGGTTTGAGCAATTACAAGAACGCTACAGTCGCGCCTTGCTGCACTGTTTATCATGGCGACCGCAAGTGCTCACCGCCGCTCTTTTCTTCGCACTCTTGGTGATTCCTTTTTATTTATTTTCACAACAAGAATTGGCGCCGGTTGAAGACCAAAGCAGTATCAATGTGGTGATAGAAGCACCGCCGCAATCCTCACTGGCTTACACCACGCGTTATATGCACGATGTGGTGAATATCTTAAATGCACTGCCTGGCACGCGTTTTATGTGGCAAGTAGTGACACCGCAAGGTGGTTTTGGCGGACAAACGTTTGTCGATTTCAAAAAACGCGAACACAGTGTGCAAGAGTTGTTGCCGCGCGCTTACGGCGAGCTAGGTAAAGTGAGCGGTTTGAAAGCCTTTCCCATTTTATATCCCGCATTGCCCACTGCCGGTAATTTCGATATTGAAATGGTGGTGATGTCTACTGATACACCGGAACAAATGAAAGCGTATGCCGACAAAATGGTGGACTACGCAAAAAATAGTCACAAATTTCTTTACGCAGACACTGATCTCAAAATTGATCTGCCGCAAGCGGAGTTTCAACTCAACCGCCAACGCATCGCTGACTTAGGCATGGATTTAGCCAGCGTCAGCCATCAATTAGGCGTGTTGTTATCCGCCAATTATGTCAATCGTTTTGATCTAAACGGCAAGGCGTATGAAGTGATTCCCATGATTGCCAATGGCGATCGCCCCGATCCACAAACGCTAATGAATTTGCAAATTCGCACACCGCGCGGTGATCTCGTACCGTTATCCGCTATTGCCACGCTGCAACAGCACACAGCGCCGCGCATGCTCGGTAAGTTTCAACAAAATAATGCGTTTCGCATTTACGGCGGCGTGATGCCCGGCACCACCAAAGCGCAAGCCTTAGCCTCCTTAGAAGCTGGTGCTAAATCTATTTTACCTGCCAATTACAGCGTGGATTACGCGGGTGAATCACGTCAGTTGCGCCACGAAGGCAACACTTTATTTGGCGTGTTATTGATCGCGCTGCTGTTTGTCTTTTTTGTATTGGCAGTGCAATTCAATAGCTTTCGCGATCCGTTGGTGGTGCTGCTTGGCTCCGTGCCCTTGGCATTATCTGGTGCCATGCTCATCACTTTCTTGGGCTGGACCACTATCAATATTTATTCCCAAGTGGGCTTTATTACGCTGGTCGGTTTAATTTCCAAAAACGGTATTTTGATTGTTGAATTTGCCAATCATTTGCAGCGCGAAGGCTGCAATAAATTAACAGCCATCACGCAAGCCGCCACCACGCGTCTGCGCCCCGTATTGATGACCACCGGCGCAACCGTACTTGGTCACTTTCCTTTGGTATTGGTCACCGGTGCAGGCGCAGAAGCACGGAACAGCATCGGCATCATTTTGGTCGCTGGCATGATGGTGGGCACCATTTTCACGCTGTTTGTGCTGCCCGCTGTGTATATGTTGATTGCCTCTGGGCATCACGAAGCAATTGAGCATGATTCAGCGCCTGCCAGCGATGCAATTTCCACAGTCGCTGGCTAAAATAAGCGTCTATTCACCAACACCTACTGCGAGGCTGTCACCATGGATGTCATGGATCAAATCAAAGAGCAAATCGAAAAAAACCCTGTCATCCTCTACATGAAGGGCAGCCCTAACGCGCCACAGTGCGGCTTTTCTGCACGCACAGCAGAAGCATTGATGAACTGCGGCGCGCGCTTTGCGTTTGTCGATATTTTGACGAACCCAGAAATTCGCGCCAACTTGCCGCGCTACGGCAACTGGCCAACCTTCCCGCAATTGTGGGTTAAAGGTGAATTGATCGGCGGCTGCGATATCGTGACGGAAATGTACGCCAAAGGTGAATTACAGCCGCTGGTAAAAGAAGCCGCTGGCGAATAACGCTGCGTTCAAGGAGGAATTATGGCCGTTCTTGTTGGTAAGCCAGCACCCGATTTTCGCTGCCCAGCTGTGTTGGGCAGCGGTGAGATTGTGGAGAGCTTTCATCTCACCTCGGCTATCAAAAACAAGTACGCGTTGTTGTTTTTTTATCCTCTGGATTTCACTTTTGTCTGCCCTTCTGAATTGATTGCGCTCGATCACCGCATGAATGAATTTACCTCACGCGGCGTTGAAGTCATCAGCATTTCCATTGATTCACATTTCACGCATAACGCGTGGCGCAACACAGCCATTAACGATGGCGGCATCGGCGCCGTGCGCTACACCATGGCAGCAGATCTCACGCAACACATTGCGCGAGATTACGATGTGCAAACCGATGGTGGCGTTGCCTATCGCGGTGCGTTTTTGATCGACCCACGCGGTATCGTGCGCAGCCAAATCGTCAATGACTTGCCGCTCGGTCGCAATATCGACGAATTGCTGCGTTTGGTTGATGCCCTGCAATTTCACGCCGAACACGGCGATGTTTGCCCTGCAGGCTGGCAGAAAGGCGATGCAGGCATGAAGGTCAACCCTGCTGGTGTTGCTGATTATTTGAAACAACACAGCGCACAACTGTAATCCTCTCGCGTCAACAGCGACGTTGACACATTTGCCACGGACAGCCCACGCCATGCAGCCCAGCTTCGCCACACTCAGCCATGAAATTCGCAATCCGCTGACGGGGCTGCTCTCGGTTTTGCATGTTTTACGTCGATCCACATTGGATGCGCGACAACAAGAGCTATTAGATACAGCGAGTGAAGCGAGCCATACGTTATTGTCGGTGCTGGATAATTTTTTGCTGCACGCAGATTTTCACGAAAATCTTTTGCCAGCAACCTCACAAACTTTTTTATTGCGCGATACCGCACAAACATTGCTCGATCTTTTTTCTTGTCAAGCGCAAGACAAAGGCATCCTGTTACTGGCACAAATTTGCCCCACACTACCCGCTTGCCTCGCAGGAGACGTGGGAAAAATTCAACAAATTCTCAGCAATTTACTGGCGAATGCATTGCGCTTTACAGATAACGGCATCGTCAAATTGCAGATTGATTCTGAGAAACAAAGCGATAACAGCACCGCCATTTGTTTTCACGTGATTGATTCCGGCATCGGCATCACCACTCAAGCATTGCTGCGCATCATGGCACCAGCGCAGGCCATGGAGTACACACCACGGCGTGGCGGCACAGGGCTAGGCTTGCGTATCAGTCGTCAACTGGCGCATGCAATAGGCGGCTCACTACACGCGCACAGCGAAGAAGGGCGCGGCAGTATTTTTACGCTGCGGCTACCTTGGCAAGCAGCAAACGCCCCCGCCTGCGTTGAACTTCCCCTGCGCCGTGCCGCTCGTATATCCTAGGAACTACGAACCACAGCGCGAGTGCGCACACTCAGGCTACCTTGAACACACACAGCAGCTCGACTGACACCCGCACCTTGGTGCTGGAACCCACCGACAATCACCGCCTTACACGTCTCTGCGGACAACTGCATGAGCATCTCAAACAGGTAGAAAAACGCCTGAATGTGCAGATCAATGTGCGCGGCAATGTATTCACCTTGCACGGCAACAGCGCAGAAGCCTTAGATGCCGCCATCGCCGTGTTGCAACAACTGTATTTAGAAACGGCCGATGAACAAGAACTCTCGCCTGAAAAAGTGCACATCATTCTGCAGCAGGCAAATGTTGCTACGTTGCATGACAACGCTGCACAAAATATTTACGAACAATCCAGCATTCGCACACGCAAAGGCAATATCAAACCGCGTGGCGCGGCACAAAATCATTATGTGCAAGCTATACGCAAGTACGACATCAATTTTGGCGTCGGTCCTGCCGGCACAGGAAAGACATATCTCGCTGTCGCTTGTGCGGTGGAGGCACTGCAAAGCGAAAAAGTGGAGCGCTTGCTGCTCGTGCGCCCAGCGGTAGAAGCTGGAGAAAAGCTGGGATTTCTGCCTGGCGATCTCGCGCAGAAAATTGATCCGTATTTGCGTCCACTGTATGACGCACTCTATGAAATGATTGGCTTTGAAACGGTCTGCAAATTATTAGAGCGGCAAATTATTGAAATTGCACCGCTGGCTTATATGCGTGGTCGCACACTGAATAATGCTTTTATTATTTTGGATGAAAGTCAAAACACCACCGAATCACAAATGAAAATGTTTTTAACGCGTATCGGTTTTGGCTCCACAGCAATTATCACGGGCGATGCCACACAAATTGATTTACCGCGCGGCACTAAATCGGGTTTGCTGCACGCCTGCGAAATTTTACGCGAGGTAGAAGGCATCAGCTTCACGCGCTTCACTTCGCAAGATGTCGTGCGCCATCCGCTCGTGCAACGCATCGTCGATGCTTACGACCGCCACGAAAGCGTCCAGCGCCCCACCTCTTGATATGGCAATGAACACACCGCCCAACACCGACATACACGTATTCATTGACAATGCCTGTGAAGCAGCCATTCCCACTGACGAACAATTTTCGCAGTGGATACACGCTGCACTACAGGGCTTGCGCACGCGCGCGGACGTTTCTATTTGCATCGTCGATGAACAGAATAGCGCCGCGTTGAACGCACAGTATCGCGGCAAAGATTACGCCACCAATGTGCTGTCCTTTCCCAGCGATTTGCCAGAAGATTTTGAACTGCCTCTGCTGGGCGATTTAGCCATTTGCGCAGATGTAGTTGAACGCGAGGCACAAGCACAAAAAAAATTGCCGCAAGCACACTGGGCGCATATGGTGATACATGGCTGTTTGCATTTGCTCGGTTTCAATCATATCGACGACGACGAAGCGGAACAAATGGAAGCACGGGAAATCACGATTTTGCACAACTTAGGGTTTGAAAACCCTTACGAAATTGATAGCGAATAAAACAACAGAACAAAGGAAAGAGCAGCACATCCATGAGCGATGAACACAACGAATCCTCGGAAAAATCTTGGCTTGATCGTTTTATGAAAGCGATTGGTCTATCCCTGCGCGATAGCAATGATTTGCTCGATATTCTCGATGACGCACACAAACAAAAGTTGTTAGACGATGAAATGTTTTCCATCATGGAAAATGCACTCAAAATTCGCGGCAAAACAGTGAGCGACATCATGGTGCCGCGCCGCCAAATGGTCACGCTCAAAGTTAATGACTCACTGGAAACACTGCTCGGCTCCGTTATCGAATCCGCACACTCGCGCTTCCCTGTATTGGGCGACACACCCGATCAAATTGTCGGCATTTTGTTAGCCAAAACACTATTGCCACTGATTCTCAAAGACAAAGAAGCCTTTAATATTCACGAGCATTTACACAACGCCAATGTCGTGCCGGAAACCAAACGCATCAGTGAGCTGCTGCGCGATTTTCGTCAAAATCGTTATCACATGGGTATTGTGGTTGATGAATACGGCAATGTTGCCGGTCTCGTTACGATTGAGGACGTGCTGGAAGAAATTGTCGGCAATATTGAAGACGAAACGGATACCGAAGAAGACGAACGTTTTATTCGCCCCTTATCCGGACAAGATTACTTAGTGAAAGCCTTAACGCCTATCGAAGATTTTAATGCTGCATTTGGCGCTACATTGTCTGATGCAGAGTTCGATACCATCGGCGGTCTAGTCATGCATGCCTTTGGTCATTTGCCACATCGCAATGAAATGACTTCTATCCAACGTTTTAATTTTCGCGTACTCAATGCCGACAAGCGTCAAATTCATATGCTGCGCGTTACGCTGCCCACTCACGAAGAAACTGACACAGAATAATTTCCAATGACCAATATTTTTGCAAAAAAGTGGGGAGACATTGCCGCACTCTTCGCTGGCGCAACATTGCCACTCGCTTTGGCACCCTTTGATTGGTGGTGGTTTGCGCCGCTGCCGTTGCTCGCCTATCTTGCGCTGTCATCAGGCATCACAGTAAAACGCCGCAACTGGCGCAGTTTTTTGTTTGGGCTGGGCATGTACGGTACAGGTGCGTCATGGATCTATGTCAGTGTGCATGATTACGGCCCTGCGCCCGCACCACTGGCCGCGAGTCTTATTTTTTTATTTTCCTGCGGCATGGCGTTGCTTTTTTTGTTACCCCAATGGTGTTGGCATCGTTTTTTGCAAGAAAAAAAATACGGCATCGTTTTAGGATTTCCCGCTATCTGGATGCTAAACGAATGGTTTCGCACATGGATTTTTACCGGCTTCCCTTGGTTGTTTATCGGCTACAGCCAAACTGAAACATTTATCGGTAACTGGGCTCCAATTACTGGCGTTTATGGCATCAGCTTTTTATTGGCTTTTTTTGCCGCAACGCTGTTTGAAAGTTTGCAGCAACACCACTGCAATAAAGCATTGCTTGTTGCAGTCACACTGCTCTGCGCAGGCAGCGCGCTAGTTGGATTAAAGCAGTGGACACACGCTACACAGCAATCACAATCTTTTGCATTGATACAAGGCAATGTGCCGCAACAATTGAAATGGAAACCAGAGCAGCGCGAAGCCATACGCAAGCTGTATTGGGATGCCAGCGCACCGCTGTGGCAGAAAAATACTTTAGTCATTTGGCCGGAAGCGGCTATTCCTGAATTGTATACGCCAGATCATCCGTTCTTTCTTCGCATTGAAAAACAACTCCAACAAGAAGGCGGCGCATTAATTACTGGCGTGCCGACACTGCACTATGAAACCGATGGCACGCCGTATTTTTACAACAGCATGATTGGCTTAGGCAAAGCGAGCGGCATTTACAATAAACAACGCTTAGTGCCCTTTGGTGAGTATGTGCCACTGGAGCGTTGGCTAAAAAGCTTGCTCGATTTCTTCAAAATGCCGATTTCCGATTTTCGCGTCGGCGATGCAAACCAAACCAATATTAATAGTGGATTACTCAATATTGCTTCCAGCATTTGCTATGAAGTTTCCTACCCAAAATTGGTTGCTGCACAAGCGAAAGAGGCGGATTTTTTATTAACCATCAGCAACGACACATGGTTTGGCGATTCCATCGGCCCTCATCAACATTTACAAATGGCACAAATGCGCGCGAGGGAAAATGCGCGAGAAATGTTGCGCGCCACCAGCAACGGCATTTCTGCACATATCAACGAGCAAGGAAAATTATTGGCGCGCTCACCGCAATTTGAACGCTATGTTTTGCAAGGTACGGTGCAAGCACGACAAGGGCATACGCCGTATCAACTGCTAGGCAACTGGCCCATGTTGCTCATTTGCTTTGGAATGTTGCTTTACGTGCGGTTTAAGCCGTCGCTGCCGCGCTATTAACGTCGCGCTGCAAAACCGATTTGCTTACCACTTCATACACATCAGGAGACAACTGACCACTATCCAAAATACGCTGCAACTCACGGCGCATTTTTTCTTGGTTTGCGACTGGCAGTTTTTGCCAACGCGTCAACGGTGACAATAAACGTGCAGCAATTTGTGGATTGATAGCATCCAGCGCGATCACTTTATCGGCTAAAAATTGATAGCCCGATCCATCTTCGGCGTGGAAATGCGCAGGGTTCTGGCTACAAAACGCACCAATAACTGCGCGCACTTTATTGGGATTACGTATATCAAATGCTTCATGTTGCAACAACGCTTTCACGCGCTCTAACGCTCCAGGCAGTGAACAAGCAGCCTGCCACTGCAACCACAAATTCACCGCCAACGGCTCTTGCTGCCAACGGCGATAAAAAATACGCAAAGCTTTTTCACGCACAGCCGCGACAAAATCTGCATCACAGTTGATTAGTGCCTGCAAGGATGCGCTGGCATCGGTCATATTGGCGGCATTGTTGTATTGATCAAGACACAATTGCGCCGTTGGTTTTTCATTCAATAACGAGAGATAAGATAGCGCCATATTTTTCAAACTGCGATGCGCAATTGCTTCAGCAATCGGCTGATAAACAGCAGGCGGTTGATGGCGGTGATACACCGATTCCAATGCGTGACGCAATTCATGCGCCAGCGCACGGCGCGCAAATTGACGCGCTTGGTGTATCGCTACCGGATGCACCACGTCAGACACTTCCGCCAAATAATTTTCTGATGGCAATTCCAACATCAAAGCCACCATTGCCGGATCCAGTGCTTCGTCTAACAACAGCACACGAAATGCCGCGACTAATTTGTGATCCAATTCCAAAGGCTGCTGGCGCAACACTTTATCAATCAATTTTTGCAATACTTGTACGCCCAATTGCTGCGCTGCATCCCAACGATTAAAACCATCGCTGTCATGACTCATTAAAAACGCCAGTTCATCCGCAGTGTAGGGATAATCCAACTTCACGGGCGCAGAAAAACCGCGCAGCAACGAAAGCACTGGTTTCTCTGTCACACCTTCAAACACAAACTGCTGCATGCCATCGCGCACTTCCAGCAAATGCTCTTTGTGTGGCGCGTGCTGTTTTTCTACCGCATCGCGCAAATGCACAGATAGCTCACCGCCCGTTGAGCCCAACAAACTCACCGCGAGTGGAATATGAAAAGGCTCTTTGTGCGTAGATTCCGGTGTCGGCGGGCAACTCTGCTCTACGGACAACAGTAAAGTTTTTTCATTGGCGTTGTATTCACTGCGTACACGCAGTAACGGCGTACCCGCTTGCGTGTACCAGCGTCGGAATTGACTGAGATCACGCCCAGAAACATCCATCATCGCCGACAAAAACTCGTCGATTGTCACCGCTTGACCATCATGGCGCGAAAAATATAAATCCGTGCCTTTGCGAAAGGTTTCTGCACCCAACAAACGATGCAACATACGCACCACTTCCGCACCTTTTTCATACACAGTTGCGGTATAAAAATTGGAAATTTCCATATAAGACGCCGGCTGCACCGGATGCGCCATCGGCCCCGCGTCTTCCGCAAATTGTGCCGTGCGCAACATATTGACGTCTTCAATACGTTTTACCGTGCGCGAACCCATATCCGCAGAGAACTCAGCATCACGAAATACAGTAAAACCTTCTTTGAGACTCAACTGAAACCAATCGCGACAAGTGACGCGATTGCCGGACCAGTTGTGGAAATATTCGTGTGCCACCACAGCTTCTACGCGCTGAAAGCCTCTATCAGTAGTAATTTCTGCGCGCGCTAAAACACAAGAAGTGTTAAAAATATTGAGCCCTTTATTTTCCATCGCGCCCATATTGAAATCATCAACTGCTACGATCATATAAATATCGAGATCGTATTCACGCCCGTAAATTTTTTCATCCCACGCCATCGCGCGCTTGAGCGAAGACATGGCGTGATTGCATTTCGCCAAATCTTTGGTTTCTACATAAATGCGCAGCGTGATGCGTCGTCCAGAGCGCGTGACAAAATAATCTTCGACAAACTTCAAATCACCCGCGACCAATGCAAACAAATAACACGGTTTTTTGAACGGATCTTTCCATGTTGCCCAATGCATGCCGTTATTGAGTTTGCCGCTTTCTACCAAGTTACCATTCGACAACAACACAGGGTGGCGTTGCTGCTCGGCCAACAGTGTCACGGTAAACAGCGACATCACATCCGGTCTATCTAAATACCATGTGATGCGACGAAAGCCTTCTGCTTCGCACTGCGTGCAAAACATATTGCGCGATTTATACAGGCCTTCCAGCGCGGTATTCAATTGCGGGCGGATGGTAACGATGGATTCCAACTCAAAAGTTTCTGGCAGCGACACCAAAATCCGCAACGTGCTGCCTTTGATTTCATATTCACCCGCTTTCAACGGCTTGCCATTGAGCGAAACACTGCGCGTATTTAATTCATTGCCATCCAATACCAACTCAGCATCTGGGTTGCCCTGCGGGTTTCTACGCATTTTGAGGCGCGCATTGACGGTTGTTGCCACTTCTGTCAACTGAAAATTGAGCAGCGTTTCATCAATCAAAAAATCGGAAGGCTGGTAATCCTGCAACTGAATAGCCTTGGCGCTGGTATCGTTCATAACACAGAAAATTCCACTTCATACGCGGTGAATTTGCGAATATTCAACGCACCGGTTGATAACATCAAATACTGCCCTTTAATCCCCAACAGTTCGCCTTCGACAAGTGGCATTTTATCAAAATTATGCGTACTCACTTTTTCGGCATAGCGCTGGATGGGATACGAAAAACGCTGCTCCATTTCATCGGGCAACACGGTGAGTGCAGCCAAACCCAAACGCTGTTGCAATGGTTCTATTTCATCGTTAACAGAATGCAATAACTGTTCGCGCGCAGCAGACAAATCCACGAGCGAGGCATCGCTACGCAACAACGCGCGCCAATCGGTTTTATCCGCGACAAACTGTTTGCAAATAACTTCAAACAAACCAGATGCATAGCGATTCGCCACACGCGCAATCGGCAATGCCTGAATTGCACCTTGGTCGAGCCAGCGCGTCGGCATTTGAGTGGCACGCGTGATACCGACTTTGATGCCAGACGAATTGGCGAGATAAACAATGTGATCGGTCTGGCAGTGTGTTGCCGCCCAATCCAGCTCACGACAAGTGCCTAAATGTAGATGGCATTTTTCAGGGCTGACGATACAACTATCGCACTGCGCTAAAGATTGAAAACAGGGATAACAATAACCTTGATTAAAACTTTTTTTGGTTTTGCGCCCGCAATGCGTGCAGAGAATCACGCCGGTGTGACGCAAACGAATTGTCTGGCCGATATATTCGTTCAGCAGCACGCGTTTTTCGTTCAACGGCAATGCATATTGCGCAGGCGCAGCGGGCGTTATCTGCATTTTATCCAGACACCCTTGCCCCAATATTGTTTGCGCACTCGCCATCAACATTTCTATGCTCAGTCTTTTAATGTTTTGTCATATTTGCGTCTGACATTTGACGAAATACGAGTAACTGTTCTTCATCCCAACGATTACCGCTGTGATCGTGCGTTTTATCGCCTTCACTGCCGCAGTGTTCGTGTTCTTGCGGTTGAATATAGCCGATACGCTCGCGTTCTGGTTTGTGACGACCGTCGTAATAAATTACGGCTTGCAAACAGGTTTCGCGCTGCGCAGCCGTTAAACGCACGCCGTCTGCCCACTTACCCAATTCCACCGCACGTTTTAAGGCTTCATATACCTCCGGCGTGATGTTATTGAGCAAGGTTTGCAAATCGGGAAAATTATCTGCGTCGATCATCATTTCACACGCGTGGCGCTGCACCGAAAGGGGTGTTCATTCTAGCAGAGCACCCAAGACACCATGCGAGCTTTGCACTATCATCGCGCAGCACATCGCCTTGAGGAGCTCGCCGTGAAAGTCGCTCGCACTGCCTTTCTACTGGTTTTTACCATCGGCTTACTCAGCGCGTGCAGTTCGCAACACGGATGGGGAGGCAAAGCCTCACAACAGCAGAAAAGAGCCGACCGATTGGCCGACGAATACCTTGATTGCATCGGCTTGCTCATCAAAAAAACCGCTAGAGAAAAATACGCTGATCACATCACGCGCCGCAATGTTGTGCTGGATAGCTGCCAATCTTCTATTACACCCTTCACCATCGTGCAGGAAGAAGCCATCAATGACGCCTGCCTGAACAGCGGCAAAAGCAGCTCTGTGTGCGACAACGAAGCGGTGATGAAAGCGCACCGCGATACAGAAAAATTGAAGCAAGAAGCGCGCAGACGCATCGACGCCGCGCCGGTGATTTACTTCTAAGCAGCGCGTTGTTGCTGTGCCATCACATGAATATAGCGCCCTAGCCATTTGTAGGGCTCTTGCCGGCTCAACTCCTGCTCCAAACGCAGCAGCATCGCCGCCTCAATCTTCACGCCAGGAAACAAATAATCGTGCAAGCAACGCACGCCCGTTACCTGCGTCACACTCAAACCGCGTGCCTCTAACCACGCCAACACTTGCGGTGCGGATTGAGGACTGATGGGCGTCAAGCTGCCCGCTTCGCCGGCTTTATCCGCCGCGCGCGCGCGATCAATATTACCCTTGAGCAAATTCTTCCACACGATGGATTCGCGGTTGTAAAACGCTAACGACAGCCAGCCGTCGCTCGCCAACCACTGCAACAGCGACCCCAGCGTTTGCAGTGGATCGACCAACCATTCCAGCACCGCGTGGCACACTACCAAATCAAAGCGTTGTGCCGCCGGTAATAGCTCAGGTAGTGCTTGAATTGATGCCTGCAAAAATTGCACGCGCGAAGCATCGATACTTTGCTCTGCAAACTGCTGGCGCGCTTTCTCCAACATCACGGCAGCAGGCTCCACCAGCAACACGTCATGCCCTAGCGCGGCGAGACGCAAACTCATCTGCCCCAAACCGCCACCGGCATCCAACACGCGCAAGGGTTTGCCTGAGTTGATCGCAGGCAGCGCGGTTAGCATGTCGTGCCACAATAATTGCAGGCGCAGATCGCCTTTTTCCGAGCCGTAGATTTTGCGCTCGAAACGGTCTGCTAGTTGATCAAAATGAATATCACTCATGGTCTGGTCAGTGTAGCTAAATCTGACGTGCGCCAGACAACATAAAGAAGCCTTCCGTGGCTTTATTCCAAATAAACTCAGTCGTGCTGTTTATCGTGTTTTTGATGATAAATGGCAGCGCTGGTTTTATCTTCCTTCTTACGCAGCCGTGCACGCTCTTTGCGCGTCACTTTGCCGTCTGCTTCAGCTTTGGCTTCTGCATTGGCAATACCCGCCTCGCGTTTTTCCAAATGAGCTGCTTCACGATTAGTCAACTGACCACTCGCCACTCCTTGTTCGATGCGACTTTCCTGCCGATCTTGGCGCGCATCAATACGCGCCGTATCGGCGTAAGCCAAACCACTAGCCATCACTGTTACTAATGCCAAATAACGAAGTTTCATTGTCTATCTCCTAAAAGGAACAGTCTGAAAAACCCAAGTGGCTACTGCCTATTCAACCCAACCACGCTGCGAAAACTACTCCTGTCTTTTGTGCGCCACAACAAGAATTTATGAGTAAATTTTTGTGCGCCGTGGGAACTTTTACCTCTGTATTCGCCAATCGCATCGAGGTCGATGCTGCGCCTGCCTGTGTAAACCACCTAACCGAAACCTCGTAGCCACGACACCCAAGCCAACCGCTATGATGGACGCACCCACATCGACGGCGAAACTTGCATGAACGTACTTCTCACCGGCCCTTTTGGCACGATAGGCACTCGCGTTTTGAATGAATTGTTGGCACGAAAACATCGCGTGACTTGTTTTGATCTCGACAATAAAACCAATCGCAAAATTGCCAGCACTTACGGCGAACGCATCAAAATGCAGTGGGGCGATATCACCAACGCAGCGAGTGTTCAACAAGCTGTAAAAGAACAAGACGCCGTAATTCATCTCGCGGCGATTATTCCACCGCTGTCAGAATCAAATCCTGTTTTAGCAGAAAAAGTAAATGTGCAAGGCACGCGTTTAGTGATGGATGCAATTGCCGCGCAACAAAAAATGCCTCTATTGGTTTTTCCATCGTCCATTTCTGTACACGGTTTCAGCAACAAACGCCAAGCACCCTGCCGTATTGATATGCCGCTCGAAGCGAAAGACCACTACGCAGGTCACAAAATCGCCTGTGAAAATTTACTGCGCGCTAGCACGATTCCTTGGGTGATTTTGCGTATCGGCGCGTGTGTGGATGCATCTAATGACAAAGTGAGCGATCGCGCCGCCATGATGCGCCATATGTTTTCATTGCATCCCGATACGCGCATTGAATATTTGCATCCGCGCGACGCTGCTACTGCCATGGCAAACGCATTAGAAAAACAGGAAGCAATTGGCAAAACCTTATTTTTAGGCAGTGGCAAGAGCAGCCAAACTTCTTGGCTGGAATTCGTCAACATCGTGCCACGCGCCATGGGCTTGCGCGATTTATCATCAGATGATTTTGGCGCTGACCCTTATTACACCGACTGGATGGACACCAAAGAAAGTCAGCAAATATTGCAATTCCAACATTTAGGATTAGAAGCGTACAAACGCGAATTAGCATTTGAATGGCGTTACAAACGCTTTTTAATTTTGCCACTGCGCTGGTTGATTCGCCGCTACATGCTCAGCTTTTCGCCAATACGCAGCAAATAAAATCAATAATGCGGTGGCTTTTCCTGTGCAGTAGCCGCAGCGCCTGATTCTGCGGAATCCTGCATCTCTCGCCACTGGCGATACAAGACTTGCAACATCTGCTGCTGTTTTTCTGTCTCTTGCTGCAAGCGCGCAATTTGTTCGTGCAACGTTTGCATAGCGTCCTCTTGAAACGCCAAACGCATTTCCAATTCATCGACGCGCTGTTGCAAAAAATTATCTGATGTTGGATGCATTGCGTCTCTCTCAAAAACGGCTGTTATGAAAAACCAGTGTGGAAAAATCTGAAAACTCTGCACTGTGATGAATGCGAATACGGCTCGCGGAAGCATAAGGCACATCCAAACTCACGATGCGTTGCAATGGCATAGACAACACATGCGCCAACAGCACGCGTATCGTACCGCCGTGCGCCACCAGCAGAATGTGTTCGCCGCGCAGTGTTTGCAATAACTGTTGCCAAGCGGATAACACGCGCTGTTCAAACTCTCGCATCGGCTCGCCATTCGGCGGTGCAGCATTCACCGGATCAGCAAAAAATCGCCGCACATCACTGCCCTGCTCGCGCCATACATCATCAATCAAACGCCCCTCCCAATCGCCAAAATCCACTTCGCGAAAATCCTCCATAATAGAAAGAGGTTTACTACAACGCTCAGCTACTTCTTGCGCAAACAACGCACAACGCTGCAAAGGCGAAGTAACAATTTGTGTCCACACATCTATATTTTGCGTTTTATCGCGCAACTGCTGCCAACCTATTGCACTCAGTGGAAAATCCAAACGACCTCGATAGACATGCCCGCCTTCACATTCGCCGTGTCGCAATAAATCAATTGTTGTCGTCTGCATTTATAATATTCATCCATTTCACAAAACCACTAACTGAGAGGATCGCAGAATGGGCAATCGTCTGTCAAAAATCTACACGCGCACCGGCGATGATGGCACGACTGGACTCGGCGACGGCAAACGCACGCGCAAAGACAGCCCGCGCATGGAAGCCATCGGCACCATCGACGAATTGAACAGCGTGATCGGCGTGATGTTGGCGCATTCCATGCCAGAAGATTTGCGCGCAGTGTTCACGACCATTCAACATCGCCTGTTTGATTTGGGCGGCGAGCTTGCCATGCCAGGTTACACATTTATCGATGAAGCCGATGTGCAGTGGATAGAACACACACTCGATCACTACAACGAACACTTACCGCCACTGAAAGATTTTATTCTCCCTGGCGGCACAGCAACTGCCGCCAACTGCCATCTCGCGCGCAGCACTTGTCGTCGCGCTGAACGCATTTTGGTGCACATGCACGAGAGCGACCCCGTCAACAAACCTGTACGACAATACATCAATCGTTTATCAGATTGGTTGTTTGTCTGCGCACGCGTTTTGAATCGTTTGGATGGTATAGATGCAGAAGTATTGTGGAAACCCAAGCCGGTGACAGCGGGAAAATAATTCCCGCTCAGCCTCACTTTAAATCAAAATTGCGATAGTAAATTGACAGGTTTTTAACCAAACCTTCCGTATTCACTTCAAACAAGTCGATAGCATACTGCGGTTTATCCGGTGCTTGCGGGCTGACACCTATCACCTCTACGCAGCACACGCTGTTTTCAGCCGCTTCGCGCACCACCGTCAGTTGCGTATCCGCCAACATCACCAAACCGCCATAAAACTCTGCCAACTTTGGCTTACCTGAAAACACACCAAACGGATGAATCAATTCGGCATCTTCAGAAAAAATCGACAACAAGCCATCAAGATTTTTACTGTTGATGCAAGCGATATAGGTGTGTGCGGCATGGCGCGCACTTTCAACGAGTGACATAGCAACCTCTTAACAAATACAAATTTTCATCTCTGCCACACCTTGGTGACGATTGCTGCGAATAAAGCGCATTTCGCCCAAAGGCATCACTTTTTTTCCGCGCATTCTTTCAATCAAAGCGAGAAATAAAACGCGCAGCTCCATACGCGCTAAAGCAGCGCCCAAGCAGTGATGAATACCATGACCGAAGGCTACGTGCGGATTTTTCTTGCGGAAAATATCGAATACATAAGGATTTTCAAACACGCCTTCATCGCGATTAGCGGAGGGATACCACACTGTCACTTTATCGCCACGCGCGATTGCCTGCCCTTGAAACACCACATCTTCTCCCGCTGTTCGACGATTGAAATGCACAGGCGAGGTCCAACGCAAAATTTCTTCTATTGCATCATCAATGTATTGTTCTGGATTGCTTTCCAATATCGCATATTGTTCTGGATGCTGTAACAGTGCGTAATAACCGTAAGCAATGGCATTACGCGTGGTCTCAGTGCCGCCGGTCATTAGCAAATTAAAAAAGCGAATGATTTCTAAATCATCCAGCTTGCGAGGTTTGCCATCACTGCCAGGAATTTCTGCGTGCACAACTTTTGACATCACCGAATCATCCGGCGCTTGCTGACGAATGTGCTGGATGAGATTGAAAGCATACATCCCCATTTCTGTCAGCTTTTCAATCAACGGCGCGGTATCAACGCTGGCATCGTGCGCTGCAAAAGCGATAGCGGCATCTGCCCATTCCATCACGCGATGCCAATCTGCACGCGGAATATTTGCCATGGTACAAATCACTTGCAGTGGCAACTGTGCAGCAATTTCTTCCAGAAAATTGATTTCTATTTTTCCTTCAACTTCATCCAAAATATCTTTGGTCAGCGTTTGCACTTCGCGCTCTAACAAATCTAATGTACGAGGAAAAAATCCTTGCCCCACCAAAGCACGAATATCGTCATGCTTGGGCGGATCCATCATCGCCAACACCACGCCGGGAGCCATATCGGCGCTCATATCGCCCAATGTTGTGCCACCACCCACTCGCGCGCCGTAGCCTGTTTCTGATGAAAATACTTTGTGATTTTTTAGCACTGCTTTTGCGTCAGCGTGCTTGCATACCACCCAAAAACCCTCTCCATCGGGCGCTTGCTCCGTAGCGGGATGAAACCAAACTGGCGCTTGCTCACGCAGCGTTTGGAAGATTTTTTCAGGACAACCCTTATCAAATTGTGTGAGATCACAAAGATTGATGTCTTCAAGTTTCATATTGATTTCCTACCCAATGTTTTTATGACCACAACCAAGCCGCGCCGATTACACCGCTGGAATCGCCATGCTCGGCTTTTAACAAACGCGTGCGTACTACATCTGAAAAAATCCACTGCTCCCACGCAACAGGTACTTCGCGATACAACTCATCAACATTAGAAACGCCGCCACCCAACACCACCACATCAGGATCCATCACATTAATGACTACGGACAAAGCACGCGCTAACAATTGCACATAATCGCGCCATACACGCACAGCTACCGCATTGCCTTGGCGCATCAATTCAATACCTTGTTGAGTTTTCTCAATCGCAAGACCGGCTTCACGAAAACTGTTGCAGAAACTTCTGCCACTCAACCAATTTTCAACACAATTTTCTCGCCCACAAAAACAAAAGCGAGTCTTCCTGCCTTCAACACTATTGCCAGGCATGGCGCTATGCCCCCACTCGCCAGCATTATTGTTAGGACCTGCAAGTAATTGCTGTCGAATCACCACACCGCCGCCAACACCTGTGCCGAGAATCACGCCAAACACGCCGTCAGCACCACGTCCAACGCCTGCACAGGCTTCAGATAAAGCAAAACAATCGGCATCATTCGCTAACCGCACAGGACGCGCTAATGTTTCGCGCAAATCATGTAACAACGGTTTTTCATTCAATGCTGTTGAATTGCAGCCGCGCATCAAGCCTGTTCTGGGCGATTGTGAACCAGGGGTACCTATGCCCACTGGCATATCATTTTCTAAATCATTTTCTGCGATGGCGCGATCAACCATTTTTTTAATCGCCAGCAATGTACCTTGATAATCTTCGTGCGGCGTTGGCATGCGTTCACGCCACACAATATTGCTATCTCCAACTAAAACTGCCGTTTCAATTTTTGTGCCACCCAAATCGATACCGATGCGTTTTTGCTCTGCGCTCATCACTACCTCAATATCAGAATAGCCAATGCCAATCCCACCAAACCAATAATTTCGGTGCGCACCATCAACATATCTAATGCTGCGCCGCGCTGTAACGTCAAACGCAAACTGTAATCCACATCTGTAGGAACAGCATTGGCATCAACATCTAAAATTAATGCAGCATCCAAACACTGCGCTAAAAAATCCGCAGAAGATATTTGCACATCGCGTGCGTCACGCTGCCACACACGCATCCCTGTTGTGAAATTTCCTGCTAAACACGTACATAGCCCCATAAAACGCACTGGCAACCATTCCAAAAGCTGTTGTATTTTTTTAATTGCGGGCAAATCGCCGTTGCGCACTTTCTGATGTCTGTTGTACATCACGACCCAACGATACAGTACCGCGCCTGCTGGTCCCAAAATAAAAAACCAAAAAAATACAGAAAAAATACGATCGAGATACCAACAACCGGCGTATCGCCGCCAAGCCAACCACAAAGCCTGCCCCGCATCTTGTTCACTCGGCATCACGCCGCTTTCTTCAAAATGCAACAACACAGATTCGGCATTGCCTTCACGCAACTGCTGAGACAAATCGCGCATACCTTTGTGCCAATCGCCACGACCGACGCTGTACAACAGCAACAACAAACCGAAGAAAAAAGACAACCAAAAATCTAACTGCCACCAGATTGCAGCTAGCACAACCACAACACTCAGCAAAAATGCCAGTGCCAACCCACTGTGCGGCTTGCGCTGCGCAACAGCATCTACCACTGCGGCAAACCACACATCGCAATGCAACCAACGCGCAGCGGCTGTGTAGCGCGCCAATAGAAAAACGAACACAATACTCAAGAAAGCCATCGCAATCCCTTTTGCTAAACCATGCACAACGAGGTTATCACAAACCTCTCCGTAAACAATTACTGCCAATATTTGCCATGAATCCCGACTACATTAAGCAGCCAGAACACATACGCGCCGCTCCATGGGAGCCAGCCTTCGCACGCGTGTTGCTGCCGCTGGAGCGTTTTGTACAGCAACAGTCCACCAGCAGCTTGCTGCTCTTAACCTGCACCATCCTCGCACTGATATTCGCCAACTCCAGATTCGACGAACTCTACTTACATACATTGCATATACCCATTGCCATTTCAGTTGGCACATTTCGTTTTGAACTCAGCCTGCAACACTGGATTAATGAAGCATTGATGAGTTTTTTCTTTTTGTTGGTTGGATTAGAACTAAAACGTGAGCTATTGATAGGCGAGCTCGCTGACAAACAGCGCGCAGCCCTACCTGCGATAGCCGCTATCGGTGGCATGGTTGTGCCTGCACTGCTGTACTGGCTGTGGAATCCATCCGGCATTGAAAAAAGTGGCTGGGGCATTCCCATGGCAACGGATATTGCTTTTGCTATCGGCGCACTCAGCGCATTAGGCAAGCGTATTCCCACTGCATTAGCAACTTTTTTAATCGCGCTCGCCATTGTCGATGACATCGGTGCCGTAATAGTGATTGCTTGTTTCTATACCGAACAATTACACACAACACCTTTACTCATCTGTGTGCTACTCACTGCGCTGTTAATTGTTTTTAATTTAGGCGGTATTCGCCACCTCGCACCGTATTTATTTGTCGGCATTCTGTTGTGGTGCGCCATGCTCAACAGCGGCATCCATGCGACGATGGCGGGCGTTATTTTGGCATTCACCATCCCTGTGCGCGCCAAACAAGCACCCGCACAACGATTAGAGCAGCAACTGCACTTTTTAGTAGCGTTTATTGTTGTGCCGCTGTTTGCTTTAGCTAACGCAGGTATACCGATACATTGGAATGATATCGCGCATCTCTCAGCGCATCCCGTTGCACTCGGCGTCACTTGCGGTTTGATACTCGGCAAATGGTTGGGCATTACAGGTGCCTGCTGGCTTGCCATCAAAACAGGTATTGCTTCCCTACCACCGGCAATGCAAATGCGCCATATACACGGCTTGGGCTTGCTGGCTGGCATCGGCTTCACCATGTCTATTTTTATTGCCGACCTCGCTTTTACCGCTACGCCAGAATTATTGTTATTGGCAAAAACAGGGATACTGCTCGCATCATTTTTAGCCGCTATTCTCGGTTACTGCTGGTTGCGCTTCGCCTACTGCAGCGACAAGATGCTCACATGAAATCCTCTACGCCCAAACAACTCACACTCAATGTGCAGCTCAATGACGATGCCACATTTGAAAACTTTTTTGCACCGGAAAACAGCACCCACGCTTTAGCTTTGCATGCTGTGCATGCGCTAGCACACGGCAGCAGCGCAGAAAGATTTATTTATTTATGGGGCACAGAAGGCACAGGCACCAGCCATTTACTGCAAGCCGCTTGCGCCAGTGCCAGCCAACAAGGGCAAGTGTGTTTGTATTTGCCGTTAGAAGAATTAGCGGGCTATGCCGCCGATGCGTTGCTGGAAAATCTTGATCAAGTCAATTTAGTTTGCTTGGACGGATTGCAGCATGTCGTGGGGCAAATAGGCTGGGCGCACGCACTGTTTCATTTCTACAATCGGCTGCGAGAAAATCAGCACTGCCGCTTATTGGTGTCGGCGGACTGCGCGCCGCGCGATTTAATGACATCACTAGAAGATTTAGTGTCGCGCATGGGATGGGGAACCACCTTTCATCTCACGTCTTTGAGTGACGACGAAAAACTGCAAGCCTTCAAAATGCGTGCATACGCACGCGGTTTGGATTTATCGGACGATGTGTTGCAATTTATTATTCAGCGCGCTGACCGCGACATGCTGACGCTGTTTGACTGCCTACAGCAGCTCGACACACTTTCACTGGAAGAAAAACGACGCATCACTATTCCCTTTATCAAAACTGCATTTGGTTGGTAAATCCATTACCGGCAAATCTCACACCAAACGACTGCCCCATCCCAATTTCGTGCGGCAGGTTTCGTAGTAGTCGTGATCCAATGGATGCAGAAGTTGTAACTTTTCTTTTTTCTTTTGGATTTGCACCACATCACCAGCGCGCAAGGAAATGTGCATCTGGCCATCACAAGACAATTCAGGGCGACCATCTTGTTCCGCTTTATTGTCCGACTCTCCCAGCACAATGCGCAACTGGCTGTTACCCGCCACCACAATGGGGCGACTCGTCAGTGTGTGTGGAAACATCGGCACCAGCGCAATGGCATCTAACGCGGGATGTAAAATGGGTCCACCACCGGATAATGCGTAAGCGGTAGAGCCCGTCGGTGTCGAAGCAATCAAACCGTCAGAATGTTGGCTGTAAACAAAGTGCTCATCTAAATACAGCGCAAACTCCATCATGCGCAGCGATGCACCACGATGCAAAACAATTTCATTCAGTGCATCGCCTTCAGCAATGATTTGTGCATCGCGCAGCACTTTTGTTTCTAACAGAAAGCGTTCTTCTAGGGTGTAATGCCCCGATAAAACATGACCGACGCGCTTTTCAATTTCATCTGGCGCAATATCAGTTAAAAAACCGAGACTGCCACGGTTTATCCCCAAAACCGGCACAGACTGTCTGCACAGAGCGCGCGCTACACCGAGCATACTGCCATCACCACCGACAACGATGACCAAATCGCAATGCAAGCCCAGTGTTTCTCTTTCACAAACTTGTTGCGCGCCGAGATTTTTCTCGCTCAATAGTGTCTGCGTTTCACGTTCAATAACCAGCACTGCTCCTCTGCCAAGTAGAAACTCAGCCAATGCCGTCAAGGTATCAATGACTTGCTGATTGCCTTTGCGACTGACTAAACCGACGCGCTTAAAATGATCTGTCATCTCTGCTCAGCTCGCACTACTTTCGTAGGGGATAGGTGATAAAGGCGGCACCACATCCAGCACTTCCGCACGCAATCGCGCGTCTAAGGCATCAATTCCGTGCAATAAATATTGCGCAGAAAACCCTTTGGCTTGCATTAAAAACACCGCAGCCCGCGAACGCAGACCTGTATCGCAATAAACAATAAACTGTTTGCTAATGTCCAACTGCGTTGTCATAAATAAAGGCAAACAAGGCAGCGGTGTATTGATCGCTTTAGGCAAGCGTGCGATGTCAAACTCCTCTGGCAAACGCACATCCAATATCACGGCATCTGATTCCAGTGCACGCTCTAGGTCAGACACTTTCAAAGATTCAACAGCAGGCTCGCGCAACAACAACATAAAATCTGCTTTATCAAGGCGCATTAACAAACCATCACTGCTCATCGCGACGGTAGCGTTGCGCACAGTGTTGTGAATTAAAGCATCTTCACCAAAACATCGACCATAACCAATATCAGCTAAGTGACGATCTGAGCCATCTTCAAAATGTCGGGTTACAGCAGCACGACCTTGGCGAATAAAGTAACAGCCGTCACCACTAGCGCCTTGGCGTAAAATGACATCGCCTGCATTCACACGCATCGGCTTCAGACGCGAAAAAATTTGGCTCACATTAAGCGGCGGCACTTTGAGAAATAAATTGGAACGCAGCAACGTCAATCGCCAACTGGCTTCATCGTCTCTTTCTGCGCGATAGGAGAGGTCTAATTCGATAGCAGAGGCAATTTGATCCCAGCACAACTGCTTATCCAAAACAGCGCGTTCTATACGCAAGCACGCGCAATCAGTCAGTGCCACCGCCGATTGGAAATCTTTCATTTCATATGCGATAGGGAAGCGCTGTTCAGCGGTATGTAAAGCACTACCAGAGACATAACGCACCTCTGCTTCACCAGACAACAAATAAAAATAGAACCGCATGCTATCTACGGCAGAAAACAGTAATTGCCCGCGCCCAATCAACGGGCACTCGCTCTGTTCCAGTAGCAATTGCAAGGAGTTTTCTCCGAGACCATGCAGAGGAACCAAGCGTCGAACCAGCGAAAGAGGCAAATTGCGCATCACAAACTTCTACAAACTATTTGTGCTGATTAAAACGAAAGGCGCGAAGTAAGTAAATAAAAAAGCCCGCATGTTTTCAAACGCGGGCTCTTAAAGTACGGCTAAAGCTAGGTTACGGTGTTACCACACCCGTCACCATCAGCTTCACAGTAAATGGCTTGGTTTTTGTGGAAGGCACAGCACTTGTAAACATACTCGCCTGCTTACCTGCTGCTTGGAAGGTCAAGGTACCAGACTTAGACCCATCTTTGAGCGTCTTCACAACTAGCGTACTTTTTTTAATCACAGTCGAAGGCACAATCAATTTTGCAGAGGCCTGTGAGCCACCATTTTTTATGGTGCATGTCATCCCTGCTGGAGCAGGAGATTGTGCGGTGATTTCAAGCTGATCAAGAAAATCATCCAAAGCGCCAGCGGGAGGCGTTGGTGAATCATATGGACCAGGCGCATAAACCTCCGGCAACAAATAAACGGTGTAAGGGCTAGTTGGAGTTTTTCCGTCCAGCTTAAACCAAGTGCCTTGCAACACAGTGTTGGCAACACTGTCAACAATACTGTAAGTGCCCATATTGTCACCGGGCGAGCCAGCGTCATCAAATGTTACGGTGAATGGTGAGTCTGATGTTTTAAGCGTTTTACAGCCAGACCATGTCAGCGTTTGTATAGCTGCTGCCCCCGTCATGCTGAACTCTGTCGCCGAAAAAGCTGTTGAAGCCATCATCAGAGATGCTGAGGCTGCTACAGTAGTCAGAATTGATGTCATTTTCATGTTATACCTCTGTTTTTTATAAGTTATCGGATAACAAATCTCAATAACGCTGCATGAAGGTTTTAAAGATCAGCCCAACTACCGCCTTTCAGTGTAGCTTTTAAGCTAAATGTACCCACAGTATTCGACACACCTTTCTCGTTGTTATACTGCTTACCTTTGAATTGCAAGGTACCAGAAACTTGAGGGATACCTTTTTTAACCGTCACAACCAATGTGTTCTTCTGAGTCAATACAGTTGAAGCCAAGAGGTCTAGCTGAGTCATAGCAGGGTATTTCACCTGGCAGTTTGCCAAAGCATCCGCTTCCAGCTCGTTAAACAACAAATCCATAGAGGCTTGATTTAATGTCAGATAATACGTTTTGTTATCTTGTGTATCCCAAGAACCCGTCAGCGCAGTGCGAGCAGAAGGCGTCAGATTTCCAGTAGCGTAGCGGAACAATGCGAAGCTATTGTTATCGTACAAAGTCATACTGTTATAAGTTGCTGGCCCAGTTTTTGTCTTTTTGATGCTGAGCTTACTACAGCCTTGTACAGCAAGCGTCTGCGTCAGTTGCGCATTGACCAATGTGTGCTTAGCCGTTGGATACGCTGCATTCAAAGGTTGCTTCCAATCTGGCAGAGCCAATGCGAAAGCGCCACATACAGCAGCCAAGGTAAAGACAGTAGTCTTTTTCATAGATTTTCTCCGTTGTAATACTTGTTATGGCGCAACTCTAGCTAAATTGAGGAGAGCAAACAACCCCCCCTCCTCACTTTTTACACAAAAAACTCAACCTTCTGTCGGCTCGCTTGCAGGAGCCGCATCTGCAACCACTTCAGGCAGTGTTTCTTTGATAGACAACTTAATTCTGCCGCGATTATCAACATCCAGCACTTTAACCTGTACTTCCTGACCTTCTTGCAGGCGATCTGACACCGATGCAATACGCTCGTGGCAGATTTGCGAGATATGCACCAAGCCATCTTTGCCCGGCATAAATTCAACAAAAGCGCCGAAATCCACAATGCGCACAACTTTGCCGGTGTATATAGCGCCGACTTCCGCTTCTGCGGTAATCGCTTCGATACGGCGCAGCGTTTCCTGCTGCGACTCTGCATTGGCTGCATAAACGCGCACAACGCCAGTATCTTCGATATCAATTTGCGAGCCAGTCGCTTCTGTAATGCCGCGAATTGTGGCACCGCCTTTACCAATCAAATCACGGATTTTTTCTGGATCAATTTTGATTTGTGTAAAACGCGGTGCAGTCTCTGCAATCGCAGTGCGCGGTGTGCTGATGACTTTATTCATTTCAGCCAGAATCTGCAGACGCGCAGCCAACGCCTGCTCCAACGCGCGATCCATAATTTCTTCGTTGATGCCTTCAATTTTGATATCCATTTGCAGCGCAGTAATGCCGTTCGCAGTACCCGCCACTTTGAAATCCATATCGCCGAGATGATCTTCGTCACCCAAAATATCAGTCAACACAGCAAATCGATTGCCGTCTTTCACTAAGCCCATCGCGATGCCCGCAACAGGTGCTTTCAAAGGCACGCCGGCATCCATCAACGCCAAGCTGCTGCCGCAGACAGATGCCATCGAACTTGAGCCATTCGATTCAGTAATTTCTGACACCACACGCATGGCATACGGAAAAACATCTTGTGATGGCAACATGGCAGCCACACCGCGACGCGCCAAACGACCGTGACCAATTTCACGACGACCCGTGCCGCCCATGCGACCACATTCACCCACTGAATAGGGAGGAAAGTTGTAGTGCAGCATGAACGGATCTTTGCGCTCACCTTCCAATGCATCAATCACTTGTGCATCGCGCAATGAGCCTAGAGTTGCAACAACAATCGCCTGCGTTTCACCACGCGTAAACAAAGCAGAGCCGTGCACAGAAGGCAGCACACCCACTTCAATCGCCAACGGACGCACGGTGCGGTTGTCACGACCATCAATGCGCGGCTCGCCATTCAACACGCGATTGCGAACCACTTTTTTCTCTAACTTACCAAACATATCGGCAATATCTTTATCACCGAAATCACCTTCACCAGCAGACACTTTTTCAATAGCATCTTTGCGCAATTCATTGAGGCGCGCATAGCGTTGTTGTTTTTCGGTGATGCGATACGCTTCGCCGATTTGTGGACCCACTGCCGCAACTACGCGATCTTGTAGCGCACGATTTTCTGCAGGCGGCTGCCAATCCCAACGCGGCTTACCTGCTTCTGCCGCCAACGCATTGATGGCAGCAACAACCACTTGCATTTCACTGTGCGCGAACAACACCGCACCCAACATAATGTCTTCTGGCAATTCTTTGGCTTCAGACTCCACCATCAACACAGCGTCTTTTGTGCCTGCGACCACCATATCCAACTCAGACTCGCTGAGTTTTTTATAGCCTGGATTCAAAATGTAGCCCGCTGCATCGGTATAACCGACGCGCGCCGCACCGATTGGCCCATTAAACGGAATACCAGAAATAGCCAGAGCAGCAGATGTACCGATCATCGCGATGATATCGGGATCGGTATTTTTTTCTGCCGATACCACAGTGCAAACCACTTGCACTTCGTTATTGAAATCATTGGGGAACAGCGGGCGAATGGGACGATCAATCAAACGCGATGTCAGTGTTTCTTTTTCACTTGGACGACCTTCGCGCTTAAAAAATCCGCCAGGAATTTTTCCTGCTGCGTATGCTTTTTCTTGATAGTGAACAGACAGCGGAAAAAAATCTTGTCCTTCTTTTGCTGTTTTTGCACCCACGACGGTGCACAGCACCGTGGTTTCACCCATGGAAGCTAACACAGCACCGCTTGCTTGACGCGCAATGCGTCCTGTTTCCAGAGTGACGGTCTGGTCGCCGTATTGAAATTTTTTGATGATTGCTTTCACGATATTTTCCTTCTCTCTTCTCTATAAACCAACAGAATCAACTTATTTCTACTTGCGCTTCAACTACAACTTGTAACTTTCTTAAACCGATAGAAAAATGCCGCACTTTGTGAAGCGCGGCATTTTCTTTCTTAGCGACGCAAACCTAATTTGGCAATCAACTGCGCGTAACGATTGACATCTTTGCGCTTGAGATAATCCAGCAACTTACGGCGCTGGTTAACCATGCGAATCAAACCGCGACGAGAGTGGTGATCTTGTTTATGCGCGCCAAAATGACCTTGCAATTTGTTGATGTTAGCCGTCAACAAAGCCACTTGCACTTCTGGAGATCCAGTGTCTTTTTCACCTTGACCGTGTTCTTTAACGATTGCTACTTTTTCTTCAACTGACAGTGCCATAACCTACCTCTTGAAATATGCGTTAATAAATTCACCAACGACCACGCATATTTACAGTCGCCGTGATTTGCTGCTTTCTTCTTACTGCAACAAGCGTTTTGGAGCAATTCTGCCGTCCGATTGGATTTCAGCCACCCCAAGGAACTCGCCATTATCCTGTATTACTCGGATGATTTCACCCACCGCCGCGAGCTTCAACGCTTCAAGCGCCAATACCGCTTGCCCTTGGCGCAAATAAATCGCTGATGCCGCTGGCACTGTCACCACGGACAGATGCGCCAATGCAGCCTCTACAGGCTGCAAGAAGGCATCGAGTTGCGCCGCTGTTTGCGCTCTATCTTCACCGCAAACGTCAACAAGGCGATCCAAAGAAACACAATCCGCTTCTTTGAACTGGCCCGCCTGCGTGCGTCGCAGAGCCGACACATGCGCTCCGCAGCCAAGTTTTTCACCAATATCGTCAGCAAGCGTGCGGATGTAGGTGCCTTTACTAACAGAAACTTCAATATCCGCTTCGGGATAGTCACCTGCACGAAAGTCGAGCAGTGTCAGATGATGGATCGTGACGCGCCGCGCTGCGCGCTCAATTTCAACGCCCTCTCGCGCCAGCTTGTACAGCGGTGTTCCCTGATGCTTGAGCGCGGAATACATGGGCGGCACTTGCTCCTGCTGACCCAAGAATACAGGTAACACCGCCTCTACATCCGCTTGTGTCAGCGTGGGCGCAGGCTGATTGGTCAACGCCTCACCTTCGGCATCCGCCGTGGTTGTTCTGATGCCAAAACGAATAGTGCAGCGGTAGGCTTTATCGGCATCCAACAAATGCTGTGAGAACTTGGTCGCTTCACCAAAACACAGCGGCAACACACCCGTTGCCATGGGATCGAGGCTGCCGGTATGCCCCGCTTTGGACGCAGAAAACAGCCATTTCACACGCTGCAAAGCGGCATTTGAGCTCATGCCGAATGGTTTATCCAACAACAAAATACCGTCGACACGCCGACCGCGCGCTTTGCGAGGTTTGCTCATGGTGCGCGCCTAATCTTTAGATGGGGAATGCAATTGCTGATCAGATGCTAGCGCTTGATCGATCAAGGCCGATAAATGCGCGCCGCGCTGCACGCTGATATCCAACACAAAATGCAGCCTCGGCGTGGTGCGCATGTGGTTGCTTGACGCGATGCGACTGCGCAAAAAACCTTGCGCCGCATTCAACACTTTTAATGCCTGCTCGTTAGCTTCATCGCCACGATCACCGACAAAAGTGATGAACACTTTGGCGTGCGCCAAATCGCGACTCACTTCCACTTCGTTGATATTCACCATGCCGACACGCGGGTCGCGCAGCTCTTGCTGAATCAGCAAAGCCAATTCGCGCTTGAGATAATCTCCCACGCGCTGTGTGCGACTGTATTCCTGTGCCATGCCGCGTATATACCTATCGACCGATGTGTTACAGCGTGCGTGCAATCGTGCTGATTTGGTAGACCTCAATTTGGTCACCCACTTTGACATCGTTGTAATCTTTTACGCCGATACCACACTCTATACCCGCACGCACTTCGGAGGCATCGTCTTTGAAGCGGCGCAGCGATTCCAATTGCCCTTGATAAATCACCACATTGTCACGCAAAACGCGTATCGGTTTATTGCGATACACGATACCTTCCACCACCATACAGCCAGCAATCTGACCAAACTTCGGCGAATTAAAGACATCGCGCACTTGTGCAATACCGACAATTTCTTCGCGTGTTTCTGGCGCCAACATACCCGCCAGTGCTTGCTTCATTTCATCCAACAAGTTGTAAATGATGCTGTAGTAGCGAATCTCTACGCCCTCTTGTTCCGCGCGTTTACGCGCAGCACCTTCGGCACGCACATTGAAGCCCAAAATAACAGCATTGGTTGTCACCGCTAAGTTGACATCGGTTTCTGCAATACCACCAACACCACCGCTCACCACGCGCACTTCTACTTCATCATTACCCAAACCCGCTAAAGCGGATTGAATCGCTTCTAAAGAACCGCGCACATCTGCTTTCAACACGATGTTGAGAATTTTCTTCTCATCCGCGCCGATATTTTCAAAAATATTTTCCAGATTGACCGACTGCTGACGACCATGACGCGATTGCCGCTGTTTCTGTTCACGGAATTGCGCCACTTCGCGCGCACGGCGCTCATCAGGTACTACCATGAAGCTATCGCCGGCATTTGGCACACCATCCAAACCCAATAATTCAACCGGCACCGAAGGGCCCGCCTCTTCAATGGCTTGACCTGTGTGATCAAACATGGCGCGCACGCGACCGTAATTCACGCCCGCCAACACGATGTCGCCGCGACGCAGTGTGCCGCGTTGCACCAACAAACTAGCAACTGCACCGCGACCTTTATCCAAACGCGATTCGATAACCACGCCTTGCGCAGCAATGTCAGCCGACGCACGCAGTTCCAACATCTCTGATTGCAGCAAAACGGCTTCCAGCAAGTTGTCGATGCCTTCGCCTGTGTGCGCAGAAACAGGAATAAATTGCGTATCACCGCCCCATTCTTCTGGGATGACTTCGCGCTGCACCAATTCATTTTTTACGCGCTCAGGATCAGCGGCAGGTTTATCAATTTTGTTGATCGCCACAACGATAGGCACGCCGGCCGCTTTGGCGTGTTGAATCGCTTCCACCGTTTGCGGCATCACTCCATCATCCGCTGCAACCACCAGAATAACCACATCCGTTGATTGCGCGCCGCGAGAACGCATCGCAGTAAATGCAGCGTGCCCCGGGGTATCCAAGAACGTAATCAAACCGCGCGCTGTTTCGACGCGATAAGCGCCAATGTGCTGCGTAATACCACCCGCTTCGCCCGCTGCCACTTTGGCTTTACGAATGTAATCAAGCAGCGATGTTTTGCCGTGATCGACATGACCCATGACCGTGACAACAGGCGCACGCGGCATCGCGGTGCCTTCGTCACCCGCCAACAACGCTTCTAAATTTTCTTCCAATGCATTTTCAGAAACTGAGACTGCCGTGTGACCAAATTCTTCCACAATCAGCGTGGCGGTATCTCGATCAATCGTTTGACTGATGTTCGCCATTACGCCGAGTTT
>CAYOEO010000011.1:0-51628 GCA_964403125.1 uncultured Pseudomonadales bacterium | reverse complement strand
ACAGCCTGACCATGACCATGATCGGTGCTTCGCTACTGTGGTTCGGCTGGTTTGGCTTCAACGCAGGTTCTGCATTAGAAGCAAACGGCATTGCTGGCTTGGCGTTCATCAATACTTGGTTGGCGACTGCCGCTGCCGCTATGTCTTGGTTGCTGGCTGAATGGGTACTGAAAAAACATCCTTCACTGTTGGGCGCAGCGTCTGGCGCAGTAGCAGGTTTAGTTGCTATCACCCCCGCTTGCGGTTTTGTTGGCGTGGGCGGTGCATTAGTAATCGGTTTGTTGGCTGGTTTGGTTTGCCTCTGGGGTGTCACTGGTTTGAAAAAATTGCTCGGAGCTGATGATGCTTTGGATGTATTCGGCGTACACGGTATCGGCGGTATTCTCGGCGCGTTGCTGACAGGTGTATTCGCTGCACCTTCACTCGGCGGCACAGGCATCTGGGATTACGTGGCTAACGGCGTTGCACCGGATTACTCCATCAGCTCGCAGTTGATGATTCAAGGTCAAGGCATTTTGACCACCATCGTGATCTCCGGCGTAGTTTCGATTGTTGCTTACAAATTGGTTGATCTGCTGGTCGGTCTACGTGTTGACGACGAACAAGAAGTGATCGGTTTGGATGTCAGTTCACATGGCGAACGCGCTTACTACGACTGACACTTCGCAATTTCTACGCAACAAAAAAAGGCACCTTCGCGGTGCCTTTTTTATCTCTGCTATTTTTATTGATGCCAAAAATCAACCGCCCATTTTGGCGTACAACTCTGGATCAATTTTCAAAAAAATCGCTTCGCCCTCCGCATACACCGTGCCGTCACTATCTTGCAACACGCATTGCATAAATACTTTGCGACGCTCCTCACCAGTCAATTTCACTTGATACGTCAATTCACGATTGAGCGGCACAGGTAAACGATAAATCGTTTTCAAAGTACCGGTCATCGCCGGCACACTCAAACCGCTGTGTGCAATGCCAATACCAAACGCTTCATCCATATACGCAGCGATATAGCCGCCGTGTACTAATCCTGGCGGACCTTCAAATGCTGCACCAAAAGTGACTACGGCATTCAAGCCTTCAGCCGTTTTGAAGTATTTTGCTGGCGCAGCCAAGGCATTGCAGTTGCCGCTGATAGGACGGTAAGACAACGAATTTTCTGCGCCGTAATCATAATTGGCGCCCGATTCACTCTCGCCGGATTCCACAGTGCCGAAAGGCCGTGAACGCAAGGGGGTTTCCATTTTTTCAACATCGTCCGCCAAAATTTCTAGCGCAGATGCCAAACGCCCAACAAATTCTTCTGGCAGTTGTTTTTGCACAAGAGCGTGATTGATTTTGCGCAACGCCGCCGCCACGCGATCAGAATCGCCATCAATCATGGCATTGATAGGTAATGCTTGTTCTTTCATAAAAAGCTCCTCTACTCCGCTTTACTGCAAGCCGTTCCATTCACTTGTTTGTCGCGCAAAATTGCATCAGCACGCTTGTGTAACGCCTGTGACATTGCGGGATTCTGCGCCTGAAATGCTGCCTGCTGCGTGTGCCAAGCCTGTATTGCAGGCTCAATATTTTCTGGTCGCAATTGCACGCCAAACCCTTTTTCCGCACGAGGCGATGCAAACATCACATCCAACATCTTTTGTCCCAGTGCTTGTGAAAAATGTGAGGCATCCAAATACCACCGCATTGCTACGTCTGCTTGCTGCGGCACAGCTTCCTGTGCGTAAGCGTGATAACCACTGAAATCCCACAGTGCCACACCCTGTAAATCCGCACCGTACACAGAAATCATTTCTGCCAACAGTTTTCTTTTCATTTCATCCGAATACGGGTCTAAACCCGCCGCTTGCATCACCTCTAGCAGACGCACATGAATAGGCGGAATAAAAAAAGTGACTGCGACATGATGTTTTTTAGCGATTTCTAAAATATCGCGAAAAACGTTCATTTTATTTATTTTTCCATGCTCAAACGCATAGCGATTGTCTTTGCAAATACTCCAACCTGTGCGCACCATGCGATCTTCAAACTGACGAAAGCGCACGTCATAGCCATCCTCTAGCACTTGTTGTCGCTCTTTATCAGGATTGGTCGTGCCATCAATCATTACTTTGTCGCGACGCTTATCCTGTTTGCGCAAAGTATTAACACTTGCCCAAGTTACGCCAGGACTAAACAACAGCAACATCGCCGTGTCGCGCTCACGCTCAAAATGCTCGCGTTTTGTTTCATCCAATTTGGCAACAGGATACGGGTATTCACCCGAAGGCATCCATGCGTTAAACATAAAAGGATCGAGATCAATCAATACATTTTTCACATGACTGGTAACAACAGCGTGCTCAAACAAATCATGAATCTGCAACAAATCCGCACCTTGAATGCCAGCATTAAAACCAGCGCCATACTGCGCCCACGCGTCGTTTTTTATAGGAATACCCATCAACATACGCGAGGAGCCAATCCCCAAACGATCGTATTGCCCACGTTCAATTTGTGAAGGCTTGGCTAAGCGCGCATACGGGATGTATTCGCTCTTGATGCTGTTAAAACCTTCTTTACGCACGATGCGAAACACATCCAAAGGATCAACCAAGACATTGAGTGATACCACCAACACAACCAGCGTTAGCAGAGACAACAATAGCGCAGCAACATAAGTCCCGTTACGCATGATTCAAAACCGAAAATAAAGAAATTCGCTGACATGATTCATACTCATCAACGCTGCTGTGAATAAACCCGCCACTAAAATACTCCAACGCAAACACGCGCTCCATTGAATACGCGAAGGATACGCGCGCACTATATCGCCGCCGGTAATGACCGGATGCTGCGCTGCAAAAATCTGCGCCACATTGGGCATCAGCCAAATAATGCCGTAAACCAATAACAAATGATGCAATACATCTTTATCAACAAAACGAATGGCATAGGGCGAATACTGTACCGGCAACCCCAGTTTTGTGAGCCAATAATAAAAACTGTGTTCTTCAGGATAGATATAAACACCGTGTAAACCAAACATCCCTTTTATGATGAGCCACGCAGACGTGAGTGTATCGGCGCGAAAAAACACCATTGAGAAAACCAAGCATGCAAAAGTTATCAAGTACGCAAACGGCGTCATAAGTCGCCCAAATCGCGGACTGTTTTTATAACCGCCCACCAAAGCATTCCAACCATGGCAAATCATGAGATACACGCCGTGCAAGCCACCCCAAAACACAAACGTCCACGCAGCGCCGTGCCACAAACCACCTATCAACATCGTGAGAAATAAATTGCGATAGCGGTTGAATTTCCCGTGGCGATTACCGCCCAAAGTAAAATACAAGTAGTCACGCAAGAAACTACTCAGTGTGATATGCCAGCGCTGCCAGAATTCAATAAAATTGCGCGATTTATACGGCGAGAAAAAATTGAGCGGCAGGCGCACGCCAAACAATAGCGCCAAGCCAATTGCCATATCTGAATAACCGGAAAAATCAAAATACAACTGCGCTGTGTACGCCAGTGTGCCGCCCCACGCTTCAAAGAATGTCACAGGAACGCCCTGCGTTGCCGCATTAAACACAGGACCCACGGACGCGGACACATTGTCAGCAATCACTGCTTTCTTGAACAAGCCCAGCGCAAAAATTGACAAGCCCACCGCCAGATGCCTCGCCGTTAAACCATTCTGTCGCACCCGCAAAAACTCTGGCATCAATTCGCGGTAATGCACAATAGGGCCTGCAATCAACTGCGGAAAAAACGTCACGAACAGGCAGTAATGCAGAAAACTGTAATGCTCAATTTTTCGATGGTAGCTATCCACCAAAAACGCAATTTTTTGAAAGGTAAAAAAGGAAATGCCGAGAGGAAGGATAATGTGCAACAAATTGTAGTTAGTATCAGCAACGCCATTGATGGTACTGATGAAAAAATCCATGTATTTGAAGTAACCCAATACCGATAAATTAAAAATCACGCCGCCAATCATCAACGCGCGCGGCGCAAAACGCCGTTGATGTATCCATAAACCCAAGCCATAGTTGACCAACATCAGCGCACCGATCAACAACAAATAAATAGGGTTCCACCAGCCGTAATAGAACAGTGAACAACCCGTCAGCCATGTCATTGCCCATTCCAAACCGCGATTTCGTTGCAGCAGCCAGTAACCCAAAACAGTTATCGGCAAAAAAGCGAGGACAAAAATGTAGGAGCTGAATATCATGGAATGGCAGAGACGGATGATGAGCAACGGCGTGCGATTATCCGTGGATTACCCCGCAAAGACCACCGCCGACAAGGAGATCGCCATGGCCTACAATGCCCCATTCGACCACATGCGCTACTTGTTGAACGATGTTTTCAAAGCACAAGAGCATTGGGCGCAGATGCCGGCTTTTGCGCAAATTGACAGCAGCACGGTAGACGCCATCCTCAACGAGGGCGCAAAGCTATGCAGCGAAGTGATCGCGCCACTCAACCGCAGCGGTGACGAAGAAGGCGCACAGTTGATTGATGGCGTTGTGCGCACACCGCACGGTTTTCCCGCCGCCTACCGCCAATTAGTCGAAGGTGGCTGGGTAGGATTGACAGGGGATCTCGCCTACGGCGGACAAGGCCTACCGAAAATGCTCACGGTGCTATTTGAAGAAATGCTATTCAGCGCCAACAGCGCCTTCATGCTGTACCCCGCACTCACCAGCGGCGCGGCACTCGCTATTCATGCACATGCCAGCGAGACGCTGAAAAAAACTTGGCTGCCCAAGTTATACAGCGGCGAATGGACAGGCGCGATGTGTATGACCGAGCCGCAGGCTGGCTCTGATCTCGGCATCCTGATCACTAAAGCAGAACCACAAACAGACAGCAGCTACAAAATCACCGGCACCAAAATTTTTATCACCGGCGGCGATCACGATCTCACCGAAAATATCGTGCATTTAGTATTAGCAAAATTACCCAATGCACCGCAAGGTGCGAAAGGTATTTCGTTATTTTTAGTGCCCAAGTTTTTGTTGGATACCGATGGAAAAATCACGCAGCGCAATGCGGTGACTGCCAGCGCGCTAGAACACAAAATGGGCATCAAAGCATCCTCCACTTGTGTGATGAATTTTGATGGCGCAACGGGATGGCTCGTCGGTGAGCCACACCAAGGTTTAGCCGCAATGTTCACCATGATGAACTACGAGCGTTTATCGATTGGTTTGCAAGGTATAGGCTGCGCTGAAATGTCTTATCAAAATGCAGTGCGTTACGCGAAAGAGCGTTTGCAAGGTCGCGCGGCACACGGCGTAGTGAATCCGCAAACAGCAGCCGATCCGATTATTCATCATGCCGATGTGCGCCGCATGTTGCTCACGCAGCGCGCGTACACCAGTGCAGGTCGTGCGCTAGCTGTTTATATCGGCTTGCAGTTAGATCAAGCCAAATATCATCCAGATAAAGCAGTAGCTGAAAGTGCGGCACAACGCGTCGCGCTACTCACCCCTGTCGCCAAAGCCTTTTTTACCGACAAAGGTTTTGAAGCCTGCGTGCTTGGGCAGCAAGTGTTCGGTGGTCACGGCTATATTCGTGACAACGAGCAAGAACAATTGGTACGCGACGTGCGTATCGCCCAAATTTACGAAGGCACGAACGGTATTCAGGCGATTGATTTACTTAAACGCAAAGTGTTACCAAACAACGGTAAAGCCATGCGTGATTTCATTTTGGAAATGGAACAAGACACCCTGAACACACCGCCAATTTTTGCCACCGAAGAAGATGCTGTATTAGAAGCGTGTTCTACTTTGCGCGAGTTGACGCTATGGTTGGTGAAACAAGATAAACGCGATGCGGATTTGTGCAGCAGTGCTGCTTGCGATTATTTACACATAGTCGGTCACACGATTTATGCGTGGTTGTGGTTGAAAATGATTTCAGCAAATCCTACTGATTCCGATCGCCGCGTAGTGGGGCGTTTTTATTTTACGCGCCTACTACCGAATATCCGCGCGTTGGATGCCGCCGTGCGCAGCGGACCAGACGCCATCATGGACTTACCGATAGATCGTTTTTAAGGTTACTCAAGGTGCGCAGCAATATCTGCGCGCAGTAAAGAAAATTGCCTGCGCCAAGCAACTAACCACGGCGAGTCAGTCGTAATACTCAGCGCACCTTGTATTGCCAACACAAATGCTTCGAGAAAAGCATCGTACATTGCGATATTGACACCCCAACTATCATGATCGCCGACCATGGTTTGCACCATCATCGCGCTGTACGATTTCCCTTCCAGTCTATCCATCACCGTCTGAATCAGCTCATTCACCATTTTGCCCTGCACCGCTTGCGCTTCTTGTGATGCGAATAAAGTCTTCGCCTGCGGGCACAACACAAAAAAACGCTCGTAAACCCACGGCACCAAGTCAATTTCTGCAAAAGCTAATTGCTCTAAACTTTGCTCAATACAGTGAAGATCGTCCATTTTGTTCCAACCATTTGTGTATTTGGTAGTAGGATAAGCGTAGCAGATGTAGCAGCAGGAGAAGCCCATCATGCTCAGCACACAAGGCAATCTCACCAACAACCCCAGTCCTTGCTCTTTTATTATTTTTGGCGCGACCGGCAATCTCGCCTCTGAAAAATTATTCCCCGCATTGTACGCATTGGCTGTCGCTAATCGCCTTCCACCTGCGCTGCGTTTTGTCGCAGTCGCTAGACGCAACTGGTCGCAACAAGAATGGCAGCAATATTTTCTCAAAACACTGCAAGATCATCTCAAAAAACTGCCGTGCGATCACACTGTTGCCCAAGCACTTGCCGAGCGTTTTGATTATGTTGCAGGCGATTACACACAAGCAGAAGCCTACACCGCACTTAAAGCAAGCCTCGCTACACCGCATCAGCTACCGCAAGGCAGCGTTTGCGAAAACTTGGTTTTTTATTTAGCCATCAGGCCGATGGATTACCTTACTGTTGCCAACCATTTGCACGATGCAGGTTTTGCCGGTGGAGCACTCAAACATCGCATCGTGATTGAAAAACCGTTTGGCGAAGATTTGGATAGCGCGCAGACGCTCAATCAACATCTGCATCAATTTTTTGATGAAAACCAAATCTTTCGTATCGACCATTACCTCGGCAAAGAAACAGTGCAGAACATGCTGGTGTTTCGTTTTGCCAACACTATGATTGAGCCAATTTGGAATCGCAATTACATCAACCATGTACAAATCACGGTAGCGGAACAATACGGTGTGGAAAATCGCGCAGGCTATTTTGATAACACGGGCACACTGCGCGATATGTTACAAAACCATTTGCTGCAATTGCTCACCGTCACCGCGATGGAACCGCCGGCGACACTCAACGCCGATGCACTGCGCGATGAAAAGGTGAAAGTGTTGCGCTCTATTCGCCCTATACCACGACAATCGGTGCAGTCGGTGGCGTTTCGCGCCCAATACAGCGCAGGACAAATCAACGGAAAATCGGTGCCAGGCTATCGTGACGAGCCAGACATCGCACCGCATTCCACTACCGAAACGTTTGTCGCCGCTAAGTTTTATATCGACAACTGGCGTTGGAAAGGCGTGCCATTTTATTTGCGCACTGGCAAACGATTGAAAGAAAAAACATCTTCCATTGCGATTCGTTTCAAACAACCGCCGCAGCAATTATTTCGTGAAACCGCATTAGAGTGGATAGAACCCAATTGGATTATTTTGTCTCTATATCCTGATGAATGTATGCGCATGGAAATTCACGCCAAACAGCCAGGGCTAGAAATGATTACGCGCACCGCCGAACTGCAAGCACCTTATCGCCAACCCAACGAGCCAGCGTTAGAGGCTTACGAAACATTATTGTTAGATGTGATTCTCAATGATCGCAGCTTATTTATTCGTTTTGATGAAGTAGAAATGGCGTGGCGTGTGGTTGATCCTATTCTGCGACAGTGGGCTGCGACGCAAGAGTTTATTCACACCTACCCCGCAGGCAGTTGGGGCCCAGAAGAATCCAGTCGCTTGTTTGATAGCGAAGATCAGCGGTGGCGCAATGAATGAACCCACCGAAAATATTCGCTGGCATACGCACACGAATGAAGCCAGCATGAACACAGTGCTAGTGCAAAAAATTACCGCACTCGCCGCACACTGTATTGCACAAAAAAAAGCATTTCGCATCGTACTGGCTGGCGGCAACACGCCGCGCAAACTTTACAACGCATTGCGCGAGATAAAAACCGATTGGTCATGCTGGCATATTTATTTTGGCGATGAACGCTGTGTACCAATGGGTAACGCTGATCGCAATGATCAAATGGCGAGTGATGCGTGGTTAGCACATGTGCCGATTCCTGAAACACATATCCATCGTTTGATTGTTGGAGAAACTCCCGCAACCAATGCCACCGTGCAATACCAGAATGTTTTGCACGAAGCGGGGCAATTTGATTTAGTTTTACTCGGCGTGGGTGAAGACGGTCACACTGCCAGCTTATTTCCCGATCACACATGGGGCGAAACCGACGATGCGCCTTCCGTGCTGCTAGTGCAACACGCGCCTTTTGTACCGCATCAACGCCTGACATTGAGCGCGCATCGTCTCAGCAACACACAGCATCTTTGGTATCTAGTGAGCGGCGACAAAAAAACCAACGCCTTGCAGCGTTGGCAGCAAGGCGTGCGTTTACCGATGTCAGTGATTCAACCACCGCATGGCGTGGATGTTTTTATTGCACCGTAATTTTTTCGATGCTTTTGTAGCGATCACAACTCAGCGTTGTGATATACCTCTTGCACATCATCCAATTCATCGAGCATATCGAGAAACTTTTGAAATAACGGCACATCATCGCCAGTGATAGCGGTGGTTGTCTGCGGCAAAAAAGTGATTTCTTCCGTTTCAAATACCAAATTCGGCATTGCGTCCGTCAGTGCTTTTTGTGCTTTGATAAATTCAGCAGGTGGCACATAAACAGAAATCATGCCGTCTTCATTTTCCACTTCCGTGACATCCACATCCGCATTCAATAACACTTCTAACACTGCATCTTCATTATCATGGCGAAAAATAAAAATGCCGACATGATCAAACATGTGCGCCACCGAGCCAGACACACCGATCTTGGCTTTGGTTTTGGTGAAGCACAAACGTACATCACCAAAAGTGCGGTTGTTGTTATTGGTTAAGCAATCCACAATCACCATGCAGTTGCCGGGACCGAAACCTTCGTAGCGCACCAAAGAATAATTCTCACCGCCTGCACCGCTGGCTTTGTCGATTGCTTTTTCGATGACATGCGTAGGCACTTGATCGCCTTTGGCACGCTCAATCAAACGCCGCAACGCGAGATTGGCGTTAGGGTCGCCGCCACCATTCTTAGCGGCCACATAAATTTCTTTGCCGTATTTAGAATAAATCCGCGTTTTGATTCCCGCTGTTTTTGCCATGGACTCTTTGCGGTTTTGGTACGCCCTTCCCATTGTTCTTGCCCTCATTACTCAATCATGAATGCTACATATTTTAAGCGTGAAGCCCGTAGGCTGACAGAAAAATCCGACATGGCTGACAACAAAATCAGCAAAAGCTGACAGCCACTTCCTTCAACACATGGCAGGATGCCCGCCTTTTTTACGGCAAAGGATTGCCTAATGACTACGCAGCAACGCGGCTACACCCTCTTGGAATTGCTCACCACGCTTACGGCGCTGCTGATACTCAGCTCGCTAGCACTACCCAGTTTCTCCAGCATGGTGCGACGCACGCAAGGCGAAACCGTGATATATGCGCTGATTTCAGCCGCGCAACTGGCGCGCAGCAGTGCCATAACACGCCGTGAAGCCGTGGTTTTTTGTGCTAGTAGCAATCAGTTAACTTGTAGTGACGACTGGACAAAAGGCGCAATCGTTTTTGCGGACCCCAACAACAACCGCCAAGTTGATCGCGATGAAACCTTGCTTTCCACACTACCTCCCACACCAGAAGGCAGCTCATTGGTGATGCGAGCGGCTTTGAATAAGCAATATCTGCGTTATATGAGTTCTGGCTTGCTAGAAAACACAGCCGGCAGTTTTATTTACTGCCCTGCAAAAGCAACAGAGCGCGATGCACGCAATGTCATTTTTAATCGCACAGGGCGTTTACGTTTTGGCGCTGACCACAACCGTGATGGCATTCCAGAAAACGCAGAAGGGCAGCCTGTGCGCTGCCCTTCGTAGCAAGATAACTAAAAAGCTGTTTACCAGCAGCTACCGCCGCCCGTAGAAGTTTTTTGACCTGTATTGGTTAAAGTGAAAGTAGCACATTCCGTGTCTAACGCTTGTGTGGTTCCTGCAACAGGCGTAGCTGTGAGCGAATAAGTGCTGGCCGCACTAGTTGGTACAATCGTGTAATTACCTTTTTCTGAAGTAATAGACGACCCGCTTACCACACTGCAACTTGCATTGTTGTAAGAACCAAAAGAGGTATAACAACGCTCTAAACGCTGCGCTGTCTCCAGCAAAGTATTCATTGCATCAGCACGCTTTGTTTTGCGTACATAACGTTCATAAGACGGATAAGCGATCGCCGAGATGATGGCAACAATTGCCACAACAATCATCAACTCAATCAAGCTAAATCCACGCATCTGTTGTTTCATAAGCACTTCCACCCTGTTGCGCTGTTATTAGAGGTTAAAGAATCGGGGCTAGAAAGCCCCGATTCGCGCCGCTATGTTACTGCAACTGCCTCCATGACATACGACCTTTACCACCGGCCAATCCACCACCACCAGAGGGTGGTGTTTCAGACACAATTTGCACCGATTTGGTCGTACTGGTAGAACCGATAACTTTGTAGTCTCGATCTTGCCCTTCGATGATAGATGGATCGCTCGCCAAACCATCTAACTGTGCAGAGGAGACTTGTACATCAGCATTATCAATTTTGCCGTCGTTGTTTGTGTCTAATACTTTGTCGGGCAACATACTGCCATCCAAAGCGTTCAACTCATTCAACCAGCTAGAGCCCTCACCGCCACACGTACCGCCAGTGAGTGGCTTGATGGTGACGAAGATTACGCGACCACCATACAACACCGGCGTACTGACCATACGCTCACCTTTCTTGGCTGTGCCGTCCAGCAAATCAATGTACCAACCCATTTTTTTGCCTGCGCCCGTGTATGTCACTGTATTTACGGTTGCTGTGCGCGTCATATTGTCAGCCGACATAATGAAGCTCTGCGATGCCAAATCACTGCGAGTAATGCCGGTTGTAGAACCGTCATCCAACACGGAATAGAAACTGTCAATTTGCGGCACGCTGGAGCCACTAAATATGTTGTCCTGTACTTCAAAGTATTTACCTGTGCCAAAGTAAATCAGCGAGCCCAAGCCATCTGGGTGTTTACCAATACGAATACCGCCGGTGATTGCCTGTGGAGTACCAGTGGTACCATCACCTGCAGTGAACAGCTTTTGTGCTGATGGTGACAAATCAACCGATGCCGTGCCTTCGTCATACACATCAAACTTCCAAATATTGCCCAGCATGTCACCAGCATAAATATCCGTTACGGTACGTGAGCTATCCACTTTCACCTGCACAGCCATCATGCCGTTAGGCGTAGCGGCTGAGCCAGATCCTGTTTTTAACTCAACATAGTCTGTGGCATCGTTCAAGTTAATGAGGAAGACACTGGCTTGATCACCATTGCTATCCAAACCATTGGGCACGACGGCATACCACTTGTTATTGGCTAAGCGAGCAATAATTGGCTTGCCATAGGTGTATCCCATATCAGGATTGGTGAATTCCCACTTAATATCGTTGGCCGTATAGGTGGTATCTGTAATATCCATAGCAAAGATACTGCGACCACCACGACCCAATGCTCCGATGAGATAAGTGCCCCACTTGCTGCCGAGGAAGGCATCACCGGCAGACAAGCTGCCATCCACAAAATACTCGTGACTGTAAGATGGACTGGTGAGATCCTGCAACTTATTCGTTACGCTCGCTGTGCCGTCATCGTCCACGCCGTTGTTGTTCAGGTCATTCCAATCGCGATAGATAGCCGCAGGCAAGTAAGCCATTGTTTCCGTGCCATCTTCTGCATTGAAGGCATGCATCTGACCATCATTCGCGCCGACAAAAATCATTGGGGGGCGCATTTTACTGGCAGTAACGTAGTTGGTATAAATCTCCGCACCCGTACAGCTAGAGCCTGATTCACTAGAATAATCCGCCGCAATTGTGCATGTACTGGTATTAGAGGCAGGTAGGGTTTGATAGCCCATACTGAGATAGGAAAGATACACAGGATCCGAATTCAGCACATCGCCCATCAATCCTTTGCTAGAGTGACTACGCAAGCCACCGACATTATTACCCTGTATCCAACTGATGATTTTCGCGCCCGATACAGCACCGCCTAGAGCCGCTTTCTCGCCAGCATCCAAATTAGTCCACGCAAAATCCACACCCGCGCCAGCTGTACCCGCAGAGCGATTCCAAGTGAAGATGTTAGGCGTTTTTTGGCTCGTTGATTGCAAAGTTTCTTTGGTAGTCCAGCCGGGCGCTATGGGGTCTTTTGTTGTATCTACCGTCGCTTTGCCCGTGCCATCCACCGTAATGGGGTAAGCTGCTACCTCGCCACTCCAGTCTTCGGTATTGAATTTTGCTTGGTATACCAAAGCCGTTTCACCACCACTGAACTGCTTGGTGTTTGTTGACACCGAAGATGCGGATGAATTGATGTTCTGGATGTTGTCGAACACTTTTTTCATGCTCAATGCCAACTGGTCTGGCGTGAAAGCAAAGAACGCTTTTCCAGGACCAGTACTCAACACCATGGTGCCGCTGCCGCCCGCAATGACGGCACAACCACCATTGATCTGCGTGCCTGATACTGGTGTGCTTTTTGTCTCATTGGTTACCACAACGCGCGTTTGCGTTGTGGTTGAGTTAGCAGGTGTCCAACCCGTGTCTGAAACAGGAGCAGAGTTGTAAGACGGTGAGCCAGCAGGAACCACCGTAGATGTGCCCGCGATACAAGCATCCACCGAGCTACGCGTATTGGTAGTGCTGTTACCACCGTCTCCAGTAATGCCGCCTGTCGTGTTAGTGCTGGTGCTGGTGCTAGTAGGACCATTACTTGCTGTATTGGTGGGGTTATTCCACGTTTTACAGTTTCCATTACTGTAGTGCGTTTTGCAGGTACGCGTATAGGTTGTTGTAGCGGTGTAGCTATCGACCGTACTGGTGATGGTGCTGATCGTACCGGCGCCGGCTAATTTGAAATGATCTGCATCAATCACAACGGCATAGTAGTAATTGCCATTAGTCAAACCGCTAGCCGCACCAGACACTACCTGCACATAATTTCCTGTACTTAGACCGTGCTCTTTCAACTCGATCACATTACCGACAATACCGGATTTATCTACATCCACTTGGTTCACTAGCGGCGCACGTTTCAGTAGATTATTTTCCAAGCCTACACCTATGGAATACTCAACAATGTTTTGCGTTTTCCATTTGTCGCTGTCTGTTGGGTCATCCCAGCTCACACCATCGGCATCATTGCCATCTGTGGCTGTTCTCAAATCATTGTCGTAGCCTTCTTGTGTACGCCCATCCAAGGTGCCGCTGTCGCTAGAGGGGTCACCATCCGTAATCACAACGGCGTAGTTTTTCTGGCAACGGTACTTCACAGGACTAGTGCTACCGAGGAAATAACTATTGATCTCATTTTCCGTGATAGCCAATGGCGTACCGCTGCCGGGGATCAACTTGCCAATAGAGCCATCCACAGCACTAGCAGGTAAGTCGGCAGGCGTCATGCCCTCGGTCGTACCAATCAACCCTTGCTTCATGGCAGTGGGATCAGTGCCATCAGCCACCGGTGTGACATTGCGGCTAGTCAATGTGCTTGTATTCAAGTTCAGCGTAAACAAACCGATATTCATTTTGTTATAAAAATCCAACACCATTTTCTGCGCCGCTTCGCGCGCTGCTTCCATACGAGTTACGTTGGGCAGAATCAGATATTTATTGTCGGTTAACGCACCACCGTTTTTGATGGTGATGTCCTTGCTCGCATCCCAATCGCGGTTGGAGGTATCACTATCGGGATACACACTGTTGTTATCAAAGTTGTAGCTGCCTTTGCCGTTGACTAAGGAGTTCAGCAAAAAGTTGCCATAAGGTGTTTGGCTATCCATGTCATACAGTGTACCTGTGGTGTAGCGTACATAATCAAACCCTGCTGGGGTGCTGGTATTCTTGTTATTACCGGTGGTAGCCATTTTCCACCGCACACAGGAATCTCGACTGGTATCATTACTGTTTCGCACAATAACGCCCACTTCGTTGGCGGCTGGCACAATCAAATCAGCCGCATTGGTGACAGTGACACTCTGACCACTCTCGCCCAAATAAAAACCTACATCGCCCGGTGATTTCGTAACATTACAAAGCGATACGCCACTTTGATTGATATAGCCAGGCCATGTCACGCCATAGGTGTTGTAGTTATATGAATAGTTAAATCCAAAGGTAGCGGGAGACCCCCAACTCGAGCCTGAACCCAATTTAACCGACACAGTTACCGGCGCACCGCCTGAGGTTAACGACAGTTGGAAACCATTGGGCGAACTGTTCACCACATAATAGGTTTGATCAACGGTAAAGCTACCTTTGTAAGCGTTGACGCTCAACTTAATCGTTGCGCCATTAGGAATAGCATTCCCTGCAGAACAGATGCCCAAAATGGGTGTATAGGTTGTGGTGGAAACCGGAGAAGCAACATTGCCGTTCCAAAAAAAGCCAGAACTGCTAGACGAGCAATCAGTTGGGCTGGTAGCGTTGTTATACAAGTTTCGGCTCACCGTAATAGAGTTGTTGACGGTATTCGTCGCTGTATTCACTGTTGGCGGATTCCAAACATAAACAGAGAAACCATCTACCACTTTGCCATTAGTAGAGGTACAGGTCTTGGTTGAATTGTCGTAGCCATCACACCAATACCAATTGTCCGTACCAGATAAGCTATTGCTCACCAAGGCTCTTTGATATGCCTCGTTGGTGGTGATCGCCTGCATACTGCCTGAGTTATCAATCATCAACACCACATTGGGCTTGATGCCCGGCACCCAAAACAGCGGCACATCAGAATAATTCCAACCCAACGCAGTGGTAGGCATCAACGCGGTTACTCCCATGAGCGCACCTAGCACACCAAAGCGAAGCTTCTGAATTTTTTTACTTGATAGAATTTTTTTGATGGCTGATGCGTTCATGGCACTACCCTCTCTCATTAACCGAAAAATCTTCTTTTGTTTATATAAGTTTACGTTGTTTACTCTTTATCACGCCGGAATGTAGATTGCAGTAGAACCACGGCGTCGGTGGTACTACCCACAGCTCTTACCGTCACGCGGTAGTCAGATACCGGTGGCGGAGTTGGAGAGAAATCATCATTCAAATCCTCAGAACACACGACAGTACAACCACCGCCTGAACTGGCGTAACCACTGCGATTGCTCAATGCAACATCCAACTTTTCAATCACATAACGCGGCGGGTTACCTGCCGATACGCCATCTAATGTGCGGTTGTACGCTTGAGAATTGCTACTCGTCCATGTCGCCCAATTTCCTGTTTTCCAGAAAGTGGCTTCATCGCTCTGGCGCGTTAACAAAGAGGGCGATGCGGTGGTGGCATCATATAAACCTGCCGTGTTAGTCATGGTTGGACCGGTAGGTCCACTCAGTGTTAATTCTGCTGCGCGCAATGCCGACTCCGCCGCTTGCAGTGCAATTTCTCTGTCTTTGGTGTTTGCCACCATTTTTTGTTGCAGCAACGTATTACGCATTCCTGCCACACCAATCAGCGTCAGTAGAAGCAACATGATTAATCCGACAACTAAGGCGGCACCTCGCTGCTTAATCATGGCTTTTCTATTTTTCACTACGGGTTTCATCTTTATACCCTCTTAATTCAAACGACTACGAATACCAACGGTGCTTGTCACCACTTGGCGCAAACGCCTGTCTGTTGGCGTTGTAGTTGTACCGTTATAGGTGTACGACTGCGGCGTTTCTAATATTTGTTCATCACTACGCAACAACACGGAGTAGCGAATTGCCACCACGTTCTGCTCGACGCGCGTAGTTTTTGAAAGCTCGAGCACATCACCATCAGCGTTGGAATCGTCCCAAGCATTCCACTGCGCGGCGGTAACTGCATTAGGTGTCACGTAAGAATCCACTACGCCATCGTTGTTGGTATCAATCCCCACTTCAATTTGCAGGTCTTGCACGCCATCCAATAATTCTTCTGAGTTGCCACCAGTCAAACGACGATACAGCGCAGGCGTGCCAGCAGGGTTATTAGCAATGTAGTAAATAGCTGTATCCAACTTCATCACACTGGAGCCTGCGAGCGGCACGCTGGGAAAGGCCACTGGAGAAGTAATGGTGGCGGTAGAGCCTGCTGTTGCCACTGCGGCTGGCGTGAAAATGTAATTCGTTGCGCAATCTGACAAAGCCAAAATATCTGTTGCTGCAAAATTGCGATTAGGAACAGTGATCGATACTGCCGTGGGTGCAGGCACACTTTGCACATCCGCACCCTCGTCGGTTGCGGTGTGTACAAACAAAACATCTGTGCCCGCTAACGGTGCAGGATTCAGCGGCGCTAACAACGTGGTGTCCGCATTTGCCGCGCCGGATACATTGTTCGTTGCAAAAGCTGCGTAAGCAAAATTCCGCTCTGCCGTTGGATTAAAACTACCAGAACTTGCCGTTGTTCCCGACAAAAAATTGGCCGTGTTAAAGTTGGACACGAACTTACCCACTGCACAACCATAGTTACCCGCGTCGCGCAAGTCATAGCCGATCAACTCCTGCACAGTGCGCGCATTCTCTTGAATGCGTGAAAGACCTTGCTGCGTGATATAGGTTTGTCTTCCTGTTAAAAAAGCTTTTATTGCTCCCCAAGAGAGAAATAAACCCAGCGCCATCGCTATCAACAATTCAACCAACGTCAATCCAGCTTGCCGATATGACACAGATGAAACCGTTTTCGGTGATGCTTTGGTTCCGCTCATCGCTTTAACTCCTCCAACATTACATCTGGCTAGACAGCGACACTGTTTCATAATCATCACTGCCATCACCAATGATTTTGAAGCGATTATCCCAGCGCACAGACACGGTACAAATGTTATTGCTATCACATACCACTGAACCCTGACCATCAGGCAAGTTACCACTAACAGTGGTCAACCAAGCATTGAGATCGTTATCTGCCAATTGACCTGTGGAATGGCTGCTTACCCAACCGCCAGTGTTGTATTGGCTACCTGTTGCACCAATGCGATTCATACGCATTCTGTCTAACAGGTCATACACCGCTACTGTTGCCTGCGACTGTTGAAATGCTGACTGGTTAAATTGCAGTGCTTTTATTTGCAAACCCGCTAAACCCAGCAAACCAATTGACAATACAAAGAAGGCGATCAATACCTCAAGCATTGCAACACCGCGTTGAACTCGTTGCGTAGATTGTTTGTTTCTATGGCGTTTCATCTATGCGACCCTCAACATTGTTTCTTCGTCAGCGTGGCACGACCGGTAATACCAAATACGATTTCTTGATAGTTGTAGCCCGTATTGCAAGCGCTTGGCTTAACCGTAACCGTTACCGAAGCCTCGGATATTGCGCGCGGAGAAAATCGAATCCATTTGTTACCAGATGGCTGAGCCAAAGCCATGTATTCCGCAGCGCCTTCCACTTGCAGCACTTCATCCACATCAGGTGCCGCACCGGCTACTACAGTTGTTTTCTCGATATAAACAATCCAACCCTGACCCCAATCTGATCCGCACGTTGCGCCATCAGAGGAAGGACAGATAGACACCATGCGGCCGCGCTTCAGCGCCTCTGAGCGCGCGTTAGCTACCGCTGCAATCAGAGAATTTGCTTCCGTCAGCACGCGGTTATCACGAATCGAGCTATTGAACGATGGCGCTGCTAGCGAAACCAAAATGGCGAGCAACGTCACTGTGACCAAAAGCTCGATCAGCGTGAAACCTTGCTCTCTGTTGACTGTGTTTTGTGAAAAGACGCTCTTCACAATCCTTCTCCCGCTTTTATCTAGGGTCGAAGGTAATGACTGTTTTCAGCCCAATCCATAGGCAGTAGACCAACGGCAAACAATGTGAGCTAAACGGTTTAAGACTTTGACGCAGTTCACATTTTTAAGGTTTAGTGCGCTTTTTAACGCAGCTCTTTGGGCATGGTGAAATGCACTGTCTCGATCGTGCCATCCATCTCCTTTGGCGACTCCGCTCCTAACTTGCGCAGCCGTTTTACCACGTCCAGCACCAAGTTTTCTGGCGCGGAAGCACCCGCTGTAACACCGATCATGCGCTTGGACTTCAGCCACTCTGGGTTGATATCGGCAGCCGCATCAATCAAATAACTATCAGAGCCAATGCGATCAGCCAATTCGCGTAAACGATTAGAGTTGGAGCTGTTGGGCGAACCTACCACCAACACCAAATCGCACTCTAGCGCCAACTGCTTGACGGCATCTTGTCGATTCTGGGTGGCGTAGCAGATGTCATTTTTGCGCGGTCCTTGGATAGCAGGGAAACGCGCACGCAGGGCATCAATGACTTTGGCGGTATCGTCCATCGACAGCGTGGTCTGCGTTACAAAGGCCAACTTTTCTGGGTCGCGAACTACCAACTTTGCAACGTCAGCTTCATCTTCCACCAAATGAATCGCGCCTCCGTTGCTGGCATCGTACTGCCCCATAGTGCCTTCCACTTCGGGATGCCCCGCGTGACCAATCAAGATGCAATCAATACCTTCTTTGCCGTAACGCAGTACTTCCATGTGTACTTTTGTGACGAGTGGACAAGTTGCATCGAAAACTTTTAATTCACGACGAGCCGCTTCTTCTTGCACTTCGCGCGATACACCGTGCGCACTAAAAATAACGATGCCGTTGTCCGGCACATCCGACAATTCATCAACAAAAATTGCGCCACGATTGCGCAAACCATCGACCACAAAACGGTTATGCACAACTTCGTGCCGCACATAAATCGGCGCGCCAAATACATCCAACGCACGACTGACAATTTCAATCGCACGATCGACACCTGCACAAAATCCGCGTGGATTAGCCAGCTTGATTTGCATGCTCTACCTCAAGGATTTCAACATCGAACACAATATCTCGTCCCGCCAAAGGGTGGTTAAAATCCACTTCAATCATATCGCCCATCAAACGATGCACCACGCCTGGCAACTCACCGCCCTCTGCTGCGCCAAAAGACACCACCAAACCTTCTTTCAATTCGATATCGTCTGCAAAACGGTTGCGCGGCACGCGCTTTAAGTTGTCATCACGGCGCAGACCAAAAGCATCCGCTGCCGCAATCGTAAATTGTTTTTTATCACCCGCTCGCAATCCTAGCAAGCACGCATCAAACGCTGGCAACAAATTTCCATCACCAAGAACGCACTGCGCAGGGGTTTTGTCAAAGCACGAATCAATCAACTGGCCATCTTGCAGAAAGAGTGAGAAAAAAAAAGTGACACGGGTTTGATCAGAAATACTCAAACTACTCATGTTTTTTTACCTAGAAAAAAACTATCGAGCAACAACAATGCAGCTCCAGCGCAAATAGCTGAATCGGCAACATTAAAGGCAGGCCAGTGATACGCACCGTAAAACGCATCCAGAAAATCAATCACATAACCGTTCACTGCACGGTCGTACAAATTACCAAATGCGCCACCGATCAACAGTGCCAAAGCCAGCGACAACAACACACTACCTTTAGGTAAGCGCAGCAACCATACGGACAAACCAGAACCCACCACTAACGCCAAACCCGCAAAAAACCAGCGTTGCCAACCGGATTGCTCCGCCAAAAAGCTAAATGCGGCACCGTAGTTATGCGCTAGCGTTAGATTAAAACCTAATTCTCCCAAAGAAAAAATAGACAGCACTTCACGATAATTAAAATGTGCGGTGATTAACTGCTTCGTCCACTGATCCAGCACAAATACTGCTATTGAAAGCAGCAACCAATACACGTTCTTTATGTTGATCGTCACGACACTACCTCAAGCAAAATAACGCTGTTCGCCAACGCCGTTGACATTTTCGACACAGCGACCGCACAGCTCAGAATCATCCGTATTCGCACCCACATCTTCGCGGTAGTGCCAGCAGCGCACACACTTTCCGTACTCAGACACAGAAACAGCAACACGCAAACCATCCACTTCCGTTGCTTCACCCGCATCAGCCAATGGCGTAATCAGCGCACCGGATGACAGCAACACAAAACGCAATTCATCGCCCAATTTTTGCAGCAAGCTTTGTATAGCGGGCGCGCAATACAGGGTGACATTGGCTTGCAGCGAAGAACCCATCTTGCCTGCTGCACGCTGCGCTTCCAGTGTTTTATTGACCGCTTCTTTCACTGCAATAATTTGTTGCCAATCGGCATCCGAAAAAACACCCTTCGCACTGGTTTGCGGCAGCATGTGCCACTCCGCAGTGAACACGGTATCGCTGCGTTGCCCTGGCAAACTTTGCCAAAGTTCCTCAGCGGTAAAACTCAAAATCGGCGTCAGCCAACGCGTCATCGCTTCAATGATGTGATACAGCGCGGTTTGGCAGGAGCGGCGACCGAGCGAGTTTTCTTGCATGGTGTACTGGCGATCTTTGATGATGTCCAGATAAAAACCACCGAGATCCACAACGCAGAAGTTGTGCAGTTTTTGGTAGATCAAATGAAATTGATAACTGTCGTAAGCAACAATAATTTCCTGCTGCAACACAGCCGTGCGTGCAACAATCCAGCGATCCAACTCCAACATTTTTTCTGGCAACACCAAATGCACTGCCGGATCAAACCCACTGAGATTCGACAATAAAAAGCGTGCGGTATTGCGAATACGGCGATAAGAATCCGCTGTGCGTTTGAGAATTTCGTCAGAGACAGTCATCTCGCCAGAGAAATCTGTCGCAGCCACCCACAAACGCAAAATATCCGCACCCAAATCGTTCACTACTTTTTGCGGCGACACCACATTGCCGAGTGACTTCGACATTTTTCTGCCATCAGCATCGACCGTAAAACCGTGCGTCAGCACTTGGCGATATGGCGCAGTGCCATTCATCGCCAGCGCCGCTTTTAATGAGGATTGAAACCAACCGCGATGTTGATCCGATCCTTCCAGATATAAATCCGCTGGATAGCGCAAATACTTTCTGCGTTCCAAAACCGCTAAATGCGTTACGCCAGAATCAAACCACACATCCAAAGTGTCGGTGACTTTTTGATACTGCGCCGCTTCTTCGCCCAATAATTCTGCGGCATCCAAATCAAACCACGCATCCATCCCTTCTTGTTCAACACGCTGAGCGACTTGTTCAATCAATTCTTGTGTGCGCGGATGCAGTTGCTGTGTTTCGCGATGAATAAACAAAGCAATCGGCACACCCCAAGTACGCTGGCGCGACACACACCAATCGGGGCTCTGCTGCAACATTGCCTCAATACGCGCCTGCCCCCACGCAGGAAACCACTGCACGCCTTTAACAGCATTCAGCGCCATTTCCTGCAAACCTTTTTCCGTCATGCTGATAAACCACTGCGGTGTCGCACGGAAAATCAGCGGCGTTTTTGTGCGCCAACAATGCGGGAAGCTATGCGTAAACTGTTTAGCCAGTATCAGCGCCGATTTTTCTTGCAACAAATCGACTACTTTTTGATCGACTTTATAAACATGGTCGCCGGCAAAAATTTCAGTATGTGCACGATACACACCATGCTCATCCACCAAATTGAGTGTGCCGATGCCGTATTTTTGCCCGACCACAAAGTCATCCATACCGTGATCGGGCGCAGTGTGTACCGCACCTGTCCCTGCATCCAAAGTGACGTGCTCGCCCACTAAAATCGGTACTTGTTTTTGATAAAACGGATGCTGCAATAATTTTTTCTCTAACGCAGAGCCTTTTGCCTGACCTACAACGCGGAAGTTTTCTGCGCCGTAACGCTGCATGGCATCTGTCACGCGCTCTTGCGCAATCACCAATCGTTCTGCGCCCGCGCCGAGATTCACTTGCAACAACACATAGTCAATCTCAGCACCCAAACTCACTGCTTGGTTGGCGGGCAGTGTCCACGGCGTGGTGGTCCAAATCACAACCGAGGCTTTACCTTCGCCAGAAACATTTTCAAAGGCAGCGAGAAAATCTTTTTGATCAACCGCAGCAAAACGCACATCCAAAGCAGTAGAAGTTTTTTCTTGGTATTCCACTTCTGCCTCTGCCAGCGCCGATGCTCCGACCACACTCCAATACACCGGCTTGAAGCCGCGCACGAGATGACCGTTAGCAGCAATACGTCCGAGCGCGCGAATAATGTCGGCTTCAAATTGCGGAGCCATCGTGAGGTAGGGATTATTCCACTCGCCCAACACACCCAAACGCACAAAATCCTGTTTCTGTCCGTTCACTTGTGTTTGTGCGTACTCACGGCATTTTGCGCGAAAACTTTTGTGATCCAGTTTGTCGCCGGCTTTGCCAAATTTCTTTTCCACATTATGTTCGATAGGCAAACCGTGGCAATCCCAGCCTGGCACATACGGCGCATCAAAACCTGACAGCGTTTTCGATTTAACGATGATGTCTTTCAACACTTTATTGACGGAGTGTCCGATGTGTATATCGCCATTGGCATACGGAGGACCGTCATGCAAGATAAATTGTTCACGACCCACACGCGCTGCGCGAATTTTTTCGTACAACTTATCCTGTTGCCACTGTTTCAACATTTGCGGCTCGCGCTGCGCCAAGTTTGCTTTCATGGCAAACGAGGTTTGAGGAAGATTCAGCGTATGCTTGTAATCTTTCTTCGGTTGACCTTGTTCGGTTTCGCTCATGGATTACTGCTCAAAATTAATTAAAAAATTGTTTAGCTTGCTCAATGTCGCTATAAATTTGCTGTTTTAACGCATCGAAAGAAGGAAATTTTTGTTCGTCGCGCAACTTTTTACAAAAACGCACTTCCACTTCGCGGCGATACAAATCGCCAGAAAAATCTAACAAATACACTTCTAAAATCGGACGAACTTCATCACCCACTGTCGGTCGCACGCCGACATTGGCCACACCATCACGCCACACATCTTTGCCCACAATACGCATTTGCACAGCAAACACGCCATTCAGCGGTGAGCGACAGCGGCGCAAACGCACATTGGCTGTCGGCACACCTATCGTGCGCCCTAACTGCCTGCCATACACCACGCGATCACGAATAGTGTAGGTATGACCTAACAAGCGTTCCGCTTCATCAAAATGTTCCGATTCCAACGCGCGACGAATGCGCGTACTGCTGATGCGCTCGCCACTGTCTTCTACGGTATGTGTGTCATACACAGAAAAACCGTGTGCAATACCGGCTGTTTGCAGTAGAGAAAAATCACCCGCACGATCGCAGCCGAAACGAAAATCATCACCCACTACTAAACTTTTTATGCCGAGCTTCTCAACTAAAATCTGTTCAATAAACGCTTGCGCAGAAAGCTGACGCAGTTTGGCGTTGAATTGCAAACACAGCACGCGATCGACACCACAAGCCGCCAACGCACGCAATTTATCGCGCAGCGTCATCAAACGCGCTGGCGCTTTTTCGCCAGAAAAATACTCGTACGGTTGCGGCTCAAAAATAATCACCACAGATGGCAAATGCAGCGCACGCGACTGTTCTAACAACTGCTCGATGATCGCACGATGACCGCGATGCACGCCATCAAAAGACCCGATCGTCGCCACGCAGCCGTGATGCTGCGAACGCAAATTGTGTAGGCCTCGAATCAGTGTGAAAGACATGCGGATTGATGCCCCTCAAGGGCTGCGCTGGAAAAGCTCCGTATTATCCCCATTTATGGCTAAGCCTCAAAATCGCCTACAATAGCGGCATGTCACCGCGCCACCCGTTGCCCTCTGGCGCTCAAGGTAAAACTCTATGAACACGTCCCCCGTCATCGCCAGCAGCGGCAATAGCGCTGGTTTAACTGTCTCAGAATTGGATGCTCTGAATACTGCTTACCGCCCACTCAGCGCGGCAGAGCGCCTTGCGCGCTTGTATCGCGACTTTGCGCCAGAAAAAATCTTAGTGACTTCATCATTTGCGGCAACTTCCGCCTACTTTTTGCACATGATTGCCAGCGTGCGCCCGCAACAGGTTATCCACTTTATCGACACCGGCTACCACTTCCCTGAAACGCTGGCCTATCGCGACCAAATGGCGAAGTTGCTACACCTTAACGTCATCAATTTGCTTCCCGATGACTATCAACACGAGTACAGCCGCAAGGAAAAACTGTACGAAAACGATCCGGATTTTTGCTGTTCGATCAACAAAGTGATGCCGCTAGATAACATCAAAGGTAACTACGATGTGTGGGTGTCTAGCTTGATGGATTGGCAGACCGATTTTCGTGCAGAACTGCACATCTTTGAAGAGAGCCACAACATCATCAAGTTCAATCCGATGATTGACACGACGCGCGCCGATTTAGATGCGTATGTTGCCGAGCATCAGCTCCCTGTGCATCCTCTGGTTGCACAAGGTTATTCTTCGATTGGCTGCTCGCATTGCACACAACCCGGCGAAGGCAGAAAAGGTCGCTGGGCGGGTAAGGCGAAAACTGAGTGCGGCTTACATCTCTAAGCACGACACTTCTAAACGCGACACTAAAATCACAACGCTAAATGATTAGCGCGCCAACTCGCCACGCAGGGAGTTGGCGAGCGATTCGTTAATCACCACATCAACAAACTGCCCAATCAACGCCGTATCGGCTGAGCGGAAGTTCACGACGCGATTGTTTTCTGTGCGACCTTGCAACTGCCCCGGATCTTTCTTCGAAAAACCGCTGACTAAAATGCGCTGCGTAGTGCCAACCATTTGACGACCGATCAACTGCGCGTTATTGGCAATGCGCTGCTGCAACACAGCCAATCGTTCTTTTTTCACGGATTCTGGCGTGTCATCCAGCAAATTCGCCGCAGGCGTACCAGGGCGCGCGCTATAGACAAAACTGAAAGAAGTATCGAAACCTACATCCTCAATTAACTTCATAGTTTTGGCAAAATCTTCCTCTGTTTCGCCAGGAAAACCGACGATAAAATCCGAGGAAATACTGATGTCAGGGCGAATTTGGCGCAGGCGACGAATTTTCGATTTGTATTCAATCGCTGTGTGACTGCGTTTCATCGCCGCAAGTATGCGGTCGGAACCGTGTTGCACTGGCAAATGCAAATGACTGACCAATTCAGGAATTTCTGCGTAGGCCTCGATCAAACTGTCGGTGAATTCAACGGGATGCGAAGTGGTGTAGCGAATGCGATCAATGCCTTCAATTGCCGCCACACAAAACAACATATCCGCAAAATCAGCGGCACTGCCATCGGGTTTGTTGCCGCGCCACGCGTTGACATTTTGTCCTAACAAATTCACTTCGCGCACGCCCTGCGCAGCCAAGTGCGCAATCTCCACTAACACATCGGTCAATGGGCGACTGACTTCTTCGCCGCGCGTGTAAGGCACAACACAAAATGTGCAGTATTTATTGCAGCCTTCCATGATGGAAACAAACGCAGAAACGCCGTCTGCTTCTGGCAGTGGCAGGCGATCAAACTTTTCGATTTCAGGAAAACTGATATCGACTACTGTAGTTTTTTCATCGCTGCGCGAACGACGCTGATCGATCATTTCTGGCAGGCGATGCAGCGTTTGCGGGCCGAACACTAAATCGACAAATGGCGCGCGTTTAGCGATGCCTTCGCCCTCTTGGCTCGCCACACAGCCGCCGACACCGATAATCAATTCGGGGCGATCTTTTTTTAGATTTTTCCAACGCCCCAACTGGTGAAACACTTTCTCCTGCGCTTTTTCACGAATGGAGCAAGTGTTGAGCAAGATGACATCGGCCTCCGCAGGGTTATCCGTCAATTGCAGGTCATGACTGTCCGACAACAACTGCCCCATGCGCGTGGAGTCGTACTCGTTCATTTGGCAACCGTGGGTTTCGATGTACAGCTTGCTCATGGCGTTATTTCTGGGGCGTTTCGGGGGTTCGGCATTATACAGGCTGCCTTGCTCTGGTATCCTGTCGCACCCTCGCAATACCTCGGCAAGCCCCATGGCCAAGCAAGCTCTCTATAAAGTTGTTTTCGTCAATCAGAATCAGGTGTTTGAGCTGTACGCGCGCCAGATTTTTCAGAGTGATCTCTACGGCTTTATCGAAATTGAAGATTATGTTTTCGGCGAAAAGTCGGCGATGATCGTCGATCCTGCGGAGGAAAAGCTGAAAAATGAGTTCAACGGCGTCAAACGCAGTTTTATCCCCTTGCATGCCATCGTGCGCATCGATGAGGTGGAAAAAGAAGGTCCTGTGCGCATGACGGAAGTGAAACCCGGTTCCAATGTCACACACTTCCCGTTCACGCCGCGCCCCCTGCCTGGGCTGATGCCAGATTCCGACGAATAAGGGGCGCGTTATCAAACGGATTTTCTCCAATCACCGCTCTACCGCTTCGCGCTTTTTGCCGCCTATCGTCGTGGCGCTGGCACTGCTCGGTGCGGGCTACTTTCGTCCAGAACTGTTGAGCGATGTGCGCTCACTGCTGTCTGACAATGTGGCGCGCCCGCTGTACTGGCTGACCAGCTTTCCTACTCAGGCTTTCCAGTGGTTTGACGAGACCTTTAGTAGCCGCGTACAGCTTGAGGAACGCAATCGCGCACTGGAACACGAAAATCTGATTTTGCAGCGCAACGTGCTGCGTATGGCCGGCTTGCAAGCCGACAACGCACGCCTCAAAGAACTGCTGAACTCGACCGAAATACTGGACGATTCTGTACTCGTCGCCGAGTTGCTGGGCGTGTCGCCCGACCCACGCCGTATGGAGATGGTGGTCAATCGAGGCAAAGCCGATGGCGTGTTTGAAGGGCAGCCCGTCCTAGACGCGCACGGTTTGGTCGGCATCGTCACCTATTTTTCCGAGCACACAGCACGCATTTTGCTCATCACCGATACCAACAACGCTGTGCCGATACAGGTGAACCGCAACGGCGTGCGCGGCATCGCGGAAGGCAGCGGTCGGCTCGACGAACTGTATATCCGCAATTTGGTGCCAACCACTGACATCAAAAAAGGCGATTTGATCGTCAGCTCTGGCTTGGGTGGACGCTACCCGCCGGCCTATCCCGTCGGTGAAGTGACGCGCATTGAATATGACGATGCCGCCTCATTCTTGCGCGTGGTCGTCAAGCCATCCGCACAGCTTGATCGCGCGCAACAACTGTTATTGGTTTACCGCCCCGAAGCCAAAGTCCCTCTACCTGCCGCCACAGCACCCGTTCAGAGCGCAGAGCCCCATGCTGCTACACCCTGACCGCTACTGGTGGCTGGTGCCCGCCAGTTTTGTGCTGGCGTTTCTTTGGCAATTTTGGCCTTTGCCGCCAACGGCAAGACAGATTGCGCCAGATGCCATCATCGCCGTGACGCTGTACTGGAGTATGCAACGCCCTCCACGCATGAGCAGCACTTGGGCATTGGTGATGGGCGTGCTACGCGATGGCATTGCCGGTTCACCGCTGGGCATGCAAGCACTGGCACTGGTTTGCGTGGCTTACATCACACAGCGTTTCGGCGAACGCTTGCGCAGCTTTGCACTGTGGCAGCAAACACTCGCCGCCGGCGTGCTGTGCGCGCTCTATCAAATCATCAGCAACAGTATTTGGATGCTGTTCAACCACAACACCAACATCACACTGCTATCACTCGCACCAGTGATTGCCACCAGCGTGTGCTGGCCCGCCTGTTTTCTTTCACTCAAACTGCTGGAGCACGGCTATTTGCACGCCCCTCGCCGTTCGTAACAACTATCTGCCACAACAACGCAATGCCCGCTATAGTGCAGCCGACCATTGACTGACAAAAATCATGAGCGAAGAAATCCTAATCAATGTTGCACCGATGGAAACGCGCGTCGCCGTGGTCGATAACGGCGTGCTGCAAGAGGTGTATATCGAGCGCACAGAAAAGCGCGGCTTAGTGGGCAATATTTACAAAGGCAAAATCGTGCGCGTGATGCCCGGCATGCAGGCAGCTTTCGTGGATATCGGTTTGGAACGCGCCGCTTTTATCCACGCCGCTGACATCGTGACACTCGACGAAAATGGCATGGAGCATCGCAAATTAACGGTGCCGGATATTCGCACTCTTGTGCACGAAGGCAAAAACTTAGTCGTACAAGTCATTAAAGAACCCATTGGCACGAAAGGCGCGCGCCTTACTACGCATCTCTCTGTGTCGTCACGTTTTTTGGTGTACATGCCCTACACCAATCACATCGGCATCTCACAAAAAATTGAAAGCGAAGCAGAGCGCGAGCGCCTACTCGGCATCGTTGAATCCTGCTTGCCGACCGATAATCGCGAACACGCCGGCGGTTTTATTGTGCGCACAGTGGCTGAAAATGCACTAGCGGAAGAAATTCAAACTGACGCATTGTTTTTGCAGAAATTGTGGAGCGATCTCAAACCAGAGCTGGGTTCTTTTTCAGTTCCCAATGTGGTCTACAACGACTTGCCACTTTTTTTGCGCACCATGCGCGATGCTGTAAAACCCGGCGTTGAAAAAGTGCGCATCGACTCGCATGAAGAATACGAACGCCTCGTGCGCTTTGCTGCTGATTACGAGCCGGGCGCGCGCAGCATGATTGAGCACTACGCGGGCGAACGCCCGATTTTTGATCTCTACAGCGTCGAGGAAGAAATTCAAAAAGCACTGGAAAGACGCGTCAATTTGAAATCTGGCGGCTATTTGATTATTGATCAAACTGAAGCGATGACGACGATTGATGTCAACACCGGCGCGTTTCTCGGTCACCACAATCAAGAAGAAACGCTGTTCAAAACCAATTTGGAAGCAGCGACTGCGCTGGCGCGCCAACTGCGTTTGCGCAACTTGGGCGGCATCATCATCGTCGATTTTATCGACATGCAAGATCCAGAGCACCAACGACAGGTGCTGCGCGCACTGGAAAAAGCGATAGAAAAAGATCCGGCCAAAATTTCACTCACTGGTATTTCAGAGTTGGGCTTAGTACAAATCACGCGCAAACGTACGCGCGAAAGTTTGAGTCGCACCCTGTGCGAAAGCTGCCCCGTCTGCCAAGGGCGCGGTATATTGAAGTCAGCTGAATCAATTTGTTATGAAATCATGCGTGAAATTTTGCGCAGCGCACGTACTTACGACAGCAAACAACTGTTGGTGCTGGCATCGCAAGAAGTGATTGATCGCCTACTTGACGAAGATTCTGCCAGCGTTGCTGACATTGAAGACCTCACGCAAAAATCCATTCGCTTTCGTGTCGAATCCGCTTACAACCGAGAACAATATGACATTGTTCCGATGTAAAGGCTGCGGATAACACCGATGGCGCGGCATATTGCACTCCGACTGCTCAACTGGCTGTGGTACAGCACAGCAGCCAGCATCATTTTTGCAGCACTGGTCGTTGCTGTGGGACGCGAAGCATTGCCGCGCGTCGATCTCGCGGATAAAAAACTGCTGCAATACATCAACCAACACACTGGTGCACACATTCAGGCCTCACAACTGCGCGTGCAGTGGGTTTCCATTTACCCCGAAGTGAGTGCAAAACAATTTGTGATTGATACGGCAGATGCCCACGTACAACTGCACGATGTGTTTTTCACCATCAACCTTTTTCAAAGTCTGTTACAACGCACGCCCGTTATGGATAGCTTGCACCTGCAACGCGCCGATATTCGTTACACACTGCCTGAAGATAACAACGCTTCGCCACCGGATTTAGAGCGCGACTGGCGTTTTATCAATCGCCTTTTTAACAATGACACGCAAATTCAAAACATTGCCATCACTTTACAGCGCGGAGATTGGCAAAAAAGACTAGAGATTGATGATTTGCGCGTCGAACAAGGTATCGCTAGCAAAAAGTTTTTTTTACGGCTACAGGACAGCAATACACAAAGTTTATCGGCTATCGGGAAATTTTCTGGCGGTGCACTGCGTGAAAGCCAAGGCGTGCTCTATGTCAAAACGCAACACTTATCGCTGAACGATTGGCTGCCTGACTTAGCACCACAAAGCGAAATCAGCGGTGAAGCATGGTTGGAATGGAGCGGCATGAAACAAGCCGGCATCACAGCCAATGTAAAATTTTCATCACCCGCAAACAGCAAAACAGCCAATGGCATTGTGATTCCCTCTGCCATTAGCGGCACACTGAGCGGACATTGGCGCAAACGCGGCGACAGCTATCTCGACGTTCACTCACTCTCTTTGAGCGATGATGTGCTGCTCGCCAACACGCGCGTCTCGTTCAATACCAGCGACCTCACAAAATGGCGCGTGCAAACACCCGTTTTACCCTTGGACAGCACACTTACATTGTTACCTTTGCTCCCAGAAGGCGAAGTGAAAAAATTATTTTCTTCTCTCAACTTGCACGGCAACTTACGCAACCTTGACATCACTTGGGATAACAATAAAACCTTGTTGGATCGCATGATGCTGCAAGCCAATGCTGACAATATCAGCAGCGGACATTGGGAAGGTGTGCCTGCATTTACCGGTGTCAGTGGTTATTTGCAAAGTAGCATCGGATACGGTTTTATCGATTTAAATAGCAATAATGGTTTCTCAATGCACTACCCAGAGGTGTATCACAAACCAATTGTTTTTCAACGCGCAGCCGGGCGCGTGCAATGGCAATGGCAACCAGAAAAACAAACTGTGTTAGTCGGAAGCGACTACGCCAGTTTATCCGGTGAGCCGGGTGAGGCACGTGGTAATTTTTGGCTGCACTTGCCGCTACACGGTGCAGATTTTCACAGCGAGTTGTATTTGTCGATTGGTTTGCGCAACAGCAAAGCGCAATACCGTAATATGTTTATTCCCTACATCTTGCCGCAAGATTTACTGACTTGGTTGGATACCAGCATCAAAGAGGCGGATTTATCCGACGCAGGATTTTTGTATCGCGGTGGCTTAACGGGCACCGAAACCAAAGAAAGCGCCATTCAGTTTTACGGCAACATTCAAAACGGCGAATTGCAATTCCATCCCGACTGGCCGCCACTCAAAAATATTGATGCGCATTTGTTAGTGGATAACCACAACGCAGAAATTCGCGCACAACACGCCACACTGTACAACACAAACATAGATGCAGCCCAAATTACTGTGCAAGAACAACACCCAGGTATTGTTCTGAGCATCAACGGCCGAGCACACGGCTCACCCGATGATGGTTTGCGTTTATTGCGCGAATCACCATTGCATCGCGCTGTCGGCAACGGCATGGATGCATGGAAAATATCGCAAGGCAATCTCAATACGGCATTACAATTACAAATACCACTTTCAGGTGCAGCACTACCGCAAACTGAAAATGTGCAACTGCAACTCAGTGATGCACAACTGAATATGCAAGATTTACGCTTGCCTTTTCAAAGCGTCAACAGCAATCTCAGCTACGACACAGACAACGGTTTGCAAGCACCGTCTATTCTCGCCACACTTTTCAATAAACCTGTCACAGCAAAAATTGACAGCAAAAAATCTGCGCAAGGCTCCACTATCCACATCACAGCCAACAGCAATGCCGCCATCAGTGATGTCGCGACGTGGTCAAATATCACGCCATTAAAAATGCTGACTGGCGCAGCGGATTATGCACTGGATATACAACTAGGCCCGTTCAATGCCGCCAGCTCTGCTGCGCGCTTAGGACAAGTTCGCGTGGAAAGTTCACTCAATCCTGTTGTCGCTGATTTGCCTGAGCCTTTTGCAAAAAAAGCTAGCACGGCAACACCTTTTTCAATGACGGTTGATTTGCTGCGCAACAATCGCCAAAGCTATCGCTTCGATTACAACCAACAAATTACTGGCACATTAACGGCGCGCAACGGCAATCTCACCGGCGGCGACATCCAATTACTCAGCGACACCACACCGCCTATCGACGACAACACCGTAGAGAACCGAGGTGAATTATTGATACACGGCACGCTGCCGAATGCCAATATCCAACAATGGATAGACATGGTGATGGCTTATAACAAACTCAGCGCCAACAACTCATCTGCAAAAAATAACAACACTCTTTTTCCAACGATAGATTTGCATGCCAACAGCGCCTCTTGGAAAGATTTTTCATTTTCTACGCCATCCATTGACGCAAACCACAGCGACGACGCATGGAAACTAGCCATCAACACACAGCAGGCGCAAGGAAAAATTATTTTTTATGATTCAGGAAAAACACCGGATGTTATCATCGACACACTAAAAATTAACCGCGACAAAAAAACTAACAGCACTAACAATGACAACATAAAAACTGCTACTAATAAGTTAGATTTTTCTTCTGTACCAGCACTCAACATCAATATCAAACATCTGTGGGTAGATACCATGGATATTGGCAGCATCAGCACTGCTCTACGCAGCACACCAGACACGCTGCGCTTTGAAAATTTAATGGCAACGGGAAAAGGTTATTGGTTACGCGATAGCAGCGGACTGAACGGCAGCACGCTGTTGTGGCATCAAAAACCCGACGGCACGAGCAAAAGCGAATTTCACGGCTTGCTGCAAATGTCTGGCAAACAACCCGCGTTGGAGCATTTAGGCATCGACCCTTTTATCATCGGCAAACGCGTTTCTTTATTTGCTGATCTCTCGTGGTCTGGCACGCCACAAGATATTAGCTTGCACAATATTGCAGGCAGTGTTTACACCGAAGGTAAAGATGGAAAATATTTGCAGGCCAAACCCAATATTGCGCTGCACGCACTGAGCATCGTCAACATCACCACCTGGTTGCGTCGCTTGCAGTTAGATTTTTCGGACTTAAGCAACGACGGCATCAGTTTTGACGAATACAAAGGCAAATTATTGTTCGGCAACGGCGAAATGAAATTTATCGAGCCGCTGGAAATTGAAAGCCCATCCAGCGCTTTCAAATTAAGTGGCAAAGCCTTGTTAGATTCAGACACTTTAGATTTGCGTTTAATTGCCACGCTGCCGGTAGGCAACAACGCCACATGGATTGCTGCACTCGCCGGTGGCTTGCCCGCTGCTGCCGGTGTTTATGTCGCCAGCAAAATTTTTGATAAGCAGATCAGCAGCCTCAGCAGCCTCAGCTACCGCATCACAGGACCTGCCGGCGAACCCAAAATAGAATTTGAGCGCATCGCGCCGCCGGAAGAAAAACCCAGCACAAAAACCAAAGCAAAAGCAAAAGAAGAAACTAACGGCAAATAAAAAACCGTTAAGAATTATGGCGCGATAAAATCGTTTGCACGATAGAAGTCGTCGAGCAACGATCGACGAAAGACAACACTTTCACTTCGCCACCGTAAGCGCGAACGATAGGCGCACCGACGACTTGATCAGGGCTGTAATCTCCGCCTTTCACCAACACATTCGGCTTCAATAATTGCAACAAACGCTCTGGCGTGTCGTCTTCAAACACCACCACCCAATCGACTGCTTCCAAACCAGCCAACACCGCCATGCGGCTGTCTGCAGATTGAATAGGACGCCCTTCACCTTTTAAGCGTTTGACTGACGCATCAGAATTGACTGCCACCACCAAACGCTGCCCGAGTTTTTTAGCATCTTCCAAATAAGTGACATGCCCCGGATGCAGCAAATCAAAACATCCATTGGTAAAAACAATTTTTTCGCCGTTATTGCGCGCGTCATCCATCGCAACTAACAACTGTTCTTCCGTCATGACACCACGCCCTACGCCGTGCGCCTGACGCAGTGCTTGACGCAACTCCGGCCCGCTGATCGTTGCCGTTCCCAATTTACCCACCACGATGCCCGCTGCGATATTCGCCAACACTACCGCCTGCGGCAGCGCCATGCCTGCTGCCAAGGATGCGGCCAAGGTGGCAATAACAGTGTCGCCCGCGCCGGTGACATCAAACACTTCACGTGCTTGCGCCGGCAAATGCAGCGGATGCTGATTGTCTCCGCGCTGCAACAGCGTCATGCCGTGCTCACCGCGTGTAACCAACAGTGCTTGCAAATCCAACGAGTCAATTAACGCCAAACCTTTTTTCACCAGCGTTTGTTCGTCGCGACATTCACCGACAACCGCTTCAAATTCGTGCAAATTCGGCGTGAGCAGTGTCGCGCCGCGATAACGCGCAAAGTCCGTACCTTTAGGATCGACCAACACCATTTTTTGTGCTTTTTTTGCAGCGACAATCATGGCTGGCGCATCGTGCAATGCACCTTTGTTGTAATCCGACAGCACCACCACACCAACATGTGCAAATAATGGAATCGCGCGTGCTGCTAAGGCCGCACTGTCTTGCGCAGAAAAACTTTCTTCAAAATCCATGCGCAATAATTGTTGATGACGACTGATAACGCGCAATTTAGTGATAGTCGGATGCGTAGCAATTTTTTCAAAATTGCAATGCACTTGTGCTGCTTGCAAGCGCTGCTCCAACACTCGCGCTTCCTCATCTTCACCCACCAAACCGAGCAGCGAAACGCCGCCGCCGAGTGCGGCAATATTGAGCGCGACATTGCCCGCCCCGCCTGCACGATCTTCACGCTGCTGCACCTGCACCACAGGTACGGGCGCTTCAGGTGAAATGCGCGCCGTCGCGCCGTGCCAGTAGCGATCCAACATCACATCGCCCACCACTAACACTTGTGCACCGCTGAATTGCGGCTGTGCAACCCACTGCTTATCGCTAGCCATACCGTTTTAATTTCCGTGAAAAAAATTTCAAATTAAATGCAAAAAATTACATGTAGAGCATCACCATTTCATACACCACGGCCGGTCTATCTTGCCCGACGATATGGATGGCACCCGCCAGCGTTACCTGCGTACCTTTGGGCCCACCCTCCACACTGGCAACGCGCATATGCTGGTGAATCGTTGAGCCTGCCGGCACATTGCCAGTGAAGCGCACTTTGTTCACACCGTAATTCACCGCGTTGCGATAGCCGGTAATTTCATACGATGCAGGAATACGCATTTGCGCCATCAACACCAGCGTGAGAAAACCGTGCGCAATCGGCGCACCAAACGGGCTTTCTTTTTTGCAGCGCTCCACATCCAAATGAATCCAATTGTGATCGTTGGTGAGATCGGCAAACTGCTGTATCACTTCTTGCGTCACCGTGAACGCATTGCTCCATTCGCCCCACTGATCAGACACTAAAGTTTGCAGTGCGGCCACATCATCAAAACGATACTGTTGTATTGACAGCTGTTGCATCGACAGTTATCTCCAAGCGCACAAGAATGAGCGGGCAATTCTAGCAGTGTGCACCGCTATAATCGCGCAAAGACTTTTTCGCTGGATAGGCATGCATATTTTATTGGGCGGCTCGTTTGACCCCGTGCACACAGGACATCTGGCGACAGCGGAAGCGGTGCGCACTGCGCTCCACGCGCCGCGCGCAGTTTTATTGCCCGCCGCACGCTCGCCGCTGAAAACAGCAGGCACGGCAGATTCTCACCGCTTGGCGATGTTGCGCTGTGCGATACAAGACTACCCCGCACTCTCGATTGACGAGCGCGAGCTGCGCCGCCCGCCGCCCTCCTACACGGTAGACAGCTTGCGTGAAATACGCCGCGAGCTGGGGGAGCGCACACCACTGATCTGGATTTTAGGTGCGGACGCACTAGCGGGCTTGGCGCAGTGGAAAGCTTGGCAATCACTGCTGCAATTCGCGCATCTGGTGATAGTGGAACGCCCCGATTTGCCCAACTGCATCAGCGAGGAAGTCGCGGCATGGCTGGCGATACAAACCCATGCCGATCAGCCCGATCAGCTACAATGCCATGCACGCGGATTCTGGCTACGCATGGCGTTGCCGCCGCAACCTTTTTCCTCCACCAGCATTCGACAACAACTGACACAACGCAGCACGCAATCACCAAAACCCGAAGGCTTGCCTGCGAGTGTTTGGCAATACATTCTTGACCACCAGCTCTACGCATCTGACGAGATACAAAACATCCCATGAAAAAGAAATCTGCCGCCACGAATCCTTCACTACTACCTGTCATCATCAACGCGTTGGACGATCTCAAAGCGCAAGACATTGTTGTGATTGATGTGACGAATTTATCCGATGTGATGGACACGCTCGTTATCGCCAGCGGCTCATCCAACCGCCAAGTGCGCGCACTGGCGCAACACGCCGCTGAAGAAACCAAAAAACAAGGCATGCGCGCGCTCGGCACCGAAGGTTTAGACGATGGTGAATGGGCGTTGGTCGATTTTGGTGATGTGGTATTGCATGTCATGCAACCCGAAATACGCAGCTTTTATGAATTGGAAAAACTGTGGTTGATTCCAGGCACAAGCAGCACTCTTGATATTGCCTCACTCAAAACTCCCAAAAAATCAACCACAAAAAAAACAACGACAACTAAAACAGCGAGCACAAAAAAACCTGTTGCTGCGAAAAAACCGTCTGCACCTTCACGTGCGAAAACAGCAAAAACGAGTGCGCGCAAAAAAGACGATAGCGATATTCTCGTCAGCCAATCCGACGCCAGCAAAGCGCGTAGAAAACAAGCGGCAAGACCCGCTGCAAAAAAAGTAGCCACAAAAAAACCCGCTGCTACAGCCAAAGCAGCGCCCGTTAAAGCTGGCACCTACGCCAAAACCGGCACACGCAAACCGGCAGCAGCCAAATCAGCACCTGTCGCTGCCAGCAAAAAACCAGCCGCTAAAAAAACCGCTGATAGCAAAAGCGCAGCCAGTAAGCCGTGTGCACCCAAAAAATCTTGATCGACTAAACGCCGATGAAACTCACGCTCGTCGCTGTCGGCACACGTATGCCCGCATGGGTGCAGGCAGGCTACGAAGATTATGCCAAACGCTTGCCTCGTGACTGTTCGCTGTCACTGCGTGAGATTCCGCTGGCAACGCGCGGCAAAAATACCGACACCGCACGCGCGATTGAAAAAGAAAGTGAAGCGATGCTTGCTGCCATTTCCACACAAGAACGCGTGATTGCACTGGATATTCCGGGCAAAGCGCAGACCACAGCCTCCATGGCGGAGGCACTGTGCACGTGGCAAATGCAAGGCGGCAATACCAGTTTTTTGATTGGCGGTCCTGACGGTCTTTCCCCTGCTTGCATTGCACGCGCGCAAGAAAGCTGGTCTTTGTCTGGTTTAACACTGCCGCATCCACTGGTGCGTATTGTGTTAGCCGAGCAGTTGTATCGCGCATGGTCGCTGCTCAACAATCACCCCTATCACCGCTGACACGCCGTGGCTGCTTTTCCTTCACGCTATACGCCGACACTGCTCTCAGAAAATCAGGGCAGTGAGCGCGATGTTTTTGCCGGGCGTTTGCGTTTTGTTGTTGTGCTCATTCTGTTGCTGACGTTAGTGCTGTTAGCGCGTTACTACTTGCTACAAATTGTGCGGCACGATCATTTCACCACGCAATCAGATGCCAACCGTATACACACTATGGCAATTCCACCCGCACGCGGTGTGATTCAAGATTTAGACGGCACTATACTTGCGCAAAGTAAACCGAGTTTTACTTTAGAAATCATTAAAGAACGCGTGCAGGACATGGATTACACACTGCACGAATTGCAACAAATTTTGCAGTTAGATGATTCAGAAATTGTGCGCTTTCGCGATCGCCTCAAACGCCGCCAACGCCCGTATGAAGGCGTGATGCTACGCAGTAATCTCGACGACGATCAAATTGCGCGCGTTGCCGTCAACCGTTATCGACTCCCTGGCGTTGAGGTCACTGCTGAGTTGGTGCGCGATTACCCCTTTGGTGATTTGTTTGCACACAGTATTGGCTATGTCGGACGTATCAGCGAAAAAGAAATGCAAAAAATTGTCGATGATGGTGAAGAAGAAAACTATTACGGCATTTTTTCGATGGGCAAAGTCGGCATCGAAAAATATTACGAAAAAGATTTGCTCGGCGTCCCAGGCGCACAGAATGTTGAAACCGATGTGCGTGGACGCATTTTGCGCACACTGGATCGCAAAGATCCGGTGCGCGGTAAAACACTCACGCTCTATCTTGATGTGCGTATGCAAAAAGCAGCGGTGGAAGCCTTGGCGGGCAGACGCGGCGCGGTAGTCGCCATTGATGTGAATACCGGCGGCGTGGTGACTGCGGTTAGCACGCCGTCGTTTGATCCCAATTTATTTGTCGCCGGCATCAGCGGCAAAGATTACAGTGCGCTGCGCGACTCACCCGATCTCCCGCTGCTCAATCGCATGATTGCCGGCGAATATCCCCCAGGCTCCACCATCAAACCCCTATTGGCACTCGCCGGTTTAGATGGCGGCTTTATCACGCCGGAATACCAAATCTACGACCCCGGCTATTTCCAACTCCCCGGTCAAACACGCAAATTCCGCGACTGGAAAAAAGGCGGTCACGGCGGTGGCATTAATGCTTACCTCGCTATTGCGCAATCCTGCGACATTTTCTTTTATCAATTAGCCAACCGCATGGGCATTGATTACATGCACGATTTTCTGGAGCCGTTCGGCTTTGGCAAACCAACGGGTGTAGACCTCAGCGGCGAGCGCAAAGGTGTGCTGCCTTCGCGCGAATGGAAGCGCAAACGCTTCAAGCAGGCGTGGTATCCAGGAGACACCATCAACGCCGGTATCGGTCAGGGTTATCACCTCACCACGCCCATGCAGTTAGCACAGGCCACTGCAACGCTGGCGCGGCGCGGCATACGCATCCACCCGCATCTGGTGAAAGCCATCGACGGCGTGGATGTGCCACCTGAATTTGATTTGCCGATACTGCTGCACAACCCGCACAACTGGGATATCGCCATCGGCGGCATGCACGAAGTGGCACAAGGTCCACGCGGCACAGCGCGTAAAGCCTTTCTGGGTGCGCCCTACACCGTGGCGGGAAAAACCGGTACGGCGCAGGTGGTCGGCATCGCACAAAATGAAAAATACGACGCCAAAAAGCTCGCCGAACGCCAGCGCGACCACGGTTTGTTTATCGCTTTTGCACCGGTTGATAAACCCAAAATTGCCGTAGCGGTGATCGTCGAAAACGGCAATAGCGGCTCCGGCGCAGCAGCACCCGTGGCGCGCAAAGTGCTGGACGCTTGGCTGCTTGGACATTCCTCAGCCGTTACGCCAGATACAACGCCAGATAGCGGAGGTGCGGAAGAATGAGTGCTGGGCAAGATTTCATTCGCCAACTGCCATCCACCGGCGTGATTCAGCGCAGTTGGTTGCAGCGGCTACACCTAGACCCCGTGCTGCTTCTGCTGCTGTTCACCATCGCTGGCTACGGCTTGTTCGTGCTGTACAGCGCAGCGGAAGACCATCTCATCGCCATGGAAAAACAGGGTGGTTTTTTCTTGCTCGGCTTTTTCATCATGTTTGTCGTCGCGCAAATCAGCCAAAACACATGGCGATTGATCGCGCCGGTGTTGTACGGGCTCGGCGTGTTGTTGGTCATCGCGGTAGCGCTGTTTGGTGAGGTATCGATGGGCGCGCGCCGTTGGTTAGACCTCCCAGGCCTGCCGCGCTTTCAGCCTTCTGAGGTATTGAAAGTGGGGCTGCCGCTGATGCTCGCCACTTACTTTCACAATCGCAGCACACCGCCGCGTTTCAAACACATTTTCTGGTCGCTGATGATGATCGGCTTGCCAGTTGCGCTGATTGTGCGCCAGCCGGATCTCGGCACCGGCATACTCGTGCTGTCATCCGGCTTGATTGTTTTATTTATGGCTGGACTCAACTGGGGCTACATCGCCGCCGCGCTAGCCGCCGCCGTCGCACTAGCGCCGATCATGTGGTTCTTCGTAATGCACGATTACCAACACCAGCGCGTGCTGATGTTGTTCGATCCAGAATCCGACAAACTCGGCGCGGGCTGGAACATTATTCAATCACAAACGGCGATAGGCTCCGGCGGATGGGCCGGCAAAGGCTGGCAACACGGCACGCAATCACAACTCAACTTTTTGCCTGAAAGCCACACAGATTTCATCATTGCGGTGTTGTCGGAAGAATTGGGTTATCGCGGTGTTATTTTTCTGTTGAGTATTTATCTGTTGATAGTCATGCGTGGTCTGTGGATTAGCTGGCACGCACAGGAAACCTTTGGGCGATTGCTGGGCAGCACCATCAGCATCACTTTTTTCCTCTATGCTTTTGTTAACATGGGCATGGTGTCCGGTTTATTGCCCATCGTCGGTGTTCCGCTCCCTTTAGTGAGCCAAGGCGGAACAGCCATTATCATTTTGATGATCGGCTTTGGCATACTGATGGCCATTAGCACTGAGAAAAAAAGGCCTGTTTACTGATGTTCAATTCTTGTACGCGCATGTTGTCACTCACACACGCTGGTGTCTTTCTGCTGCTAGGCGCATTGCTCGTTACTGGCGGTTTGCAAGCAGGCGAATACGAAGGCAGACAAGATGTACAAGACTTTGCTGAAGCCATGCACACACGCTACGGCTTTACAACCAATGATGTCTTGAATGTTTTATCACACGCCGAGAAAAAACAATCCATTTTGGATGCGATTGCCAGACCCGCAGAAAAAGCCAAGCCGTGGAAAGACTACCGCAAAATTTTTCTCACTAGCGCGCGCATTGATAGCGGTGCAGATTTTTGGTTGACGCACGAACAAAGTTTGCAAGAAGTGTCTAGCAGTTATCGCGTTGAGCCGGAAATGATTGTTGCCATCATCGGCATCGAAACCAGTTACGGAAAAAATACTGGCAGCTATCGCGTGATTGATGCACTGACAACACTGGCATTTGACTATCCGCCGCGCTCGGCTTTTTTTCGACAAGAATTGCAAAACTTTTTACTGCTGGCGCGCGAGCAGAAAAAAGATCCGCTGACATTGACCGGCTCTTACGCAGGCGCGATGGGTTACGGTCAGTTCATGCCATCCAGCTATCGCAACTACGCTGCGGATTTCAACAAAGATGGTTTTGCCGATATTTGGGGTAATCCAACCGATGCCATTGCCAGTGTTGCCAACTACTTCAAGCAACACGGCTGGCAGATGGGTGAACCCGTGCTGGTGCGCGCCAATGCCTCATCCACAATCGACCCTAGCTTGCTGGCAAGCAACGCCGGCTTCAAACCGCAGCTCACCCTACAAGAGTTCGCATTGCGCGGTGCATCGCCCGTAGTGGGCGGCTTGGGCAGTGAACGCAAAGCGGTACTCATCAGCCAAGAGGGCGACTACGGCACCGAGTACTGGCTAGGCTTCAACAACTTCTATACCATCACGCGCTACAACAACAGCAGTATGTATGCCATGGCGGCTTTTCAACTCGCCGATGCCATCAAAGCTGAATACCTACTGCGCAAAAAGCAGTCCGCCCACTAACCGCAATCGCACAGGCGATCGCACAGCAAGCCCCGCACACTTACGGAGCCCATCGTGATGAGCAACCTGAAAGTCTCCCCTGCCAATCTCTCCGCTCACAATATTTTATTGCGCTGCGTGGCAATCGTTTTCGCCAGCCTCTCGCTATTCACACTCAGTGCATGTACGAGCAGCCCTAGCAGTGAGGGCGGCGGTCGCTACGCCATGGATCGCGACGGCATGCCAGACGACGGCAGAATCCTCGACCCCGACAACATCCCAGACGCTGTACCCAAATTAGAACCGCGCACTGCGGCTGGCAACAAATCGCCCTACACGGTGCTAGGCGAAACCTATCAGGTGATGCCGCAGAGCAATGGCTACACCGCCGTGGGTAAAGCATCTTGGTACGGAAAGAAATTCCACGGCTACAAAACGTCTAATGGCGAGACTTACGATTTGTACAAAATGACGGCGGCTCACCGCACACTGCCGATTCCCAGCTATGTGCGCGTCACTAACTTGGCAAACAATCGCACCGCCATCGTGCGCGTGAATGATCGCGGACCATTTCACTCCGAACGCATCATGGATTTGTCCTACGCAGCGGCAGTCAAACTCGACATCGTACGCACCGGCACAGCGACTGTGCGCCTTGAAGCCATCGACCCATCCAATTATCGACAAGCCTCGCGCGATGCCGCGCAAGACCACTTGCCCAACACAGGCAAAAAAGTGCCGGTCACCGCACCAAGAATTACCAATTCCGCACTCGATGTGCCGCAAAAAACACCGTCTGCGCACACCGATGCTTACTTACAAGCCGGTGCATTTCGCCAACAAGATTCCGCACTCGCACTGCGCGATAAATTGATTCAATTGACAGGCAAGCCCGTCAGCGTGGACAACATCGGCGGCTACTTCAAAGTGCGCATTGGCCCGTTGGATCCCAATGAAATTAATAACATCAGTGAATTGTTGATGCAGCGGAATTTACCAAAACCGCAAGTGGTTTATTTCTAATCTCTTTCAATATTTTTTAACTTTTTTACTGTCTCACGATGCAACAATTTTCCGAACGCCAACCTTCTGAACACCTACACCACGATGTTTTAGTGATCGGCAGCGGCGCTGCTGGCTTAACGCTGGCGCTGCATTTAGCCGATAAAGGCAGTGTCGCCGTCATCAGCAAAGGCCAACTGCAAGACGGCTCGACGCGCTACGCGCAGGGCGGCATCGCTGCGGTGTTGGACAGCAATGATTCCACTGCAGCGCATATTGCCGACACGCTCGTTGCCGGTGCCGGTTTGTGCAATGAAGATGCGGTGCGCTTTACCGTGGAAAACGGGCGCGACAGCATTCAATGGTTAATTAATATCGGCGTGGATTTCACGCGCGAACCCGGCGGCACGGAGTTTCACCTCACTCGCGAAGGCGGCCACAGCACGCGACGCATTATTCACAGTGCCGATGCCACGGGGCGCGCTGTATCTAACACACTCACGAAGCAAGCACTCGCGCAAAAAAATATTGCGATTTTTGAAAATCATTTGGCGATTGATTTGATTGTGCAAGCGGATGCTGATAGCGGAAAAATGCGCTGCACTGGCGCGTATATTTTTGATAGCAACAACAACGCAGTAAAAGTTTTTCACGCGCGTTTTGTGGTGCTTGCCACGGGTGGCGCGAGCAAGGTGTATCTCTACACCAGCAACCCCGACAGCGCATCTGGCGATGGCATTGCCATGGCGTGGCGTGCCGGTTGTCGCGTGGCGAATATGGAATTTAATCAATTCCATCCCACTTGTTTGTTTCATCCCAAAGCAAAATCTTTATTGATGACAGAAGCACTGCGCGGTGAAGGCGCACATCTCAAATTGTCTTCCGGTGAACGCTTTATGGCACGATTTGATGAACGCATGGAATTGGCACCGCGCGATATTGTGGCGCGCGCCATCGACCACGAAATGAAACGCCTCGGTATTGATTTTGTGTTGTTGGACATCAGCCACAAACCGGCAGATTTTATTCGCGAACATTTTCCCACCGTATACGAAAACTGTTTGCAATACGGCATCGACATCACACGCGAAGCCATCCCCGTGGTACCCGCCGCACACTACACCTGCGGCGGCGTGGTAGTGGATAAACGCGGTCGCACTGACCTCAGTAATTTGTACGCCATCGGTGAAACTTCTTGCACCGGTTTGCACGGCGCGAATCGTATGGCGAGCAATTCGCTGCTCGAATGTTTTGTGTATGCGCGCTCAGCCGCGCAGGATATTACGCAACGCTGGCAAAAAGTGAGCGCACCGAGCCATGCTCCCGCGTGGGACGCTTCACGCGTCATCGACTCCGACGAAGCCGTGGTAATTTCACACAACTGGGACGAGCTGCGTCGTTTTATGTGGGACTATGTGGGTATCGTGCGCAGTTGCAAACGCCTGCAGCGCGCCTTGAATCGCGTGGAAGTATTGCAGCGCGAAATTTTGGAGTATTACAGCAACTATCGCGTCAGCAGTGATTTTTTGGAACTGCGCAACCTCGCCATCGTCGCCAAATTGATTATTCGCTCCGCGATAGCACGCCGAGAGAGTCGCGGTCTGCATTACAACATCGACTATCCTGAAACCAGTGCGATTGCGCGCGACACGATTTTAGTGCCAACCAATTTTGCCGCGCAGGATGTGCGTTTAGATTGAAAACAAATGCAGGCGCAGGCGGCGTAAATCGTCTGCCGCCGCACTGTCTGACCACAACAACAACGATTGTTTTTTGCGCGAATCTTGCTGCGCAAACGAAAGCGCAATCAAACCTATGCCGACAAAAATATCCTCACATAACTCTACGGCGATGCGCTGTTGCGCTTGTTTCAAAAACCACTGATTTTTCTGAAACTCCACAACAGTAATCGACAAAAAATATTGTTGGTACAGCGCACGCATTCCCGCAATCACCACGCTCGCCAATAACACGCTCTGTAACCACAATGGCAGTGCAGTTATTGCAATGACGCAAGCAGACAAGAACATCAACGCCACGCAATACAGTGCCGCGATGCGTGAAGGTTTAAGACGGATGTGTAGCGGCCGATCCATGGCGACTCCGTATGAGGTTGACGATATGCACTAAATCCGACTCTGGTGGTGTGGTGTGTCCCAACATCCACGCCAGCAAATCCTGATCTTCCATGGTGAGCAATTTGACATAGGCATCCTGATCCGTCGTCGATAAGGTTTGAAAATACTTATCGGCAAACGGCACCAACACCAAATCCAACTCCAACATACCGCGTCGACTGTGCCAGCGCACGCGCTGGAAATTGTGCTCACTCGACATTGCGACACGCTCCCGAAAGTTTTTTAATACTCACATTATACCTTTCGGATTTACTTCCATGTCTGCCAGCACCGATTTCAACGCATTAACCAACAGCAACACCGTGAGCTGCTTGGATGGCAGCTACGGCGTGTTGAGCATACAAGGCATCGACAGCGCGAAATTTCTGCAAGGTCAACTCACTTGCAATGTGCAAGAGATCACCGCGCAGCAAGCCAAACGCGGCGCACATTGCTCACACAAAGGTCGTATGATCGCCAGTTTTTATTTATTACAAGTAAGCGAGCAGCATTATTTGTTTGTGCTGCCGCAAGAAACACTGAGCGCACTGCAAAAGTCTCTGCAAAAATATATCGTTTTTTCGAAAGCAAAATTAAGTGATGTCACTAGCGATTACGCTTTACGCGGCATCAGCGGCGAAAACACCGCACAAAAAATTGTCGATATTTTTGGCACAGCACCGACCGCCGCACTGGCACAACACAGCAATGAAAACGGCGTCGCAATTTGTGTTGATAGCAACCCCGCGCGTTTTCTCTGCGCTATACCGTCGAGCGCGCAAATGCAAGTCGATGCTGCACTCGCCTCATCCAATAAAACCGATGCGCATTATTGGAACTGGTTAAATATCAACGCAGGGCTTGGCTCTGTACGCGCAGAAACTATCGAAGAATTCATTCCGCAAATGCTGAATTTACAAGTTTTGGACGGCATCAGCTTCACCAAAGGCTGCTACACAGGACAAGAAATAGTTGCGCGCATGCAGTATCGCGGCATTCTGAAAAAAGCCATGTATCGCATCAGCGGTGCGGGCACAGCGCCAGATCCCAACACGCCTATTTTTCAAGCAGATAACACGCAAGCAGTGGGGCATATTGTCTGTGCAGAAAATAGCAATAGCGCGCAATGGCAAGCACTCGCCGTTATCAATCACGATGCAATCGAACATACGCTCACGCTTGAAAACAGCGGAGACATTGCAGTATGCGGTGACATTGCAGTATTGCCGCTGCCTTATTCCTTAACGGAAAAATAAACGCAGGCAAAAAAACCGGAGGCACACAATGACTACACAGACTACAACCACAACAGTAGGCTTAATTGGTTTAGGTCGCATGGGCGGCAATATGGCGCGCCGCTGGCGGCAGCACGGCGTTAATGTCATTGCATTCAATCGCCATGCTGAGGTAACGCAAGCATTAGCAAAAGAATGCGGTGTTGTGGCGACAACTTCCATCGAACAATTGATTGCGCAATTACCTTCGCCGCGTATTATTTGGTTGATGTTGCCAGCAGGCGATGCCACGCAACAACATATCGACACAATTTTGCCATTGTTGTCCACAGGAGATGTGTTAGTGGATGGCGCCAACTCTTGGTTCAAACACACACTGCAACGCGCAGAAAAAATTCAAAAAACGGGCGTACATTTTGTCGATGCTGGCGTGTCTGGCGGCGTATGGGGATTAGCCAACGGCTACTGCATCATGGCCGGTGGCGAAAAAACTGCTATCAATCTTGTCACGCCTTTATTGCAAACACTGGCTCCTGCTGCGGATCGTGGCTGGTTGCACACAGGCCAGACTGGTAGTGGTCATTTCACCAAAATGGTTCACAACGGTATTGAGTACGGCATGATGCAAGCGTTTTCCGAAGGCTTTTCCGTATTAAAAGCGCGTGAAGAATTTTCATTGGATATTGCAGCGATTGCCGAACTGTGGCGACACAGCAGTGTCGTGCGCAGTTGGTTGTTGGATTTGTGCGGCGATTTTCTGAAGCACGATCAACAGCTTGACGATATTGCACCTTTTGTTGCTGATTCTGGTGAAGGTCGCTGGACAGCACTAGAAGCAATAGAACAAGGCATCCCTGCACCAGTGATGAGCCTTGCTTTGATGATGCGTTTTTCCAGCCAAGGCAAAAGTGATTTTGGCGACAAAATGCTGGCAAAAATGCGCGCAGGTTTTGGTGGTCACGCCGTCACACATCAAACGGAAAATTAATTTTTAACAGCTGCGCTGCGATATTCGGATCATCAGCATCGGTAACAGCCAATACGCCGTCTTGCACAACGGCAATGCCTTCAATTTTGTACACATCCTGCAACACTTCACAGCGCAACAATTCACCGCGCGCTGTGATTTCGCCAATAGCTGCGCCTACGCAAGCACCATCGTTGTAGCTGTCATTGGTCGCCTCTGCCACGGCAGAAAATAAAATATTACCGTTCGACAACAGCACGCCATCAGTAAATGCCAGCGGCACACCTTCTATTACTGGCAGTGCGACAGGAATGATTTGCGGTACCTGCTGATTTTTCAACGCATCACCTTTCAAAAAATTTTGCAGAGAAATAATCATTAAAGCACTGCCCTGCTGTTGATTACCGCGCTGTAACAACACCATGCTGTTACCCACTACGACTGCGCCTTCAATATTGCAATCCGACACAGGCAACGCCGCATAAAACGATGCAAGATTTATTGTTTTCACTGCATCAGAAGCTTGATTGTTTTTCTGCAAAGGCATCAACACCGCGCACTGACGATTTATAGTTGAACCAGACCCCACCGCCAACAGTGCGCCGTGAGGATAATCATCACATGCAGGTAATAAAGTCAGCGATTCAAAATCTGGTTTTGCTGCTTTGCGCATTTTCTTATCGTCTGGCAATTCGCCATCACGCAAACGCACACGACGAACAAACGCGTCATCATCTAAAGAAAAAACATGCAGATGCAGATCATCATCGGCGATCACAAAGAAATAACGATCCAATACCACCAAACCACTTGCCGCACTGAGCGGCAGCGACCGCAATACCTCACACTTGAGCACACTGACCTCCTTTAATTGAATGTTTTAACGCCATCTACAGGTAGAATGCTGCTTTCTACCCAACACATGAGACCGCACCATGCGCAACTTCTGGATAGCTCCTTCCATCCTCTCCGCCGATTTCGCGCGCTTGGGTGCAGAAGTAGACAAGGTATTAGCGGCCGGCGCTGACATCGTGCATTTTGATGTGATGGACAACCACTATGTACCCAACCTCACCATCGGCCCGATGGTGTGCAAAGCGCTGCGCAATTATGGCGTGACTGCACCCATTGATGTGCATTTGATGGTGAAGCCGGTCGATCGCATCATCGGCGATTTCATTGAAGCTGGCGCGAGCTACATCACCTTTCACCCCGAAGCATCCGAACATATCGATCGCTCTTTGCAACTGGTGCGCAGCGGCGGCTGCAAAGCAGGCTTGGTGTTGAATCCCGCCACCTCACCCGACTGCTTGAAATATGTGATGGATAAACTCGACATGATTTTGTTGATGTCCGTGAACCCAGGCTTCGGCGGGCAATCATTTATCCCAACCACACTGGAAAAATTGCGCGAAGTGCGCGCACTGATCGTCAGCAGCGGTTTTGATATTCGTTTAGAAGTGGATGGCGGCGTGAGCGAAAAAAATATTGCGGAAATTGCACGGGCAGGCGCAGATACTTTTGTTGCTGGCTCCGCCATTTTTGGCAAGCCCGATTACAAAACCGTGATTGATGCGATGCGTGCGGCATTGGCATCTACATAAACACACGAGGCAACGCATGGATACGATAAAACCTTACAGCACGCGCCAAGAAAAATTTGGCACGTGGTTGATTCGCAATATCGGCAAATGGCAAGTTGCGGTGTATCGCGCTACCGGCGGTCGCGTGTGGAATCGTTTTCTCGGTACGCCCGTTGCGATTCTCACCAGCACCGGACATAAATCCGGCGCGATTCGTCGCACACCATTATTGTTTTTGGAACAAGGCGAAACGGTAGTGATTGCAGCTTCCAAAGGTGGTATGTCGAAACCCCCCATCTGGATGTTCAACTTACAGAAAAAGCCCGCGTGCGAAATTCAAATCGGCGCGCACAATCGCCCTATGCTGGCGCGCGTTGCCAGTGCGGAAGAAGAAAAAATATTGTGGCCAAAACTCACAACTATCTACGCGGATTTTGCCGAATACCGTGCGCGCACCGAAGGTGTGCGGCATATTCCTTTGTTCATTCTTGAGCCGCGCTGAGCGGCTTTTCAATTATCAAGCGACACAAATTACTGTGTCGATCTTCACCCAACCACTGCAAACCACTCAGATCAACCGCACGCGGCAAATGCACAAACAGTTGCCGCTCTGCCAACGGCAACCACTGCACAGGCAGTAACAGTGGCCAATCACGCAAACGCACATCGCGTAGCGCAATATTCCAGCCCGCAATATGTGTCTGCGCAGCAAACGCTGTACCGTAATACAGCACCGCACCCTGCTTATCCGCCAAATAAATCTTCCTGATTTTTTCTGCATTTTTTGAATCTTCTTGCAGAATGTAATCTACAAATTTGTTGCGTGTTGTTGGCGTTTTTCGCACGACACTTGCACGACAAATGGCATCAGTCGGCTCAACCGATGTGCGCAATTGGTAATAAATATCCATCTGCTGTGCGCGCAGATAATCGCGACTATTTTCTAATGTTGCCGGCAAACTGCGCAGCACATCTTCTCGCACGCGCGCCAAATGCTGCATATTGCCGTTTAATGCAACAACTTTAGCCATCTCCATTTTGTTGGCGTAATTACCCAGAACAACAGATGAAGCAATACTAGCCAACAGCATACCTAATACAGCTATGCCCGCCAACACACCAATCAACCTGTTTTTAGTATTCCAGCATTTTAGCAACGAGAAATACCACAACGGCGCCATATAAACATAGTAGCGCGACACATCACCATCACCACCCATGGTTTTATATCGCCCCCAAACAATGGTGCAGGCAATGATAAAAAACAATATCAACACATGATCAGATAATGTTCCAGGACGCTGTATCAAACAGCGCCACACACTATGCAACACAGACAAACAAATCCATGCACCCAGCCAGCGGAAATCACCCCATGCACTGAATGGAAAAGCTAGATATTGCAATAGTAAATTGGGCGCAGTCCAAAAAAATGAAAACTCATTTTGTATAACGGTATTAGGCGTTGCATCAGGCAACAAGATATATCCCATTACCCACAAAAAAACCACATAACAGAAACAAACCGTTGAAGAGTATTTTCTACCGCGAAGCCACTGCACCAACAAAAGAAAAGAAAATGCAGCGATGGCAGCTATACCAGAACCACAAGAAAAAGCGGATAACACTAAGAAGCAACACGATAGCCACAAGCGCCGCTGCCAATACCATCCAGTCATCAAAGCCAATACAGCAAACAATACAGATAAATAATATTGCAGCAGTGACTCCCAATTAATCACATACGCTTGCAGTGGATTGAAGAACAATAGTAACGCAAAAATGGTACAGGCAATGGGACGCTGAAAATCGCGCAGTGCAATGCGCAGCAAACACCCAGCACACGCAAACGAAACCAGAAATGACGCTGTGCGAATAAAGCGACCGGATGCACCGAACCACGCAAAATCAATCCAAAAAAACAATTTGGGAACTGCGAGAATATGCACCTGCGCATATTTGCGCAGCAGCTCCTGCGCGATACCGAGAACACCCAATTCACTGATCTGACGAAACGCAGGCAGCGTATCCCACATTTCACCAAAGATACCGTCGCTGTGCGCCAACCACTGCCAATAAACCGCCAGCGCCAACCAAGCAACCGCAAAACACCGCAGCCAGAGCGGCAAGCTGCGCAGGAATACTCGAACTTCGCTGCGCATCATGGCATGTTACGGCTGAATATTTGCCGTCATAAATTGACGCACAGCACTCAAATCTTTTGGCAACACGGTGCAGCGCTCTTCGCGCGAAAATAAATCGCTCATGTGCGAAGGCAGCGGTGGGTCTTGCGGATAGCCCGCTTTGCGCACAGCTTCTGGGAATTTAGCGGGATGCGCGGTGGCCAGCGTAATCACTGGCAAATCTTTGCTGCTGCGACATGCGCGCGCGGCTTGCACACCAATCGCCGAATGTGGATCCAGCAAATATTCACTTTCTGCCAACACTTGCGCGATCGTTTTACAGGTTTGCTCATCGCTCACTGCGAGGCTGGCAAACAACTCACGCGCTTTAGCGAAACGCGCCGCATCAATCGACACCGCGCCGCTTTTGAAATCATCCATTAATTTTGCAATTGCCGCGCCGTCGCGGTCGTGCAACTCAAACAACATGCGCTCGAAATTACTGGAAATCATGATGTCCATACTCGGCGACAGCGTGTGCGCCAGCTCGGTTTTTTCCAAACGATTGCCACTCATAAAACGATGCAAAATATCGTTGCGATTGGTGGCAATGATTAACTGCGCAATCGGCAACCCCATGCGCTTGGCCACATAGCCTGCAAAAATATCGCCGAAGTTGCCGGTCGGCACAGAAAACTGCATCGCACGCTGCGGCGCACCCAGTTGCACAGCGGCGTAAAAGTAATACACCACTTGCGCCATGATGCGCGCCCAGTTGATCGAGTTCACCGCCACTAACGGTTTGCCTTTTAAGAAAGATTGATCGGCAAACGAATCTTTTACCATTTGCTGACAATCATCGAAATTACCTTGCACCGCGATGTTGTGAATATTGGGCGCGAGTACAGTCGTCATCTGTTTGCGCTGCACATCTGAAACGCGTTGATGCGGATGCAAAATAAAAATATCGATGTTGTCGCAACGGCGGCAACCTTCAATCGCGGCTGAACCGGTATCACCAGAAGTCGCACCCATAATCACCACGCGCTCTTTGCGTTTGGCTAACACCGCATCCAACAAACGGCCGAGCAACTGCAACGCGACATCTTTGA